>JAFGKT010000001.1 GCA_016928435.1 Sedimentisphaerales bacterium | reverse complement strand
TTGCAGCATACATTGCCCTGATAAAAAACAAGGGTTATCGATGTCCTGGCCCATTTTCGGGTTAGCGATGTCCTGAACCTTGTCACATAGTGTGCAAAGCCTTAACCCTTTTTACGATTGGAGGACTCGAAAATGTCAAAGGCAAAATGGACAATTAGTGTATTGGTATTGTTGGTTGGTTCGGTTGCGCTGGGGGAGTTTGAATTATATGATTCACGCTACACTGTCGAGGTATTCACGAGTTTTTCTTATACCGGTTTGGGAAGAAGTGCCGATCTGGTCTTTGATGATAACGGCAATCTTTACAGCGCTAATTGGAAGGTAGCGCTTGCCGCTGATGGCGTTATTAATCGCATCAGCCCCGATGGCACTGTCCAACAGTGGGTAACCGGGATGTACCGTCCTAACGGATTGGCATGGGGCGAGGGGGGCGAGTTTGGTGATAATCTGTATGTTGCTGATGCTTCTGAAACCAGTGTTTGGCCCAACGGTGAGGTCACCATGGTAACTCCTGAGGGCGTAAAGTCTCATTTTGCCGGCGGGGACCCCTATCAGGCGGGGTGTATGGCTCTTGATTTCTACGGCAACTACGGCGGCGATCTCTTCGTGGGCAGTACAGCCCATGATCGTATGTCACGCGTTGAACCGGATAGCACCACTTCCCGGTTTGGTAGCTGGCCCGGCACTTTTGTCGGTGGTGTGTTCGACATAGAGTTTGACGCTCCCGGCGGAGCCTACAATGGAAGTATGTATGTTACCACTGATAGCTATGATAATTCAGATCCTGAAGTGAGCGGATTGTTTGCCTTGGATACCGTAGGCGATGCAACCCGTTTTGCTACGGATATTCTGGGAGCATGGGCTGTTGAATTCGATCTAACCGCTGATGCTGAGTTCGATGGCAAGATGTTTATCATAGGCCGGGGAGAAACAGGTTGGATGCGTGTTTTCCGCATGAACGAAGATGGCAGTAGCGAATTATTTGCCAGGGGTATCGGATTTGCCCCCGACGCGTTCGCCATCGCCCCGGACGGAGGAATGTACCTAAGCTCCTACGACGAAGCATCCGAAACCGTAACAATCCACAAAATCTCACTTGTCCCCGAACCTGGGACAATGAGCTTGCTCCTATTCGGTGCCGTCAGCCTGGCTCGCCGAAAATCCGCTAAATAGAAACCAAATCCAAAAGGGGTCGGCATAACTTGTCGGCCCCTTTTTTCGCTGGGGTTATAGTTTTTTTTCAGCTAGGAAAATTTGGACTTGTTCGAGTAGGGCGGTGACGGCTTGGTCTGCGGGGACGGTTATGATGTGTTTGCCTTGGCAGTAGATTGCTGCTCGGTCTTTACCGCCGCAGAGTGCTACGTCGGCGTCGTCGGCTTCGCCGGGGCCGTTTACTACGCAGCCCATGACGGCGACGGTTATTGGTTGGCGAATGGGCGCGAGGGCGGTTTTTACTTGTTCGAGCATTTCGAGGAGGTTGATTTCGGTTCGGCCGCAGGTTGGGCAGGCGATGATCTCCGGTCGAGTGCGGGGACGCAGGCCTAAGCTGTTGAGCAGTTCCCAAGCGACGGCGACTTCGTAGGTTGGATCGCCGGCCAATGAAACGCGGACGGTGTTGCCTATCCCTTCGGCGAGCAACGCGCCTAACGCAGCGGAAGAGCGAATTGTGCCGGTTTGGATGTCGCCGGCGTGGGTAACACCTAGATGCAAAGGATAGTCGAATTGGGCGGCGATAGCGCGGTTGACGGCAATGGTGCGGGCGGCATCGTGACACTTGGCGGAAAGAACGAGTTGGTCGAAATTGTTGTCTTCAAAGATACGGACATAATCACGCATTTTATCGACCATGAGTTCAACGAGGCTGACTTGCTTTTCCTGGGAGTGCTGCTGTTTGTCTTTGCGTTCGACAATGCTGCCCTCGTTGACGCCGACGCGGATGGCGGTGTTGTTCGCTTTACAGGCGGCAATGACGCGTTCGACCTGTTGGCGATCTTTTATGTTACCAGGGTTGAGGCGTATCTTGGCGACACCGGCTTCGATAGCTTCGATGGCGCGTTCGTAATGAAAATGCACATCGGCGACCAAGGGGATTTTTATTTGTTTGAGGATTTGGGGCAGGGCGGCGGTGTCGTCGGCGGTGGGTACTGCAACGCGGACGATTTCGCAGTCGGCGTCGGTGAGTTGGGCGATCTGGGCGAGGCATTTGTCGATGTCGTGCGTGGGCACGTTAGTCATGCTCTGGACGGTTACGGGGGAGGGGCCTCCAATGGTTGCGGTGCCGACTGAGACAGAACGGGTTTGGTTGCGTATAGTTGTCATTTTGGTATTGTAAGGCACCCCAACAACCGTGTCCAGCGGCGAAAGAGTTTACGCATAACGACGGCTAGATTGATTAGCAGGTCGAGAGGTTTTTGGCGTGGGCATATCCCATGTGACCTTTGGCGGCTAGCGGGTGGACAGCGGTGATTATGGTGTATTCGTATGTTTTGGATATGGGCCTTGACAAATTCGAGGATTCCGCTAGGATATCAGGCTGGCCTATTGGGCGCAGGGGGCGTTTGCTATAGCCTATAAAACTTGTTTTGGCAGTAGTTTACGTCTGTTTGCGCAGGTGTTAGTTGTTTGAGATTTTGCAGGAGGTTTTTGATGATTGGTTGTCATTTTGGTCGGTTTTTTCAGGTAACGGTAGCGGGCGGTTCTTATCAGGATGGTCTGACGGCGGTTTTGCAGGGTATTCCGCCGGGCATGAAACTGACCGAACAAGAGGTTTATGGTGATCTGCTGCTGCGTAAGCCCGGTGCCGATGAGTTGAGTTCGCCTCGTAAGGAGCCGGACCTGCCGGTGATCTATACGGGTTTGAACGCCGCGGATACCGTCGAAGGCGCGGGCAACAAGAATCATACGAATGGTACGCCTTTGTCGATTCTGATTCCCAATCTGGATCGTCATTTTATTCATATCAAGCAATATCAAGATACGAATCGTACACCTCGGCCGGGCCATGCTTCTTATGCTTCGTTCCAAAAGTACGGCCCTAACGACGACGCCATCGGCGCGGGACTGTTCAGCGGGCGCTACACCAGTACTATCGTAGGCTCAGGATATGTCGCCAAGAAGGTTCTGCAGCAATGCGGCATTTCGGTGTTTTCGTATATTAAGGAAATGGCTGGGGTGCGTTGTGGCGAAATGGACAGCGCCGCGATACTCGACTATACCAATCGTTACAAAACCATGCGGCACGACCTCGATCCATTTTACCAAGAAGTTTACGTAAAAGGGCGTGTTACGCCGGAAATGCGGTTCTTGGAAAAGATGAAAGTATTTGCTGAGATCGAAGGACAGATCGACGAGATTCGCGGCAAAGCTCCGCAAATGTCCGCTGATGCGATCAAAGATAAATATGGTGTGCATCCGGTGGTCAACTGCCCGGATATCGCGGTGTCGGATGAGATGGTCGATGTGTGCAATAAGATAACCAAGACCGGTGATTCATCGGGCGGTATTGTTGAAGTGGTTGTGACCGGTGTACCGGCCGGGCTAGGTGAGCCGGTGTTTGACAAGCTCGACGGCGAACTAGGGCGGATGCTGGGCATCGGCGCGGTTAAAGGTGTTGAGGTCGGCGCTGGATTCGCGGTTAAGGATATGACCGGTATCCAATCCAACGACGCTATGCACAGCGAAAACGGCAAGGTAGTATTCGACAGCAACCAAGCCGGTGGAATAACCGGCGGCTTGAGTACGGGCCAAAATATTGTGGCGCGTTTGGCGGTGAAGCCTACGCCCACCATTGACAAGCCGCAGCACACGATTGACAAATACACCAATGAGAATCGGGACCTGGCGGCGATTACGCGGCGCGACCCTACGATTGTGGGGCGGATCTGGCCGGTCGCGGAAAACTATACCGCCATGGTGATTCTCGATGCGCTATTCGCGTATTATGGCTATGAAGCTATGAAGAATCGGGGATGACCAAAAGCAAACATTCGCAAAACAAAGACCCGGGGCGTATCCTTGTGATTTGCGCTCCGGGTCTGTCTAGTTTACTGGCTGATGAGCTGCGCGGGCTGGGTTATAAACCTATCGTCTGTCGAGAGAAGGGCGTGGAGTTGGCTGGTGACATGGCCGATGCGCTAAAGCTGAATATGCACCTGCGCACGGGACTTTACGTGTTGTTTTTGCTGAAGGAGTTTCGGTGCGACAACGCTGATGAGCTTTATCGGCATGCTTCTGAGATTGAGTGGGAGCGGATCATTCCCCAAGATGGTTATGTTAGCATTGTGAGCAGGGTGGACAATCCGAGCATCAACAACACGATGTATCCGAATTTGAAGTTGAAGGATGCGATAGTTGACCGGATGCAGTTGAAGTGCGGTGCGAGGCCTGACTCGGGGCCTGATAAGCATCGGGTGGTGGTGAACCTCTATTGGCAAGGCAACAAAACCTGGATATACCTTAATACCTCGGGCAATAAGCTGTCTGACCGCGGCTATCGCAAATTGCCTCACAAAGCGCCGCTGCAGGAAACGCTCGCCGCGGGGATTGTGTTGAGCAGCGAGTACGATGGAAGTCAGCCCTTGGTTTTGCCGATGTGTGGTAGCGGAACGCTGGCGATTGAGGCGGCGTTGATCGCGCTTAATCGGCCAGGAGGATTGCTGCGTACCAACTATAGTTTTATGCACACCGTGGACTACGATAAGAAGGTTTGGGATGATCTGCGTTACGCGGCCCGTAAGGCATCGCGCAAAGAGCTAGCGGCGCCGATCATCGCGACGGATATCGATCCGCAAGCGGTGGAAGCAGCGAAAAAAAACGCCCTGACCGCGGGGGTGGAACATTTGATTGATTTTGATGTTTGCGATTTCGCGGAGACGACTATCCCGGACATGCCGGGCATTGTGATTTTGAACCCGGAGTACGGCCAACGCATGGGCGAGATCGCGGCCTTGGAAAAAACCTACGGGCGTATCGGCGATTTCTTCAAACAGCGCTGCGCTGGTTATACCGGTTACATTTTTACGGGCAATATGGATTTAGCCAAGAAAGTGGGCTTGCGTACGAGCCGGAAGATACCGTTTTATAATGGCAGTATTGAATGCCGGCTGTTGCGGTATGAGATGTACACGGGGACGCGCAAAGCGAAGTATAATAATGACGCGGAGTAGTCAGGGATGGTGAGCATGGACCACCGGGGATTTTTTTAGAATCGGCCGGTGGAGGGTTTGCCGATCAGGGCGATTAGTCTTTTTTCTAGGCTGGGATGGGTGTTGAACAGGTCGCCGGCGTCTTTTCCGCTGAAGGGTTGGACGATGAACATGTTCTTTTGGCTTTCGATAGGCACGGGCATGGGAATGCGTTGGTTTTGGAGATGGAGTTTTTCCAGGGCGGTGGCGAGATACATTGGGTCGCCTGCGAGTTCGGCGCCGAAGCTGTCGGCGTTGTATTCGCGTTTGCGACTGATAGCCATTTGGATGAGGGCGGCGGCGATAGGAGCGAGGATAATCAGAGCGATGGCGGCCAAGGGATTGCCTCGGCGATTGTCGCCCATGGGAACGAACCATAGCAGATAGCCTAGGGCACTTATGGCGCCGGCGATGGTGGCGGCGATGCAACTTATAAGAATGTCGCGGTGTTTGACGTGGGCTAGTTCGTGGCCGAGTACGCCCATGAGTTCGTTGCGGTCGAGAATGTGCAGAAGTCCTTCGGTTACGGCGACGGCGGCGTTGCGGGGGTTGCGGCCGGTGGCGAAGGCGTTAGGGGCGGACTGCGGGCAAATATAGATTCGGGGCATGGGCAGATTGGCCTTCTGGGACAATTCGCGCACGATGCTGTATAGTTGAGGAGCTTGGGCTTCAGTGACGGGGCGGGCACGCATTGAGGCGATGGCGATCTTGTCGGAGAAGAAATACGCGACCATGTTCATGGTGCCGCCGAGCAGCAGGGCGATAATGATTCCACCCTGGCCCCAAAACGAACCTATATATAGAAACAGTGCCATCAAGCCGGCCAGCAGGATTGCCGTTCTTACGTTATTCATCAATCTAAACATGATTGTCACCTTGAGTTAACTTTCGGACTCATATACTAATATGATAATTCATCCGCTGATATCATACACAGGAATATGATCATATACATTATAGGCTAGTGCTGAATGGAAAAGCTGTCAAATTCGTCATTGAAACATTCGTCCTGAACGGAGGTGTTGTGGATATAACCAGCCATCTCCTGCTCAATGCGGTCCATAAATGCTTGCACTACAGCAGTTTGGCCTTCCACAATCATTTCCACTTTGCCGTTGCTAAGGTTACTTACGTAGCCGGTCACCGCGTAGTTCGCGGCGATGAGCCGAACGGTGTAGCGAAACCCCACCCCCTGAACACGACCGCTGTATGTTACTCGTTTGCGTATCATAGTTGGAATCCTCACGAGTGGAATATAGTGCGAAAGTGTGACGATGGCCCGGTTGATCTATGCCTGTTTTTTGTCAGAGGCTTTTAGTCCGGCGCCGCGGTTTTCGGTGCCTTGGATCAGCCGTGATATGTTGCTGCGGTGGCGTAGTATGACCAGGGCCGCTATGGCGCAGGTAAAGGCGAATAGAGGCCAGAGGTCGGTGATGGTCCATGCTTGGACACGGCTTACGATGAGAGCGAAGCCTGCGGGAAAAGCTATGGCGGTGATGATAGATGCCAGGGATACGTATCTTGTCATTCCCCAAACCGCGAACCACACTAGAGCGGCAAACACCGCGGTAATTGTGAGATAAGGAAATATGCCGATGAGTACGCCCAGGCTGGTGGCTACGCCTTTTCCGCCTTTGAATCGCAGATATATCGGAAACATATGGCCCAAAATGGCGGCCGCGGCGATGATGAGCCAAGCCCATTGGGCTTGTTGGGGCAGCACGGCGCCGTCACTATTAGCGAACATTTGTCTGAGCATGCGTCCGGCGTACAGAGCGGGCGCCAATCCCTTGGCGAAATCGAATACAAATCCGAGATAGCCCCATTTGCGTCCCAGCACTCGTCCCAGATTGGTTGCGCCGATGTTGCCGCTGCCTTGCTTGCGGATATCGACGCCCTTGGCTCGGCCGATCAGATATCCAAAGGGTATCGACCCGAGCAGATAAGAGGCGAGCGCCAATATCACACAAGTTTGTATTTGTTGTGAGTTCATTAATGTTTCCTTTGATGACGGAGCATTAGGGCTGTTGTTCTTTTGCTATTTCCCTGGCCATTTCGTCGGTTTTGGGCAGATGTTGGCCGAATATTGGCACCAAAGCGCCGGGGACGGATGTGGCACAGACCATCAATCGGATTACGACCGCTAGGGCAGCGGCTTGACCTATAACGGAGTCAGGATTGCCCGGATCGATCACCAAGCAGAACAGATATGTCACACAGTTTTCGATAATACCCAAACCGCCCGGCACAGGAATCGCGGCCCCAATCACCCAAGCGATAGGCATAATAATCAAGCATTGCACAAAAGTTACCTGTTCAAAACCCAACGCGTACGCCAACAGCCAGATCGCGGCTATGGCTAAGCCCTGAATGCCGATCGCCAGCGCCAGCGATTGAACTACGATGGCGGGATATCGGCGATAAATGCGGATGGCTTGGTCGATCTTGGCGATTTTGTCGCTTAAAGGCAGAACGGTGAGCAAATGATTGATTCGCAATACTTTGCGTAGTCTTTGGCTCAAAAACACGGTGCCGGCCACGACCATCACGGCGAATATCGCCCAGACAATCTTGCGAATCGTCGCCACAGGGTCGGCGGTCATGGCCTGGGTCCCAGCGGAATCCGCGACGGATCCGCTATCTGTCGACGCGTTGCCCATAAAAAAGCTGGCGACAATCGCGATCATAATCAACCCGAGCAATCCGATCAAACGGTCCACAAATACCGTCACCGCGGCTTCTAGTCGCAGGTCCTTGCGGCTATGATGGGTGATATACCATGCTTTTAGCAGGTCGCCCCCCACGGCGCCGGGCATTACGTTATTATAGAAAAGTCCCAGATATGTAAGCTGCACAGCCTGCCAGAATGAGATGGGTACTTCGAATACCTTGAGCAATATGGTCCAGCGTTTGGCCAGGATGGTCTGGCTGACCATATAAACCGCCAAGGCCAGCAAAGCCCAGAGCCAATTGATTTGCGAGATCGCGTCTTTGAAGGCTGTCCGCGTGGTGCCGTCCGTCAGAATCTGCCAAGCGAAAAAGCCCATAGCCAGCAGAGCCACAGCTAACCAAATTAACGAGCGTAGTTTAGATTTCATTATGTCGTCGATTCTTGGTGTTTTGGACTCCGACACTTCAGAGCGAACTGCCGTTTGACCAGGCCCGTACTATTCTTCGGTATGTCTGCTAGTTCATAATGCAGAAAAAACACGCTGTTTTGCGGCGATACCGAGAGAATGCCTAACTATTTGAAATTGGCATTGTCGATATTATAGATCAAGGCGTACATGCGGGCAATGCTTGATTTGACAGTGATTTGCGAAGACTTTTGTTTGACATTGCTTCATAACTAGGGTATCCTCAAAGGGTTGGTCCAAACCTGGGGGCTTGCGTTATTGGGCGGCCCTTTGTCGTGCGATGGCAATATGGATTGATGGACCAGCATAATTTAGATTAATCACGAATGGGGTTTCCAGTCACATGACATCGGCTCTGCAATTATACCGTAAATACAACCTGGTTTGCTGGCCGGCGGTATTGCTGTTAGCGGCTGGTCTTCTGTCTTACGCTCGCGCCGACGAAGGCGATGGGGAGTTATCGCCCGTTCAAGTCATGCTTCAAGTAGTATTGTCGGATTCCACCGACATGCCTTTGCGACTCAACAACGCTAGGATTTTGTTCAAAGATCCTTCTGCGCATCAAGTGCTGGCGGATATGTTGAACAGCCCGGGCAGTATTCAAGCCAAAAAGATACTTTGCCGGGTGATCGCCACTTCTGGTGCGGATTTTCCTACCGCGGCTTCTCAAACTGCCACGCCGGAGATATTTATTGATCCGTTGTTCAATTTGCTGGGTTCGACCGACCCGGAACTGTCCTATTGGGCTGGTCAAGCTCTGACGCGTTTTCGGGATGGTGTGGTGGCCCGTTTGGGCGAGATCGCGGCTTCTCCTGAAGCAATGGAAAATCAACGCAGCGCCAGCATTTCGGCTCTGGAGATTATGCCCGGCAAAGAAGCGGTGCTGGCTATCGGGGAGGTTCTAGATACGGAAAACACCGCGATTGCCGAGTTGGCTTCGCAGGTACTGGCTGGGCGACTGGGCCTGGCTCAACCTATTACCGCCGAGCAATATCGCAGCGATTATTTTCCGGTTTTGCGGGTGATGTCTGCGGAGGCGTTTTTACGCTGGCAGGTGGGAATCGAGCGACGAATGCTGCAGCAGTTGGAGCGTGACAGCGATCGAAACGCCGAGCAGATTGATTATTGGCGCCGCCGAGCCTTGGAGTCATTGGGGCAGAGGTTCGATCAGCTCCAAGGACAAGCGCGGGTGAGTTTTCTGGCTGAGCAGTTGGCCCGGGAGCAATCCGATGAAGTGGTTCGATTGTGGGCACTGGAGAAAGTTCGAGTTTGGTGTGAGTCGGGATCGGTGGGCAATAACGGCACCGCGACGGCTCTGCTGGACTTTCTGCGTCCTTTGATAGCTGATCCCAGCGACGCAGCGCGGCAAATGACGGCGCGAATCATCGCTCGCCTGGGTGAACAAGGGCGCGTTTTGGCTGAGCCTCTGGCGGCTCAATTGCGTGTCGAGGCTGTGCCTGACGTATTGGCGGCGCAATTAGAAACGCTGGGCAATTTGCAGTACGCCCCGGCGGCGTCCGACTTCCTGCATTGTTTGGCTTCCAACGAATCAGAAGTTGTTATCCAGGCGGCTAGGGCTTTGGGACGAGTTATCGAGTCTAGTTCTGCCCCCTTATCCGCCGAGGTAATGCAAAACGCGATAACCACCTTGCGGGATGTCTATCGTAACGGTCCCAGTGACGCACTAGTGCGGGGCGAATTGATTCGCGTAATGCAAAAGATATCCGGCCAGGAAGCATACCGGGACACGGCATTGCGGGAGTTTGATCCGATTCTCATCGAAGCTCTTTCGAATACGGACGGCGGTGTTAGACGCTCAGCGGTCAGCGCGTTAACAACCTTGCATAATGCCGATGTGCTTGCGATTTTGGAGCAACAGAGAAACCCATTGGACGATATGGATACGCGGGTGCGTTTTGTGGTTATCGATGCCTTTTCACGATACGGCCACATGAATGAACTTGGGCTTCTGCGCAGCAGCTTGGTACGTGAGACTGATAATGTATTAACGGATGACATCGTGGGGGCATGCCGAGCGATCCTTCAGCGTAATCCTATGGGGGAGTCTTACAGTCTGGTTGTGGATTTAGCTAACGCTGAAGGTAATTTGGCGTTATTGTATCGCGAAGCTCTGTTGATTCTTACGGATAAGATTACCGAACAACGTAATTCCGGTGGTGTGGTGTCGGCGGATATTGAGGAAGAGGCCTATCGTCAAATGGCTGCGCTCTCGGAGGCCGACGGCGAAGTCGGCCAGGCGGTGACGTGGTATGTACGCTTATTATCGCTCGATATCTCTCCGGAACAACGCGCGGTGTACCAATTGAAAGTAGTTGATTTTGCTTTAAGCAATGTCGACAGCGATGCGATTTTGTCTTCCGTCGGCCAAGTGGTTCCCGCTTGGATTGCGCAGCCGGATGGGGCTGACGTGCTGGATAGGTTGGAGCAATATTATCAAGCTTTAAGTTTGGATGAGGCGGTTCAAACTCGTCAGGCAGCGCGCATAGTGACATCCCTGATTAGTCCAAGCCAAGTTTTTCCCACCGAGCAACTGGCTGCTGAATGGAGGCAGCGCAGACTTAACATAGCAGTGGCTTTGATTGAGCAGCAACAAAGCTCCCTAGCCCAAGAGAACGGTGTGTTGGACCCTCAGGCGGTGCGTTTGGCGATGCAATTGGACGGTCGGTTGACAGGTTTTCCCTTTGAAGGCACCCTGGCGGAAAAACAGGGAAGTTTGGCTCAGTTCCACGAGATTCTGGTTCCGACGCCGGTGACTGTTCCGCCCGTTGTGCTGCCGGATGACGAAACTGAACAAGAAACCCCGGCAGAAGAAACTCCGACAACCAACGAGCAGTCCGCAGAAGCTGACTCCGCTGAAAACGCCAATTAATTCTATCCGACTTGGGATTTGAGGAATGCGAGGAATTTTCGGATGAGGATATTATATGTCTGCTAATAATGATGTAGGCCTGCGACCGGTTTGCCCCGCGTGCGGCAGCGTAATGCCCAACGGCACGAAGATATGTACTCAGTGCGGATGCAATCTAGTTACAGACGAGGATGATCGTCGTCGCATTGACCGCTCTGTTGCCGGTTACCCTCTGTTGGAAAGCCTGCGTCCGTTGATAAAGATCGCTGTTGTGATCGCAATAGTAGGAGGCATTGGATGGGGCCTTTACTACGGCGCGTGCCTAATATTCGAGGATGTACAGGAAACCAATCCTTGGCCTACCGATCCGCAGACTACCACAACGGACTTTTTCAAAGCTATGCAGGGAGGCACGGAAGCTGACTACCAAGCATGTTATATGCTGTTGAGCCAGGGGCGTAAAGCTGCCGTTATTATCGGAGGCCAAAGTCGTCGCGAAGGTTATTTTCCTCACTTTGAGCGCATTAGGCAGTATTTGACCACCTATTGCGGCGCCAATTTCGCTGATACTATGCAAGTGGACCCGACCGGCCAAGAAGTGTGGTTTGCTAACAATGTGGTGCTGCACATCAGTCACGATGCTTCAACCGGACTGGATAAGCAGACTCACTATGCGGTACGCGAAATAATCGAATTTCCCATCGACGCTGCGCCCGGAATCGGTTTGGAGGCTTACGAGCGTCAATTGGATCGAGCCCTTGGGGATATAGACACTGTGGGCACGGAGGAAGATTCTGATGACCCTGCCGAAATCGTACGTCGGCAGGACTACGAAACCGATATCGAACGCCTGCGTCGCGTCACCAGGAGCTGCCGTAACGCCCGCCAACTCGATACCAAGCATGCGCTTCTGTTGTGGATTTTAAGCGCAGGCCCCACCGATTCAGCTACCGGAAGACTGCTGCAGGAGTTCGCTGAGGATGAGTTCATGTCGCCCCATATTCGCCAATTAGCCCAGAACTCGTACGATTATTACTTCCAGCAATAGAGCGAATCGTTGTTGATACGGATTGACCTGGACGGGCATCTGAGGTGATTGCATAAAAAACCCCCAAGTCAGAGGACTACTGTCAGATAAACAAAACGTCAGGCAGTTGGTATGTTCATAGAAAAAGCCCGGGACCCTTTCACTCACAAAACCTTGGCAACGCACCTTAATTTATGCGAGCTTCCGAGCGCCAGGGCTTGAGACGCGAATAATTGAGAATACTGTACGCTTGCCCGGCGTTTTGCGTTTTGAAGTCGTTATTGCCAATCAGGCAAATTCAATCGACGATCGTTGACCTGCATTTCTTCGGTAGCTTCAACGCTGAACAAAGCGTCAGACAATTCTTGATCAACTGCAATTACTTCCATCGAACACAGCACCCGATCACTCTCGACGCCGCTGTAGCGTATGCCTTGGTAGATCATATTGGTGTTTTTATCGATGATGTATTCATAGCGACCATTGTCGCGCTGGACCGTTATCCTGCGGCACTGTTCGCCTCTATAAAACGTATCTTCAGCGCTGACAACTTCAGCGTCTTCGAGCCATTGCCTGCTGAGCGAATAGGGCGAAGCGAACATCATGCCGACTTCTCCCAAAACGGCCATTTCCAGACCTGGGCCGGTCGCGTCGAAGATCGTTAGAAGATTTCGCTCCGGATTGACCGTGCAGCGCCTCTGACGATTGCCCGTCATAACCAAACCCGTACTGAATTCCATACGAAAATCATGAGGCACACGCCACCATAGTTCCACACTGCTGTTTTCGCCGCCGGTACTCGGTGTGGTCATAATCATGTGCATACTGGAAACTTGCCCGGCCCGCTGCACAGCCTCGGCCCAAGCGGCCTGAGGAGTTACCACACTCGCCACCGGCGCCACAATCGAATCCATCGGGCTATTATCAAGAGGAGCGAAGATATTGAGCAGACCCAGAGCGATCATGACCGCTGCCGCTGCCCCAATCAGAATCCCAATCCGCCGCAGACGCGTACCAATGGCATTGGTGCGGAAAAACGTATTTTCACCGGGCGCGTCCGGCAGTGAATCCAACAGCTCGGCCCGCAACCTTCCATGGTCACGGTCGAACATTGCGTGACATGCCGCGAAGTCTTTGTCACTTATTTTGGTCGCCATAGTCTTATCCTTCTTGGATGTCTCGATCAACTTTTCGGATTTCCTGATCCATTAACATTTCAACGTTTTTACGCGCTCGTTCGAGCAAACGATAAAAACTCGAACGCGACATACCCATTATTTTCATTGCTGCATTGATATCCTGGTCTTGCAGATAATAGGTTCTTAGTGCGAGTTTTTCTTTCTCGGGCAACTGCTCGATGGCGATATTCAATGCGTCGAGCCGTTGGTCTTGCTGCCGTGGTTGCTGCTGGGGCTTTTCTTCCGGTTCCAGACCAACCAATATGTGTCGGTCCCTAGCCTGCTTGCGGCAATATTCCCGACAGACGTTTTTGGCCATCGCCACCAGCCACGGGGCAAAGCGGTCGGGCGATTTCAGGCCGGGCAGCTTTTGGTAGGCTCGCAAGAAAACCTCTTGCGCCAAATCCTGAGCTTGACCGACATCGCCGGTGGTGCCATAACATATGGCCCTGATCAAACGAGCGTACTTGTCATAGAGCCGACCGAACGCGTCTGTGTCACCGTTAAGCACCAGAATCACTAATGATGCGTCATCATGCTGCATTCCGGTACCTCCTGAACCCGCCTAACGGGCCAGAAACATAGATACCGGGACAGACCTCGGCCTTACATAATAATAGTGGCCGACAACGTGGGTAATGTCCCAGTAATATGTGGGAAAATAACATCATGAACGATCGGAAAAGTTAAAGCGTTTATTTATAATGGTTTATGTTGACTGTTTTACTGCCGGAACCGGGCTCAAACTTCTCTCACAGAGACTGTGAGAACAGAAAAAACAGAGTCGGTCCCAATCTATTATTCTATTATCGGCACAGGCGAGACTTATATAAATCGAGAAATCCACGAAAGATATCAATCGGTAGGCCCATTGTGAGGCCGACTTTTGCCTATTTTAACACCATTGGAATGCTGTGCCTCTTGGGCTATTGACTTAGACGTCTCTGGGAGTTTATACTTGAGTGGTTACAGTAATATGATGTCTAGTTTTCACGGCTGATACACAGGCCGGGAGGATTTTGTTCTGGTAGTAGAAAAAGAGAGAACCAGTTTAGCCGTTAGCAATGAACGAGCTTTGTTGGTAAATGTGACCTTGCCCGATTCTGATTTGGACGGGGCTGAGTCTTTGGCGGAGTTGACTTCGCTGACCGAAGCCGCCGGCGCCGAAGTAGTGGGCAGTATTATACAAAAACGCACCCGTCTAAACCCCGCTTGTTGTGTCGGCAGCGGTAAAGCGGAGGAGATCGCCCAACGCGCCGAAATCCTGCAAGCCGACGTGGTGATTTTTGATAACGACCTTTCCCCCGCTCAAATCCGCGAGCTGGAAAAAATCATCGATTGCAAAGTTCTTGACCGCAGCGAACTAATTTTGGACATCTTCGCTTCCCGCGCCCAAACCCACGAAGCACGGCTGCAGGTGGACTTGGCTCAATTGGAATA
Source organism: Sedimentisphaerales bacterium (assembly GCA_016928435.1). GTDB lineage: Bacteria > Planctomycetota > Phycisphaerae > Sedimentisphaerales > SM23-30 > JAFGKT01. The sequence continues at coordinate 27,391 of JAFGKT010000001.1, read as the reverse complement.
TACGTATCCTCGGTTGACGCGTTTGTGGAGCCACTTGGATACCGTGACCGGCGGCGCCGCGGTTGGCGGCGTGGGTACTCGTGGAACCGGCGAAAAGCAATTGGAAATTGACCGGCGATTGGTCCAGAAACGCGTTGCCTCGCTCAAGCGTCAGCTTAAAGAAATCGACAAACGAAAACAGCGCGAAGTGTTCGCCCGCAGTGATCGTTTTTTGGTTTCGCTGGTGGGTTATACCAACGCCGGCAAAAGCACACTGATGAACATCGCCACGGGCAGCGATACCTTTGTCAAAGATCAACTGTTCGCCACGCTCGATACCAAAACCACCCGGTGGAATTTGGGTCAGGATGTGTATTGCCTGCTCAGCGATACCGTCGGTTTTGTACGCAATCTGCCTCACCATCTGGTAGCTTCGTTCCGTGCCACCTTGGAAGAGGCTATTCACGCGAATCTTTTATTGCATGTGGTGGACATGTCGCATTCCCAGGCTGAGCAGCAGTTGGCCGCGACCAATACGGTATTGCGGGAACTAGGTTGCGGCGAGAAAGACATACTGTTGGTTTTCAATAAGATCGACCGCACAACGGTTTCCCGCCGGGAGACAATGGCGACATTATATCCTGATGCGGTTTTTCTTTCCGCCCGGACCGGCGAGGGAATGGAGGAATTGGTCCGCGAAGTCCGTTCGCGCGTCGTAGGCCAGAACCTGCATTTGCGCATCACCTGCAGCTACAGCGACGGCCGAGTCGCCAGTTTCATCCGATCCCATGGCACGGTCCTCTCGGAAGAATACTGCGAACACGGAATAGTATTGGAAGCCTTCCTCGGCCGACGACAACTGCCCAGCCTCCAAAAACTCCAACCCGTCGCCTACGAAGAACTAACCCCCGCTGCGTCGTAGCATTATTCCAGGGGGAGTTCTGATGTTTGGATCATTACTCCGAGATTGGTGGGAGTGTCAGAATATTCTTCTAATGTGCTTCCTCGGCCATAGGTAAGCGTAACGCTAACGCAGCGGCCCTCGGCATTGTTCCACTCTAGGCGCAAATCCCACCATTCATGTCTATCTTGATCAAGGTAGCTTTGCCAGGAATCGATAAGATGTGCAACGTGTTCATCAATACCTGCGGAGGCATTGGGGACTGGTTGGAAACCGTTATCAAAGAACCGCTGACAAATGAACCTAATCGTGGCTTCAGCGGGATAGGGATCGTCTACGCTGTAGGATGAGAGAAGTGTTCCATCGTGGCAAACCATTGAGTAGGCATTGCTGACGCCGATAGGAGTCCGCATGTAGTCTGGCAGATTGCTGATTTGCTGTTCGGTGAGATACTGTGGCGGTTGCAGTTGGGAAGCGAAGGAGAACTTGCGTAACACATCGGATGAACAAGCTAAAATTATAAGCAATATGGGTAAGGCGGTAGCTGCAATTCTTCGAGAAAGAGGATACTTTTTTGTGGACAACACATAGGCTGAAATAATGAGTATAGGCAGCCAGATGACTAGGGTGAATAGGAATCGTATTATTTCGGTCGGAAGAAAAGTACTTCCGAATATCTCGATAAGTGGTATGGAGAAGCCTCCGGGGTTATTGCTCTGAACGATATCGCCTATGCTGACTGCAACGGGGCCTTGAACCAGGATAACAATCGACATCACTAGAGGGCAAGTGAGCAAGAAGTATTTTATGGCACGGGATTGGCCCAGCAATGCTAATACCGCCGCCACCCCCGTGGCATAGAATGCCCATGGAGCAACCTGGCTGATATGGCATATCCCAAACCAGCAACTAAGCGAGCGTAGTGCAATCGCGACCAATACGAAAAAGCACGCAGCTCCCAGCAGATGATGTGCTTTTAAGCGCAAAGATGGTAGAAAATCAGCGTTAGTAGAGGGTTCGGACAACGCTTTTGAGGCAAACGCGATAGAGAGAATGAAAAGAGCAACGTAGGCGAGATACACTGCAATATAGATGTAGAAAGAGTTGGAAGACACGATACCTGAAAAATCGATGTTAGTTGTTTTCTCAATGAAGAACGCCACGACGTGAGCAAGTCCCGGCAAGCAAAGTGCCAAAGCTCCCAGGGCAGTGACGCGCATTAGATGCAGACCGTAGATTCTCTTTGCAATAACCAATCCACATGAAATGCAGAAAAGCACGTAGGCGACATATATCGCATAGTTGGATGTCACCGCAACTTGCTGCCATCTGCTGTTCAAAACTGCGAAGACAAATATCCCGGCTTCAAAAGCCAAAATCGCGATTGCCAGCCAAGCCAATACTCTCGCAGCACGAGCAGACGTTGTGGACCATACACTTGCGTTCATGTCTTTGGTGTAGTTAGTTTTTTTATGTGCAGTATTTGTCATGTGCTTTGGGTTTTCCTATACGATTGCATGGACGACAGTTTATCTGTCTGATGCAACTAACCCCCGCTGCTTCGTAACGTTATTCTCTCCAAGGTGTGTGAATATAGACTCGTAGGGTGTGCAACTTGTTTGCACACGTGGACTACTGATTGGCAAGTTCTGCTAGAGTGCCTTGATATACCCCTCAATCAGCACATCACCGTCGAATGATTGTTGCTGGACATCCTGGAGGATGATCCCCTCGACTGCCAGAGTGGAGAGATCAATCTTTGGCGCGTTATCTCCCGCGATAAATGCCGGCGCGATATAAACCATTATTTGATCGGCTAAGCCCTGAGCGATAAACGCCTGATGCAGCGTCGCGCCGCCTTCGACGAGCAGTTCGGTAATGCTGCGTTTGCCTAGCTCGAGTAATACCGCGTCCAAGGATAACTTGCCGGTGTCATCGGTGGGCAAGCCGGCCACATAGCAACGGCTGGCGATAAGCGCTTCGACCAAGTCCGGTTGCTCTTTTAAGTTTTGTTCAGCGGTGCATATCAATAGTGGATATTCGCGCGCGGAGCGAACCAGTTTGGATGTCATAGGAATGCGCAGTTTACTATCGACCACAACGCGCAACGGTTGGGGAGCGGGCTTATCAAGACGTACGTTCAATAATGGATCGTCAGCTATTACTGTGCCGATACCCACCAGCACGGCTCCGCATCGGCTGCGCACCTGATGCACATGTCGGCGTGACTTCTCGTTGGTAATCCAACGCGGCTGATCGTTTGTCCCGCTGGTGGGGGGGTAGGCCAGTTTGCCGTTGATGCTCTGAGCCCATTTGAGTATCACTTGCGGTTTGCCTTGCTTTTGCAGCTTGAAGAACCCGGCGTTCAACTTCCGCGCTTCCTTTTGGCACACGCCGACCTCCACCTCGATGCCCTGATCGCGCAACCACTGTGCGCCTTTGCCGGCCACCAATGCGCAATCATCGATGGTGGCGATTACCACGCGTGCGATTCCCGCCTGGGCGATGGCTTCGGTGCAAGGGCCGGTTTTGCCTTGATGGCAGCACGGTTCGAGCGTGACGAACATGGTTGCTCCGCGCGGGTCATGGCCTTGTTTGGCGCAGTGTGCCAAGGCGTTGACCTCGGCGTGGGCTTGGCCGAACCGACGATGGTAGCCTTGACCGATGATTTGACCTTCCTTCACAATCACCGCGCCTACCATTGGATTCGGGGCCACTCTGCCGGCTCCCTTGGCTGCCAAGGCCAAGGCCCGCCGCATGTATCGTTGTGATTCTGCTTTGTCCATATCTGTGATTATAATCGCGCTGGCCGTTGGTGTCACCGATCGATGCCGAAACCAGCAATATAATATGATGGGATATATAAAATAAATGGGCGGCCCGAGCGTGAGTGGACATCTCATATCCGCCGGCGTCTGACAGACAAAATCGGGCATTTTGTCCATTTCCAGTAGCGAAAACACCTCATATGCCGATGTATAAATGACATTGGACCTATAACTAGACCCGAATTCGCACAATTATCGGACCTATAATGGCGTACCACAAACCAATCACAAACCACCTATCAATCTTGGTGCTGCTGACGATATTACTGTTGGTAAGCGGTGGGGCGGCGTTGGGGCAGATGCCCGGTGTGGTTACCTCCTCTTCTGAGCAGGAACTGAGCCTAGGCAATCCGCTCGGCAATCAAGACGTTATGTACACCTTCGATTTCGAGGAACGATTGGTCAATTTCGAAGAGTTGCCCATGCACTGGAGCAAGGTGACAGGGCGTGAAGGATTCCTCCATTACGCCAACGGTCGTTTGGACAATGCTCACAGCCGTAGCGGCGATTGGTCTTTTGAATTGATCCCCAATGGCGGCAGCGTAGCGTATGAATTTCATCCGCGTATGATACCGGCTCGGCCCGGCAGCGATTTCGAGTTGGTCGGTTACGTGCATTTCGAGCAGGCGACTAATTGTCGAGCCCAACTGAGCTGCGTTTTGACCGATTGGCGCGGCGATCCCATTCCGGGTAGTTTCGCTGCTTCGGACCTCATTTCGCCCGACGATTACAGCGGCGATGGTTGGCTGCGTATGGAAGCTTATGTGCCGGGCAACTTCCCCGAGGCCCGCTTCATTCAGCCGGCAATCTGGGTACTCCAAGAACGTCAATGGCGCGAAAACATCATTACTGAACAAGAAATCATTCGCGGTGATGTCAACGCGTTGGTGTGGTTCGATGATATCGGTATCTTCCAGTTGCCCAGGGTGGTATTGAGGACCGATCGCGACACCAATGTGTTCGCCAGCAACGAAACACCTGTTCTGGAGGTTAATGTCGAAGGCGTTACTTCGCTGGACTATGAAGTACACCTCACCGTTCGGGATGCCGCGGGTGGTTCGGTGTATGATGATTCGTGGGTGTTGGCCGGCGTTACCGGCAGCGCAGGCGGCAGACACATTCAAATGCCTCGTCTGGAAACCGGAATCTATCATGCTGAGTTGGACATACTCTCCGCCCAAACCATTGTAGCCAAGCGTTATCTTACCTTCGCCCAACTAGCGCCGACATTGTCGCATATCTCTGATAGCGGCGCCGGGTTCGGTGTGTTGCAATTGGACGATAATGTTGGTCCTTGGGATACCGCGATGGAATTGACCCGGCTGTGTAATGCTCGGTTGGTGAAGGTGCCCGTTTGGCGCCGACAACCCGAAATGCCCGGCGCCATCTTGACCGAAGATGATTTCGACACCAAATTGATCGAACTGCAGCAAAGCAGTATCGAGCTGATAGCCACTTTTTCCGAGGTGCCTGATTACCTTACCCGGCAGTTGGATTTGGGCCGAGGAAATCTGCTTGATGTATTGACCAGCGATATTCCGTGGCGTACCGAGGTAGCTACCATCCTGGCCCAATACGCTCGTCAAGTACCATATTGGCAAATCGGAGTGGATATAGGCCGATCCGAATTGGTGTGGGATCCGCGTAATCGCCATGTGGTCGATGCTCTGCGCGAGGAGTTTGAGCAGTTGGTGGGTTATTCGGTTTTGGCTGTGCCGTTGAGCAGTGTGTTCGAAGTCACACGTCAACAGACCGGAACCGATTACGCGGCTTTGTCGGTGCTTAGTTCCATCAGACCCGAATACATCCCGGAATATTTCGATGGCTGTCGCAGCCGCGGCTTGGAAAACATCTGGGCGACGCTTTATCCTTTGGACCAAAGATACTACGGTCGTGAAAACGTGTTGATAGATTTTGCCAAGCGATTGGCCTTCGCCAAGTCCGGCGATGCCGAAGGGATTTTCGTGGAGCATCCTTGGTCGCAGCGTCTTTCCAGTGATTCCGCTGTGGTGGAGCCGACGGAACTGTTTTTGGTTTTTCGCACTGCCGCGGATTTGCTGGGCGGCACGCAGTATGCCGGAAGATTTGAGATCGCTCCGGGTATCCACGCTCTTATTTTTGATCGCGGAGGTGAAGGGTGTTTGTTCGCGTGGGATGAAAACTATGATCCGCATACGCAGGGACCGCCCGTTGCCCATGAAGTGTTTCTTGGTGATAATCCGGTCATGGTTGATCTATTTGGTAATTCTCAACCTATTATTACGCGTAATGGTATAGGCGCGGTCGCTTTTAGTAATTGGCCCGTTTTTCTGGAAGGGGTCAATACGCCCATGGCCATGTTTCGCGCCAGTCTTTCTTTGTCACCGGAGGTCCTCGAAGCCAGCATCTCCAGTCAGCGTACTACCGTTAGTTTTCGTAATCCTTTCAACACCGTTATATCAGGTCAGTTGCGTTTTCTAGGTGACAGCGATCGTCGGCAACAATGGTCGGTTGATCCGTCGGTGCTGAATTTTACTTTGCAGCCGCACGAAGAATACAGTCAGGAAATTTCCGTGGCCTTCCCGCGTACTGAATTGGGAGGCGACAAAGGCTTGGATCTGGTGGTCAGAGTTGATGCGGATCGCACTTATACCATGCTGGTGCGCCAACCGTTTGAAATTCGTTTAGAAGGCATTGATGTCGGCATGTTTACCCGGCGTGTCGGCCTACGTGACCTAATGGTGCAACTAGTGGTCTCCAATGAATCCGAAGATGAAATCAGTCTGGTTTGCTTTGCCGACATGCCTGACTTGGACCATCTTGAGCAACCCATACCAAGGTTGCTGCCCGGCGCCATGGCGACTCGTACCTTCCTTATTCCTGACGCCGCCAAATGGATCGGCAGGTTTGTTCGAGTAGGATTGTATGATCCACGCGGCACCGATCGCGTGAATTACCAGATTGAAATCAACTAAAAGCAGCCCAAAAAAATCTCGCTTTATTATCCCTTCTTTACCTGTCCAAATCCGCGTCTTTTGCGATCTTGCCTTGGGTCGAAACACGCGGTTTCCAGCTTTCAATTGTGACCTCAACGTCACAGTCTTGACGATTCAATTACGCAAAAACATCGCGAAAGCGGTGTAATATGCCGTATTTGCAAAAAAATGTTCTTTTTTCCTTTTGACAACCTTGCTTTGATCTGTCGCTTATATTAAATTAACCTCCGTCGCTGGTTTGCGCGAGGTATGTAGCCGGCGCCGAATAGTTTGTTGTTTTTGCGGGAAGGCTGCTGCGGGCCGGGGCAGCTTTTCAGCGAGGTTTATCTGGCTCAATAGTGAGATTTGAAATGGCAGATCTGGAAGTTCTGAAAAACGCGGTCATCAAGGGAGACCAAAACACCGCTAAGGAAGTTGTCTCTGCGGCTTTGGCTGAGGGAATGGCTCCTGAAACGATTCTAAATGATGGGTTGATCGCCGGGATGAATGTCGTCGGCGCAGCGTTCAAGAAAAACGAAGTATATGTTCCCGAAGTCCTAATCGCGGCTCGTGCCATGAAGATGGCTATGGAGATTCTGGAGCCCAAACTGGTGGAAGCGGGAGTCGAGCCTGTGGGTACCGTCGTTATCGGCACCGTCAAGGGCGACCTGCACGATATTGGCAAGAACCTTGTAGCCATGATGCTCAAGGGAGCCGGCTTTAACGTCGTTGACATTGGCACCGACGTTCCTGCTGACCAATTTGTCAACGCCGCCAAGGAAAACAAGGCCAAGTTGATCGCCTTGTCAGCTCTGTTGACTACCACCATGCCTATGATGGAAGAGACCGTCAAAGCCGTCGCGGCGGCTGGGCTGGGAGCTAAGGTATTTATCGGTGGTGCGCCGGTCACGCAAGACTACGCGGACAAAATTGGCGCCGCCGGGTATGCTGCCGATGCCGCCAGTGCTGTTGATGTCGCAAAAGAACTCATCAACTAAAACAATGACCAGGGCAGCGCCGACAAGGCTGCCTGGATATATGTAAATTAAGGCCCTGTCTCGATTTGTGTAATTGAGACGGGGCTTTTTTTTGTCTATTTGACTGGTAGGCCCAAAGGGGCTTTATCGAATTCTGCGTTGGGTCGGCCTCTAGCGTTTTCTCCCCGGAACCAGACAGTGGTGTTTACGGCTTGGATATCAGCACTGACAGCGGCGTTTTTTTATTGACAAAACCGTTGTTATGGGACAAAATCAGTCCGCCGAGTGACGTGTGCTAAGTGCTTTTCCAGCCTAGGCATAGCTTGTTGAGAGTTTGCTGATATCACGCAGACCGGGGGGTTGATGAGCGGGTTGGAAAAAAGGCCACCGGGCGCGGTAGCCCGCCTGCCTAAATACTTTTTTTATACTATAGTCCTTACCGTTAAATAGCCTACATCCAGACGCAATAATACTGCAAGGAGAACGCCTTGAATCGGTTATTCCGCAGAAATCGTCGTCAGGCCCATCGCAATGCGGGTCAGTTGTTTTCTTCTTCAGCACATCTAGCCAAGCCCCCGGCCTCTCTTACACTAGAGCCGCTCGAAGGCCGACTGTTGCTGACCACTCTTACGCTCCCGGCCGGAACCACCGGAGAAACCATCTTCCGGTATGCCGATCCCGAAGATACCGGAGTCGGCGATGAAGTCAGTACCTTCAATGAGATTCGCATCGGTACACTTTCCGGAGAGGCGCCGTCTCAAGATGTGGTAGTGGAAGTACTCAATTACCAAGGCCAGAACATCCCCGGCACCTTGACAATCCCCGGCCAAGGAACGTCAGACCTGTTTGGCGGGCCCGGCGGTATCGCGGTGATCGAGAGAATCGACGAATTGGGATTTAGTGTAAATTGCCTGGCTACCAATTCTTTGGGAGAAACCTACGGCATTGACGAAACGGGACGTTTGCTGCGCATCTCGCCTCAAGCACCCCAACTGGCTACGGTAATCGGCACCGTCGAAGATACCAACGCTGTCGGCGCTAACGGCGGCCAAGTAAACTATACCACCTTCCAGGCCGCTGAGTTTGACCCCAATATTGATGGTTTTATGTATGTTGTCGCTGAAGGCCCCATTAGTTTTGACGCCAACGGCGATCCGATAGCTGTTGGCCAGGTGTTGATCTCTGTTGATGTTACCACCGGCGAAGCCGATGCTGTCGGGCACGATCAGTTGGGCATCGCGCGATATTCTCTCAGTGAAGTCGGCACGCAGTCTTTCGATGCCGAAATCACCACTATTGTCTATAGTCAAGAAGGGCACAATGCCAACAACATGGGTTTGAACCCGGTCTTCATCGGCTATGACGCCGGCAACTCGGGCCGCTTTGTGACCATCGAAGTGTCGCCCGGCCTTTTAGCTGCGGTGGATGTGGCTACTGCCACACTTGTTGCCGTGGACCCTGAAAATACACGTATCGACGGCTTAATGTACGGCCAAGACAAACTTGGCAATCCCCATTTGTTCGGCCTCGATTCCGGCGAGGGCCGTCAGGTCCTCGTAGAGGTTAACCTGGCCGACGGCTCGCTCACCGATCTTTTCGCCTATCCCGAAGGTGTTAATCTAACCGGAATGTCATATGATGACAATGCCGCTATCGGTTACGCCTCTGATCCCAACAACGGCGATCTTTATCGTATCAACACGGCGTCGCTGGGCGTCGATGATGAAGGCAATCTTGTCGTCGAAGGCGGTTTGGGTGATGTTTACACCGTTTACGTCACTTCAACTACGCCCGATGTTTATATCACCTTCACCTATCTCACGATTGATTCCGACGGCGTTCCAACCTATATGCCTACCGCCGGTTCGCCCGCTCAGTTGTTTGTGGACGAGGATGAATCCTTGGTGACTACCCCCGATGAGGCCGGTGGTGTAATGATCGGCACCGGACTGCAAAAGGACGAAGATGATAAGGATATTTGGTCTCCGGGCAATGTCGGTGTCGGCAATGTCGGTACCTTCTTCAATTCCAAGGCATTTGCTCCCAACACCTCGCCTGTGGGTGTGTGGCCCGGCGGTGACCTGCGCCCAGGTATCTTCGTTATGCCCGATAGCCAAGGTAATCCGCAAGATATCGGCTTGATCCAGGTCGGCGGCGGCGTGTTCGGTGATGTCGAAATTCACGGAAGCATCGGCAGATTCTACGCCGGCTATCTCGCCACCAATACCTTTGCCGTTGATGGTGACCTGCAATCCGTTGTTGTTCATACCCAGGCTGGCGGTATTGCCGAGTCCGACAATAGCTGGCAGCCCGTTGATGACGCCATCCTCGAAGTCGGCGGTGTAATGGGATCCTTCTATAGCCAAGGCGATTGGGGACTGCCCGTATATGTCCACGGCCAAAGCAACGCGCCCCAATTCCCCGGCGTATTGGATATCCAATCCAACCAGTATATACGCAGCTATCGCGAAATCGAACGTAAGTACGATGATGTCGCTGACGACCACACCCGGTTTATGTCCGGCTCGCTCGAAACCAACGACGACTATATCGTTACCAATGACACCTTCGACACCGCAGAGTTCCTCGGCACCATCGACGGTAAAATAGTGGTTTGCGGCAAAACGGAAGATATTGTCTGGGACTATGACGATTTCTATAGCTTTGGTGTTATGGCCGGCCAAACCATCAATATCACCCTTTATTATACAGGCTACGATTATAACCCAACCAATCATCCAGTTGACCCCAATAGTCTGGTGGTAAGGAATAACGATTTAGCTCTCTATGACCCTGATCAGGTGCGTGTAGGCCAGAACGGCGAAGCCGACATTGCCACCGGAACCGCGATGTCTGTGACTTATACCGCCGAGCAGGCCGGCATTTACACTATTCAAATAGGTAGCTGGGATGGCAATCTCTATGTTAATAGTTATCGTATCGAAATTTCCGGCGTAAGCGAAACCACATTTGGCGGCGGCAACGTGTTGACGGATGTTCGTGATGACACTCTGATTGGCGGCGCCGTCGGTAATAATACCATCACCGTAACCAGCGGCAATATGGGCGCTCTTAATGTCAATGGTGTATTCCGCAGCGGCGCGATAGACGTCAACGAGGGGTCACTGGCCGCTGTGCGTACTGGATTTCTGGATGCCGATTTCGGATATCACTGGGAAATTAATGATGCCGGCGGTTCGATAACAGACAATCCTTCGATTACTGTAGGCGGCGATATTGGCATGGTCAGCTCACCGGCCAATAGTGTGGTCAATATTTTCTCCGGCAGCGATATCCAGTCGGTACGTATGGGTGTCAATTATGCCGGCCAGATTGTCGCCCAAGATAATATTGGTGAAATCGTCATAACCGGTGATTATGGCCCAACTATGCTCAGCATAGAAGATACTTATTATTTAGGGATCGCCCCCGGCATCTTTGCCAATAGTGACGGCCTCGGCGGCCAAGGCATAATCGACAATATCTATGTCGGCGGACTTTTTGGTCGTTCGTTTGGATATGTTGATACTCGGGAAATTCCCGTCAGTGTGGGCCCGTTGGGTGGTAATGTTCGTTTTGTCGAGATCGTTGGCGCTATTTACCAAACTATAGGCGGCAGCACATCCGGCGGTGGTTGGGGCCCCTTTGAATTCGCGCCGGGCCAAGCGGTTCTCATAGCCGATGATTCCGGTTCCACCGTTTGGATTTCGCCCGGCCACCTCGGCAGCGACGATGTCGAGGATTATCTCTTCGGCGCTGCTCCGCCGCCCGGATACAATGAGCCCGTTACAGGCGACGGCGGCGTGCTGACCCTTAAACTCCTGCCCGTTCGTGATGTGTCCTATGCTCAATATACTGCCAATCCTCTCGTGGACACCGACGAAACAATTCTTGGTTATGCCATCGCCGAAGTTACCTCGACAGATGGCTTGCGCATAACCAGCGTTGGCGGCCCCAGTGATATCGGTGTGGTTAATGTTTCCGGTGTGATAGACAATTCGGTTATAGCCTACGGCAACCAAGAAGTCTCTATGTTGAGACTTAACGCCAATGGCGGCATCAGTCGAGTGTACAATAATACCACCGGCGATATGGTTTCCATTGTGATCGGTGAAGCTGCTGACGATACCGGCACCGGCACAGGCACAGGAACCGGTGACGACGAGCAGAATATTAATGTTTCTTCCTCTTTCGAGATTGTTAGTGTTCGGGGCCATCTCGGCTGGACCGATGCCATAACCGGCCAAAGAATCCAAACCATAGAAATCGCCGCCGCTGATGAAATCGAGATAATAACTGATGCAAATGATAGAGACCTGGAGGCCAATAACTCAACAGACCCCGTTGGTTCCCAGCACACCGGTTTGGTTTCAGCTCAAGGCATCCAAACCATAACTATTGGCGCATCTTTGGGCGATACCAATCTAAGCGGCAGTGTGGAACGGTTGATCCTTAATAATGACGGCAGCGCTGTTCCGGGTCAGTTCGATGGTATTACCGGCGCCGTAGTGATCGAAGGCAACCTCGATTATGTCCAGCTCGGCGACGGTGTTGCTGATCCCGGTCGGGGCAGGTACGCTCTGTCCGGCCTGTTTGTTACCGGCCATTTGGGCCAGGCAGCGATAACCGGTGTGGGCCATGATATTAACGGTCCAATATTTGCCGCCGGCGGTATCGATGTTGTCAATGTGACCAATGGCGCGCGAATCGTCGGTTACAACGGCATAAGCGAGGCCAGTGACCGAGTCAGAGGCGTTTACTATTCTTTCGCCAACATTGCCGCCTACGCGGACTTCGACAATTTTATCGACGGTCACATCGCGATGTCCGGTTCTATTGGTAGTGTTAACGTCACCGGCGCCGGCTCCGAACTATACGGTGCCAGCATTCAAGCTAGCAGCATTGCCAGCGTAAATATATCCGGCGGCGCCAATGGGATGTTCTACTCTCAAATCGGCGCGACATCTGGTTACTACGCTAGTGCGGTCAACATCGGCAGCGTAACCGTCGGCGGCCAAGGGATTCACGACAGCAGAATTACCGCCGCTCGCAAGATCAACTCTATTACCACCACCGGCACCGCTACCATCGAATACAGCGAAATTCTCAGCAGTTTGAATATTGGTTCCATACGTACCAGCGGAATCAATCAAATCGATATTTCCGCTTTCAATAAACTCGATACCGTTATGGTAACCGGCGAAATCTACGACGTGGAAATCGAAGCCGGCGAGCTTGGCATGTTGTATGCCTCGCGTGATATTCTCGGCTCAGCTATCTACGTCGGCGGGCCGGTCAATTTCATCTATGCTGGTCGCGACCTTATCAGTTCCATGACCATTACCGGGCCTAACGGCGATCTGCGTACTGTTATGGCCGGCCGTGATATCGGCACACCAACCGGCGGCATAATAACCGTCGACGGCAAAATCGGTATGATAAGCGCAGGCGATGATTTCCTCGCTGAACTTTTGGTCAACTGGGACCCCAATCCCGCCGGCCCCGCCAATCCGCTCGGACCGCATCAGAAGTATTCTCGTAACGATGTTATCCTTAGTTCATTGCGAGCCGGCGGCACGATCGCGGGTCTTGGCGATATCGGCGGTCACGTTGGCACAATAATGAGCGGCGATACCTTCGGTCAGTTCGGTTCGGAATTGCGCATTCATGGCAACCTGAGCATGATTATGGTCGGACCCGGCGCGCAGCCTACCGATATGGATAGCGGCTTGACCGTTGATGGTAATCTCGGCGTGGCGTATGTCTTCGGCAGTGTCAACGGCCAGATCAACGTACTCGATAATTTCGGTACGATGCTGCTGCTCGGACGCGGCGCTCGTGCCGACCTCAACGCCAGCATTTCCGTAGGGGCGAATTTCGGCACCATGATTATTATCAACGGTGATATTTCCGCCACCGATGTTACCAATGGCCAACCGCTGACAATTAATGTTGCCGGTACCGGCCCTCGACAGATAATCATAGGCTCGGATATTGACGGCCATGAAATCTCCGGAGGCGGCACTGGTTGGCACATTGACGGTTCCATTAACGGTTCGTACATGGCTACCGACAGCATCAACGGCACTATAGACTTGGGCGGCGGCATTGGCCCTGATGGCGTGTTAGTGATCGACGGCGATCTTGATGTTTTACGCGTCGCCGGTGATATCGAAGGTACCGTACACGTTACCGGAAATATCGGCCAGATTATCGCGGCCAATATCAGCAGTACCGCAACCATTACCGCCGGTGGTAACATCACCGATATCTCGGTTCCCGGTACTGTGGGCAATGCGTATATCTTGGCCGGCTTCGATCCGGGACTCACCAGCACTGTTACCGACCTGCACCTGGATATTGCCGACGGCGTATTCGACAGCATCAACCAACTCACCGTCCAAGGCACTAATATCGATCCCAACGAACACGCCACGGCCGGTACAATAAACACCGCTAATATCGGTACGCTTTGGAATTCCGTTGTCGCAGCCGGTGTCAGCCCCGGCTTTAACGCCACATTTGGCGAGCCGGACGGCTCCGATCAGCCCGGCAACGGCATCAGTTCCATCAACTTCGCCAACATCGGCGTTGTTGTTGGTGACGGACTTGGTAATCCGTTCGGCGTTTTCGCGGACAGTTCCATCGGGGTGTTGACCATCGGCGGAACCTACCTGCCAACGCCTGTGTCACTGCCTACCGGTTTTCGTGCTTGGACGGTACAGGAATCCGGCACCGGCCCGATCGGCGGCACACCAATTACCGGAGGCGTGCCTGAAATCGCCACCGTTGGAACCCAACAATTCATAATCTTTCTGACCGGCCCCGGTAGGGGAGAATACACCGTCGGCTTGGACCAGATCGACACCATTAAACTTGCCGATACCACTGCTGCTTCGTCGTTGTTTGTTTTGCCTCTGGGCGGCGCTATTAACGTAGGCCATCTTATTACCGTCGATGATGCCGCTATGGGCACCATAATGATTAATGGTCGTCTAAGCAATGCCGCTAACAACGCTACTATGAATATCGACGGCGGTGTGACCAATCTGCGTATCAGCGGCATTGGAGCCGGTTCCACGGTGAATATCGATGGCTCCATGACCAGCGCCAATTTCGGCACGGTCGATGCCGGCGCAACCACAATTACCATTGACGGCGATGTCCGATTTATGAGCGCCCAACAGATGGGCCTAGGCGTTTCCATTACCGCCGACCAAGTCAGCCAATTCATGACCTATGGTCCTATGAACGCTATGTTGAACTGTGTTGACGGGGATATGAGTTTTGCTTATGTGATGGGCAATTTGGGCGGCGTTATCAGCACCGAAGGTACCATTAACACCACTTTCATTACCGGCCAAGTTACCGGAGGCCTGCGAGCCGGGCAAGACCTGCGCTTCGTATCGGCTGGGAGTATGTACGGCGGTACCATCGCCGCCGGCCGCGATCTGCGTTTCGCCCAGATCAACGGCAATGTAACCTATAGTAATATCGCTTCAGGGTTGGATATCGGCCCCGCGGGCGATCCCTACAGCGATACCGGCGTGGTTGCCGGGCAAGGCGATTTGGACCGGTTGTATATCGCCGGTAATTTCGTCCAATCCAATATAGTGGCCGGATTGGCGCCGGGAGTCGATAACCTATTCGCTACCGGTGACGACCAAATGGACCAGCGGTTCGTCGAAAATGTCGATGCCCCGCAGGTTGTTGATATTCGTTTCCCGGATGTCTTTACTATCGAAGTCGAATTCCGCAAAGTACAGCAGATCAGCGAAGCCTCTGATATCGGAACCGTTACTATTGCCGGACGAATCAGCGGCTCCAGTTCGGCGCAAGACCATTTCGCCATTGCCGCTACCGGCACCATCGACCGGGTAATCGCTAATCGCGCCACGTTCAACGGCACCGAAAATCTTACTTCTAGTATAATGAACGACAAAGGCGTCCTGGCTTCCTCGATTACCAGCAGCAACATCGATAGTGAAGCTGATGCTTTACTCGCCGCCTTCCGTGTTCGTACCGACGGCTTGGACGGTGTATTCGGCACCGCCGACGATGTGTATGTTTGCGGCGATAATAACCCTCAAACCACAGCCACCGTATGGGTCACATTCGATCAAGAAACCAATACCGCTTCGTTCCATAACTCCGAGGGGTTTGTTCCGGATTCCTGGGCCAGCAATTATTATGAAGTGCGCCTCGATGCCGGCCAAGTCGTAAACCGACAAGGCGTAGCACTGGACGGTGAAGTGGACGGCACTCAGTGGCCCACCGGCAACGGCGTGCCTGGAGGCGATTTCGTTTACTATTTCGCCGTGGCTGATATCGGCGGTACCGTAGCGACCGCTTACTCACCGTTTGCCGAGAACAGCTTTGCCGAGAATACCTGGTGGAAGTATCGCAGTCGGCTGGGAGACGATATCACTCTCGATTCTGACAATCTTATCACCGATACCGACTATTATCGTCTGAATGACCTCGAAGCCGGTCAGTTGCTCAATATCCAACTGTCTCAAGAGGGACTTCTTGATAATGCTTGGTGGTGGAACAATGAAACCGAGATAAAAGTCGAAGTCCTGCGAATATCCGACGACCTACAAGCAATTAATGATTTCCCCGCCATTGACCGGAATGGTTTCGAGCTGCCGGACGAGGACGAACCTATTCGCGATATTGTTATCCCAGGACTCGACGAGATCGCCTATGATGGTAATGACTTCTTCGCTTACGAAAATCGAGGCGGCACCTTCTATCAGATCGATAGCCTAACCAAAGAGATTACTCTACTGCCCAATAATATGGATGAACTGAACGGTTTGGTCGCTCAGTTCGGAAATATCACCGATTTCAACGGCTTTACCGCCCATAGTCTCGATTCATTCTGGGCTGTCGCTACCTTCGTTACTACCCAAGGCGCTAGCAGCAACAAACTGGTACGAGTTGACAAACTCAGCGAAGATATCAGTAACCTCGAGCCTTGGCAGCGCGCCGGTATTACCGTTTATCCCAATAATGTCGGCTATGACAGCATCGTTGGCATGGTCGAACTCGACGGCGTTCTATACGGCGTTGATGCCGACACCCATACTCTCGTAACTATCAACACCAATTATAATGTCGCCAACCCAATGTCAGGCGTAGCAACCGCCGTAGGTAATCTGGGCGACAATCGTTTGGTTATCACCGGCTTAGCCGCCGACCCATCAGGCGATTTCCTTATCGCCCTCCACGATCAGCCGATCGACGAACTCTCCAATTTGCTTGATGATGCGATCTATTCGGTAGATATAAACACCGGCCACGCTGCTCTGCTTCGCACCTTACTGTCTGCTTCCAACGAAGAACGCCACGGAATGGCTGCGACACCTTCTGGCGAAATCTGGGTCGGACAGCCGTTACGCGGCACTCCCGTCGGCGACACCTTCGAAATTACCTTTGGTGATTGGGGTATGCAGGAACACATATTCGCCACGTCGCTGACCGATTTCGGCCACGGCGGCAATACTGTTGACTCCAACGCCGGCCGAATCTTCATCAATACCGGCCAACAGCAGTTCGTCAACGGCGGATTCTATTGGGTCATGAACATAACCTATGCTAGAACCCCGGGGCTAGGCGCAGTACCCGTTACCATCTCCGATATCAATTGGATCAACGATACTGAAAACGGCGTCGTCCAATCCGTAGTCACCGACGATCCCGATAGTGTCACCGCCGGCCTCGGCGCCGACGGCACAATTCAACTGCTAATCAATACCGAAACCGGAGACGGTGACTTTACTTTGTATTTCGCGGGAACAAGTATTATTGATGTTTTGCCGGCGCCGCAGGTGGAAGACTCTGGCAAGGTTATCGGCAACCGCGCGCGCAATGATTTTAATCCGCGTCGCGACCTCATCATGCCCAACCTTGCCGAATTCGACTATGCCACCCACTACATTTCGCGCGATCTTGCCATCGAACTTACCCCCGCGCTGGACGACGCGTTGGACGAAGTTCTCAGCCCCGAGCAGATGAACGATCTCTATGTCGAACTGACCGAGCAACTCTATGTTGAGATTTACTACACGCTCATTGATTACCCGGATTTGCTCGAAGATTTCCAAGATGCTGTCACTCAGTTGACTTATGAGTTGGTCGGTTACGATGCCCAACAGGAATTGTTCTCGCTGCACGATGTCGAGACCGCCGCGACAATCCCAATTCTGGTCGAGCATCCCAACGACCCGGGCAACCTTAGAATGCTTACCTGTACGCTGCTGGGCCAAATTTACACAGCTACTCACGGCGGCTCGCTCACTTTTGATTCCGTTACCGCGCTTGAGTTCGGCCAAGATGATGTTCTCTGGATGATCGCAACCGTAACGGATACTTCGACCGGCATAACCCGCGACTCTCTCTTGGGTGTTGAGGACATCACCGACCCGGCAGCAGGCATGTATTTGTCGTCGGTAGATATTGCAGTGAATGATCCTGTTCAGGGTGTGGTTGATTTCGATATTGCCGGGCTGGCCTTTGGTTTGGTCAGCGACGGCCCCGGCGAAACCAACGGCAAGCTCTACGCTGTCGATTCCAATAACCGTACTCTGATGATTCTCGATCATCGTTGGCAGACCAGCACCACCAATAGCGATCTGGTGCCCAACCCCAACTATGGTGAAGTCAGTGTTTACGGCGGCGAGATAGGTAATCTCGGCACCGCAGACGTAAACATTGTCGATATCGAATTCGACACCGACGGCCGGCTGTATGCCCTCGAAGACAACAGTGATATTCTGCTTGAAGTCAATACCGACATCGTGCGGGATACCGACACCGCTCGGCTGCATTTGGTCGATCGTCTGCCCGCCGGCGACTACAGCGCCATGACCATTTCCCCAAGGCCCTACAGCTATATCGGTATGCCCCAGGACCAATGGCCCGAAAGCCTGCCGCTGATTGTCCGCGGTGTTACCGGCAGTCCGGTTGATATCGATTCCACGACGCCCGGCAACCAAGGTGACGTCATCGAGATATCTGTGAACGGCGGAACACCCCAGAACCATACCTTCGGCGGTTCTAATACCACCGTCTCAGGTGTTGTATTCAATAGTGCCGCTAATGGCACTGCCCTGGCTACCGCCGCCGGTGGTTACTATAATGTCGCCATTACTTATACTACCGGCCAAGGCGACCTCACCATTACTCTGGCGGATATCGATTGGCCCACCGGCAGCAGCGGCGATGTGGATTCAGTCATACTAAGCGACGGCTTGCACGCTCAGGTCGATACCTTCAATGCCGAGGGATGCACCATTACCGTCGATACCGACACCGGCTCCGGCAATATAATAATATATTTCGGCGCTACCTCTGATCTGGTTACTCTCGATATTGGTGCTTCCGATAGCGTTGTCTATTCTTTAAGCTCGACCATCGACACTTCGATCGACAAAATTATCCAGATACCCGACGACGGCGACTATATCATCGCTGTCAGTGGTATCTCCTCTTATTCTTACTCTTTCTACGGATACTATTTCGATTTTAGTCAAGTGGGCGACCCGATCTCTTATGAACTGTCGATGATGCTCTTTAACGACGGCAACAGCGATTTCAGCGATCAGGCTATCGTTTGTTCCGATGGTTTTGTTTATGATCCCTATTATCCCAACAACAGCGCCGTGGACCTAACCACCGGCAGTGACGATATAGACCCTGACCCGACTAATCCCAATTCCTATCAGAATCATCCGTTGTATCCCATCGAAGTGGAAGGTTCGCTAACCACCGGTGTGGCCGGCACCGTCGTCATCGACACCGAAATCACCAATCGTCTTGACACCGATGTATATACGTTGCAGCTCCTGGAAGGTCAGCGAATAACCGTTGACATTGACGCCGACGCCCTCTTTGGCCGTGATGGTGAATACCTATTCGTTGGTATCTACAACAGTGATCTCGAATCCATAGCCACCGTCGCCGATGAAACCGACGACACATTACCTTCGCAACAGGCTGATCCACATTATACCGCTCAGGCAATCTTTGAAATGCCCAACCATCCCGGTGTGGTCATCGATCCGGATGTTAACGGCGTAGGTACCTATTACGTTGTTGTGTCCGGCTATCATTCGCAATGGGAGGCTTCACCTTATCGTTTGACCATCAATACCTCGAATCCCGAGCCGGTTACCACTCCGTCTTCTCAATTGGTTTACCTCAACTTTGAGGGCGGTGTCGCGAATTATCTTGTGGATGAGAATTACGGCTTGGGCGGCACCACCGATACTGTCAATCGCCCCGCCTTTGACGCGTCCGATTTCGGCCTGCAAAACGTGAGAACCGGACTTATCAATGATATCACCGCTCAGATCGAGCAGATATATCGGGACGCCGGGCTCACTGCCAACGAAATTGAGTTTACCACCACCAAGCCCGCGCTCGGCCGGACCTACAGCACCGTATTCTTCGGCGGCCGCACAGCTATCGATGGTGTGTTGGGTATAGCTCAACATGTTGACCGTCACAACAGCGACCGCAACGACCAAGCCTGTGTCTTGACCGAAGAGTTTGCCATGTCTTATGAGCAATACCTCAGCGACGACTTCGCTGAACGTTACGATCAGGTTGTCAATATGCTCGCCAACACCGGCGCCCACGAGTTAGCTCACAATCTTGGCTTGGAACACGCTCGGGAGGTCAACATCCCCGAGAACGAACAGTATAATAACCTCATGGCTTACTATAATTTTGAAACTAGAGTCATGCCTCATGAGTTGGAAGAACGCAATAGCCCTATAGCATTTACTTCCAGTGGTTCGTCATCAAGGCAAATTGGTTTCTCCAACGAGATTGATATGCTCCTGCGTAGTATAGGTGCCGGCACAGCCATGGGCTCCTAAGTACGTCCCAGCCTCAGCAGATTATGGGACTGCCAAACCCTGGAAGTCCCACATCCGTGCAGGTCGGGTAAGTGATGCTGTTTGTTAATTTTATGCCGTTTAGACCGGCAAAAATGCCCAATTTATCCACTGTTTTGCCAGAAAACTTCCCTTCTGGATGTTTTTAGAATATAATATATATAAGAGCAGCCTTTGAAAACCGCTACTCACGTTGTCGCAAGTCTTGCGTGACTCGCTGGGCGTGTCAGGTTCTGTTGTTTGGTTGGATGAGGTTGTCGGCGTTCATTTCTTCACAGCCTAAAGAGGTTGCGTGTTATAGGTTATTAACTATATTTCCGCTGACAGTCGTGATTACTGTTCTAGTTCGTCTGCGTCAGGAGGTATCTGATGGCCAAGTCAAACAATCCAGGTAATTTCAATCTGTTTATGCTTATTGTATTGTGGGCTTTAGGCGTATTATGTTTTATCTATGTAAGTATTGTCTCACTCTTTGTTTTTCATGGTGATATTGATGTCGATTCTGCTGCTTGGTTAGGCAGTGCCTGGATAATGGGCGGGCTGGGGTTATTGTTTTTGATTGCTGCGGTTGGCATGACCTGTGTTCTGGCTGTGCTTCACCTGCGGTCGGTGCGTAATGCGTCCGCTGATACCGCCGAGAGTCTCCGTCGGTTGATGTCAAGCCATACTTCCAGTGAGGCTTTGCTGACCCAAATCTGCGAAAATCTTCTGCTTAGCGATTCGATCAAGTCTGTCGCGTTCCGTGAAAAAGATCGCGAAGTCATGGCCGAGGCTGTGCGCCAGGACATGCGGGCTGAACAATGGGAATCCGCCGGCACACTCATCAATGAGCTGGAAGAACGATTCGGCTGCAAGCAGCTTGCCGACGAATTACGCCAAGAAATGGCCAGCCTCAAAAACGCCACCAAGCAGGAAAAAATCGATGCCGCCGTTGCCCACGTACGCAAGCTTTGGATGATCCACCGTTACGATGAAGCCCTGAAAGAAGCCGCCTCTTTGGCGCGACTTCATCCTAAGGAGCCCGATATTCTAGCGCTGCCCGAAGAGACTGAAAAGCACCGCCATCTCCACAAAAAGGAACTGCTGGACCGTCTTAACAAAGCCGTTGAAGCCAAGGACATCGATCAAGGTGTCGAAGTGCTTAAATTGCTGGACGATTTTCTTACCGCCACCGAAGCCGCTGCGCTGAAGGAGTCCGCTCGCGATGTCTTTCGGGCTAAGCTGCAGAAACTGGGTGTGGAATTCTCGTTGTTTGTCACCGAACGAAAATGGGACAAAGCCCTCAAAGTCGGTAAGCAGATAACGGATGAGTATCCTAACAGTCGCATGGCCCAAGAAGTGCGTGAGAAGATGGATATCTTACAGCAGCGGGCCCATCAGCCGGCATAGAATTATCCCAACACCCCAATCAGAGCCCCAAGCGTAAACGCCCGCGGGATTACTCTTTTGAAATTGCTCTAAACTGTTTGTACCCCGCAAATCAGTTTATTTTTCACCCCCCAAGGTTTGCGCGATATTCAGACTATGATCCTTAATCCGACGATAAGCATTGAGCATGTCGGTATAGATCAGACTCTTGTGGGCACTGGCCTCCCCGCTTTCCACCCGCTCCAAATGCTCGGACCGATAGTGCTTCATCAGCTTGGTGATGAGTACGCCTTGTTCCTCGGCTTTACGCAGAATCTCAGTATTTTCATTGACCACGCCGTGATTTATCATCTTGAAGTAAGAAAATACATGGTCGTGAAGGTCGAGTATTTCTTCCTTACCTTTTCCCGACATCTGTAAATCCGCGTCGATTAATTTCAAGTTTAACTTGAAAATATTTGTTATGTAATCGCCGATCGACTCATATTCGTCAGCCATGCGTAACTGTCTCCGGCCGGCGGTCATGACCGTCTGCGGAACATTACCGCTAAGCAAATGACTCAAGAACACCACAATTTCTTTTTGGATTATGTCGATAGTATTTTCTCGACTGAAAGCTTTTTTCTTAACTACTTCGTCCGGGTGTCCTGTCACAAGACTATTGCGCAATGATATGAGCATTCTTTCCAATATCTCGCCCATACGCACCAGTTCCCTTTTGGATTGTTGAATACCGATCGCCGGCGTGTCAAACATCCGAACATCCAAATAAGTCAGGTGCGGTTTCTCCCTACGCTTTTCCGGAACCAGCTTCTTCAATACCCGCGTCATTACACCTATCAAAGGCATCATGATCGCGGCGTTTGAAACGTTAAAGCCCGTGTGTACCGCGGCGATACCCGCGGCAATGTGCGGAAACGACTGATCCCCGCCTTCAGCAACTACCATCATGGAAGGATCGTGACCAACCAGCCAACCAACTACTTTGAGGTAAGGCCAAAAAATCATCGTAATCCACGCGACCCCCGTCATGTTTATGATTATGTGGGCATAAGCTGCGCGTTTGGCGTTGGTGCTTGCCCCCAGCGAAGCCAACCAAGCTGTGATTGTTGTGCCGATGTTTTCTCCCAATACCAAGGCTGCAGCCGTCGGAAAATCGATTACCCCGCTTGTAGCCAAACCGATGGTTATGCCCAAGGTCGCCGAGGACGATTGTACGATAGCTGTTAAGATCGCGCCAACTAGGCAGCACTTCAATACTCCCAAATAATTGTGAGGCGTAAAATGCGAAAACCATTCCCTGAATTCAGGCATATCTTTAATAGGCGAGAATCCGTGCTTCATCAGTTCCAAACCGAAAAACACCATCCCGATGCCCATGAACATCGAAGCCAGATACCGAACTTTTTCCCGCTTGGAAAACAGAAAAGCAAAAGCGGAAACGCCCAAAATCGGCAACCCGTATTTGCCAACCTTCAAAACCAAAATCCAGCCCGTAATCGTTGTACCGATGTTGGCGCCCAAGATTACCCCGATCGCTTGGGTCAAAGTCATCAAACTTGCGTTTACCATCCCCACAACCATAACTGTTGTGACAGAGCTGGATTGAATCAGGCAGGTTACTAGAGTCCCTACGCCGCAGGCCACGAACCGGTTGTTGGTGATCGCCCCGATCAACGCCCGCAGCTTCGCCCCCGCCACGGCTTGCATACCCTCGGACATGTTCTTCATGCCTAGAAGGAATATCCCCAAACCTCCTACTACGCTAGAAGCTATCGTAAAAGCTACTTCAATGTTTTCTGCGTTCATAGAACTCCTACGTTGCAACCTGTTTAGATTAATCCCGGTTCATCTCGGCCGGGGATTTCTCTGTTGGCGGAGAAATGCCGATATCCCCAGTTGATATAGGGAGAGTCGATGGTGAAATCAGCGAACCCGCTTGAGTAGTGAGTTAAGATTCTAATAGAAGAATTACGAAACACTAATATAAGGCTTACCGGGTTCTTAGCAAGCCAAAAACTCCTCGGTGATACCTTAATCTCCATCATTCATTTGGCAAGACCCGCCCACCCAGAACACAGCCCAATAGTTCCCACGCCTGTTTTGAAAATCGTTTGAGTAAAACAAATTCCAATGACTCACGCCATTTCACTAAATTACATCCCGCCGGCAGCAGTAACTCGATTTATCTGCCCCAGATACGCGGTTTTTTTGTGTTGACATCAATAGGCCGGTGACTATAATTGCAGTGATATTTATAGGGTGTAAATGCTTTATCCAAAACGCCTTATGGGTAAGGCATCCCTCCTGCCGAGTAATGATCCGGCCGGGCTCTTTTTTGCTCATCGCCGGGCCCCCGGATACGTTTGAAATCATAACTAATTAACGATAGTCAATTTCAGCGGAGGCTCTTTCATGAGCAACACAAAACGCCTTGGAAATACGTTTGGCGCATTTACAATTTTGGCTGTGGCCTTGGTTCTGTTGAGTAATTCAGTGGTGCAGGCTCAGTATGCTGATGGGGTTGAGGATGCGCAGTTGCTGGAGAATTGGGATGAGCTGATGCACTATGCGCTGATCGGTAATTGGGAGCTGGCGGCGGGTTATGGTCAGGCGTTATTGGATGGTAGTCCGGACCCCATCGACCTGCTGATGTTGGCGGAGAGCGATCGGTATGCCCACAGTTATCGTAATTTGACTATGTTGGAGGAGAATACTCCTTTGAGTGAGATTGCGGCGCAGATATTAGCGGCAGTTGAACAGGGAAGATTTTTGCGTCGGACGGATGCGGCGGGTATCGAGGCTGAGGTTCGTCGGCTTAGCGGGACGACGCGTGGTCGGATGATGGCGATCAACCGTCTGAAGGATTCGGGAGAATGGGCGGTTCCGATTATGATCGAAGCGGTTCGTGACCCGTCGCGGACGGCGGAAATTCCGCTGATCCAATGGGCGTTGCCCCAGTTGGGTCGTCCGGCGGTTAATCCGTTGGTTATTGTGCTGCAAAATTGTCGGGATTTGAATGTTCAGTTGTTGGCTTTGGACGCTTTGGGCAAGATCGGCTATCGGACGGCGCTGCCCTATATCAAAGCGATTATGGAGAACGAGCAGGCTCCGATGGAGTTGGTGCAAGCAGCGCAGACAGCATTCAATATGATATTGCGGAGTGAGGAACCGATGATGCTGAGCGGTAACGAAGCGAACACCAGCGCAGCGGAGTTATTTTTGCAGTTAGCTGAGAACTATTATAACAATGTGCCGTCTTTGGAGGTTCCATCGAACCAGGCATTGGCGAATGTGTGGTTCTGGGATCGACGGGCCGGGCTGGTGAAAGAAGAAGTACCGCGTGATTCGTTTGATGAATTGATGGCGATGCGGGCGTGTGAAGACGCGATCAGTTTGGACGCTGACTTGAGTGACGCGATCGCTCTGTGGTTGTCTTCGTTCTTCCGTTTGGAAGCGGATGGTTTTATGCAGCCGAGCTACTTTGGCGCCAATCACGCTGATGCGGCGACGTATGCTTTGACTGCGGGGCCGGAATATTTGCAGCGGGTATTGGGACGGGCTTTGGACAATGTGAACCGTCCGGTGGCACTGGCGGCGATTCATACATTGCAGTTGAATTCGGGTCAGAATTCGCTGCTTTATTCGTTGAGCGGTCGTCAGCCGTTGGTTGAGGCATTGAGCTTTCCGGACCGTGAGGTACGTTACAGCGCGGCTTTAGCGATAGCGGATGTGGCACCGAGCGAGGCATTCGTTCAGAGTTCTTTGGTGCTGCCGATCCTGGCGGAGGCATTGCAGCAACGGGGCCAACGAGTGGCATTGGTTGCTGATCCGGATCAAGACCGGCGTAATGCTTTGGTGGCGGATTTGCGTAATACGGCGGGTTACGATGAAGTAATAGCCGGGGCGAGCTTTACGGAAGTGATGAGCGCGGCCCGCGAGGTACCGAGCGTCGAATTGGTGGTTCTGGCGGACAATATCAGCAATCCGGTGCTGCAAAGCGCTCTGGATGAAATGCAGGAAAGTTATCATCTGGCTTTCTGTCCTACGATTATTGTCAGCGTTACAGACTTGTCGCTGTTGGGAATCGATGAAGAAACATATCGGTTTGTAGATTCGGTGATAATGCCGGACGTGGCGACAATAGAGGAGAAAGTCAGTTTGATTTTGGATCGTAACAACGCCAGGGCCTTCGCGGCCTCTTTGGCTGATTTCTACGCTACGTTGGCGGGGCGGACGTTGCGGGCGTTGGCGATCTCGGGTAACGAAGTTCTTGATGTTCAAGCAGCAGAGAGAGCTCTTTTGGCGGCGGCGCATGATGACCGGCCGGAGATTCAGTCGGATGCGGTGGAAACTCTGTCGCATATTGACAGCGCCGATGCACAGCGAGCGATCGCGGACTTGGCACTGAATGAAGATGTGCCTTCGGATACACGGCTGTTGGCGCTGCGTTGTTTGGCGGCCTCAGCGAAACAATACGGGCATTTGCTGATGACCAGCCAGGTGGATGCACTCTACGCGATTGTGGCTTCGCTGGAAGCGGATGAGGCTTTGCGAATTTTGGCGGCTCAGGCATATGGGTCTTTGGATCTGCCGAGCGCTCGGGTGAGTGAGCTTATTACGTCGCAGGCGAGCGGGGCTTTGGCGGAGTAGTACGGCGTTGGGGGGCACAATGGGGTTTGGACCCCCGGCATGAAGCCGGGGGCTAACAGTTGCGGTTGGTGTTGGGTGGCGATGGGGGTGGTCGCAAAGGAGAGAGAATTGCCGGCGGGAGATGCGCGGAATGGGGTAGCAAAAACGCGCGAAATTGAGAAGCGTAAATGAGAGAGTTGGTGGGATGCGGGCGCGCTTAGTTTGATGGGTGCGCGCGACGGGTCGGGAACTGAGATACGCAAAGGTTTGTCGGGAGCGCATTGGGGCAAGACGATGGGAGAGAGGGTGTTCAAAAATGAATAGAAATGAACGAGTTTTTGATCAGAATTGATGAGAAATGTTCAGGAATTTTCAGAAACTAGAAGGTTTTTGGTGGTGGCTGATTTTGGGTGGTTTGGTCGGTAGCGGAAACGAGAGAACAGGGAATATTATCCACAGATTTCGCAGATTTGCGCAGATTTTTATTAACCGCGAAAGAACGCAAAGAAAGAACCACTAATTTGCACTAATAGTCACTAATAAGAAATTAGCTGCCAGGGGCAGGACGAAAGCATAGGGGAGGTGGTCGAAGGCATGATTGGGACGATTGGTCAGGGAGTTTTTAACCGCGAAAAACGCGAAAGGCGCGAAAAAGAGAACCGCTAATGGACTTGGGGCGGTCTGGCCGCAACCAAAGGGTCAGAGATTTTTTTGACAGGATGCGAGCCGCACGGGCAGATAGACCGGCGGTAGATGGTTAGGAAATAACGCTTGGCGTTGGGCGCTGCCACAATGGAGACGACAGGATTAACATGATTTTTGCCAGAGGCGTGACAGTGAATCGAAT
>JAFGKT010000033.1 GCA_016928435.1 Sedimentisphaerales bacterium | reverse complement strand
GACATCCAAAACGAAATCAGTGAAGAGGAATTCTTTGAATTTCTCTATAAAATCCAGGACGAATTGGAATTGCTCTATAGCCAATTACCCCCTACAGAATAGAAGTAAGTAGTATAAGCAGCCCGGTGGGAACCCACCGGGCTGCATCGGATGGTATCCCTTCATTGATGCAGGTTGCCACGGTATAAATCATCAGCTAACGGACAGAAGAAAAACAGATATGGCCCAAAATTTCTCTACCGGGCAACTGTTAGACGTCTGGGTGAGTTTTTGAACTGCTGGTTGTGGTTGCGATCATAGTTTTGCTAGTTTCTACTACAGATGAGGAACAAACCTAATCAACTTTGCGCTTGGAGCGGGCGTATTCGTTGAATACTATGGCGAAGATGATAACGCCGCCTCCGATGGCGGTTCGTAGGGGATTGCCCGGCGTGTCAAAGAAAATCATCGAAGATGCCACCGCCAGCGGCGCTTTGATATTATTGCACACCGCCAAGAGTCCGACGTTGACTTTGCGCGCGCCATAGTTCCATAAGAAAAATCCCAAGCCCGACGCAACCATCCCCAGATAGAGTATCACCCACACTTGAGAAGCGTTTATACTGAAAGTACTCCATTCAGTGGTTAGAGCGGAGAAAAAAGCCGTCAAGACAAAGGCTCCCAAATAGAGCAGGGCGAATACCGAGTGGTCTTTCAGTTGCTCGTTGCGAGCCATGACCCGTTTATACGCCAGTTGACCCACGGCGAAACAAATGTTGCTTGATTGCATCAACAGAAAGCCTTGGAGTAATTGGTTGCGCTGAGGTGCTTGGTAGTATATGACCGCCGTGCCGATTACCGCCAACATTGCTGAGACGATAAACAGCCGATGAAACCGCCGGGTCATCAGATCATTGATGATGGTCACATAAAGCGGAGTGAATATCGTAAACAGGGCGACTTCATAGGAGGCGAGGAACCGATAGGCATATATGTACACCGAGTACATCACGCCGTACTGCACCGCGCCGATAGCTATCAGAGACAAACTTGTGGGTAGCGATAAGTGTTTACGGCGCAGCAAAGGCAGAAAAACCAGTAGTGATATTCCCAATCGGGCGGCAGCGACAAAATTGCTGTCCAAACCCCCGAGATGCGTTTTGATAAGCCCAAACGACAGAGCCCAGATAAGCGATACGATGATTAGGTATATCATAGCAGTGCGGGGACAAGAATAAAATGATTGTTGGTTGGGGTTGCGACGCTAGGCATTTTGCCCGCAGCACTTTTTATACTTTTTACCCGAACCGCAGGGGCAAGGATCGTTTCGGCCGACCTTAGGTTTGTCGAGCTTGATCTGTTTGATGGTCTTGCCTTCGCCTTGGGGGCCTTGGGCGGCTGCTTGTTGCTCGGTGGGCAGTTGGAAGTCCGCGTGGCTGGCATTGGATATGTTCCAAACCGAACGCAATTGCGCGCCTCTCTCCATTTGAGCTTTGAAGATTATATCCGTTACTTTTTCGCGAATGTTGGCCAGCATTTCTTGGAACATTCGGTAGCCTTCGCGTTTGTACTCGATCTTGGGGTCGCGCTCCGCGAAACCGCGTAGGCCGATACCGGTTTTGAGATAATCCATATTACGCAGATGATCTTTCCAAGTGGCATCGTAGATTTGCAGCAGTACGAACTGTTCGAGGTTGGTCAGTTCTTGACGCAGGAATTTCCTGCCGGCCGATAGCAGCGCGTCTTTCGCAGTCTCAGCCGTTAGCTGTTCGTCGGTAAGTTTGAACTGGAACCGCTGCTGAGCCCATTGTTTCAGCGCCTCTTTATCAGAATCACTAAAGGAACATTTCTCCAGGTGGGAATCAATTTCTTTAGCGAGCTTACCGTTATTGAATTCTTCGCTGAGTTTTGTCAATCGCTCATGAAGTTTATCATAAGATGTCTGCTGGATTTCTTCAGGGCTGATTTCGACTTGGTATTTTCGTTTTACCCATTCCGATACGTTTTGGGCGGCATAACCGCTGCCGGTTTGCTCACGGCGCATGGCGGCACCCAAAATATGATCGATAGGATAATGGATTTCTCGCTGGCGATAGGCTTCCCGAGTTTTTGCGAGGAGATATTCCTGAACGTCGGATGACTTCTTTTCGGGCAGTTCTTCGATAGTGACACCGAAATTGAATTTCTGATTGGCCCACTCGCACAGCGTCTTTCGGCCGTAGTCATTCTCAAGGAACGTCGCCAAGCGGGAGAAATCAGCCTTATCGATACGCTGCCCCGCCGCTTGAGCCAATTCATGCTGCACGTCCATAGGGCTCATTTTGCGCAGTTGATTTTGAGAGAAGTTGACATTGAACTTACTCATGGCCCACTTGCTCAGCCCGCGAACGTCCCATTCACTCGGCTCAATATCGTCGGACATGTATTCGCCCATGGTAACGCTGATGTCCTGCTCAGCGTTGTTTTTGGCGTGGCTGCGAAGAGTAGCTTCTATTTCTTCTAGTTCACTGCCGCGAATCCGATCGACATCGATATCGATTCCCATTGTGGTTCGGGCCCACTCAGCGGCGCATTCATAGGGATAGTCATCGCTGAGCATCTTCTCGCAAGTCTCAGCGATGATCTCGTCGAGCATTTCCCAAATGGTGACGTCGAGCTGCCTGCCTTCGAGGATGGTTTGACGCCGCGTGTAAAAGACCTGCCGTTGGTAGTCCATTACCTCATCGTATTCCAGCAGACTTTTGCGAGCTTCGAAGTTGCGTTGTTCGACTTTGCGCTGCGCTTTTTCGACACCTTTACTGATTCGTTTGTGGTATATTGGTTCGCCTTCCTGCCAGCCGATCATGCTGAGGGCCTTGACCACCCACTCGCCGGCGAAGATTCTCATAAGATCGTCTTCAAAACAGAGGAAGAATTGACTGGCGCCCGGATCGCCTTGTCGGCCGGACCGCCCCCGTAACTGATTGTCGATACGCCGGGCTTCGTGGCGCTCCGTGCCCAAAACATAAAGACCGCCTACATCGACAACACCGGCGCCTAATTTGATATCCGTCCCTCTACCAGCCATATTGGTGGCAATCGTAACGTTGCCCCACATATTACCATCACGGCCTTGGTGTTGATGGCCGGCTTTCTGGACGATAGCCGCTTCGCGAGCGTGCTGTTTGGCGTTCAGCACTTCGTGGGCCAAGCCGTAGCGTTTGTCCAGAGCCGCCGATAAAGCCTCACTTTTCTCGATACTTACCGTGCCGATCAAAACCGGTTGACCGGCTTTACTGATCTCAAAAATCTCCTCGACAATAGCGTTGAATTTCTCTCTGAGCGTCTTGTAGATGAGGTCTTCACGGTCGTTGCGGACAACCGGCTTATTGGTGGGAATAGACACGACTTCCAGCAGATATATTTTCATGAACTCATCGGCTTCGGTCATGGCGGTACCGGTCATACCCGCCAATTGCTGGTACAGCTTGAAAAAGTTCTGGATGGTGATTGTGGCTAGTGTCTGGCTTTCCTGTTTGATGGTCACGTTTTCTTTGGCTTCCACCGCCTGATGCAAGCCGTCGGACCACTGACGACCCACCATCAATCGGCCCGTGAACTCATCAACTATTATCACTTCATTGTTCTGAACGACATACTCTTTTTCACGCTCATATACCACATGAGCCCGCAGCGACTGTTCCAGCAGATGCGGCCATTCCATATTATTACCGACAAAGAAACTGCCCACCCCGGCGATCTCCTGCGCGGCGCCGATACCCTCATGGGTAAGATGAACGCTGTGGCGATCATATTCGACTTCGTAATATTGGGTTGTCCCAGCCAGCTTGTTTTGGGCGTCTTCGAGAGTCGCGCGGAGCTTGTCCAGTTGTTTGTGAGCTTTTTCCTGGCGGGCGGCGTCTTTATCTTTGCGGGCCTCGGTGATTTCTCCTTCGGTATTGGCGATGTCACGCTTGGTTTGATCGATAAGTGTTTCGGTTTGGACGTATTTTTGATTGAGGCGAATAATATCGCGCGCGATCTGATCCGCTTTTTTGTAACGGTTCGTATCGTCCTGGGCTGGGCCGGATATTATAAGCGGCGTACGGGCTTCATCAATAAGAATCGAGTCAACCTCGTCAACAATAACATAATCGAGAGGCCCTTGTACTTGGTCGGCGGCGCGAATCTTCATATTATCGCGTAGATAATCGAAGCCGAATTCATTGTTGGTGCCGTAGGTTATGTGGCAACCATATTGGTCTCTACGTTCGCCGCCGGCCGAGTCCATGCTGGACTGAATCGCTCCCACCGTAAGCCCCAAACTCTCGAACACCGGCGCCATCCAGTCGCGGTCACGTTGAGCCAAGTAATCATTAACGGTAATAACGTGAACCTTTCGACCACTCAGCGCCACAATGTAGGCGGCCAGCGTAGCAACAAGAGTCTTACCTTCGCCCGTTGCCATCTCGGCGATCTTACCCTCATACAAAACGCCTCCGCCGATCATCTGCACATCGAAGTGACGAAAGCGAAAAGGAGGACGCTTGTCCGTCGGATAACGCCGCCGCACCTGCTCGTAAAAATCCGGAGGCAATTCAATGTTATGAACATTCTCCCCGTCCGCTATGCGTTGCTTAGCCTCCGTGTAGCGTTGGCGCATTTCGGAATCGAGACAGTCAACATCGAAATCAAACTGATCGTCGAACGCGTTACGCACGCCCAGATGACGGTCCGATGCTTCGCGAATCGCCGCGAATGCCCCAGCGACAATGTCTTCACACGATTTTTCTATTTGACTGGTGAGATGTTTCTTGGCCGGCCGTCGCGCGTCTTCCGGCAGGCCGCGGATATCGGTCAGGATTTCACGCAATGGCTTATCGAGCAACTGCTCCTGAACTTGCTGAATCTGACCGCGAAACTCCTCTGTCTTGGCCCGCAGTTGCGCATCCGTCAACCGGCTGTATTCGAGTTCAAGTTCATTTATTTCCGCGACAAACTGCTCACGTTTCTTGACGTATCGCTCGCTGCTGCTTTTGAAGATACGAGTGAGAATGCTGCCAATGGTTTCCAATCCGGCCATATTAACGATAACCTCTTGTTTATAAGTAGTTTGTGTCGCAGGATCGGCTCTGTTTATACGCCGTCGGCTGCCTCTAGCGGCACTGCCGAGTGTTTTCATAAGTTATTATAATTAAACACGTTTCGACAGTTGATGCAACGACTTTCTTAGTCGCGACATTCGGCATTGAAAGGCCGTGTCTAGCCGGTCGGCCGCAGATAGGGATTCAGCCAAGACGCTTTGCGAAAACATGGTGGTTCACAATGTGATATCGCTCGGAAAGCAATCTAGGATCAGGCGTAATTTCCTTCTTTGCGCCAAACATCCAAAATGAGTTCGTAGCGTTTTAGAGCCATGCCCGTATAGATGCAATTGCTGGTGCTGAAAATGTAACCGCCGTTGGGCATGCCATGCTTGAGTGCGTAACGCGCCGACTCGATGGCTTGCTCTTCGGTGCCCGTATCGAGCAGCCCGCAGTTGACGTTGCCGATCAGGCATACTTTGTCGCCGACGAGTTTTTTCATTTCCGCCATATCGACACCGCCTTGAGGATCGAGGCTGTGCAATGCGTGCGGCTTGGCGGCCATGAGTGAATCCAGGATCGGCATAATGTTCCCGTCGGTATGTTTGATTACATAGAACCCCATCTCACGATACCCAGCCACTAGTTCGACCAAATAAGGCGTGACAAACTCATCGAACATTCTCGGCGAAAGAAACGGCGCGTTGTTGAAGCAGTAGTCGCTGCAAAGAGCCATTCCGTCGAGAGCGCCGTGGGCTTTATATTTCTCGCCGCGTTGAAGAGCGGCTTCAACTTGGCGCTTTGCCCGATCCTTAATCTCCTCAGGCTTGTCAGCAATATCACTGACGAACTGCATCATACTGTCGCCGTCGGGTACGGAATAAGTGGCGTCGCCGTGCATCATCAAGAAGTATTCCATGCCGGATTGCTCGCGAATCGCATCGAAAACTCGCATGGTTTCTTCGTCAGTATCGGCGTTCCAACCGCCCGGAGGATGAAAGAAGATGGCTGAATGCTCATAATGTTGGGCGGTGGTGATATAAAGATCCGCGATGTCGCGAATATGCAGGCCGCGTTCGCTTTGCGACATTTGCCGCCATTGGCCGAAATAACGCTGTGTGGGGTGTATGCGTCCAAAAGCCTCCATCGTGAGGAAGAAGACTAATTCAAAATGAGGCACCCGGCCTTCGCATTGTCCGCCTTCTAACGCGGTGATGAATTTTTCGCGAGGTGTCATTGGAGGCTCCTGCCAAAATGTATGGTTGTGAGGTTGGCTCGTAAAGAGATGTTTTCAGACATCCGCTGTCTGGCTATTCTGCCAACATAGATGTTGCGG
Source organism: Sedimentisphaerales bacterium (assembly GCA_016928435.1). Lineage (GTDB taxonomy): Bacteria > Planctomycetota > Phycisphaerae > Sedimentisphaerales > SM23-30 > JAFGKT01. The sequence goes on along the minus strand of JAFGKT010000033.1, from coordinate 30,745 downwards.
ATGGTTATGTCTGTGCTAGTTCTTGACACGCTCGATATATTCGCCGCTGCGGGTATCAACGCGCAAAACATCACCCAGTTTTATAAAGGGCGGCACAGCTATAATTAGGTCGGTCTCCAGAGTGGCTGGTTTGTATTGATTGGTAGCGGTGGCGCCTTTGAGTTCCGGAGCGGTGTCAATCACTTCCAGCTCAACGGAATTCGGCAGATCTACCGCCAGCGGCTTGCCGTCAAAGAACTGAATTTGCACATCGGTGTTGGGTTTGCAGTATTTCGGACCATCGCCGAACATCTCGCCGTCGATGGTTATCTGATCAAAAGTCTCTTTGTGCATCAAGACGTGCTCATCAGGCCCAGCCGAATATAGGTACTCATAGTTCTGACGATCGACATAAACGTCTTCCAAAGTCTCTTCGCTGCGGATTCTCTTGTTAGTCACGTTTCCTTCGAGTACGTCTTTGAACTTGGTCTGGAGTACCGCGCCGCCTTTGCCTAGTTTCACGTGCTGATAGTCCAACACTACAACTAGTTTGCCATCCACCTTCAAAACCATACCTTTTTTCATTTCTGTGGCTTTAATCATCTCATAGCTTTCGGTAACATAGGGGTGATCGAGTATTATTTGTTGTTGCCTATAAAGGCTTATTCCGGTTAAACTACACGCCGGTTTGTAATGCGTTTCGACATTGTGCCCCAGGATTATGTGGGTGATTTCGCACAACGTGAGCAACGCCATTCAGGCTGTACAAGAGGCAGAATCATAATATATCAGATGATTTCTGTCAACCTCAAAGGGTGGCATGACCACTTGTTCACCGGTTACTTCGGTGTTGATTGAGCCTTTGCTATTAGTGTCTAATGATCGGATAATTTGGTTTTTCGCATAGTTGCTATAGGAGTGTGTGCATGTCGGTAAGGCCCCCAGCGGTAGCAGGGCAATTCTATGACGCATCAGCGGATGCTTGCAAGGCGCAGATCAGCCAAATGGCCAAGAAACGCCCCTTGCCCGATGGAATTCCCGATTCTATACTCGCTGCGGTAGTACCACATGCCGGTTGGGTATTCAGCGGCGACTTGGCCGCCATGACCATCGCCGCCATCGCTAAACGCCAAAAAGTGGATACCTTCATCGTTATGGGGGCGGTTCACACTGTAAGGTCAAATTTTGGCATACTTTACGATAAGGGTGCCTGGAAGAGCCCTCTTGGTGAAATCGAAATTGACCCAGAAACGGTCCGGAGTATTATAGGTCAAAATTGTCCATTAATCCAAGCCGACCGCAATGCTCATCAGCGGGAACACTCCATCGAAGTGCTTGTGCCGATGATCCAGCATTTTTTCCCGGAGAGCAAAATCGTGCCCATCATGGTCCCGCCTGTTGATGATGCCCACGAGATAGGCAAAGTCATTGGCCAAGCGATTGCCTCATTGGACAAAAAAATTGTCTGCTTAGCCAGTACGGATCTGACCCATTATGGACCATCTTATGGTTATACCCCCATGGGAACCGGCGCCGAGGCGGTCCGCTGGGCCAAAGATACTAACGATAAGTATTTTATTGACATGGCTTTATCGATGCGAGCCGATACTCTCGTCGAGTCCGCCCAGATGTATCACAATGCTTGCGGGGCCGGCGCCGTCGCCGCGGCAGTGGCGGCCGCCAATGAACTGGGCGCCGAAAAATCACTTCTCCTGGCCCATACCACCAGTGCCGAGGTCATGGCCGAGCGTTTTGGCCGTGAAGCCGACGACAGCGTCGGTTATGCCGCTATTGTCTTTGGAACCTGACAGCCGGAAAATTTAGCTTCTGCGCACCACTAGAGAGAAGTGCGATTGTCAGAGCGGGCATCGGATATGGGCGGGTCACTACTGAGCATTCCACGCATCGCTTTTTCGCGCAAACCGATCATGGGGTCGTAAAATTTCAAATTGAGATCGATGGTATTGACTGTTATTCCGCTGCGATTGGTTGGCAATTGCGCGATGATTTTGCCGTCGGGCTGAATTACGCAGGAGCCATAAGGCGATATACGCGCGGAGGAATTAGCCATACTCACCCAAAAAGCGTTACTCGCGGCCCTTGCCTGCATCGTCTGACGCATAATATGCGTGTGAACCGAAGCCTGCTTTTGTCGCGCGTTATAAAAAGACTGGAAAATACAATCAACCTTTTGACGCTTCAACTCGCGATACAGTTCCGGAAAACGCAAGTCAAAGCAAATCAGTAAAGCGCAGCGAATCTTGTTCACTGTGAATATTACAAAATGATCCCCCACGCTGTAGTGCCTCTGCTCGTTGGGCATGCAAAAGCGTTTGTCGTAGCGATCTTTTATCTTGCCTTTCGGGCTTATCAAGTATAAGCAGTTGTGAGGTTTGTGCGGAGGCGTAAGCGGATGCTGACTGCCCAGAACCACCCAGATTCCTAATTGCCCAGCCAACGCCATAATTTCTTGCGTACACTCTTTCAGTTGCTCCCAGTCGAAACCATCAAGACTGGCGTGATCGATACCGGCATAGCCGCTCAACGCGCATTCGGAAAAGTGCACCAGCTCCGCGCGCCTGCGCTTGGCTTGCTTCATAAAATCAAGAATATACCGCGTATTGCGAACGATAGAGGCGGATACCGGAAACTGACAAGTTGCGACTTTGAGTTTTTTGGTCATGTTTGTGATGGGTCTGCAATCGGCGCGATTAAGCCGGGTTTATTGCTTCTTGTCTTCTTTGGGCAAAGGAAAACGCAGAACAAAAGTCGTCCCTTGGCCAACTTTGCTGGCTACACGGGTATCACCGCCCAGTTCACCGACGATACCGTGTACCACCGACAGGCCCAGTCCGGCACAAGGCAGATTACCCCCGCTGCTGGTTCCCTGAGTGGTGAAGAATGGCTCAAAAATGTGAGGTAAGTCTTCGTTGCTGATGCCGCAGCCGCTGTCTGTGAACATCAATTCGACGTAATTGCCTCTGCTGCGCAAGCATATGGTTATTTTGCCGCCCTCGGGCATGGCACGCTCAGCGTTGTCGAGCAAGTTTCCTAACACCTGGTGCATTCGCGAACCCGGTACTTCGTAAACCGGCACCACGTTAAGATCCAGTTTAAGTTCGATATGCTTCTCTCGCAGTGGTTTTTCAACCAAGTGGCAAAAAGTCAGCACAACTTCAGTCAAGTCCGACAAATCGAATTCACGCACATCCTTCTCAGCGAATGTCAGCAGTGATTTCGTGATGTGGCTGATGCGATTGGCGGCTTCAGCGGTCATCTGTAGTGCCCGCCGGCTCGATTGCGGGTTATCGCAATTCAAAGCGTAATCGACAAACGTAGCTACACCGGCAATAATATTGTTGAAATGATGCGCCACCCCAGAAGCCAGCGTACCCAGCGAAACCATCTTTTCCGCTTGGATCAGTTGTCTCTGCAGAATCTTACGATTTGAAATGTCCCGCGCCCACGCCGCCAAGCCCAGCAGGTTTCTATCGTCATCCAATACCGGAGAAATCACTACCGCCAGAGTTCGCGAATTGCTGATGTCCGGATCCTGCACTACTTCCAGTTCGCTGGTTTGTCCTTCAATGGCTTTTTCCAAGGCACGCTGCAATTCCTTGGCGTTGGCTGAGGGTATAACATGGCCTATGTGCCGCCCGATCAGATGGGAGCTGTCGGTATGAAACAGCGTCTCTGCCATATGATTACAGTTGACGATCAACCCTTGGCAGTCGGTTCCTATGATCGCGAAACCCGCGCATTCAAACAAATGGCGGTAATAAGACGACTGAATATTGTTGCCGTTCTTAGCTGGCTGTTGGTCTGGGCACAACTTAAAAAACCCCGTATGAAAGAAAATTAGCGGATAATAGTATCCATTTGACCTCGACCGCTATCGCCCATATGCCGAGTCGGCTTCTATTGCACTGTGCTTTGTAGCTCTTGGCCGGTCTGGATCTCCAGAGTAATCAGAACAACGATTTGCCGATTCTCGCTTGCGCTCTGGTTTGCCATAAGGATCTGACCTATGCTGTCGATCCTACTGCCGGCAGACTCTGCGACAATACAAATTGACCAATTATCCTCTAGAATACCACCAAGACGCAATTGGTCAAACAGGATTTCTGGATTTCTTGTCAATAACCTAAGGGTTCCTTGCTCATCTTGCCCAAATTCCTCGTCCACGTCGCTGCTTTGTACCACGGGCACCACCTCAAAATACACCCGACGACGGGGCGAAAACTCCTCAATTGTGGCATTCAGCCGCATAATCCCCTTACCTGCCGGCAGACTATACCCTCGCAGCCCACCGTCACAATCGCTGACAAACACGCTGGTTGCTTGCTGCAAAGTGCCTAGGGGCAGTTCCATTATGGCGTCTGATCGGCGAATAAGCCCTTGCCACATCGGCAGCGTAATCGCGTTCGAGGCAATGATCCGCTCGCGCAATTGCTGCCAATCTTCATTGGGCAAAGCCGCGACATACAAACCATTATTTTGCCAATTACGTGTCTGTTCGTTGTTGAAGCCGCTGGTGCTGAACCGTATCGGCTGCGATGCGGGAGGATTCTGCGAATCACCAGCTTCTGCCGAGTCGGTCTGCACACTTGACCGCTCAGCCTCACGCAGCCAGGAAACAGCATCGACGTTCGCGGATATCTCAAAAGCGTGATAAGTACACGTGATGATATGAATTTCCGAAATATCGGTGTGTGATTGCGACCGGAAAGGACTATTGGCGATAAACTGCTCATCGATCTGATCTTCAGGATCACAACCCCCCATTAGAAACCCCAAAGTCAAGCCCAGAAAAATACACACAAGTCGCTTCATAAAATAGTTCCAATCAGCGTCTTAGTCGCCTTTCTCGTCTTCGTTCTGCTCACGACGGTTTCGCAACATTACGCGAATGGGTACTTCCGAGAAAGGCAGCGTCTCACGCAATCGATTTATAAGGAACCGCTGATAATTATCATCAAAAGCGGAAGGATTATTCACGAACAACAATAAAGAAGGCGGAGCGATCGAAACCTGGGTGCCATAATATATCTTTGGCAAGCCGATCTTCCTCCGAGCCGACGGCGCTCGTTCTTTGGTGATGGCTTCCAAAGCCCGGTTTATTTTGCCCGTGGAAACATGAGTAGTCGCCTGTTTGAACATTTCTGTGGTCAGATCCAACAGAGATTGAACATTTTTGCTTTGGTTGGCGGTGATAAAACTGATAGGGGCGAAACTAAGCCCCGGCAGCAGTTGCTCTATATATTCCACATAAGCATCCGTCGTCGCGCGGTCCTTGGCCAAGTCCCACTTATTTACCACGATAATGCATGGCTTGTATTGGTCGGAGATATAACGAGCCAACTTCTTATCGACTTGGGAAATCTCTGCCGTGGCGTCCAGAAACATCAGCACCACGTCCGCGCGCCGAACCGAACGGGTCGCCCGAGTGTAGCTGTAGAACTCGATGCTCTCCTGTGACATCTTACCTTTTTTTCGCAGCCCCGCGGTATCGATCGCGATAAAAGTCCGCCCGTCTCTCTCAAAACGCACATCGACAGCGTCACGCGTGGTACCAGCCACTTCACTCACAATCACGCGCTCTTCCCCAGCCAAAGCATTAATGAAAGTACTTTTGCCCGCGTTGCGCCTGCCCACTACCGCCAACTTCATTACCACTTCCGAAGGCGCTTCGGTGTCATGGTCAGCTAATTCCTCTAGTACCCGCTCCACCAGTTCCGTACGATTCCGGCCGTGCATCGCTGACACACAGATAGGTTCGCCGAACCCCAATTGAAAAAACTCGCCCACTAGGTTTTCGTGCTTGGGACTGTCAGCCTTATTGGCTACCAGCAGAACGGGTAGTTCCGCGCCTCGGGCCCGCAACAGCCCAGCCACCTCTTTGTCCAGCGTAACAACACCTTCGCGCGCATCAACCATAAATAACACCAAATCGCACCGGTCTATCGCCAAGCTGATTTGTTGTTCGACGTGTTTGGTCAGATTGTCGTGGTCTTCAATGCCGTAACCGCCCGTGTCAACCAGTTCAAAATACCGGCCGTCCAACTCGATCAGAGCGCTTATGCGATCGCGCGTAACCCCCGCGGTAGGTTCGACTATACTTATCATACGACCCGCCAAAGAATTGAGCAGACTGCTCTTGCCCACATTCGGCCGACCGACAATTGCTACTACTGGTAATGCCATGATTGTTTCACTATGTGAGGTTGGTTGGTGTTATCTTATATCGCGACTACGCTGAACCTGCGACAACGGCACGACTAACGTCTAATTCGAAGCCATCTATTACGCCATACATTACGCACTCTCTCCGAAAAACGAACGCCCATTCCGCCCGTATCCGTGCTGAAGTTCATTTTGCGCAATCGCTGCGACGAGGCCTTTAGATTGCGGCCGGTCAATACCGCCAGCCCCAACACCGCTACGCGATTAAGCCATTTTTGAGGAAGTAATCTCATATTGTCCCGTGGATTAGCCCCATGACCCGTCAGGGGGTTTTGACGCACTTGAATAAAGCTCAGCTAATTTTCAAACCGTACTACCGTTGTACAGTGTCACCAACAGCCGCCAAAAGCGTTTGCTGATCCCGTGGTTCCAACGATTCTCTCGGCCAAAGCTGTTCCTGCTGCAATAGCGTATATTCCTGTTCGTAATAACTCTGCGTCTGACTGATCCCAGCGTCAACCGCGCCCTGGCCGCGAAATCCTGAAGCCGCCAGCCATTGACCGATCTCTTCTTCGTACTCAGCCGGGTAAATCAAAGCCAGCAACACCTGGCCGCCTTCATCCTGTGCTAATTGCAGCTTGGCTCGGCAGGGGGTAGGGGCCTGTTTCGCCCAGCCCAAAACCCGATCATAATCACCTCTGCCGGTCTCGTCGTCAAAGCAGTGAAAAAACATCCCGCTTTCCAATTGAAAACGCTCATTGGATACGCCCGCCAGTTCCAATGTGCCGTCGGACCGAGCATTGTGAATCTTATAAACTTTAATGTCGCCAAACTCTTGCGATTCCAACAGCGTCGCGATTTCCTCAGCTGTGTAGCCCACAGCGCAGCCTTCGCGCGCCTCAGCGAAATCGACCACGTACAGTCCCACATATTTATCCGCGTTATCTAATTGAGGCAGATTCATAGCCACCACCTTTTAATTGACGAACTTGAGCAAGTGATACTTCTTTTTACCGCTGCGCAGCACCAAAATGGTTTCCGATGCGAGCGAGTCCGGCGAAAGCGTCATATCAAGTTGATCGGTACGAACATTGTTAATGTAAACCCCGCCGCTCTTGAGCAGCTTCTTGGCTTCACCACGCGAACTGCAAAGCTTCGTCTCGCACAGAGCGTCCAGCAGTCCCAAACCTTCGTTGAGTTTCGCCCGCGGCATTTCAGTACTCGGAACGTCCGCGAAAATACTGTTGAGCGTCGCGTCGCTGAGCCCTTCGATCGCTTGCCCGAACAAAACCTGCGCCGCCTTTTGCACCAATTCAGTCTGCTCTTTGCCATGCACCATCGTGGTGACTTGCTCGGCGAGTACCTTCTGAGCTTCACGTTTCTCCGGTTCGGTTGCCACCAGCTTCGCCAAGTCAGCGATCTCGTCAGACGAGAGAAACGTAAATGAATTCAGCAGCTTGACCGCGTCCCGGTCATCAGCCCGAATCCAATATTGGTAAAAATCATACGGACTGGACATTTCCGGATCGAGATACACCGCCCCAGCCTCGGTCTTGCCGAACTTCTGTCCGCTCGCGGTAGTCAGCAAAGGCGAAGTCAACCCAAACACCTGCCGGTTACACAGCTTTCTCGTCAGGTCGATCCCCGCGGTGATATTGCCCCACTGGTCGTCCCCGCCGGTCTGCATCGTGCAGTCGTATTCTTGGCAAAGATGATAAAAATCATAAGCCTGTAACATCTGATAGCTGAATTCCGTAAAACTCATCCCCGCTTCGCTGTTGAGCCGTTTACGCACCGACTCCTTGGCCATCATTTCCCCAACACGAAAACTCTTACCCACGTCCCGCAAGAATTCTATAAAACTGAACTTCCCGATCCAGTCGATATTGTTCACCAGCAGCGCCGCGTTTGCCCCATCAAAATCCAAAAACTGCTGCAGCTGTCCTTTAATACCCACCAGGTTCGCTTCGATCGTTTCCTCATCGAGCAGATTGCGTTCCTGGCTCTTGCCCGATGGGTCGCCGATCATCGCCGTCGCGCCGCCCACCAGGGCGATAGGGCGGTGCCCGTGCCGTTGAAATTGTGCCAACAGCATAATTTGCAGTAGGTTACCGATGTGCAGACTCTTGGCTGTCGGGTCGAATCCCGCGTAAACCGTTATCGATTTACTGTCCAATTTCTCCGCCAGGTCAGGAGCCGACACCTGGCTAATCAGACCGCGTTGCTCCAGCGTTTCAATGATATTCGCCACAGATCATATACCCTTGTTAATAGTACCGAACTTGATGCCAAGCCCACAGTTTACGCGCAAATCCCGCAATAATCAACCCTTGTCCTCGCGACCGGTTACGTCGGGTGCGTCAAACAAATCTTGTCAATCTTGTTAATCTTGAAAAAAACTCCCTGACCAACCACGTACCGCCGGCATCTTGCCGGCCTCCCCAACCTCAACACCTATATGACACCACAACTCCTGTCCGGGTGGCACCCTTTCGCGCAGCTAAAGGGTGTTCAAACGCCAACCAAGTCTCGTTACCCACCCCTCCTATGCCTAATAACCGCCTCTGGCCAATCTAAAATCAGCGAAATCCGCGGTTTCAAACTCCTCGACCCCCGAAAATATTGACACAACTACGGCGTTTGCCGACCAATAAATGGTTGACTAACAAGGTTTTGCCGTTAGATTCAGGGTTAACTCAGACCGGGGCCGCTTTCCCCAATGTCCTATTCTGACCCTCGCAGCATGGAGAATGTCTTTGTCGAATCAAGAAAACCGCGTAAAACTGCCCACCGCGTTGCTCGAGCCTTTGTGCCGACAGGAGCTTATCGTCGCCTGGATCGCTGAGCTAACCAATACCGATCCGCAGACCGTCGAAAACCGTCTGCGGCAAGAGTTCGAACATCCCGGCATCAACGTCCGTCAGGCATTCGAGGCCGCGGGCTTGCGACCGTTCGTCTGGAGCCAAGGACTAGCGGATTTCTACGGCAGCACGGACGCTTTTTTGTACGAACTGGTCCTTTGGAACATGAACCGCCGTAAACGACGTATTCGCCGCTGGGTAGGGCGGCACCTAGCTCGGCGGGTAGGCCAAAACCTCAAAATCCTCAGCATTGGTGATGGACTCGGTTTCGACTCAGCCTTCTTAGCCCAGGCCGGCCATGATGTAACCTACTTCGAACTGCCCGGCTATTCGCAACGCTTCGCCCAAAAAGTCTTTCAACGCTGCGCCCACCAGGTCAATATCATCACCGACCCAAAGCAAATCCCCCAAGAAGCCTTCGATGTCGTGCTGTGCCTCGATGTCCTGGAGCATGTCCCCGATGTCCCCGAATATGTAAAGCAAATCACCAGCTATCTAAAACCCGAAGGCTTTTTAGTCGTCCACGCGCCATTCTTCATGGTCCACGCCAGTACCCCAACCCACCTAAAAGCCAATCGACGCTACAGCGGAAGCCTCAAACTCTATCGCCGCCAAGGCCTCCATCTGATATACGGCGAACCCCGCTGGGACCCGTTATTGCTCCAAAAACGCGCAAAGCCGATGCCTTGGTCACACCGTCTCTCCTGGCGCATGTTCGGCTTGCGCTTTGCCGGGCTCATCCTCTCAATCGGACGCGTATCCATGCTGCCGTTCTGCTGGGTGAACCGTTACCGGTCCGGTAAAGGCGATTGGTTCATGAATTGAGCAAGGTTGGCCGCCCCATCGAATTTATCAAAGATTCGCGTCGTCAGCGGATTTCCCCTCGTCTATCGTCGGCTTCTCTTTCCCCCGCCCCCTGCGTTTACGCCGTTGTTTCTGCTTGCGAATCTTTTCCTGTTTCAGAGCTTCCGGGCTTTTTTCGCCCAGCACCATCTCTTCCAGCAATTCGCACATCCGCCGCCTTGCGTAGAACCGATTCAGCCGCTGGTCCCGACTCTTTTGCATCTTGACTTCCAACCCCGTAGGCTCGTGACGCAAATACACGCAGGATGACGTCTTATTTACCCGCTGGCCCCCAGGACCGCTGGACCGAACAAAGCTCTCCTTCATATCCGACTCCACCAAGCCGCATCGCTCCATCCGCGACGCCAACTCCTCAGCCTTCCGATCTGTTACGCCCAGCTTAAGCATGGCGGACAGTTTACCAATTTCCTTTGGAAAAGTAAAATGAGGGTTTTGGGATAGGTATAGGAATTATCCCAAAACCCATCGGGAGGATGATGATACATCCTTTTCCGTTAACTGTTCACGCTCTCGCAACCACCAATCAACTCCAATAGTTGCCCATCCCCAATGCCTTTATTAGTGTCCATTTGTGAGCTGTGACGGGTGGCACCCTTTCACGCAGCTAAAGGGTGATCGAACACCAGCCAAGTCTTATTGCCTAACCAACTGCCATCTATCGGTGGGGTAGATAACTCTGAACATTTTGTTAAATAGTTACCCACGCGTTCTCTGGCCTAAATATGCTTGTTGTGCCTTCGACTAATCCCTTGTGCTTAATACATGGACTTGGCGAATAATCTTATTAGCGAAAATTAGTGTCTATTAGTGGTTCGCTTCACTGCGAACGCTTACGTTTTTTTAACGCGACTAGTAACAGACCATATTGTCCTTGGCGTGTTCCGGCAGGGCCTCATGCAATGGACAGTATAGCAGCCCCAAGGCCTCAGCCACCGCCGGATGAGTACAATGGCCCGCCAATGTGTTCACCCCCTTGGCCAAGGCTGCGTCAGCCGTTACCGCGTCAACCACGCCTTTCCCAGCCAATTCCAATGCATAAGGGAACGTTACATTCGTAAGTGCCAGTGTCGAAGTTCGCGGCACCACACCCGGCATGTTCGCCACCGCGTAATGCACCACCCCGTGCTTCACATAAGTTGGATTACTATGGGTTGTCACCCGGTCTATCGTCTCGATCGAACCGCCCTGGTCAATCGCTACGTCCACAATCACCGAGCCGCTCTTCATCGTCTTCACCATTTCCTCGGTCACCAAATGCGGACATTTCGCCCCGGGTATCAAAACCGCTCCTATCAGCAAATCCGCCTTCTGTACCGCTCGGGCGATATTCGCTCGGTTCGACATAAGCGTCGTAAGTCGCCCTTGGTAAAGATTATCCAAATACGCCAATCGCTCCGCGCTCTTATCAATAATAGTTACTCTCGCTCCCAATCCCATCGCCATTTGTGCCGCGTTCGTTCCCACTGTGCCGCCGCCGACAATCACCACTTCCGCCGGCGCCACACCCGGTACCCCGCCCAGCAATATTCCGCTTCCGCCCTGAGATTTCTCCAAAAACCGCACCCCCACCTGCACCGCTACCCGGCCCGCGACCTCGCTCATCGGCTGCAGCAAAGGCAAATGACCGTTCGCCAACTGCACCGTTTCATAAGCGATCCCTGTAATCTGTTTCGCCAGTAATGTATTTGTCAATTCCGGATCAGCCGCCGCCAGATGCAGATACGTAAACAACAGCGAATCTTCCCCCAACAAATCGTATTCTTCCGGCAAAGGCTCCTTGACCTTCAGCACCATATCTGCGACCTTATAAACGTCCGCTGCGCTCGGCAAAATCTTGGCCCCGGCCGCTTGGTATTGCTGGTCCACAAAACCGCTGCCCAGACCGGCATTGGTTTCAATACATACCTTATGTCCATGTTCTATAAGGGTTTGGGCGCCGTCAGGAGTCAGGGCAACCCGGTTCTCGTTGTTCTTGATCTCTTTTGGAACAGATATGGTAATAGCTCTATCAGTCATCATATTATCCTTTTTATAGCGCGGTTATAGCTCGCTATGGCTCTCTGTAATGTCTGGTTCTGTTATCGCTTGAGGCAATCAAAATACGAACGAATTCAATGAAAACCTCAGGAATGCCCATTTTTGCGACGAAAAACGTAACGCTGACACTATAATTATACGAAAACAATAAAGAAAGTGCAAATTTTTCTTTTTTAGACTTTTTTTTGCCCGTTAACCCATTGGAGGTGTATATGGAGTTGGATCAGACCGATTGGCAGATAATCGAGATCCTCTGCGAGAAGCATCTGCCCAACAGCACGATCGCTGAGCAGTTGGGCATCAGCGAAGGAACCGTCCGTCAGCGCGTCAAAAAGCTCAAAGACAGCAATGCGCTCAAGATTTGTGCTATGCGCAACCCCAATGTCCTCGCTAATCAGCAGTTGGTCTTTGTCACCGCCAATCTCATCGAAGCCAAGTTGCTTGACGTCAAAGCCAAGGAAATCAGCCAACTGGAAAACGTCCTCTCGGTTTCCGCTGTTTCCGGCCAATATGATCTATTGATCGAAGTACTCGTCGATTCTAATCGAGGCCTGGTTACCTTCCTCACCGAACAGCTCGCCTCGGTCGAAGGCATCGCCAAAACCGAATCCTTCGTTGTACTCCAAAGCTACAACAAATTCGTCTAACAATCGGCTCTAGTACGCTCTCGACAACTTTCCGCGAAATGCCCCCAAAACCCTCTATAAGCCCCTGGATGGCGATATTAGCCTATTCCCCTAAATGCTGTAATTGGTAATGTTCCGCTCTCTGGCGGCTCTGTAATTTTCCACCAACTCCCCGAACGTCATCGAATTATATACCTCTGACACTGCTTCGTAAGCTCGGACCCACATTTCTTTGAACGCGCAATCTGTTTGCAGTGGACATGGATTCGATTGGTTGGCCTCCAAGCAGTTAACAGGCGATAAAGGCCCATCTACGAATTCGATAATCTTCCCCGGCGTTAAATCCTTCGACGACTGGCTAAGCAAATAGCCTCCGCGAACTCCTCGTCTCGATTCCACAAATCCACCGTGTTTCAGTTCGCTCAAAATCGCTTCTAAGAAACGAATCGGTATTGCCTGAGTTTGGGCAATGTCAGCTATCTTTGTCGGCGATTGGTCCTGTCGCTTAGCTAATTCAAAAACAGCTCGCAAAGCGTATTGGCATTTCTGGGATATATTCATGGTCCAATGGCTTTCTGTTGCAAGTGCATAAGTATTTCCTATAAAACATCTTGTCTTCGATATTCTTCCGCGGCAGCGCTTAGCACAATCGTTTCACAGTAAAAATCAGACTTAATCTTGACTAATCCAATAGACATAGTATAATATCGGAGGTCGTTTGTCAAGCTCGTTTGGCAAGATGTTGGATTTGGCGTATATTTTCCAAGCACAAGGCGGTAAACTTACCTTTCTAAATAGAACCTTTTTTCTGTGAGGGATATCAATGGACCCCAACATGAATTATTCATTTGGCACCAAGGCCCTTCATGCCGGCCACGAAGTTGACTCTAGTCATTCCCGTGCTGTGCCCATCTTTCAAACCTCTTCTTATATGTTCGACTCAGCCGAACATGCCGCGAATCTATTCGCTCTCAAAGAGTTCGGCAACATATACACCCGTATCATGAACCCCACAACCGATGTGCTGGAAAAACGACTCGCCGCGATTCATAACGGCATCGGCGCGTTGGCTTTCTCCTCTGGGGCCGCGGCTATCACCACCGCCGTACTCAATATCACCAAGGCAGGCCAAAACATCGTCTCCAGCGACGCACTTTACGGCGGAACCTACAGCGCTTTCCACTACACCTTGCCCAAGATGGGTATCGATGCCCGATTTGTCGATGCGTCCGATCCTCAAAACTTCGCTCAGGCCATCGACAAAAACACACGCCTGCTCTATGTTGAAGCCATAGGCAATCCCAAAAACGCCGTCGCCGACTTCCAAGCCATCGCTGACATCGCCCATGCCCATAATATCCCTCTCGTCGTGGATAACACCGTAGCACCCATGATCCTTAATCCCTTCGACCACGGCGCCGACATCGTCGTTTACTCCCTCACCAAATTTATCGGCGGACACGGAACCAGTATAGGCGGCGCGATCGTCGATTCCGGCAAGTTCGATTGGTCCAAAGGCGACTTCCCCGAAATCACCGAACCGGACCCATCTTATCATGGCTTGGTGCTGTGGGACGCGTTCGGCCTTCATGACAAAGCCCTGATTCCCGGCGCCGCTTTTGTTATGAAAGCCCGTTTGCAGCTTCTGCGCGATATGGGAGCATGCATCTCGCCTTTTAACTCATTTTTGATTCTGCAGGGCCTCGAAACCCTGCACCTGCGTATGCCTCGTCATTGCGAAAACGCCTTGGCAGTAGCGCAATGGCTCGAAAGTAACCCAGCCGTTTCATGGGTCAACTACCCCGGCCTAGCCAGTCACGCCGATTATGCTCAAGCCCAAAAATATCTGCCCAATGGCGCCGGCGCCATAATTGGCTTTGGTATAAAAGGCGGCCGTCAAGCGGGCGTCAAACTAATCGAGAACGTAGAACTCTTCAGCCACCTGGCCAATATCGGCGACGCCAAGAGCCTGATTATTCACCCCGCTTCAACCACCCACCAGCAGCTTACACCCGAAGAACAACTTACCGCCGGCGTTTCTGAAGACTTCATTCGTCTTTCCATCGGCCTCGAAGATATCGACGATATTATCGCAGATCTCGAACAGGCAATCGCCGCCACCCAAAAATAGAATCCCGTCCGATTTGTATCCGTATAGATAATGGATCAAGGCATCTAAGGAAAAAACAACATGAACAAAGAATGTCAAATGACCACCGGACTCATCGATCAGAACCTCGCCAAGCTCACCCGATCCGTCATCAACAGCTATAGTAAGCACAAAGACACCCAACGGCTGGGAGAGACGTTTCTGCCGTCACGCGCCGGAATTTGCGAAATCATCGACCTTGTCCAGCAACTGCTCTTCCCCGGATATTACGGCCACAAGCAATTGACCAAAGAGAACATTCAATTCCACGTCGGAAACCTGATCGTACGAATAGGACGTGCCCTCACCGAACAAATCTGCGCTTGCTGGTGTGTGAGTTGCCATCAGTGTGATATGGTCGCCTGTCATCGACGCGCCGAAAAAATCGCTCACGTTTTTCTCGAACGAATCCCAGCCATCCGTCAGGCCCTCGCGCTCGATGCCCAAGCGTTTTACGACGGCGACCCAGCCGCTAAAAGCCTCGAAGAAATCATCTACTGTTATCCAGGCTTTTATGCCATTACCATTCATCGCATGGCCCACGAACTGTTCAAACTCGAAGTCCCTCTTATGCCCCGCATCATGAGCGAACGTGCCCACAGCCTTACCGGTACCGATATCCATCCCGGTGCCGAGATAGGCAAGAGCTTCTTTATCGATCACGCGACCGGCGTCGTCATCGGCGAAACCACCAAGATCGGCAACAATGTCCGAATCTACCAAGGTGTTACTCTTGGCGCCAAGAGCTTCCCTAAAGATGAGCGAGGTCGAGTCATCAAGGGCCTAAAACGCCATCCAACTATCGAAGATAATGTCACCATTTATCCCAATGCCACTATCTTGGGCGGCGACACCGTCATAGGCCGAGGCGTAACTGTCGGCGGCAACCTCTACATAACCGAATCCATCTCCGCTAACAGCCTCGTCAAGCAGGAAACACCCAAGATGCAAGTACTGCCTAAAACCAAACGAAAAACAAACAAGTAGATTACTGATCAACTCAGCGGCTTTTTCTGAGGAAATCCAAAAATGAATAACATCTATTCCAACATCACAGAAACTCTTAAGCCCACCCCTATGGTCAATCTCGACAAGTTTATCCAGTCTGAAGCGACCGTGCTGGGTAAGCTCGAAAGTTTCAATCCTATGGCGTCAATCAAAGATCGCATCGGCCGCGCCATGATCGACGCCGCCGAACGTGATGGCAAACTCTCACCCGGTGCTACAGTCGTCGAACCAACCAGCGGTAATACCGGCATTGCCTTGGCATTCGTCTGTGCCGCACGCGGTTATAAGTGCGTTCTAACCATGCCCGAATCTATGAGCATTGAACGCCGCAAAGTACTCAAAGCGCTGGGAGCCGAATTGGTCCTCACCCCCGCAGACAAAGGCATGACCGGCGCCATCCAAAAAGCTGAACAAATAGTAAATGATAACCCCGACGCTTTTATGCCCCAGCAATTCAAAAACCCCGCCAATCCCGCTATCCACCGAGCCACTACCGCTGAGGAAATCTGGCATGACACAAATGGCACAGTCGATATGTTAGTTTCCGGCGTCGGCACCGGAGGAACTATTACTGGTATCTCCGAAGTCATCAAACAGCGTAAGCCCTCTTTCCAAGCCATCGCCGTAGAGCCGGCCCAAAGCCCCGTCCTTACCCAAACCATCGCCGGTGAAAAACTTAACCCCGGCCCCCACAAAATCCAAGGCATCGGGGCAGGCTTCGTCCCAGACATCCTTAATCTCGATATCATCGACGAAGTCGTTACCGTCGATCAGAATGATGCCATGGAATATGCCCGCCGAATCGCAAAAGAACATGGAATATTTGTCGGCATATCTGCCGGTGCCGCGCTCAAGGCCGCAAACATCGTCGCCGCCCGACCCGAAAGTGCCCGAAAAACCATCGTCGTAATCCTCTGCGATTTCGGCGAAAGATACCTATCCTCCGAACTATTCGATCTCTAATTCCACATCAGTAATTCAACGTCCATTACTTCCGCCAAGATGCGCCAAGATCAATAGTTATGGATTTAGCGAGTCATGAATGCCGCACGCCGCGACGTAATATCGGACCAACACTTGGTCACAGGGTTATCCCCACTTCGTTGTAAGGTACCCATTGCAAACACCGGTTGAGTTCCTATTAGGCAAGATGGGCAGAACTCTTTTTTGCGAAAATACACTTTTTTTTGGATTCAGTGCTGGTAAAGCGCCTTTTACTTTACTATAATTCAGGTGGTTGAGGAGGCTTTAGATTTCCTCACCAACATAATTCAGGCAAAGTCCCGACGGTGCCAAAATCACGTCTTTTCCCTCCTCCATCGGCATCGTTGGGATTATTTTTTGCGCCCAACCTCACTAATCAGCCCGCTTAAGCCGTAACCCCCGCAACACAATATAACTCTCCGCGATCATCCAAAGTTCTAATGCGAACACTATTATACCGATCCCGAACAACAGCCAGTCTTGCGCCCTGTAGAAGCCACTTATTGTCAACACCATCGCCCAGCCGGTCATCAAAATCATAAACACCATTGGTATTGCAGTATAAAAAATCGCGGTCTTTTTATGTGCCAAGTAGATTGTAATCACCAACAGCGCCAACCCTGCCAACAGTTGATTCAAACAGCCGAACAACGGCCATAGCCTCATCGCGCCTGCCCCCGATCCATCGTAGAACGCCAAGCATGCCGCCGTAATCACCGCCACCAACGTCGCCAGTTGTCGGTTCTGCAGCAACTTCATCTTTCCCGCCCGGCCTAATTCAATTACCACATAACGCTGAATACGAGTCGCGCTGTCAACCGTAGTCCCCGCAAACGAAACAATAAAAACCGCCATGATCGCCATGGAGATTTTGATCGGCATCCCGTACTCCGCCATCATATTTGTCGCCCCTTGGACAAAGGCATCGAGTTTACTAGGTAACCCCGAAGCCGCTTGCCAGGAACTATAGTGCTGGGCAAAAACTCTTTGACCTTCTTCAAAACCACCCGCTCCCATCCCGATCCCCGCCGCTACCGCCACTATCGCCAGCGTCGCCAATGCCGCTTCCCACATCATGCTCCCGTAACCCACATATAATGCGTCCGACTCGTTCTTGCATTGCTTCGCTGATGTGCCCGAACTCACCAGACAATGAAAACCGCTTACTGCGCCGCACGCGATAATCACAAAAACCGATGGAAAAATCCACATCGGTGCCCCAGCCGGCGAAGCGTCAATCGCCGGAGCCACGACGGGCGGATGGGCCACAATAACCCCCAGCAGCAGCAAGCCCATTGCTATTATCAATTGGTGCGAATTTATAAAATCTCGTGGCTGCAGCAATGTCTGAACCGGCAATGTCGATGCCAGCCAGGCGTTGAATATCAAAATCATAACAATCCAAAATTTTATCGTCGCCGCCGCTGGATTCGCGAACCCGCTGAACAATCCGCCCAAGTCCACCGGAACATAAGCCCCCAGCACCACAGTCCCATACATTATTATCACCGCGATGACGCCGGCCCAAAATGCCCCACCCCCTTTCTTGTATATCCACCAACCCAGAAACAACGCGATCGGAATCTCCAGCCAGACCGGTATCACCGCCGCCGGGTACATCGTGAACAGCATCGCGATAATCAATCCGAATACCGCGATCACTATCATCAGCAAAAAGAAAATAATTGCCAGAAACAACACCCGAACCCGTGGCGTAACGATATCCGCTGCCAAGTCACCGATGCTTCGCCCTTGATGCCGCAGCGAAACCACCAATGCCCCAAAGTCATGCACCGCGCCGATGAATATCGATCCCAGCAGAACCCATATCACCGCCGGCACCCAGCCATAAATAATCCCAATTGCCGGCCCTACAATCGGTGTCAGCCCTGCAATGCTCGTAAAATGATGACCGAACAGAACATGCTTATTAGTCGGTACGTAATCAACGTCGTCACGCAGCGCTCCGCTGGGACAAATCGCTTCAGCATCCAAACGAAATATCTTCCGCGCCAGAAAACGCCCATACAAACGATACGCCAGCACGTAACCCACCAGCATAATCCCAGCCAACAATAGTGAATTCATAACCTTAACCTCAGTCAACTTTCGCAGTTTTGAACGTCAAAATATACACTCGAGAAGTGCCTTTCCATCGCATACATATTTTTGTTCATCTTCGATCACACCCTCGAAAGCGACAAAAAATAATCAGATCACTCCAAAAGGCACTTCCGCTATGAGACCCGACAATGTAAATCAAGAAAAAGTGCGAAATCGCACCCTCACAGAGTCCATCCTAAAACCCATCCCGGGCACAACAAGCCAAACCCCATTGCCGGACCGACACCTTGTTACACCGGACAGTCCTATCTTTGGCATTATACCACCGACCCCCCGTCCCGCAAGTCACCCTATAATACCCTGCACCCGCATATCTTGACATAAACAGCACATCCAGCTATAGTTAATCCACCGCGTCACCTAAATACCACGTGGGCCGCCCGGCAGCCTGCCGCCGACGCCGACCGCCCACCTAATACAATGAGCCAAGGAACCCCAGTCGTGATCGAACAAATCGCCCAAAAGGCCCGTCAGGCCTCGGTTATAACCGCCTCTCTTAGCACCGACCTCAAAAACCACGCTCTCCAGGCCGTCGCCCAAGCCCTGCAAGCCCAGCAAGACCAGATCATCACCGCCAACCACGAGGACCTCGAACAGGCCCAAGCCGACAAACTGGCCCCCGCTTTGCTAAAACGCCTAAAATTCGACCAAGCCAAGCTCCAAGATGCAGTCGCCGGCATCGAAAGCCTAATTTCCCTGCCCGATCCCATAGGCACCACCATCTCCGCCACCGAACTGGACCAAGGACTGGAACTCTATCGCGTAACCTGCCCTATTGGTGTATTGGGAGTAGTATTCGAGTCACGCCCGGATGCTCTTGTCCAGATTTCCGCCCTGGCACTCAAAAGCGGCAATGCCGTTTTGCTCAAAGGCGGCCGCGAAGCTGTTAATACCAATCGCGCCTTGGCGGAGGTTATTCACGATGCCGCCGTGACGGCAGGCCTGCCCCAAGGCTGGATGGCACTGCTCGAAACCCGCCAAGATGTCACTGCTATGCTCGCTCTTGATGAATACATCGACCTCGTCATCCCCCGCGGCTCCAATGCCTTCGTCAAACACGTAATGGACAATACCCGCATTCCCGTTTTGGGCCATGCCGACGGAATCTGCCACGTCTTCGTTGATACCAACGCCGATCTCGAAAAAGCCCTCAATATTGCCTTCGATTCCAAGTGCCAGTATCCGGCCGTGTGTAATGCCATGGAAACTCTGCTTGTCGATGCTCGTATTGCCAAGACTTTTCTGCCCAAGATCAAAGCCGCTTACGATCAGGTCGGCGTAGAACTTCGGGGCGACCAACGCACCCAAGAAATCATCGACTGCAAATCCGCTTCCGATCAAGATTGGCGCACCGAATACAACGATCTCATCCTTTCCATCAAGATCGTCGATGGCTTGGATGACGCCGTTGACCATATTAACACCTATGGGTCAGGCCATACCGACGCCATCGTCACTGAAAACGAAGACCATGCCCGCAAATTCATGGCCCTCGTCGATTCCGGCAATGTCTTCTGGAACTGCTCAACCCGCTATTCCGATGGATTCCGTTACGGACTAGGCGCCGAAGTAGGCATATCAACCAACAAAATCCACGCCCGAGGCCCCGTAGGACTCGAGGGCCTAACAATATACAAATGGAAACTAATAGGCCAAGGCCACATAGTCGCCGATTACGCCGGACCCAACGCCAAACCATTCACCCATAAAAAACTGAACAAAAATTGCCCCATCGACAACCCTTGAAACAAATTCCCTATCCCTACTGGAATCTGCGAAAATTAACACAATCTGAAGATCAAAACATCTTTTCTTAGGAATAACATCTGCAATACAATACCAATGAAAAAACCTTATAGCATTTATTATATAAGTAAGTAAATCTGCGAAATCCTGCGGATAAAAGAACGGCTTACGGATGAATACGAATACCAGCCAAAGAGACCCGCAAACATATACAATTATAGGTGCTGCAATGGCAGTACACGCAGAATTGGGCCATGGTTTTCTAGAAGTGGTCTATCAAACCGCATTGGAGAAGGAATTTCAGAATCGCCAAATTCCTTACGAGCGGGAAAAGCGGTTGCCCGTTTACTATAGTGGTGAAACGATTGCCGAATACCAAGCGGACTTCCTCTGTTTCAACGAAGTAATTGTAGAATTAAAAGCTCTCCAAAATATTTCAAGTAATGAAGAAGCACAGGTAATCAATTATCTAAAAGCATCAGGTTTGCACCGTGGCCTATTAATCAACTTCGGTGCCCAAAGCCTCCAACATAAAAGGCTTGTTTTTAATCTGCGAAAATCTGCGAAATCTGCGGATTAATCTTCTCCCTGACAAAAACAGGATTTACAGGACAAAACTATGTCAACGCGACAGATCATATCTTTGGTCATTCCCGTGTATTGCGAAGAGCAGGTTGTCGATGAGACCTACCGCCGTCTCAAAGAAGTCCTTAACTCTATCGCTGATGTTGAACACGAACTCATCTTCGTTGACGACGGCAGCACCGACTCCACCCTCGAAAAGCTCAAAGCGTTGTCCCAACAAGACAGCAAAGTCAAAATCATAAGTTTCTCACGCAACTTCGGCCATCAGATCGCTATTACCGCAGGCATGGACCACGCCCGTGGCGACGCCGTCATCGTCATCGATGCCGACCTGCAAGACCCGCCCGAAGTTATCTCTCAAATGCTCGACCTCTGGCGCCAAGGCTACCAGGTAGTACATGGCAAACGAGCCCGGCGAAAAGGCGAAAGTCTCTTCAAACTCGCCACCGCCTCCGTTTTCTATCGCCTGCTTGCCCGCCTTACCGATATCAAAATACCGCTCGATTCAGGCGACTTCAAACTTATGGACCGCAAAGTCATTGATGTCCTAAAACGCCTCCGAGAAAAACATCGTTTCGTGCGAGGCCTCGTCGCCTGGACCGGCTTCAAGCAAGTCGAGCTGCCCTACGAACGCGACAAGCGATTTGCCGGCCAAACTAAATACCCACTCCGCAAAATGCTCAAATTCGCCCTCGACGGCATCACCGCTTTTTCAATTAAACCGCTCAAAGTCGCTCTGAACCTCGGTTTCTTCTCCGTCTTTGTCGGGCTGCTGCTGACGGTCTATGTTGTTGTGCAAAGACTTGTGCATCCTGATACCACTGTTCCCGGTTGGGCTTCGCTGCTTATCGTCATGATCTTCTTCGGCGGCATTCAGCTTATTACCTTGGGAGTGGTGGGGGAGTACATCGGCCGAATCTACGATGAGTCACGCGACCGACCTTTGTATATTGTCGGCGAAGAAATCAACTTCGATTCCACGGATTCCGAATCATGAGAGATTTTTCCCAAACCAAACGCATTGTCATAAAAGTCGGCACCAACGTCCTAACCGACTCATCCGGTGTCGATACCTCCCTGCTGCGCCGCGTCGCCCATCAAATCTCTCAACTGGTCGCCCAAAACCGACAGGTAATATTGGTCACCAGCGGAGCTATCGGAATGGGCGCTAAAACCCTAGGCATAAAAACCCGTGTCAAAGATGTCAAAATGCGCCAAGCCTGCGCTGCCGTGGGCCAGGGCATACTTATGCACGAGTATCAAAAGGCTTTTAGTGAACACGACCAAAAAGTCGCGCAGGTGCTGCTCACCAATCGTATCATGAGTTACCGCAAGTACTATGTCAACCTCAAGAACGCCGTCGAACAACTGCTCTCGCTGAACATCGTACCCATCATCAACGAAAACGACTGTGTATCCATCGACGAAATCGATCTGGCCTTCGGCGACAACGATCGCCTCAGCGCCCTCGTCGCCAGCAAGATTGACGCTGAGCTGCTTATCGTACTCACCGATGTTGACGGCTTATACGATAGCAACCCAGCCAAGAATAGCGAAGCTCAACTAATATCGCTCGTCCCCGAAATCACCGACGAAATCGCTGCTATGGCAGGCAAGGCCGGCTCCCAATTTGCCACCGGCGGAATGGAAAGCAAAATAAACGCTATCCGTATCGCCGCGGATAGCGGATGCAAAGTCGTACTCGCGAACGGCCGAACCGCTGACGTCGCCCTTAAAATCGTCCAAGGACAAAATATCGGTACCCTATTCCTGCCCCGACGCCGACTAAGTAACCGCAAACGATGGATTCTTAACTCTCATTCCCAAGGCACCATCGAAATCGACCCCGGCGCCGTCGAGGCACTCCGTAATCATCGAAGCCTGCTTCTTGTCGGAGTAACCGGATGCAAAGGTAACTTCAACGCCGGTGATGTTGTCACTATCGCCAATGCCGCTAAAGGCGTCGCGCGAATGTCAGCCGCCGATATACGCCGGTTGCTTGAAGCCAAAAACCAATCTCTGCCCAAACGCAAAACCGTTATCCATCTTAACGATATGGTATTGTTGGATTAGTTAGTCCGTCTGCTCGAAAAAAACGTGTCATTCCCGCGCAGGCGGGAATCCAGGCAAAAACAGCTTCGCCGAAGGCGAGTCCACAAGTAGGGTTCTATTATGACTTCAGCCGAATTGGAACAGTTGAAACAGTTTTTTCTCCAGCGAGATCGTTTCGCCAAAGCCGCCGGAATCGATATCTTAGAAATCAAACCTGGTTACGCCAAATGCTCTTTAGAGGTAAAAGACCAGCACCTTAACGGCGTTAATATCGTCCAAGGCGGCGCCATATTTACTCTCGCCGACCTCGCCTTCGCCGCCGCCTCCAACTCCCATGGCACAGTTGCCGTCGCCGTCGAAATCAGCATCACTTATATGAAAGCTGTTGCCAAAGGCACCCTATATGCCGAAGCTCGCGAGGTCGCCGTCAACCCCAAACTCGGAACCTATATAATCGAGGTCACCGATGACGCCGGAGATGTCGTATCGTCCTTTCAGGGCCTCGCCTACCGCAAAAAGAACCCAATCTCCGAATTCTTTTCTCTTGAGTAAAATGCCATGAATAATCCGCTGTCCGTCGATCAGCAGATTCATATCCGTTTGCTCTGTGTCGATGTCACTACCATCGATCACAAATGGAATACTCCCGACACCTACTCTAGTTATTGGCGTCTTTATCTCAGCGGTTCTGATGGATCCGCCGTTGGATGCAACGGCCTAAAACACGTCCTAAAACGCGGCGAATTCTGGTTTGTGCCCGCTTGGATACATTTCTCCTGTATCAACGAGAGCCCCGTCAAACATTTCTATATCCATTTCGATATTGTCGGCTTGTCAGGCCCAGCGGTACGCCGAGTGTTCAACGCTCCTGTGCGAGTCGCCCAGAATGTCGATTTCGATAAATGTGTTGCGCAAATTACCCCTAAAACACCAAACCACACTTCTCAACTCTGTCGAGCCAACGCCATCGTTATGCAGCAATTCAGCGCTTTACTCGATTCCCTAAGCACTGCTGACACCGCTTACTTGTCCCGGTCAACCGTCGCCCAGTCCCGCTTCTCCCATTTGTTCCGCTATATCGACGACCATCTCAATATGCCCCTTGAGAACGAACTCCTAGCCGATCTCTGCCATCAAAGCACCAGCCACTTTATTCGTTCATTCAGTCGCGAAATGCACCAAAGCCCCGCTAAGTATGTTCAGGAACGCCGCGTTGCCTCCGCCGCCCAACGCCTCGTGTTCTCTGACGATTCAATCGACCAGATCGCAGCCCAGACTGGCTTCTCCAATCGCTTTCATTTCTCCCGTGTATTCGCCCGTTATATGACCGTACCCCCAGCAACCTACCGCAAAACCATCCGCCTATAAGCTCACCCAACAACCGCTCCCCCCCCCCATAATCAAACAGAGCCCAAAGCGTAAGCGCCGGGATTTCTCCCCGACCAACCGCCTATCAATGGTTAATTTATCCGTGCGATTCGCACCAGCAATCCGGTTCGTAGGGTGGGTAATTTTGAACATTTTGTTCAAAGTTACCCACGCGGTTCCCTGACTCTAGGCCTTCATTTTTGCAGTGACCAACGGGAACGTGTTTTCCCTACTGTATATCTTCGGTCAATCTATCCGTGCGATTCGCACCATCAATCCAGTACCACGCTCTCTTTATAGCTTGGCACACTCGTTTCCCATCCAAATTTCTCATGCACATGTTTCGCGAACGACTGCGCGACTTCTGTTTCGCCGTGAGTTATGAACACCCGCTTGGGAGAGTTATCGACGCACCCCAGCCACTTACACAACTCATCCCGGTCGGCATGGCCGCTAAACCCGTGTATCCGCACAATCTTCGCTTTCACCTCGCGTATCTGACCCAAGATACGCACCTCCTTGGCACCCTCAAGTATTATCCGCCCCAAAGTGCCCCGAGCCTGGTATCCAGGAAACAGTATTGTGCATTCCGGCCGAGAGATATTGTTCACCAAATGATGTTTCACTCGTCCGCCCGTACACATGCCCGACCCAGCGATTATAATCGCCGTACCGCTTATCGTGTTTATCGCCTTAGATTCGTTCGTCGTGCGAGTCATCGTCAACCCAGGCAGATTGAATGGACTATGGTTGTTTTCAATATGATGATTCATCTGTCTGTCAAACATTTCCGGATGATCTTGGAACACCTTTGTTACTGCGATCGCCATGGGACTATCCAGAAACGTCGTGATCGGCGGCACACGTTCCTCCAGCACAATCTCATTCAGGTAATATAATATGTCCTGTGACCGTTCTATCGAAAAGCTCGGTATAACAATGTTGCCTCGCGAGGCCTGCGCGTCCAGTATCACCTCTGATAAACGATCCTTAATATCAGTCACCGTTTCGTGCAGTCGATCTCCGTAAGTCGATTCCGTAACGATGTAATCAGCGTGTTCAAAACATGTCGGATCACGCAAGATCGGCCGATCCCAACGCCCAACATCCCCCGAAAACAGTATCGTACGCTTCTGCCCGTCAGCCTGCACACGAACCTTAACCATCGAAGACCCTAATATGTGCCCAGCATCATAAAACGTCGCGCTTATCCCCTCTGCCACCTTAGTTTCTTGATTATACCGCACCGGCGCAAAAAACGCTTCGCAAGCTGCCGCGTCTTCAACTGTGTACAAGGGCTGAACCGGACGTGGCGGAGTGTGACCTTGCTTTTTGTGACGCTTGATCTTGAACGCCGCGTCTTCTTCTTGCAGATGACCGCTGTCCAATAGCACAATCTGCGCTATCTCAGCCGTCGCGTCTGTAGCGTAAATCTTCCCCGCGAAACCTTCCTTGACCAGCTTTGGTATCAATCCACAATGATCCAAGTGAGCGTGCGTCAAAAGCACCGCGTCTATTGATTGAGGAGCGATAGGAAAAGGATCCCAGTTGCGATCCGCGAATTCACGTTCTTGATAGAGACCACAGTCAACCAAAATGGTCGTACCGTTTGTCTGCACTAGATACCGAGAGCCTGTTACGTTTTGGGCTGCGCCCAGGAAGGTGATTTTGATTTGCATGATTCTCTGATGCCGCTATTGGGCCGATTCAATATTGATGATAAGAAGAAGGGGAAAACTAAAATTCTGAAACTGACCGAAATGCTCGTGTCATTCCCGCCCAAGACAAGCCCGCTTATGGATCATAGTTCATCTGGAATATCACAAAATCCTCCAGATTTACTATTCCGCACGGATCGTGATCTAAGTTCTGAGGCGAAAGCGGATCATAACTCAGCCATTCACTTACGAACTCCGCTAAGTCAACAATATCAACAGTATTGTCATAGTTCATGTCCGCGATATTGCCCTGGGTACTCAACGACATGCTCGCCTCGAACGTGCAGCCGTATGCCCCTATGTTTGACCGTTGACCATTAGGCCATAATTCCGTGACCGGTGATTGGCAAGGGTCGCCCGCGTCGATACATGGACTTGTCTCCGCGTCCGCAACCCATTGATGAAATTCCGGCCGCCATCGGCCCGCCGCTGATGACAGATGGAAATTCCAGTCGTTAGGATCAGTATTCCCATCCGGTGGTTGCACAAAGATCGGTTCCACATCTATTATGCCCGCCCCCATATAAAGCTCACATGATGCGTGACTGTATATGCCGCTACTGCCTCCTTGAATATCACAATAGCTTACTTCAAGGCTGCTAGGCAAACTCTCATAACTGAACATCGCTATTTCTTTTGCGTTTGGATCTTCGTCGTACCACAAAATACTGTTGCTCAGTTCAATCTCACTGCCTTCGATAAACATCGCGCCGCCCGCCACTGAAGCCGCGTTACCGCCAAAAGTGCAGTTCTCGATTATTGTATAACTCTGATGAGCGAAAATCCCCGCGCCGTAGTCTGCCGTGTTGTCCGCGATAATACTATTCACAATCACCGCGTTGGCGTCCTCGATATAAACCCCGCCGCCATATTCAATCCCGGTGTTATGTTTGATCGAACATTGCTGTATCGTCGCGATGGAACCTTGTACAATAGCGATCACGCCGGCGTCCGCTGCGTTGTGCGTAATAGAGCAATTCTCAATCAAAGGCCTCGACTCACCCCCGCAGAATATCGCCGTACCAGCCCCTGCGTCGCTCAAAATACCGCCCGTTATGGAACAATCATCAATGTGCGGGTTTGCGGCGGTACCATAGCAAGCAATCGTTCCGTAATCACCCGTATTCCCGCTAAATACACAGCCGGATATCAAAGGACTCGAATCGCGACAGAATATAGCACTCCCAGCTCTCTTGACGCTGTCCATGCCGATATCTTCCAGAGGAGCATAACCATTGGCGATAGTTATGTTCGATATCACCGTGTCGGATTCGCCGCCGCCTATGATAGTGAAAGCTCGGTGTACCTGCGATTGATTCCCTTCGCAGTCGATAATGCAGTTTTCCGGACCATTCTCGCTGATAATCGTCAATGTCCTATTATTCAGCTCAATATCGCGGTTGCCCGGCCCGGTGTATGTGCCGTCAGCCAACCGGATCGTCCCTCCGTCCGGAGCCGCGCTCACAGCGTCTTGGATCGTAGCGTATTGGCTGGGAACGTAGAATACCAATGGATTGTCATTGATCTTGAATGTGTAGCATTCGCCGTTGTTGGCATCGTCTATTACTGTATTGCCTGCCAAGTCGGTCGCGTGAATCGTGAAGTGATAACTGACATCCGGCTCTATTTCTGATAGCTCAATGATATGATCCAACGCCATCACTGAGTCGCTGAACTGAGCTGCGCATGGATCATAGCACAGAGTGCTGCAATGTACGACTGCCGTGGTGGGTTGATCGGTCTGGAAAGTTATAATCGGGTTCTCGCCCATAACATCAACGTGTACATTGTTCACCACCGGATAGTTGCAGTCCGCTATAGCCGTGGCGGTAATGTCGTAGTAGTCAGTTCCCGCTTCATTGGCGTCGCTATAAGTAGCCGTTATCATTAGGGCGTTGCTTAGTTGAAGATACCCGTCACCTATAATTGGATCACCCACTGATGTCGGAAACGTCCCTGTGAAAACCCCCATACCCGTATGGCTCAAGCTGGCGTTCTCGTAGTCGCCCGCGGCCGTCTCCAGAGTCACACTCTGAGTCGATTGCCCGATCAAGTCCCGGTCTGCCAAACGCAGCGAAACATTACTCGCGCAAGTGTATGAGTCCTGCTGAAATCTGAGTGATGCTACGGAGTTGGTAAACAGAACTAGCCTTTTGTTAGACCGGCAAATCCCCGACGCGGTGTCCGAAATGTCATCACCGGAATCAATCAGAAAATCCTCGACCTCTTCCGCGGTCATACAAGGATCCATCGATAACAGCAATGCCGCTGCCCCCGCGACATGCGGACAAGCCATTGATGTCCCCGAGGCGAACATCAAATAGTCATTATATACGATCACGTTGGATGTGTCGGCATCTATCGCCCGCAACGAAAGAATGTCAACCCCAGGCGCCGCGATATCCACCCAATCGCCGTAGTTGGAGAAAGTCGCTCGATGATCATCCTGGTCCGTCGCAGCCACCGCAATAACATTGTCGTAGGCTGCCGGGTATGTTTCATTGTCGCTTTTATTGTTGCCTGCCGCGGCAACAACAACAACACCTTGGTCATGAGCGTATTGCACTGCTTCGTTTAGAGATTGGGGCCAATCTTGGGGCCAGCCTGGAGGCGGAATGAATCCGTCACCACCACCTCCCCAACTGTTCGACAAAATATCAGCACCATTGTCCACCGCATAGACAATCGCTTCGATGGCGTCCGCGGTGTCGCCCCTGCCGTCAGCACCCAAAAACTTCACCGCCATTATGCGGGCGTTCCAGCAAACCCCCGTGATGTCAACCCCGTTGTTTCCTACCGCCGCGATGGTGCCTGCGCAATGTGTACCGTGCCCTTTGTCGTCATTCGGATCAACATCGTCGTTTATGAAATCATACCCCCATATGTCGTCAACAAACCCGTTGTTGTCATCGTCAACATTCGGATCGCCGTAACGCTCTGCCTCGTTGAACCACATATTCGCGGCCAAGTCCCGGTGTTCGTAATATACGCCTGTATCGATAACCGCCACCACTACGTCTGTGCTGCCCGTACCGATCTCCCAACCTTCAGGCCCATCAACGTCCGCGTCGTTGGCGTTGTTCATCGCCCACAATTCCCCAAAATCAGGATCGTTAGGCGTCGTAAATGCCGAAACAATGTAATTCCGCTCCGCGTACTCGATCTCCGGATCGTTATTGCACATCTCCAGAATGTCATCCAGCGTTTCACCAGACCTCAGCCGAAAACGCAAACGCATCATCCCGTCTATGCCACGATGTGAATTGCCGTTCAACCCAACCGCTGATCCATGTGAATTCGCCCCCTGATATCCAGACCTGCCTCTGCCTGTTCTCCCGCCCGGAACTTCAACCGCCGCCCGGCCCCGGCGTCCCTGTCCCAGTTGCGTCGCGTTGTCCAGTTGAAAACGCCGACCCAGATTCTCAAGCACCGCCTCACGTCGCGACGCAGCCCCCGATGTAACCCCATAAACGCTCGACTCAGACAATCCCCCTATAACCCCACTATCCGATGAACGGAATTTGATGATGATCTCGTCCGGAACATAAGATCCAGGCGCAGAAATAGCGGAATTCTCCTGGGCCCCCAGAACGCCCGTAAGAATCATCAATAATAGAATATTTATTCCAATGTTTCGGGCACGAATCAATTTCTTCCCTATCAACTGCTTACTGCAAAACTTCGGTCTCCAAAAACATTATTCTCCTCAATATAGATATACTTTGCTCCTATTGTACTGCAATAAAAAGCGATTGTGAAGCGAAAAATGCCATAAGTGCTGAATTTAATGAGGTATAACCCTGGTAAAATTCCTGTCCATTTCCCATTTTGGCGGGCCTTATTCAGTCTTTTGCGATGCTGCTTGTCGCCAAAGCGATAATTGTATGCAATCAGGGGCGTTTTTCTCTAGCTCACAATGTGGTTTCTAGGTGTGAATTGCAGTATCCGGATACATTATATTTTACGCTCCTCAAGCCCCAAAAGTTCGCAATATTACGAATTATTTTCCTGTCTGTAAATACTTTTCCAAAAAGTACTTATCTTCCCTGCGAAGATGACGGCTAAGCACCTTTCGCTGGACCCGCCAAACCACCCTCCGCCTACCCCTAATCAATCAGAGCCCCAAATGTAATATCTGCCAGTGCGATTCGCCCTGCATCAACAACCACGTACCGCCGGCATCTTGCCGGCTCCCCGGACCTCACCAATTCCATTGCACTCCCCGATCAACCCATTGTGCCTCTTGCCGGGTGGCACCCTTTCGCGTAGCTAAAGGGTGGTTGACGACAACCAATCTTAATTGCACTCCTAGCCATCCCTTGTATGCCCAATCATCGCCCCTGGCTAATCTGAAATTCGCGCCAATCCGCGAAATTCGTAATACTATCCCAAAACTTCTTGTTTTTTATGTGCGTTTCCCATTTGCTACGTTGGTCAACATCCTGTTAATCAAAAACTTAT
>JAFGKT010000032.1 GCA_016928435.1 Sedimentisphaerales bacterium | reverse complement strand
GCACGCGCGCAGCGTAGGCATTATTGGTCTCACTGAGTTTGTTTTCATACAAAGCATAAGGTATCGTCATAGTGATTTTCCTTTCTTAACCGCGTTTACTGCGGCCAAACAGCGGCATTGTCCCTGGTCGCCACTACATCACAGAACCAACCACGAACATTGAGCCAATCATAAATTACTAATGGGTACTTCCCTAAACTCCACTATGCTTCTTCGTCTAGCAACCAGCCCAACTTTAGCCCACCCCAGTAAAAACCGATGCCCCGCTATAATCGCTATTCCGTTGGGCTCACCGCGAGCTTCGATGGGCAAAATGCCGCTTCCACTGGATATTTGCTTCATTATTACGACTTTTGGGCTGCAAGCTTGCCATCTAAATCCGGGTTTACCAGCCCGGTTTGTTCTTTACGTGCTAAGGCTATGCATCAGAACTTAACCATGTTAATCATCTAGCGAACTGCCCATTCGTTTAGGTATTGAGCAACAATGATGATATATTACTAGAAGTCATCCCAAAACCCCGAGATTGTGCGTTATTAGTGCTAAACGCTGTTTTCCATAGGTTTTGGGTAGGTTCTATACTCATTGGCAGTTACCTTTGCATTCGTTTGCCGGATGTGCAGATAGCAGGTTGGGTGGGGATAGTATGCCATCCAATATCGCCACGTTAGTCCTCTAGCGGCGAGAACACCTTACCAGGTGGGGTAGATTTAGCGAGCGTTAGTCGGCAATGACGCTTCCTTTGGTCGCTTACACTATTAGAGCTCCGTATGGGCAATAGTCAGACAGATATGTAAGCCGGGTTTCACCGCCCGGCTTTTTTATGCGCTATCGAGTAAGCGTGAGCAAAAATCTGCCCTCACGGCTAGTGGTCGCTCCCGCGCGGAGTGGTGCGATCGCACTGATAGATCGCCACGGCGGCGAATCGCCGCGGGCGCTAATGGGCTATGGCGTTCCCGCTGGTCGCTTGCATGATTAGAACTCCGGTTGGGCGATAGCCAAAATTGCCTGTCACGGCGAGTGACCGCCGTACGCGTAGTGCCCGCTAGGTCTATGGAAACCATCGATAATAATCTTCACGCGCTATTGGCGCACTCATCCATGATTGATCGGGCGGTGGCTCTTTTAGTATATCTTCAACTGGTTTTAGCTGCGGTATCGGTTCGGATTTGCGGTCGCCTTTTTGGGTAACCCAAGATATTTTCTTTTGTTTAATGATCTCATTCACAATCAAGTTGGTCATCTGGCTGTCGCCAAGTACATAATCCATAACTTCTTGATGTTTACCGGCATGCCAGAGCCGAGGTGCATTTTCGGCGGCCATGAGTTTAGCTTGCTTTATGCCCATCGCCTGGGCTACGGCGGCAAGGCCAACCGGGAACCCTCGCTGATTAAAGAATTGGAACATCGGGTCATACATTTTAAGTGCAATCTCAGAGGCAAGTTTCATATTGTCGGCATTATAGCCTATCCATTGAATATCGAAGCTTAAGCCGTTCCAAGCGCAGACCATAAAGCCATCATCTTGCATGGCCTTTAGGTAACAGAGAAGCTCGTTGGCGGTCTCCTTCGACATCTTCAACTCAGGAGTATTGTCCTTGCCTGTAGAATACCAGAGCCTTTGGTCACCTTCGTTAATAACCGTTGACGCTACCGAGATATGGAACGGAGCGTATTTGTTGATGTCCTCATAGGGCTTCAAATCGAAGATGTTTGATATTTCGATGTCAAAGCTAAGCAATTGCATTATTGTCTAGTTCCCTTAAACTAGTTCCTCTTGCTCCACAGAGCAGGCAAATAGCCAAGCTCGCCACACGCATAGCACCCATCTTGCCCAAAAGACGGCCCTAACCACAGCGATTACCAAGAATAGAGCGACCCTGGGCCGAGAAAATTGATATCAAAAAGGAAAATAACGGGCTTTTCGGTTCGGGCAATCATACCTCCTCGCTTTGTTGCCCCCCATTATCCCCGCTTCTATCTCAATAGGCAAGTAATTACCACAGGCAAAAAGACATTTTCCATAAAAAACTTTTGGCCAAATGCCGACTATGATGCCGCAGGCCTGTTAATCGCCCAACAAACACTCCTTGCATTTAGCTATTGACGCAACAATGCAGGCATATTATCCTATGGTTGCTATCGACGGCAGGTCGATAGCGCTCCATCGGATCGGCGAGAGCAGTGGCAGAGCCACTTTCTCTGGAGTTACATTTGCAGAGGTTCAGTTTCATCATCTGAGGTATGCCATGTCTCTTGGTTCTATAATTCGAGACAAACGCGAAGAACTGGGCCTAACGCTCGACGAAGTTAGTCGACGAATCGGTTACAGCAAACCTTATCTCTCTACCATCGAGACCGGCCGCGTACGCAATCCCCCAGCCGACGATCTACTTGTCAAACTCGAAGAACTCCTTAAGTTCGAGACCGGCTTACTCGTACACATCGCCCATATGGAAAAACTCCCCGCTGATGTTCGTCAAGCTTTTGAAAACAGCCAAGCCGAAAACGAACAATGGCGCGCGCTAATCCGGCACGTCATAAACGAGGGCGGAGATATTCGCCAGGCCGTCAATATCGATCAGTTCCGCCAAGTACTAGATCGAGTCGATGCCGAAGAACAACCCGCCACCGAACCAACCCACCTCGCCGGCAAACTCGTACCTGTTATCAACAACGTCTCAGCCGGTTACCCCATGGACTACGACGATAAAGGCTATCCGCCCGGCGGCGCCGATGACTACGTCCGCTGCCCCGACCTCCACGACCCCAATGCCTTTGCCGTAAGAGTCGTCGGCGATTCCATGGAACCCAAATACACCGAAGGTAATATCGTTGTATTTTCACCATCCCGCGAAGTACGAAACGGCGACGATTGCTTCGTTCGCATGACCAACCCCCACGAAACAACCTTCAAAAGAGTCTTCTTCGAACCCAACGGCCAAATCCGCCTGCAGCCCCGAAACCATCAATACCCCCCCATGTTTCTGCCGCCCGATAAAATCAACGGCCTATGGCGCGCCGTCATCCGTTACGATTGGATCTAATGAACAAACCATTAACAACTAACCCCCCAAAGAACATGAATACTCCTATACCACCTTCCGCCCTGCCAATCTGGCCCGACAGTCCCGCCAATCTTGAAGACACCGAAGAACAAACCCCATCCATTACTCCCTATCTGCTTTCATCCGAAAAACCAACAGCCATCGTCATCGTATGCCCCGGAGGCGCCTACGCCAATCATGCCGACTACGAAGGCGAACCTATCGCTCAATGGCTAAACACCCTCGGCATATCCGCTGCCGTACTCCACTATCGCTGTGCCCCTTACCGCCATCCAATTCCCCTTAACGACGCTCAACGTGCCATTCGCTTAGTACGCCATAATGCTGCCGATTGGAACATCGATCCTAAACGCGTCGGCATACTCGGATTCAGCGCCGGCGGCCATCTCGCCGCCTCAGCCGCCGTCTTCCACGACCCAGGCGACCCACAAAGCGAAGACCCCATCGAACACCAATCGTCCCGACCAGACGCCCTCATCGCCTGCTACCCCGTCATCACCTGCCTAACTCCCCATGCCAACGAAGGCTCCGTAATCAATCTGCTAGGACCCAACCCCACAGACCAACTCCGCCAGAAACTCAGCCTCGAAACCCAAGTCACACCCCAAGCATCACCCGCATTCATTTGGCACACCACCCAAGACCAATCCGTACCCGTACAAAACAGCCTTATGTTCGCCCACGCCTACGCCCAAAACAAAGTCCCCCACGAACTCCACATCTACCCCAACGGCGATCACGGCCTAGCCCTCGCGCAAGACCACCCACAAGCACACACCTGGACCACCCTCTGCGCAACCTGGCTAAAAAGCCTCGGTTTCATCAAATAACCGTAGGGTGTGCAACTCGTTTGCAAACACAAAAAACTATTCCCACCACAAATTAGCCCCCTGACCTGTCAGGGGGTTTTAACCTCCGTCATCATTAACCTCACATTTTTACCGGATTGCCCCACCCGGCCCATGACTTCGCCGCCCCCATTGCACTCCCAACCAATCATATTTTTCACATAACGCGGGAGATGATCGGACCGCGCCAGCGGGTCTGATCGATCTCCATGTTATACACTCTCAATTAATATAGGCTCGCGTCCTGTAATGGATAGAAACTGTTCTCTGCTATTGCATACATCCAAGCACCTACGTACCCATGCCTCTGTATACAAGTAATCACGGTGTGCATCATCGTAGACACAGAAATCACTTTGGCACTGTTCAGGGTTAGGATTGCCCGATGCGGGTCTAACACTATAATGCCGCCAAATGTCCGCATGAGTATTAAATGTAAGCCGGTAGGTGGCACTCGCATTAACTTTTTCAAGCACCTGTCCAGGTCTAAACAGGTCTAGATTGGCAATCGGTATCTTCTTCTCTCTTATGAGGACATTTAGCTTCTCAAGTCTGTCTAATTCATCCGAACTTGCTTCATCAACTCGAATGAACTCAACGGCAACATCTGCGGCCTTCTTGCGGTTGGCAACTTTTGGCACCAAAAACACGTTAAAGGAATACTTCATGCTGTTTAACACAGTAGATGGCAAACTACCTCTGAATGTTTCAATGTAATCTTTCACAGATTTAACAGATGCCGCTGCTAGTGCACGAGCCGCCCTCTTCTTTGCCTCAGGAACTACCGCAGAGAATTGAAGTGAAACAGCCAATTGCTCTTGAAGGGCGTATTTATCGCTAAAAGAACTAACCAACAATTCTTCAAGATTCAGTAGTGCAGCCTGACATTCGCCGTAGAGAGAGGGATCAAGATTCGGAAGATGTCGATGCTCAATTTTATTTCGAAGACCGATTAAGAATTCCAAGTTCTTTCTCTCGGGCGTAGAAGTGCTACCGTAGTATTGTGTCAAGCATTCGGAAAGATCCCAATGCTTTGGCTCATCATCGATACGTTCAAACCTACCGTTCCTTGCTTTATACCATGGCTTAGTGCCCTTACGATAGAAAATAGCATGTAGCAGTGCAGTCCAAGCAATAATGATCATTACAAGAAACTGTGCTGTGCGGAACCGTTTACCTGGTCTATTGTAGGCTTCGACGGCAGCCAGAGCAGACATTTGGCATTTCTCGATATTGTCTTTTACAGCCTTGGGCAATCCTCTAGGCATGTTAGTTCCCTACGCAGGCATAACAAGTTATTATATGCTTTTACTGTCAACATCCATATTGGTCGACAACCATGCATACTCAACAAGGTAAGAATTTCAGAATATCATGCAATTCTAACCTGTTAATACGCAGAATAGTGACAATGACAGGAAAACTCGATAACCCACAGGCGCAAATTGCTCCGCCTTCATGACCTCCAATTCCGATTACCTTGTCGCAGCGCCCAGCGGAAGCGTCATTTCCCAACCGACTGCCATCGGTCAATCTATCTGCAGCGATTCGCTGCTTCACGACTTCCGTGGCAAATCTCATCACGGACAATAATTCTTACTTGCCGGATGCTTGCTCAAATAACCCACCAACAGCTTAATAATATTATCACAGTCATTCAAACTTATCACCTCGACCGGCGTATGCATATAACGGTTCGGTATGCTCACCAGCGCCGTCGCTGTGCCGCCCCGGCTCAACTGCATAGCGTTCGCGTCCGTACCCGTCGCACGAGGCTCAGCCGTAACCTGATACGGAATCTTCAAACGTTTCGCCGTCTTCACCAATTCCGCTTCCAGAATCTGATTAATGTTCGGCCCGCGGTGCAGGTTCGGCCCGCCCCCCAATTTCACGTCACCAATCTTCTTCGGATCCGTCTCCGGATGGTCCGATGCGAACCCAACATCAATCGCGATACCAGCGTCCGGATTCACCGAATAAGAACTCGTCACCGCGCCACGCAGCCCAACCTCCTCCTGTACCGTCGCCACCCCGATCACCGAAATATTCAATTCCTTCTTCGACAATTCCCGAATAACTTCAGCAACGATAAACGCCCCCGCCTTGTCATCCGTCGCCCGAGAAACCACCTTATGTCCGTCCAACCGCCGATAAGGCACATCGATCACCATCGGGTCACCAATCGCTACTCGCTTCAGCGCGTCCGATTTTTTCTCCGCCCCAATATCTACCCATATGTTTTCCATTTTCACGCCCTTGGTGCGCTCGTCCGGCTCCATCAAATGAATCGCCTTGCGACCCACCACGCCGAACACCTCACCCTTGGCCGTCATTATCTTAACCCGTTGCCCAACCAGCAGCGATGGATCCATCCCACCAATCTGCGCCACGTACACATACCCCTTATCGTCCACATGCGTCACCATCAACCCGATCTCGTCGATGTGACCCGCCAGCATAAACTTGAACTTCGCCTTAGGATTCAGCACAGCTATCGAATTACCGTGAACATCCGCGATCATCTCATCGCAATGACCCTTCACCCGCTCCCGCCATATCGCCGCGGCCGGGGCCTCATAACCCGACGGACTAGGTGCCTCCAACAAATCCTTCAAAAAGCTCTCGCTGTCCTTATGCATAATTCAAATCCCTTCTGAAATTTACGTTAACCTAAATCTCATCCCCTGTTGTAACCCAACCCAACAAATTCCGCAACCCCAAACAACGCCATTTCCCCACTTTAGCCCCCGGGTCACATCCCGGGGGGCCAAACCGCAAAAACTATAACCCACCCATAAACTCAAAAATTCTATCACTCCAGCCAGGCAATCCTTCGTGCCCAAAGTCCGGATACAATACCATATCTTTCTTCGCCGTAATCTTGTTATATGCCGCGAACTGCGTCGAAGGTGGACAAATCGTATCGCACAATCCCACCGCCATCAAAACCTCACCCTTAATCCGCTTCGCCAAATATTGAACATCGATATAACCCAACCGCTCAAAAACCTCATCTTCACGCTCGTGCAGCGGGTCAAAAAACCTAAAATAACTCTTCAATTCCTCGTAAGCGTCCTTAGCCAACTCCATTTCCCAAACCCGCTTGTAATCGCACAAAAACGGAAATGTCGGCGCCACTCTCTTAATCCGAGGCTCCAACGCAGCGCAAGCCAGCGTCAACCCCCCGCCCTGCGAACTACCTATCGCCCCCACCCGTGCCGCGTCAACTTCAGGCATATCCATCATAATCCCCGCCAACTGTGCCGTATCCAAAAAGATATGCCGAAACAGCAAATTGTCCGCCTTCGGATCATCCAAACCTCTTATTATCTGCCCCTTCATCGTAGTGCCATGCACACCTCCCAAATCCTCACTCTTACCACCCTGCCCCCGGCAATCCAACGCCATTAGCGAATAACCCATCCCCGCCCAATGAAGCAACCCCGTCCAATCACCCGAATTACCAGTATATCCATGAAACTGCACTATCCCCGGATGAGGCTCTGCTGCATTCTTAGGCTTCACATACTTCGCGTAAACCCTACTGCCCCTTACCCCCGTAAAATACAAATCATAACACTCAGCGAAAGGAACCTGAAAATCCGCCTTCACCAACTCAACCTTGGCATCCGTACCCCGCATCTCTTCCAACCCCGCCGCCCAATAATCATCATGATCACCAGGACGAGGATTCCGCCCTTCATACTCCTTCAATGCCTCCAACGGCATATCAAACAACAAAGTCATGACTATTCTCCTAGGTAGGGCGGGTCGTGCCCGCCGACTCTAACACCAAAAAAACAACCCACATTGTCCCCTCTAACCCCCAATTGTCAACCCAAACTCAAAATCTTTTACTCAAAACCCACTGCCATCCCAATCAGAACCCCAAGCGTCAGCAATCTCCACTCTCCAGAGAAAAGCCTACCAACTGCCCAATTCGCCAAACAACTCCTCAGCCAAATCCTTCATTGTTATCACGCCGATCGGTAACTCGTGAGTCCTCCGGTCAACACGCACAACCAAAACTATTTCTTCTTTCTCCTTCTGGATTGCTTCAATGGCGTCCGTAACCAACGTGTTCTGATTCATCCTCTTGATGGGTTTAACAAACCTGCGCAAATCATCAAAATTCCCCTCACAATACAAAACCTGATACACATTCACAAAACCAATAATATTCTCCCCAACCCCCTCATATACCAACACCCGAGTAACATCATGCTTCGAAATCACCTCCAGAATCGCACCCCGATCAGAATCCACCGAAACACACTGCGTCGCTCTAAAACCCGTCATCACCTTATTGATAGTCGTGTTCGATACCGCCAAAAGCCTGTTCACAATATCTGTCTGCACCACGCTCAAAAAACTCTCTTCGTGAATATCCTTGAAAAACGCCGTCGTCTCGTGCCTATGCACCGCGCTTATCACACCTTTAGACGGAATAGGCGTGTTTGTCAACTTCGCCAAAATCCGCGAGATGTACCTGAATATCGCGATAATACCCAACCAACTCAAAAACTTGTAAAAAACAAAAAGTATCGGCGAAACCCGAGACATCAAAGCGTCGGAATAATAGAAAAACAAATTCTTCGGGATCAACTCGCTGAAAATGAACAAGGGCGGAGCCACCACAATCGTCGCCAAAAATTCCGCCCAATGAGCCGAACCCGTCTTGGCCAACATGATATACGTTATCGCGCTCGTCACCACGTAGATCGCCAGGTTCGTTCCCACCAAAGTGGACGTAAGCAACCCCGCGGTGTCATTCAAAGCCTTCCCCAAAACAACCGAAGTGAAACGCTTCTGCTCGATCCCTAAACGCAAACGAAGTCGGCTTACCTGATATATCCCCGTCTCCGCACCAGCGAAAAGACCCGAAAAGAAAACCCCAACTATTATCACCAATATCAATATCAAACTACTCATTGCTCGCCACCCCCCGGCCCGATCGTCATCAAAATCGTCCTTATCCTGTGCCTGCTTACCTGCTCAACCCTGAATGTCAAATTCGCCCAACTCGCCACGTCCCCTTTCTCCGGAATCTTACTCAGAAGCGACGCCACAAAACCCCCTAGCGTCACCATACGATCTTCCTCCAACCTAATGTCAAATCGCCTGCACCAGTCATGCAGTCCAAGATCACCCGCCAAACGATAATCACTCTCGGACAACTGCTCGATCAGATCAGCTTCTTCTTCGCTCCCTATCGAACCAATCAATTCCTCAGCTATGTCATCCAAACACACCAAACCAGCAACGCCCCCGTATTCGTCAACCACTATTGCCGTGTCTATCGACTTCTCCTGAAAAAACTCCAAAAGCGACTCCACACTCTTTTGCTCCGGAACAAAATGCGCTTTCTTCGTAACCTTATCCAACGTCGATTCAGGATTCAGTATAATATCCCTAAACTCCACCATACCAACTATGTCGTCTATCGTATCCGTGTAAACCGGTATCTTCGTCAGACGATGCTTCATCATGATCGCCCCCGCTTCCCCAACGCTGCCTTTAACACTGCATCCAACAATATCCACCCGAGGCAGCAAAACATTCCGAACCGTCAGCAACCCAAAATCCATCAGCTCCGTCAATATCTTACCCTGATGCAGCGAAATCAACCCCTTGTCGTATGTCGTCGCGATCAGAGCCTTAAACTCATCCGCGCTAATCGGCTTAGGATGCCTTGCAGGCCCCAAAATCACCCTCAGAGCGGGCTCAACAAAACCCTTGCGAAAAAACGTCACAACCGGCGAAAAAAAACGCACCACCAAATAAACCGGCAATGCCACAACAACACTTATCCGCCGCGAATTGTTATACGAAAGATACTTCGGCAGAATCTCCCCGCACAAAATCAACAAAATGAAAGAAACAAATGCCGCCACCGCCGCCGCCGTCGTATTCGACTGCTGCTCCAGCTTCACCGAAAACGCGCTCGCCGCCGCGAAAAATAAAATGTTCACAATCAGATTGCCCAGCAGCAACGAACCCAGCAGTTGCTCCGGCTTAGCCAAAAGCCTGCCCGCCAAATGCTCCAAACTATGATCCGACTGACGCATCGTCTTAACGATGTTCCGAGATAGACTGAACAACGCCGTCTCCGAACCCGAAAAAAACGCCGAACAACCCAACAAAACCATCAGTAACACAACATAAAAAAGAACATAACCCATCTAAAACACCTGACACCCCCCGCCAATTCCGCCGTGCCAAACACCCAAAACCTCACTCGGTGACAACCATCCTAACAACACCCATAACCCCAAACAAGCACAAAAACCTAACCGCAAATCACCGCTTCTTCCGCGCCTTAGATATCATATCCCCCAATCGCAACCCACCGCTAACATTACCACCACCACTCTGCCGTTTCCCACCACCACCACCGCGATTCTCCTGCACCAGCGCCGGCTTCGCTTCACGCTTCGGTGCCGCTTCCGCCTTCGTTGCAAATGGCTCCGCCTTCATCGAAAGCGCCACCCGCTTACGCTCTAAATCAATTTCCATCACCGTCACCATCACCTTCTGCTGCACCTTCACCACCTCGTTCGGATCGCTCACATACCTATCCGCCAATTGGCTAATATGCACCAGCCCATCGTTATGCACCCCAATATCCACAAACGCCCCAAACGCCGTCACGTTCGTAACAATGCCCGGCAATTTCATACCCACCTGCAAATCCTCTATTCTTTCCACCCCCTCCGCAAAGCTGAACATCTCAAACTTCTCCCGCGGATCTCGTCCGGGCTTGGCCAACTCAGCCATGATATCACTCAAGGTCGGCAAACCCACCCCTTCCGTCACATACCGCTTCAACTCAATCTTACTACGCAGCTCCGCGCTCGCCATCAAGTCCCGCACCCCGCACTGCAAATCACTCGCCATCGTATCAACAATCTTATAGCTTTCCGGATGCACCGCGCTTTCGTCCAACGGATTATCCGCACCGCGCACCCGCAAAAAGCCCGCTGCCTGCTCGAACGCCTTAGGTCCCAAACGCGCCACCTTCAACAATTCTTTCCGCGACTTAAACGCCCCGTTCTCATCCCGATGCTTCACCACGTTCCCCGCCAGCATAGGCCCCAGCCCCGAAACATAACTCAACAACTGCTTACTCGCCGTATTCACCTCCACCCCCACACTGTTCACACAGCTAATCACCACATCATCCAACCCTGTCTTCAGCAAATTCTGATCCACGTCATGCTGATACTGCCCCACCCCAATACTCTTCGGATCAATCTTCACCAATTCCGCCAACGGGTCCATCAACCGCCTACCAATCGAAACCGCACCACGTACCGTCACATCCTTATCCGGAAACTCCTCACGCGCCACAGGCGACGCCGAATAAACCGACGCACCGCTCTCGTTCACCTGCGTTATCAATATCGAACCAGGCAGCTTCAACTCCCGAATAAACGCTTCCGTCTCCCGGCTCGCAGTCCCATTCCCAATCGCTATCGCCTCAATCTCATACTTCTCGCACAGCATCGCGATCTTCGCCCCCTGCCCCGCCGCCGCGTCCGCACTGCTAACCTGTGGCAGATAAAACACATCATTGCACAACAGCTTACCCTGCCGATCCATACACACCACCTTACAACCCGTCCTAAATCCCGGATCGACCCCCATCACATTTTTCTGCCCCAAAGGTGCCGCCAACAGCAACTGCCGCAAATTATCCGCGAACACCGCCACCGCTTTCTCATCCGCACGCTTCTTACTCTCCAATCGCGCTTCCGTCGCCATCGATATCGACATCAACCGCTTGAAGCAATCACCAATCGCCAGCTTCACCTGCCCCGCCGCGTCGTTCCCTGCCTTCACAAACAATCGCTCCAGTATCCCCACCGCCGCTTCTTCCTCCACCACCACCCGCATACTCAGCACCCCCTCATCCTCACCCCGCCGCATCGCCAACACTCTATGCGACGGCGCCTTACTCAGCAACTCCTCCCATTCAAAGTAATCCTTAAACTTCGCCCCTTCTTCTTCCTTGCCCGCGATAACCTTCGTCACCACCATCGCCCGCTTCGCGTACAGCTCCCGCATCTCCTGCCGCGCTTCGCCATCTTCATTCACCCACTCCGCGATAATATCCCGCGCACCAGCCAGCGCATCCTCCGTCGTCGCCACCCCTTTTTCTTCATCCACAAACTCCCCCGCCTTGGCCGCAACATCAAAATCCTCCTGCCCAAAAACCAACTCCGCCAAAGGCTCCAACCCCTTCTCCCGCGCAATCGTCGCCCGCGTCCGCCGTTTAGGCCGGTAAGGCAAATATATATCCTCCAACAGCGTCATCGTCTCAGCCCCCTCAACCTTACCCTTCAGCTCATCCGTCAGCTTACCCTGGTCTTCCAAACTCTTCAGTATCGTCTCCCGCCTTTTGTCCAACTCCCGCAACTGCTCCACCCTATCCCGTATCGCCGTAATCGCCACCTCATCCAAACTCCCCGTAGCTTCCTTACGATACCGCGCAATAAAAGGCACCGTCGCGTCATCAGCCAACAGCACCAGCGTCGCTGCCACCTGCCCCCTCTTTACCCCCAGCTCACTCGCGATCTGACCGCTGTAATCCTTTACCACCACTTGCATATCAGCGTTGTTCTCTGTCATCCTGACTTATTAATCTCCTAATTCAAATATCTATAGCCCAGCATAAACTCATACCAAAGAATCATTTACATCACCAAAGCTCTACTTTATACCCCATCGCTGCCCCTTAGTCCAAAAAAAATCCCTGACTGCCCAAACCTTCCCCAACTCACTTCGCTGCCACTTATGTTTCCCCCTTTATCTCCACCTATTTTTGTGTTATCCTGCCTCTAGTTAGGCTGGGCTTTAGGCCCATGCTGACACTCGACAGACCCGGAAACTAACTCATTAATCACGCGCCCTTTCCTATAGGAACCGCTATCATGCAAAAACTCTCCACCCTCCTCATCGTCCTCATTCTCACCACCGCAGCCTTCGCCGTCCAAACCGTCTTCGTCCAACACAACACCGAAGCCCAATTCTCCCCAGGCAAAACCGAACAAACCGTCATCACCAGCGACGGCCGAATCACCCTCGCGCCACCAACCACTCAAATCTTCGCCGACGCCAACGATGTCTGGGTCATCAACGACACGCTCCAACTGCCCGACGGCTCCATCGCCCTCGCAACCAGCGGTCTAGGCCAAATATACCGCGTCACCGACACCACCTCCGAAATTCTCTTCGATGGTTCCGAGCAAGACATTCAACATATCTTCTCACTCGCCCTCGACAACCAAGGCCGCATCGTCGCAGGCACCGGTGGCAACACCGCCGTCCTGCTCCACCAACAACCCGATGGCTCTTTCCAATCCTTACCATTACCCCTCGCTGACCCCGACGATCCCGAATCCGTCATCAATTACGTTTGGGACATCCTCCCCGCACCCAACAACCAACTATACCTGGCGACCGGCCCACAAGGCCAAATCCTCATCTATAACCTCAACACCCAAACCGCCCACGTCGTTTACGACGCCCAAGAAAACAACATCCT
The DNA here is from genome assembly GCA_016928435.1 of Sedimentisphaerales bacterium. GTDB lineage: Bacteria > Planctomycetota > Phycisphaerae > Sedimentisphaerales > SM23-30 > JAFGKT01. The sequence continues at coordinate 1,855 of JAFGKT010000032.1, read as the reverse complement.
TTGTCTCGCCCTCGACCCCGACGGCTTCCTCTACGCAGGCGGCGACGAACTAGGCATCATCTACCGTATCGCACCCACCAATTTCGCTACCACCGTCATCTACGATTCCAGCCACAGCGAAATCAGCAGCCTAGTATTCGATTCCCAAAGCAATCTCTATGCCGCCACCGCTGACGCCGGAGCCGCGCGACCCGGTGCCCAACTAACTCTCGACAACGGCACCCAAGGCCGCCCCGAAACCGAACAACCCGCCGCTGACGCCCCCAACGCCGAACCTGAACCTGAACAACCCGACACCACCAACGAACCAGCCGCCGAACCCGCTGACCCCATCAACGAATCCACCATAACCATCGAGCCCATCGACCAAACAGTCGACATCCCTTCCGATGCTCAACCCACAGATACCAACACCGAACCCGAATCCACCACCCTCGCCGAAGAAGACCTCCAGCAAGCCCCCGACATGCCCGTCCAAAACGATACCCCGCCCAGCACCGGCACGCCACAACGCAACACCTACCCCGCCACGGCCCCCACAGGCAACGAAATCTACCAAATCTCACCCGCAGGCTTCGTTCGCAGCGTCTTCAATCAACCCGTAATCATTCTCGACCTCGCCGTCGATTCCCAAGATAACCTCATCGTAGCGACCGGCAATGAAGCCAAACTACTCCGCCTCGACATCCCATCCGAACAAGCACAAGTCATCCTCCATGACGAACCGTCCATCCAAATCACTTCCGTCCTCGTCGCCGCCGACCGTATCTACGCCGCCGCCGCCAACCCATCATCCGTCACCGCTCTCGATCCGGGCTACGCCGCAACCGGCACCTACACCTCACCCGTAATCGACGCCCAGCAAGTCAGCCGTTGGGGCCAAATCCAAATCGACGCCGATATCCCCCCCGCCACTTCACTGCAAATCGCTACCCGAACAGGCAACACCGAAGACCCCGAAGTCCGAGCATGGAACCCCTGGTCCGATCCTCAACCCGCGGACCAACCCATCCCCGCCAACGCGACCCCAGGCCGATTCCTCCAATATCGCCTAACCCTAGACTCAACCGACCAGCTCACCACCCCCACCGTCCAGCAAGTAAAAGTCGCTCACCTTACCCCCAATCTCCCCCCGCGCATCACCACCATCGAAACCGCACCTGTTGCTAACGGTAATCCCGCCGCTCATAACCCCAACCTCGCCGTCCGTTGGCAATCCGCCGACGCCAACAACGACCAGCTAACCTTCGACCTGGCCATTCGGCCCATCGACACCACCGCCTGGATCACTATCGCCGAAGAACTCACCGAACCGCAATACACCCTCAACACCCTAACCCTTGCCGATGGCCGCTACGAACTAAAAGTCACCGCCTCCGACTCCCCGTCCAACCCCGCCGACCAAGCCCTCACCTCCCAGCGAATCAGCGACCCCATCACCGTCGATAACACGCCACCTGCCGTACCAACCCTCGAGCAAATCACCCTCAACCCCACCACCATCCAAATCCGCACCACCGCTACCGACGCCTATAACCCCATAGCCTCCGTCGCCTACTGTCTGGATAGCGACGACTTCCAACAAACCCTCCCCGAAGACGGCATCTTCGACTCCCTCACCGAAACCGTCACCTTCAACCTCACCGACCTAACCCCCGGCCAACACTTCCTAGCCGTCCGCTACCAAGACACCGCCCAAAATACCACCCACCAAAACCTAATCATCCAAACCAACTAAAAGGGGTCAACCAACTAAAAGGGGTCAAACCAACTAAAAGGGGTCAGACCTGCTCTGTAGAAAAGCTCTTTAACAAATAAAAGAACGGCGATGTTGTGGGTGAGTACTAATAGCATC
>JAFGKT010000031.1 GCA_016928435.1 Sedimentisphaerales bacterium | reverse complement strand
GGCGGACCCGACGGCGGCGACGGAGGACGCGGAGGCAGTGTCTATGTCCGCGCCACCCCCGCCATCGACACCCTTCTGGACTTCTCCGGCAAACACCACTGGAACGCGCAAAGAGGCCAGGACGGCATGGGCTCCAACATGTCTGGCAAAGACGGCGAAGACCTAATCATCGACGTACCCCCAGGAACCATCCTCACCGATATCACCAAAGACATCGTAATCAAAGACCTAAACGAACCAGGACAAATCGTCTGCGTCGCCCAAGGAGGCAGAGGTGGCAGAGGCAATAAACACTACGCCACCGCCACCAACCAAACTCCCCGCTTCGCTGAGGAAGGACGCCACGGCAAAAATCGCCACCTCAAACTCGAACTCAAACTCGTCGCCGATGTAGGACTCGTCGGATTGCCCAACGCCGGCAAAAGCACCCTGCTGTCCCGAATCTCCGCCGCCCGACCAAAAGTCGCCCCCTATCCATTCACCACCCTGCAACCCAACCTCGGCATCGTTGAGCTATCCGATTATCGTCGCTTCGTCGTCTCAGATATACCCGGCCTAATCGAAGGCTCCCACCTCGGCCACGGACTCGGACACGACTTCCTCAAACACATCGAAAGAACCGGACTTATCCTCCACCTCGTCGATATCTCCGCTATCGACGGATCAGACCCCATCGACAACTATAACACCATTCGACGCGAACTTGCCAAGTACAGCCCAACCCTAGCCGCAAAAACCGAAATCGTCGTCGCCACCAAAATGGACCTCGACCCCGACCAGCAAAGCCTCAAACAATTCCAAGAACAGATCAACCGACCCGTCCTCCCAATATCATCCGTAACCGGCAAAGGACTCCCCCAGCTCAACGAATCACTCTGGACCGAAATCCAAAAAAACCGCGATGCCCTCAACCCTCAGCCCGAGTCCGAAGAACCAACGACACCGCTACCAACAAAACCCCATCTTAACCAAGGTCAGTAATCATGGACGCCATAACCGTTGATATCGGCAATAGCACAATCTCACTCGCCGCATTCACCAACAACGAACTCACACGCAGCGAATCCATTCCCCTTGCCGAAACCGATAAGCTCGCCACTATCCTCACCGAACTCCGTCAGCTGTGCGGCCCCCAACCGTTCGGCGCATCCACCGTACCCGTCGTCGTAGCTTCCGTGAACGACACCGCACTGACAGCCGTCGAAAAAGCCGTCGCCGAGGCCCTCGATCAAAACGTATTTATCATCGGCAAAGACATCCCTCTGCCCATCAAGGTCGCCGTCGAAAATCCCGAAACCGTAGGCGTCGATCGTCTGCTTACCGCCGCCGCCGCTTACGATATGTTGGAACAAGCCGTCGTCGTCGCTGATTTCGGCACCGCAACCACCATCAATCTCGTTAGCGCCCAAGGCATATTCCTCGGCGGAGCAATCATGCCAGGCCTAAACCTCGCCGCCCAAGCCCTTCATCAATACACCGCCGCCCTGCCCGAAGTACCCGTCGAAATCCCCACCGGCCAATACGGCATCAACACCACCACCGCCATCCAGCACGGCATCTACTACTCCGCCATCGGCGCCCTCCGTAACTTCGTCGAACGCTACGCCGACGAACTAGGCACCTGGCCCCACGTCGTACTAACCGGCGGATTCTGCCAACTAATCGCCCAGCACTGCGACTTCGTCGATTCCGTCGTACCAACCCTCTGCCACACCGGCATATACCTAACCTTCGTCAAATACCGAGTCGCCCAACAGGACAATCAGGACCAAAAAGAATCATGACCCGTGCCGCGCTCATAACCCCGCCCGGCCCAGCCGGCATCGCCGTCCTAAAAATCTCCGGCCCCCAATCCCCTGCCATCATCCAACAAATCTTCCAATCCCAACACCAAAACACCGCCTCCCACGCTCTCCGGCTCGGCCAAATCATCGACCCCCACAACAACGATATCATCGACCAGGTCGTCCTCGATTCCGACCTCGACACCGACCCCCCCTCCTGCGAAATCAACTGCCACGGAGGCCCACGCATCGTCCAACGTCTGCTCATCCTCCTGCGCCAACTCAACGTCACCATCGTACCCTGGCAGCAACTCACAACCCCCACCACCATCGCCCAAGAAGTCAACCACATCCTCCCCCAAGCCAAAACTCCTCTAGTCGTCCGCGCCATCGCCGCCCAACACCCTAAAGGCCTAACCGCCTGGCTCAAACAAACCATCCAACAACTCTCCGCCAACCCTCAATCACTCCCCGCCGTCCAATCCTTCATCACCAACCATCTACTCCCCACCTACCCCTTAACGCAAAAACTCCTATCCGGCTTCACCGTAGTATTCACCGGCCCACCCAACGTAGGCAAAAGCACCCTCGCCAACGCACTCACCGGCAAAACCCAATCACTAGTCGCAGACCTGCCCGGCACCACTCGCGATTGGACCAATCAACTTACCACCATCGCCTCAATCCCCATCAACATCATCGACACCGCCGGCCGACGCCCCACCAACGACCCAATCGAATCCCAAAGTCTCGCCCAAGCCCAACCCATCATCGAATCCGCCGACGCCATCGTCCTCATCCTCGACATCACCACCAACCCATCCGCCATCCAACACCACCTCAACGACCTACCCAAAAAACCCGCCCCCCTAGTAGTCCTAAACAAATCCGACCTAGCCTCCAATCCCAACCCCCCTCACCTAACCATCTCCGCCCTAAACCGCACCAATCTCCCCCAACTCCAATCCGCCCTAATCACCCGCCTAAACCTAAACAACTTCAACCCCACCGCCCCTCGAATCTTCACCCCCCGCCAACACAACCTCCTCCAAAAACTAACCACCAACATAACCCCCACTACCGCCCTCTCCCTCCTAAACCAACTCAACCTCTAAAACACCAACCAACTCCCGCAACTGTTAGCCCCCGGGTTACATCCCGGGGGTTCGAATACCAACTAACAAACGCAATCCAAAACCACCCAATCCCAATGTAGGGCCCGCCATGCCCGCCATCCCTGACGCTAAGAAATCACTGTGCCCAATAAAGGGGACTGCGCTCCGCAGCGCCAGCGCAGGTGCCTGTCCCCTTTATTTCGTGCACACCCCCGACCAAAACCACCCATAACTGTTAGCCCCCGAACGTAAGCAACATTCATGTTGCTCTAGCTCGGGGGTTAGAAATCCAACCAAACTTATCGCCCCACCAAACAACCATTAACCACACAACTATCACAACTGTTAGCCCCCGAACTTTATGTTCGGGGGTTCGAACACCCTGTGCAAAACAAACCAAATCCACACCAGGAATATCAATCAACTCCCGCAACTTTTAGCCCCCTGACCTGTCAGGGGGTTTTACCTCAATATATCAATGTGCACATCACATCCCGCCGGTTCAAACACCAATCGTTGCCCCCGGCTAATCCCCCTTGTGCTTGATCTCCGCCCTTGCCCCAATATTGCTTCTTAAATAATATCCTCTACCGTAACCAAACGCGTTAAGCTAATTATTCAAGCCGTCTCTGACGTTATCCCTATGCCATGAAGATCAGCAAATGACAAGCCTTTGTCATCCAGACACATGTTTTTGAACAAGATCAGCCTATCTTAGAGGAACAAACCATTGCCACACGGGTCAGTTCCTGGCTCTGCCAAAAGCCCCCAACACATGACTCCACAGCAAAGCCAAGCTCGCGAAGGTTGTCATCTACCCACGGTCCGGATGATGACTGTCCACGGCTTCTATATTCTGCTACCAGCAGCTTACCGCCCGGCGTAAGGTACTCGTTGAGAATTCGCTCGATGTAGGAATGCACGCATTCGTTCGGCACATAGCACAGTTCCGTGCGAACATAATCAAACAATCGTGGCGGCTCCCAGAACAACCCGTTACCGACAAACAGTTTCTCTTTATGATTTCCCAGCCGCTCTTTCGCCCAGCCCACCAGCCGCTCAGACAAATCCAGCCCCCAAGGATCTATCTCGACTCCCCTTTCACCTGCCCACCCCAGCACACATTCCAATAGATAACCATTGGCACAACCAATATCAAGGAAAGTTCCCGATTCCTTCATACAATCCGCAATCACTCGCCGGCACGCCACCCACCTCTCAATCGGCCCAGAAAACCCCGACTGCTGCCACGCAGTCTCAGCAGCCAAATAAGCCGTCTCAAGCTCTCTCTGCAACCCAGCAAACCATTGCTTGATATCGTCATCATTCATCTGAGGCTGTCCTCCACATTTTCTCGCTCCGCCAACCCAGACCAACCAATCCCCGCGTAGGGCGGGCCATGCCCGCCATCCCTGACGCTAAGAAATCACTGTACCCAATAAAGGGGACTGCGCTCCGCAGCGCCAGCGCAGGTGCCTGTCCCCTTTATTTCGTGCATTTCCATCATATCTCACCCCCGACCAAAACCAACCTTCACTGTTAGCCCCCGAACTTCACGTTCGGGGGTTCGAAAACCCTGCCCATTCTTATCCCACCCAACCGCCTGTCCCCGTTTATGCCCCCAACCGTGTCGTGCCCGACCCCGATCGCCCCCACTATACTGTCACCACAAATAATCTGATCCGTCCTGTAAACCTCACCACCCTGGATGTTCACTGCCTGGGTAGCCACGGACATCGTCTATTTCAAAAGAGATTTCTGCTCCAGTAGCACCACTAACACAAACACTGAATTCACTCGTTGATCCTGAAGTAATATACACCTCGTATATCCGTCGCCGTGACCACCTAATGGTACCATTAGCTTCTGTTGCAGTTACTACAAAATAAATTTCTTGCACAAACCATTTGCTCTCATTATGGATTATGGCCTCAAATGGCTGACAACCAAGCATCAAATCTGCCATAGTCCTCGATGATGATGATTCAGGGTTACACGTTATCCTGTTCATTTCCTCAGGGGGCAAGCTACGAATTTCGGGAAAAGGAGCCAACGTATCGGATTCTGGTTCCGACGTGTCGGATTCTGGTTCCGCTGCGTTGGAAACAGAGAACATTCGGGGACCAGCTATAAACCACATTTCACCCGTGCGTTTGTCAATCTTATAAGCCGCGTCGGAACTTGTAGAGATGTCATAGCGATTGTTAGTCACATAGATATTTACAGCAATTATTGACGCCGCTGCTATGATAACGACTGCGATTACCAGACTTGCACTTATAGTTTTCATGTTCAAATTCCTATGATTGGCCGGCACCTCCCGGCGTTTGATCCCAAAGTCACCTTAGTTACACTTACAGAATCCTCCTTCCCACAGTACTTCCAACATATACTCATCCCATCGCCAATTGTAAACCAGATTACCTCATTCCTTGTCCTTGCGAAGGTCTTCCAATGCAAGCAAATTGGCTATTTCCATTGCAATATGCACTGAAAACCAACAGTATGGTGAGCTATAATTCGGTAAGCATATTTTGCCAATACCAATTCCTTGGTTATTATTCACTGTGCACTCAACCCCTACCCAGTTTTTGCAATCATTTCGTCTATCATTGGGAAATGTCCAACTGTGACCCGAGACTCCACACTTTTTTTCCAATTCTGCAACTTTTCTCCTGATAGGGTTATTTCTATAGTCAGACTCAATCTTAATTCCTACAACCCAATCATCAATAATTTCTGACTGTTCAAATTCAGACAAAGAGTCGAATTCTTCTTGCGTATGGCCGTATTCCTTCGGGTCAAAACCTTTCCCAATACTTTCAGAGGCAGCTCGATGAGACAACACCTCACCGATTAAACCGTCCGCAATCGTAAGGCGTACTGCATTAGAAAGTCCTCTGAATTCTTCTGAACCAAGCACTAAATACGGAAACAGAGAGGCATGTGCGATACGAAGTTTTAACTCCGTAAAGACACGACGTGCCTTATTCCCTTGGGAGCCATCTTTAAGATGATAAGTACTGCCGACATTGAAGCCGTCTTGCATGCCGTCAAATTCTAGGCAAACAAGGGGGGTGTCGTTCTTATCGCATAAAGTGAAGTCTATACTTGTCTTTTTCAACCGATCATATTCTTCTTCAGATACTTGAACTAGGTCATTATCCTTTGTTGTAAATACATTTAAGAATGGAAGATTGTGATAGAGGTTATAATTTTCTCCCCAGGTTTCACGAAGTTTTCTAAAACACTGTTTTTCCATGGAACTGCCGAATACAGATTTTCTGACGCCCATGCGAGTTACTCCAACCAAAGTTTAGAATCATCTACACCTAGTCCAGGGAGAATCAAAGGTGTCCGCTACATCATTTCGCGCCGCCAACCAACAACACTGCAAATCCCAACCACCCCCAAATCGTACCACCCTGCAAAAACCCCGTCAAACCAAATCTTCTTTCCCGTCTCCGCGGCGATTCGCCGCCTTCGTGAACTTCATAAACTTCGCGACCGGTTCTCTCCGCCTTAACCTTCTATGCCCATTTACCACCCGAATGTTTCTGTGTCACCTACCCCGCCTTTGGCAAACTCTTTTCTTTTCTTCGTGATCTTCGTGAACTTCGTGGTGGATATTCCCCGGCAAAACAACTTCCTCGTCTCTGGCAAAAAATCTTGTTAATCTTGCAAATCCTATCAAAAAAACTCCCTGACATAATCGCTTTCATTGCCGCAGCGCCCATCGGAAGCGTCATTTCCCAACCACCTACGTCGGCCAGTCTATCCGCGGCGATTCGCCGCTTCGTGTCCATTAGTGGTTCTCTTCTCGTGTTTGCGCATTTCTGCTACCGACCAAACCGCGCAAAATCAGCCACCCCTAAAAAACCGTCAATTCTTGAAAAAAACCGCCCCATTCTTAACCAAACCTGATCAAAACCGTTCAGTTTTTGACGATTTTTGAACGCCCATTTTCCCACTTCCCACCTTCGCGCGCTCCCGCCAATCCTTCGCGCTGCGCAATGCTAAATCAAAAGCTCCTACCTGCCAAACCCCGCGCCCCCGTATCCCACCGACTCTCTCATTTCCGCTCCGCAATTCCGCGCACTTATCCAATTCCGCGCCCGTTTTTTACCCCCGTAACGCAGGCGCGCGTCTGCTAGTCTCTGCGCGTTTTTCACCTCACCGCCCCGCGCGCCCGGCGACCAACGCCAAGCGCCATTTCCCAACCCCGTACCGCTGGCCGATCTATCGGTGCGATTCGCACCCCCTATGCTTCCGACTTCATGACCTTCATCTTCTTCAATTCCGATCCCCATCGTCTACCAATATACTTCCAATACCAATCAACAACCTATTCCATTCAAACACCTGATCCGCCTTTGGCAAACTAATCTTCTATTCTTCATGTCTTCATGGTAAAAAATCCCCGACCTACCGTCCCCCCCTGCACCCACGACAACCCCCCTGTGCCTGATACCGCCCTTGGCAAGCTAATTCTTTCTTCTTTGAAAAATCTGCGTTAATCAGCGTAATCCGCGGTTTCAAGTTCTCTGCCGTACTCCCTGTGGCAGTGACCAACGGGAACGTCATTTCCCAACCAAGCACCGTCGGTCGATCTATCCGCGGCGATTCGCCGCTTTTCGCTGGCAAAACCCCGCCAACTGCCCTATCATATTACCCATCTAATTATTCGTACGTCTGGACTATCTATAACTCAACCGCCCCAACGATCATGAACCAACCCATCGACACCAAAAACCTAACCCCTGCCATGCGGCAGTTTTACCACTTCAAAAAGCAATACCCCGACGCCATACTTTTCTTCCGCATGGGCGACTTTTACGAAACCTTCTACGACGACGCCAAAACCTGTTCCCGCGTGCTCGGCATCACCCTCACCAGCCGCGGCAAAGACGCCGACCAACCCATCCCACTCGCCGGCGTACCCTACCACGCCGTCGATCGCTACCTCAACAACATGATAAAGGCCGGCTATAAAGTCGCCGTCTGCGAACAAGTCGAAGACCCCAAACAAGCCCAAGGCGTCGTCAAACGCGACGTCGTCCGCCTCGTAACACCCGGCACTCTAACCGAAGACTCCCTGCTCGACGAACGAACGGGCAATTTCCTCGCCGCCATCTGTTTCGACCGTGCCATCTCCCGCAAATCCAAAGCCGCCCCCGACCTCGAACCGGTCGGCTTAGCCTGGGTCGAACTATCGACCGGCCAATTCTTCACCCAAAAACTCCAAGCCCGCCATCTGCTCGACGAACTCGTACGCCTTCATCCTGCCGAGTGCATCATCAGCGACGATCCCGACTCCCTACCCGCCCAGTTCCTCCAGCAGCTATCCCAGCTCACCACCGCCCCGCCTACCAGACGCCCCGCGTGGGTCTTCGACAAACACACCGCCCAGCAAAACCTAACCACCCATTTCGCCACCAAGTCCCTAGAAGGCTTCGGCTTCACCCAAACCGATTGCTCCGTTGTTGCCGCCGGCGCCATCATTGAATACCTCAACGAAACCCAAAAAACCACCCTCAACCACATCGCCCAACTCCGTCAAGTTTCCCGCGAAAACTTCCTCCAAATCGACCAAACCACCCTCCGCAGCCTAGAAATCGAACGCACCATCCGCGACAACGCTGCCGCCGGCTCCCTGCTTAATAGCATCGACAAAACCCTCACCGCCATGGGCGCCCGCATGTTACGTCAGTGGCTCTGCTACCCTCTCAACAACCTCGCCTCCATCCAAGCCCGTCAAGACGCCGTCGCCGAACTCATCCAATTCGACCCTATTCGCGACCAACTGCGCAGCCATCTTTCCGAAATCGCCGACATCGAACGCATCGCCACCCGCATCAGCACCGGCCGCGCCAACCCACGAGACCTGCTAGGCCTAGGCCGAGCCCTTCGTCAACTGCCCACGCTCCGCCAACTAATCCAAGATAACTGCTCTACCGCCATGCTCGTCCAGCTCGCCCAGCAGTGCGACACCCTCGACGATATCGCCGACCTTATCGAAGCCGCCATCGACCCCGAAGCACCGCTTGCCTATCGCGAAGGAGGCGTAATCCGCACCGGGTTCGATGAGCAGGTCGATCAATATCGTTCCATTTGCACCGATGGCAAAACCTGGCTCGCCGAATACCAAACCCGCCTCAGCCGCCAGATCGACTTCCCCAACCTCAAGGTCGGCTATAACAAAGTGTTCGGCTATTACGTCGAAATCACCAACGCATTCCGAGGCCAACTCCCTCCTGACTTTATCCGCAAACAAACCCTAAAAAACGCCGAACGATACATCACCGAAGAACTAAAAAAATACGAAGACCAAGCACTTAACGCCGACCAACGCTGCAAACAGCGCGAGCAGGAACTATTTCAGCAAATCCGCCTCCGCATCGCTTCCCAAACCCTCTTGCTCCAGCAGGTCGCCGACGCCGTCGCCCAAATCGATGTCCTCGCCGCCTTCGCCCAGATCGCCCGCCGGCGCAACTACACCCGCCCAATAATCTCCGACCAACGCGCCATCCGCATCGTCGAGGGCCGCCACCCCGTACTCGATGTAACACTCGAAAACCAGTTCGTCCCCAACGATATAACCCTCGATTCCAAATCCGCCAACATCGCAATCATCACCGGCCCCAACATGTCCGGCAAAAGCACATACATCCGACAAACCGCACTCCTGGTCCTGCTCGCCCAAACCGGTTCTTTCATCCCCGCCCAGAAAGCCGAGATCGGCTTAACCGACCGCATCTTCACCCGCGTCGGCGCTTCCGATGAGCTTACCCGAGGCCAATCAACCTTCATGGTCGAAATGACCGAAACCGCCAACATCGTAAACAACGCCACCGACCGATCCCTAGTAATCCTCGACGAAATCGGTCGCGGAACTAGCACCTACGACGGCCTAGCTCTCGCATGGGCCATCACCGAGCACATCGCAACCAAAATAAACTGCCCAACGTTGTTTGCTACACACTATCATGAAATCACTGAATTAGCTGATCTTCTACCGAACGTCACTAACCTGAATGTTGCTGTGCGTGAGTGGAAAAACGAAGTTGTGTTTATGCACAAAATTGTGCAAGGCCGCACCGACAAAAGTTACGGCATCCACGTCGCCAAACTGGCCGGCATCCCCAAAGCCGTCATCAAACGCAGTCAGGAAATCCTTGACGAACTCGAAGCTAACTTCCAACACGAATCCCAAGCCCCCCAGCTCGGCGGTCGCCTAAAACCCCTCGCCGACCAAGAACCAACCCTCTTTGACGACATCCCCGCTGACCCCATCCTCGATAAACTACACCAACTCGACCTCGACAACCTAACCCCCATCCAAGCCATCAACCTCCTGCACGAAATCAAAAACGAACTCGAAAACCGCTAGTATCAAGGGAATTACGATGAAACAAACAATGTCTATAACTGCGATGATTCTGACGTTTATGTTGGCCGCCCCGTTATTGGCCGTCGATCTAGGTTTTTGGGACAGTGCTGAGCAGCCCTTGATGAATGAAGACCCCAACACACCCAGCGGCATTGGTCAGTGGACCGAAACCTTCATAGGCAATTGGGGAGTAGGTTCCTGGGTCCAAGGCCATGGCAGCAATGCTGACGGCGAGATGATTTGGCAGCTTCAAGGCCCGACAATCGTCGAAAGTCACCCCAGCGTCTTCTCCGATAGCGACTGCGATGGCAACAATGACACAATTCTAACCAACTATCAAGGCGGCACGTTTTGGCTCTACGATGCGCCAGGCCTATGGGGAACCGCCGCGGAATTCTCCTGCATCGACACCATCATCGAGGACCACATCAATCCATTTGAGGGCACCTATGAGTATGGTTATGTCAGAGCGACAGCTATCAATACTGATTTGGAGCTGGCCGTCAATGTGTACGGACGGGTGATCGAAACCTCGGTAGAAGGCTCATCCCATTCCGGAGAGCTTACCGAGATGACAATCGAGATCATCCCGCTTGAGCAGCCCTCCACCGAAACCCCATAAAAAACCAATCAGAGTCCCAAGCGTCAGCGACGTGATTCCTCCCGGATCTATCGTCCCCGTCGTAATCAAGAAAAGAATCCTCTGCGTAATACCCGTCCCCCGGCAGCTAATCTAAAATTAGTGATTATTAGTGCCAATTAGTGGTTCTCTTCGTGGCTAGCCGGCCCAATTGTCAAACTGCAACGCCTGTAACGGTTAGGCAAAATCACACCTATAGGCAATTTAAAAAAAACACACAAAATCGATTGCTCTTTTTTGCCCCACCCCCTTTTTAATCATATCCTATCTTTGGTTGTTGGACATATCCGGTTGAACACCTACTCGCTGGAGTATCCTTCACGACCGTATGGGACAGCCAAGAGAGTTGTCGTTTACAGATTGATCGATCCTGTACAAAAAACTAGCAAATAGCTTGCGTGGCAAAAATCGCGCCGTTACCTGACGCGAAAACGCCGCCAAAGTGGGCATGACTACGGATCAATCGCCCAATTCTTCTTATCTGATAACCGCTCGTTGTGGTTCTCGGATAAAGCCTTCTGTCGAATTTAGGTTAATGCACGTTGCATTATAAAGCTTAGTCCGCGCCTGGATTCCACGGAGTTAATGTAAATGGGTGTTCGGCACGTGCCGAGCAAGAAAAGTAGTGTCTCATTTTGTGGCGTTTAACGCCGGAGGTAACAGTTAGTATGAAACGTATTCGCAATCAGAAAAATGGTTTTACCCTAGTCGAAATTCTAATCGTGGTTATCATCTTGGGTATCTTGGCTGCCATTGTCATCCCTCAATTTACCGAGGCGTCCGACAGCGCCAAAGAATCGTCTCTGTACAGCAATCTGCAGAGTCTTCGTGCCCAGTGCGAACTGTATAAGTTCGAGCATGATGGTGAGTATCCTTGGCATGCCAATGCCGGTGGTATCGCCACTGACAGTATCATCACCAATCTAACAACCGCGACTGATTCCGACCACGTTGCCGGTGGCGACTTAGGACCATATATGGTCGATGTGCCGATCAATCCATTTGCCGACAACGAAAGTGATGATGCGGTGTTCGATGCCGTCGCCGGTGATGGTGTTGACTGGGCCATCGTCGATAACCAGGTCGTGGCCGGCGTAGAACCGTAACCACTCCATCCCCCCTTTGATGGTTTAGTTGTTTAATCCTAAGTAAGCAAGGAACCCGACCTTGGCCCGACATTGCCGTTGGGCCAAGGTCTTCCTCTGCACCCGAAAAGTTGTTCCTAACGAAAAGTTGTGGCTTTAGCAATTGCGCCTAATCTAATGCGTAACTGCTATATAAAAAAGGGAACTCTCGTGAGATACCTACTCTATTCTTCGCGAAAGACCTGCTCTATTTGCCCATCCAAAGCCTTTACCTTGGTGGAACTGCTCCTTGTGGTCATTCTATTGGGATTGCTCGCTGCCATTATGATGCCGCAGTTCGGCGAAGCCGCCAACACCACCCGCGAAAATATGCTCCGCGAAAATCTTCGCATGATGCGAACCCAGATCGGCTGTTATCAAGCTCAGCACAACGATGTCAACCCCGGATTCCCCAACGGAGACATCAACCAAGTACCTACGGAAGATCTTTTCATCGACCAACTCACTCTATATACCAATGCTCGTGGACAAACTAGCTCCGAAAGAACCGACCAGTACTGTTATGGTCCGTATATGAGTGAAATTCCCGAAAATCCCATTAATCGGCTCACCAGTGTTTTGATGCTCGACGATGACGACGCCATCCCTGCTGCCGCCGATTTCGGTTGGGTTTTCAAGCCCTCAGCCTACTTCTTCATACCTGGCGGCGACGTCGATAGTCAAGGCCGCCCGTTTGCAGGCTATTAGAGCCAATCCGCAAACACATACCATTAAGATTAACCAATCACACCGGTAAATGCGCCTAACTAGTCGTATTCTATTGGTGGTAAATACGACCGGAATGCTTGCATTTCCCGCTGATATCGCGCTTTCCAAAAGCCGATCTAAAGCAATGTGGCACACACTCGCAGTGTGCCATAGTAAAGATTACGCGCTCATTGCCTTGGGCAAACGCAGAAAACTGTAAATCAGGAGAAAAACATGCTCCACAAAGACACCTATCTGAGAAAAGCTGTAACGATTATTGCGGTTATGCTGTTTGTACTGGTTGTAGTGATCATGCACGACGCTCCAACTATTATGCCCGTCGCCAACGCCCAAGGAATCCCCGATTCCGGCGCCCAGCTTAATCAGATCATCCAAGAACTCCAAACCCTTCAGGATCAGGTCGCCCAAATCAATCAAACCCTCAGCTCCGGACAAATCACCGTCCAGATTGCTGAATCGGATGACAATGATTCCAGCAATGGTCGTGGTCATTAAAAGCCTCGGTTATGTTAATGTCCGGCTTGTCCAGGTCAACCGACAAAACCAAGTAAGAGAGAAATAATAATGGCTGCTTCAATCCGCAAATCAAAAAACGCCTTCACTATTACCGAAGTGTTGGCCGTTGTGGTTATTCTTGCCATTGCCGCAATCATCGTACCTGTTATGGCCACTAATACCAACGGCATGCAGATCCGATCTGCCGGCGAACAACTTCTCGCTCTAATCACTTATGCCCAAAACAATTCTATTGCCTTACAGCGACAGGTCCAAATCGTCTATGACGCCAATGCTAATTCCTTTACCGCTTGCGATGCCGACGGCGAACCCCTTACCGGCAATCCCAATACGCCCGACGGCGTTTACCGCGTCACGTTCGGCGACGATACCCCCTGCCCCAACGTCACCATCAACTCCGTTGATTTTGATGAAACTGAAAGTCTTTGGTTCGATCGCTTGGGCGCCCCCCACGGCGGCGATCTCGGCGAAGAACCTTTACCGCTACTCACCGGCGACATCGTAATCGCCGCCGGTGACGAAATCCTAACTGTTACTGTACACCCTTTTACCGGACAAATTACCGTAAACTAAGCGAACCATTAGTTGTTTCAGTCCCCTAATTATGGAGATTACCAATGCAAAGCTTCTTGCGTCTTTCAAGCCTGTGTTTCTTGATCTTGGCTCTACTTTGGATGTGCCTAACCGCCAACGCTCAAGATGCCCAAATGCCCGTAGTTGATGAAAATACCCAGCCCCCGGCGTTCCAAACCAACGCCCAAGGCGTTTTCCCATCACTAATGTATCGCGGAGATATCGCTGATTTCCTCCGTATGCTCGGTATTGCCGCGCATCGCAATATTGTGCCTTCACCCGAGGTCCGAGGCCCGGTCAACGTCAACCTGTTCAACGTATCGTTCGATGAGGCCTTGGATATCGTCCTCGCCGCCAACGGATATGTGCGCGAAGACACCGAAGCATTCGTTCTTATTTACGAACAGCAAGAATACGACCAGCTCAAACAGTCGCAAAGAGAAACCGAGTCACGCGCCTTTGAATTGAACTATATCGGTGTCTCAGACGTCGTCGCCCTCATTACTCCTATGCTCAGCGACGCCGGCACAATCACCAGGAGCCCGGACACCACCGCCGGGACCTCGACCGCTGACACATGGGCCGGCGGCAACTACATCGTCGTCGAAGACTACCCTGAGAGCCTCGACAGAGTCGCTGAGATGATTTCCACCTTGGATCGTCGTCCCCAGCAGGTTCTCGTCGAAGCTACCATCCTGGCCGCCCGAATCAACGATCGTGACACGCTGGGTATCGATTTCCGCGTACTGGGCGGCGTCGATTTCCAAGCCCGCGTCGATACCGAAACCGATAGCGTAGGTCTGGTCCCAGCCGATGATGCCATACCGCTAAACGGCACAGAGGTCAACGCCGAGCTCTCCAACGGCAGCCTTAGCATTGGTATCGTTCATAGCAATATCGGCATGTTCATTCGTGCCGTAGAAAGCATTACTGATGTCGTAACCATAGGCAACCCCAAGGTTATGACCCTCAATCGCCAGCAAGGTGAAGTACGCGTCGGTGGCGAACAAGGTTATGTAACATCCGAAACCACCGCTACCAGTACCACCCAAAGCGTCGAAAACCTCGAAACCGGTACCATATTACGTTTCCGGCCCTTCATTATGAGCGATGGATACATCCGTATGGAACTCCACGCCGAAGACAGCAGCGGTGAAGTCGTCGTCAAAGGTGACTACGCCCTGCCCGAAAAGGTCCTGGCTCAAGTCGAATCCAATGTGCTGGTACAGGACGGCCACACCATAGTTATCGGCGGCCTGTTCCGCGACACCACCACAGCTTCACGATCACAGGTTCCCCTGCTTGGTGAAATACCAGTTCTAGGCCCTCTCTTCCGCAGCACCACCGACCAAGTCCAGAAGGAAGAACTTATATTCTTGATTACCCCCCACATCGTTGACGAGCCAATGTACTCAGAGGCCGGCCAACGCCTCTTGGAAGAATTCGACCAGAGAATGATCGCCGCCCGCGAAGGTCTACAGTGGCACAGCCGATCACGCCTCGCCGAAGCCAGATACCAAGAAGCCCTTCAGTATCAAGCCGAAGGCGACCTTGAAAAAGCCCTTTATAACGCCAATCTCGCTTTTATGCTAAGTCCTACCACTATCGACTATATTCATCTGCGTAACGAACTGCGTAACAGCCTTCTGACCCATAGCGAATTCAGCACCATGCGAACCTTTATGAGGCAAATTGTCACACAAGACCCAGATCTCGTCGCGCCGCTGCCCGGTTCAACCCAGGACATTTCTACTGACAACATGAGCGTACTCGAAACCGATACTTCCACAATGTCAACAATGAATACCGTCGTCGAAGACATCGATACCACCACAGTTACCTTCTCCGATGATACTCAAACAATGGTCTATGAAGCCCCTGACACCACCTCGATGGATTCCGATATGGACCTTGCTGTAGACATGGATTCCGATATGGACCTTGCTGTAGACATGGATTCTGACATGGATCTCGCAGTTGATTTCGATTCCGATCTTACTGCCGACCTCCAAAGCGATCCCGTTGACGTGCCCGCCATGCCGGAGGACACCACTGACGTCACCAGC
Source organism: Sedimentisphaerales bacterium (assembly GCA_016928435.1). Taxonomy (GTDB): domain Bacteria; phylum Planctomycetota; class Phycisphaerae; order Sedimentisphaerales; family SM23-30; genus JAFGKT01. Next base: position 4,831 of record JAFGKT010000031.1, on the reverse strand, counting down.
AACACCACAACTCTCGTAGAGGTGTACCCTGCCACAATGTCAACAGATATCGACGTTGATACCAACGTTGACCTCGACGCAACCGACACCCCTGCCGATGACATTACCATGATGGACTCTGATACTCCCATGATGGATTCTATGGACGCCTTCATCGAAGACACCGAAACCACCACGATAGTCTGGTCCGACAGCCCTGAACCATCCGTTTATGATGGCACCGCCGATACCGACGCTGATACCGAAATGGATTTCATGGCTAACTACGATAGCGACTTCGACACCGAAGTAACAACTGATGCTGAAACCGATACCGAAGTCACAGCCGAAGCTGAAACCGACACCGAAGTAACAGCCGACGCCGATACCGACACCGAAGTAGCCGCCGACGCTGAAACCGATACCGAAGTAACAGCCGACGCTGATGCTGACAGTGATACTGCTGTTGAAGATAACAGTAACACGGACGCTGATGAAGAAGTCGAAATCGCTCAAGATGATCAGGTATTGACCCAATAACCTGAGTCGTTTCGCGAGTTAATTAAAATCACAACATCGCCGTATTGCACTTTTGTGCCGGAGAAGACCGATGCGAAAACTTTTATTTATCATCATTGCCTTGCCGCTGTTTACCATGCTTGGCTGCGAGAGCATGCCTAGCCAACACGACGAAGACCGTGCCGCGGCTCTAAATCGATGGCAGGATGTTCGCGTACAAATGGCACTCGACTTGGCTCAACAGCAAATGGAGGCCGGCGACCTCGCCGCTGCCCAGCAAGCCGTAATGGGTGCCCTGGAGATCGACAGCGAATCCGTACCAGCCCAATTGCTGCTCGGCCAAATCTACATCGAACAGGATCGACTCCAAATTGCCCATCGATGCTTTGAAAACTGCCTCGCCGTCGAACCCGACAACGGCACAGCTCTGTACAATCTAGGCATCATCTATGAAAGATGGAGCGACCTGTCCCGCGCCTTCGAATCCTATATGGCTGCCTACAACACCGATAACAACAACTCCTCATATGTACTCGCGCTCGCCGATATGTACGCTCGCACCGATCAGCCCGACCAAGCCCTTGGATTACTTGACAATCTCATGGCCCGGTCCGGTCCGCAAGTGCCCCTGCTCGTAGCCGCCGGTAACATCCTCACTACCCAAGGACACCACGATCAAGCCATCCTTCGCTTTCGTCAGGCCCTACAAGTAGGCGGCGAAAACCCCCATGTGTCCGAACTCTTGGCATACGCCCTATTCGCCGACGGCCGTGTCGCGCCCGCTCTGGCGATCTTTGAAAACCTCGAAAACCAAAACTCCGACGATAACCAAAACGATTACAACATCGTCAAAGGCCAATGCTACCTCCAACTGGGCAACCTACACCAAGCTATGCGCGCCTTCGAACAGGCAACGCGCAATCAACCACAAAACATCAACGCCTGGGTCCAGTTGGCGCAGGTCTATTTGGCTACCGACAACACCGTCCTCGCACGCGATTCTATCCGCACCGCTCAGCTTCTTGCCCCCAACAACCCCGAAGTACTTATGGTTTCCGGTTATATCTCTCTTAAAGACAACGATTACCCCAACGCCGTTAATGCCTTCCGTCAAGTCGTCGCCATCGACAGCAATTACGCCCTTGCTCATTATCTCCTCGGAATATCTCTCCAAGGCGCAGGCCGCCCCGACCTCGCCGCTAACAGTTATCAACGCGCCCTGACAATCAACCCCAACGATCAACTCGCGCAACAAAGACTCGCTTCATTACGCTAGTAAACTTAAATCGTCTAAACTGTGTTACAAAACATTAACCTTTAAGTGATTCTGTAAATATGCTTGGTTTTTTCCGTCAAAAAGAAGGCCCTATCGGCATTGACCTCGGCAGTTCATCCATCAAAATGATGCAGCTGAACGCTAACGACGGTACGCTCAGACTTACCGCTGCCGCCTATGCCGATGTCCCCGTTGAGCTGCGTAACGAACCACGTAAGCTCCACGAATGGCAGGTCAGAACCATAAAACAACTATTGGCTGAAAAACCGTTCAAAGGCAGAAGGGCCTCAACATGCCTGCCCAATCGCGATGTCGTCGTTCAGCATCTTAGGCTCGCCAAAATGAGTCCCGAACAACTCAATCATTCGGTTGGGCAATTGGCGCTCGAAAGACTGCCCTTCGATGCCGAAAACGCTCTGTTGCGTCATATCGTAGCCGGCGAAATCTATCAAGCCGCCAACCCCATGACCGAAGTCATCCTCTTGGCTGCCGCAAACGACGCCGTCGAACAGCACCTTGACCTTATCGAAAGACTTCGCATCGATATCGATTCCGTCAACGTCGAACTCTGCGCCATGCTAAGCAGCTTCGCCTTTGTCCTGCACGATAAGCAACACGCTAATGATGCCACCATGTTTGTCGATCTAGGCCACACCACCACCAAAGTCGTAATCGCTCATGGGCCGCACGTTGCCTTCAGTCGTCCGATCAACATCGCCGGCAAAGACGCTTTCCCTCCCAACGGCGACAAAAGCAACACCAAAAACATCCTGGAACAATTATGTAATGAACTAAAACGGTGCGTCCATTATCACGATATCGCTTTTGCCAATCGATCTGTCAGCCGGATCGTACTAATTGGCGGCATGGCACGCAATCATAAGCTCGGCCTATATGTCGCCAAGCAGCTCGGTTTGCCCGCCCATGTCGGAGATCCAGTATTGAGAATTAATGAAACAACCAGAATCGGACCGCACAGCGATCTAGAATCCGAATTGTTCTATTCCGATTGGACTATCGCTTTTGGCTTGGCCCTGTCCGGAATGTGGACCGCGAGAAACAAATTCAACAAAACCCGTATGACTGCTTAAGGAAACATACAACTAAATAGTCACCACTAAATGCCGAGGTAAATATGAATCATAGCAATTTCTTGCCGGAAGATTATGTGCAAAAGAAATCGCAAAGACGTGTCAACGCAATTTTCTTTGCTCTTTTTGTACTCGTGGCCGCCGCCGTGGCGGTAGGTGTCATTATGACCGAAAGACGTCAATCTAGAGTGGATCTGCTCAAAGCCGAACAAGATGCCGAGGTCGCTGCGGTACAGCAATCACTTACAACTCTAGAGGAAATCCAGAGCCGACGCAGTCAAATACTCGACAAAGCCCGGCTCAGCGCCACACTCATTGACCCAATACCACAATCGCTCATCTTGGCTTTGATAACCAACCGTCTGCCCGATGATGTGGTTTTGTCTATCTATAAAATGGATACCCGCGAAATCGCTCGAACAGCAGCACCCGTCGCTGCGCCCGACGACCGTCGCAGTCGTCGCAATCGTAATCAGCAAAATGACGAGGAAGCTCAGGCGCCGCCCCTGCCGCCCGAATCCATCACAACCCTCGAACTCCAAGGCTTGGCTGAAAACGACCTGCTCGTAGCCGACTTTGTCAAAAATCTCGACAACTCGACCTTGCTCGATCAGGTCAGCCTGCATTTTTCACGCGAAGATGAACAGCCTGATGGCACAGTACTGCGCTCTTTTCGCATCACCGCACGCGTCAACTCCCAACGTGACAACATCGACACCTATCTTCAGGAAGCCCTTTTCTCTTCAGCCCAGCCTGTTGCCGTCTGCGACCCGGATCCTCGAGTCCGCAATATAGAACCAAAACCCTAATAATATCTAACACAAAATCAATAACCATCAAATACCGTGACACGTTAACTATTTTGTAAAGGCTACTAATATGAAACTTGAATTCAAACCAATATTATTCCTCGTTCTCGTCATCGGTTTGCCTTTGGCGTCATACTTCTGGGTATTTCGCCCTGCCAACGTAAAATACGACGCAACAGTTGCGGATATCGAAGCAAAAGAACAAAGACTCCAAAATCTCCAACAGGCAATGTGCTATCTCGATGATTTGGACGCCGAAGTCAACGACCTCGGTGAAGCAGTTCTGTTCTTCGAGGACAAAATCCCAGCCGAACACGAAATCCACAATATATTAACCCAGATTGCGCGAATCGCTAGCCGCCACCGTATGGAAACGAGACTCTTTGAAACCGACACCCCACAGCCGTCCACCCAGTATTCAGCCCTGCCTATCAGAATGGAAATTCTAAGCGACTTCGATTCCTACTACGCTTTTCTCACCGAGCTTGAGCAGTTGCCTCGTATAACACGTATCAAACAAATGGAGCTGCGTACCACAGACCAGGACGGCATCATCAACGCAAAACTCACCCTGAATATCTTCTATCAGCCCAGTTGATGACGCGAAACCTAAGTTGGGATCAAACACTAGCATTGTCGCTTCAAACACGTAATGCCACGCCGCCGAACAAAAGATTAAAAAAGGACTGCAGCAATGACGCAACTAGCAGACCAAAAAAAATCTGAATATGATTATGATTTGCCGTGGGATGAACCAGATGATTCCGCTGCTCATCAAGATCAAGAAAACCAACATCATGAAGATAATGCCAATAACGTAGAAGCAGAAAATCAAACGCCGCAGTCAGAAGAAGCTCACCATGAACAACATCATGAATACGAACCCGAGCCGAAGCCAGAAGACAATGCATATGAACACCACCACGAACCCGCACCACAGCCGGAAGACTATGAACATCACCACCACCATGAACCCGAGCCGCAGCCGGAAGACTATGAACATGAACACCACCACGAACCCGCACCGCAGCCGGAAGACCATGAACATGAACATCACCACGAACCCGCATCGCAGCCGGAAGACCATGAACATGAACACCACCACGAACCCGCACCGCAGCCGGAAGACCATGAACATGAACACCACCACGAACCCG
>JAFGKT010000030.1 GCA_016928435.1 Sedimentisphaerales bacterium | reverse complement strand
TGGTCAGTTCGGTTAGGGGTTGGATTAGTTTTATCGCTTGCCAGAGGTCGAGGGTGTAAGTCCATTCGGCATGAGTTTGGTTGAAGTATTGGGCGGTGAGGCGGGCGTTGGTTAGGAATTGGGTTTGGGTATCTTCATCGGCGTTTTGGGGAAGCTGGGCGAGGACGGCATTGAAACGGGCGTAAGTGTGGAGGAGATATTGATCGTTATAAGGGGCGATTTCGAGGATGTAGGTGATGCCGGAGTTTAGCTGACAGGTGTAACTATAGATGAACCGCAGAGGCGGAGCATCTTGGGGATGGACGTGGATATCGATGAAATCGAATCGAGTGAGGGCATTAAAGACGATTTGGGTTTCTTCGGGTTTGGCAGCGATGTTAGACGGGAGGGATTCGATGGTTGGTACGCCTGGCGCGGTGGGTATGAGGGCGTAGGATTCTTGAGGGGTGGTGATTTCTATGCGTTGGATGGCGGCGGGATCGACGCGGAAAAGGCGTTTGTTGAAGTAGTCGGTGATATCGTTGGAAAGAAAGGGCAGATTGCTGGACAGATAGACGGTGTCGCTGTCGAAGAGGCGGACATAATTGCCGTGATTTTGTTCGGTGTAACTGCCGATGAGCAGGCCTACGATGGGTTGATGCTGGGCATCATAAAAACGCACGACGGAACGGGCGGTTGATTCGGTGACGCCTAGGTCGGGGTGGTTTTCGGGGCTGTCGCTGATGGATTGGATAACAACGGCATCGAGACAAGCGGAGATAAGGCGGTATAGGGATTCGTCGGAAACGGGATAGTTATCGCGTTCGACGGCGACGAAACGAGAATCTTGGCGGCGGATGGTGACGGCGGTAGGGCCTGAGCCTAGCTTGATGGAGTCGATGATTCTAGGGTCGAGGCCTTGGATGAGGTGGGCGCCATAGATTGACGGTGGGCCGGCGGTGTGGGTGATTCGGGATACAATGACGGCGGCGACGAGGGCGAACAGAGTCGCAACGGCAAGTATAGAAAGTTTTCTATCGTTCATGTTGTTTGCTCCGTGGTTGTGATTAGAGCAGCACCCCCGGGATGTGACCCGGGAGCTAAATGGCGGGCATGGCCCGTGCTATCTGCTGGGTTTGCGGCGGCGGTAGGCGCGGTAGAGTGCTAGGGAGATACCGATTGTTAGGACGACGGCGGGGACTAGGACGATGTTGATTAGGCGGAGTTTATTGCCGAGTGCGTCGATATCTTGCCTTTTGGCGAGGGCTAGTTGTCGAAGTTGTCTTCGGGCTTGATTGGCTTGCTGGATGATTTCACGGCGGCGGTCGAAGATGTCCGATTCAGTCATGGCGTTGTCGGATTGATTATTGGGGACAGACAAAGACGCCAATTGCTGATTATAGAGATCGATTTGCTCCTGGATGTTTTGAAATTGTTGGGCGTAGTTGATTTCGGCTTGGTTTTCGATTTGGTCAACGACGGTGAAGGGGCGGGCGAGACTGCCGCGAGAACGCAGGCTGATTAGTTCGCTGAAGGTTGAGGAGTTTTCGATGGTGTTGAGAAGGAGCAGGTCGATGGTGTTGAGCAAGAGTGAGCTGTTGTCGTTTCTGGGCAGATAGGAGTTGGTTTCGGGATTGTAGTCATATGCCAGGATTTCGGTGATAAAATCGACATCGGCAAAGACGGCGACGGCGCAATCTTGGGGTTGGGAAGAATCACAGGGATCGGTGTTATTGGGGAAGGCGGTTTGCAGTGGGCCTGAGATTAGGGATGCGATGCAGACGGGTTGATTGCCGGGTGTGAAGTAGGTCATCAGTCGGGCGGGGTTGATGTCCATGATATTTATTCGGGCGAGTTCGGGGGGAATTTGGCAGGCGTTGCCGGAGCTGGTGGTTTGCAGCAGCGTGGTGTATCGGATGTTGTTGTCAGGATTGTTTTGGTTGGTGCGTTGGAGTACGCCTGTGAGCAGAACGAATATGTTTTCGAGGTTGGCGGCGGCGATATTGTCGCGATTTATGCAGGTGTTTTGAAGTCGCAGGTAGCCGATATGAGGCTGGGGCATGGGGAACTGCTCGGACCTTTGGGTGATGGCCAGAGAACGATCGCCGGCGAAGGTGTTTTCGGGGATGTTCAGGCCCCAGGCGTTGAGCAGGCGATTGATTTGGTGGGGAGCTGCGGAGCGGTCCGTTGTGGTGTCATCGGTTGGCTGATTGGTGAGGGCGGTGGAGCAATAAGGGTCGGCGAGAATGACGGCGGGGTGGCCTTGGACGACGAAGCGGTCGATAGCTCTTAAGGTTTGTTCGGAAAAGTCTTGGGGTTGGATGAGCAGGAGCAGGTCGATATTGGAGATTTCGGAGGTATCGGTTGGGATGGTTTGGATGTTGTATCGTTGGCGGAGTTGGTTGATGATGGCCCAGGAGATTCGGGGCTGGAGGCCTTGGTTGAGCATGAGCTGCATTAAGCGGGGGTTTCCATCATCGCCGACGACTTGGTAGGAAGAGAGTACGCCGATGGTTGGTTTTTGGCGGTTGACGGCGGCGTCGATTAGGGAGGTGATGTCGTATTCGACGAAGTTGCGGCGGTTAGGGGTGAAGAACGGGATGGTTTCGGTGACGCCGAACCGGGTTTGGAGGACAAGGCCGAATATGAGTTTTTCTCGGTCTTGGTCGCCCATGCGTAGGAACTCGAGGCCTTGGACGAATGCTTGTTCTTCGGCGTCGGTGAAGGGTCGGGGGTCAACGAATTGGTATGCGATCATGCCGTGGGAAACGTTGGCGTATTCGCGGAGGAGGTCGTCAACGTATCGGGCATAAGCGTTGTAGAATTGGATTCGGTCGGGGCCTTGGAGGGCGGCGGTTTGGGAGTAGTAGAGGGTGACGCTGATTGGTTGGTTTATGCTGTTGATGATGTTGCGGGTGCCTGGGCTTAGGGTGTAGATGTGTTGGTCGGTGATGTCGAGGCGGAGGTTGGGGGTGAGGTTGGTGAAGATGCTGACGACGGAGCAGGTGATGACGGCAACGAATAGGCAGGCGATTATGGCTCGAAGTGTACGGTTCATTATGCGGCCTTGGTTTGGTTTAGAATGATGGTGCAGGAAAGGATCCAGGCGACGATTAGGCCGAGGAAGTAGATGATGTCTTTGATTTCGATGACTCCGCGAAGCAGGGATTCATAGTGGTCTAGGAGGCTAACGGCTTGGATGGATTTGACGATGGCGGCGGGCAAGAATGATGCTAGGAGATTCATGATTGATGGGAGTCCGGCGTAATAGAAGAAGGCGCAGGCGACGACGGAAAGGATAAAGCTGATGACTTGGTTTTTGGTTAATGCGGAGAAGAATGATCCGATGGCGAGGTATGCTCCCGCCATGAGGAACGCTGCGAGGTACCCGGTGATTATTAGGCCGAGATCGGGTGAGCCGAGGTAGCAGACGGTGAGTGGCATGGGGAAGGTTAGGGCCAGAGCGATGGCGAGGAATATCCAGGCGGCGACGAATTTACCGAGGACTGCTTGGAAAGGGGTGATGGGCAGGGTGAGGAGTAGTTCGATGGATCCGGTGCGTCGTTCTTCGGCCCATAGTCGCATTGCGGTGCAAGGAGCGAGGAAGATAAAGAGGATGGGTACGGCTTGGAAAAATACGCGCATGTCGGCTTGGCGGTTTTCGTAGAATCGGCCGACACCTAGGAAGCGGCCGGTGTTAAAGGTTAGAAAACCTATAGCGACCAAGAAGATGACGAGAAAGACGTAAGCTAAGGGGGTAGTGAAGTAGCTTTTCAGTTCTCGTTTACATACCGTTAAAAAACCGTTCATAAAGGGGACTCCGAAGATTTGTTAGTTAGCAAATCTGACTATTTTCTTTTGTCTTGACGACCCCCTGACAGGTCAGGGGGCTAATCTTTCGAGTGAGTACCTATGAAATTTATGTACAAGAATGGCAGTTTAGTTTTGAGTTATGGTTCGGAAGATTTCTTCTAGTGGGCGGTTGTGTTGGGTTTTTAGTTTTTCGGGGGTGGAATCGGCGCGGATTTTACCTTGGGCGATGATGATAGTGCGGTTACAGAGGGCTTGGACTTCTTCGAGGATGTGAGTGGAGATTATGATGCATTTGTCGGGAGCCATTTTTTTTAGGAGCTGTCGGACTTCGTGCTTCTGGTTGGGGTCGAGGCCGTCGGTTGGTTCATCGAGGATTAGGACTTGGGGATCGTGGATGAGGGCTTGAGCAAGTCCGACGCGGCGTTTGTAGCCTTTGGAGAGGGTTTCGATGGTTTGATTTTTGACGGGGTTGAGTGAACAAAGTTGGAGGGCGCGATCAAGGGCGGTTTTGCGTTGGCGTCGTGGTATGGCGCGAGCGGCACAAATAAAGTTTAGGAAGGAGTTGACGGTCATTTCGCTGTAAGCTGGGGCGTTTTCGGGTAGGTAGCCTATGGATGATCGGACTTGGAGGGGTTGGCGGATGATATCATGACCGCAAATTGAGGCGGTGCCGCTGTCGGGTGAGAGGAAGCAGGTTAGCATTTTCATGGTTGTGCTTTTGCCGGCTCCGTTTGGGCCTATGAAACCTAGTACTTGGCCCTTTTCGACGTCGAATGAGATATCATCGACGGCTTTTATTGGGCCGAAGTGGTGAGTTAGGTTTTTGACGGATATCATATTAGGTTGCTCCTGAAGTTGTGCCGTGTGGGCAAACAAGTTGCACGCCATACACATGTTCTAACCCCCGAACATAAAGTTCGGGGGCTAAATGGCGGGCATGGCCCGCCCTACCTTGCCGATGCTCAATCGAGTTTTCGGGGATTGATTATAGCAGGATTTGAGGTATTTTCCAGTGGGGATTGGTTGGGTCAGGATTGCAGTGAGGTTTGGTTGGCATTTGAACACCCTTTAGCTGCGCGAAAGGGTGCCACCCGGGGACGGGGGAATTAATCAAATATAAAATGGATTCGATGAGGTCAGGGAGGCCGGCGAGATGCCGGCGGTACGGTTGGTCGAGGAGGCATCCCCGCGGTGCGAACCACACTGGTAGATATTACGCTTGGGGCTCTGTGTTGGAGAGGGTGGTTGGGGGAATGCGTTTTGGGTGCAGTCCAACCCCCGAGCTAGAGCAACATAAATGTTGCTTACGTTCGGGGGCTAACGCGGCAGCAGGGATGACGTGTTAGTTGACAGGGGGATGTTAGGGGTTTATTATTTGGGGGAATTGGTGTGTTTATAGATAAACTTTATTGTTTTGAACGGTTACGATGCTATTTAATTCGTTGGTATTTCTTTTGTTTGGGGGGTTGTTTTTCGCGGTTTGGCCTTTGCTGCGGGGGCGGGCGGGGACACGATGGCTGGGGTTGGTGGTGTTTTCGTTTGTCTTTTATGGGTGGTGGGACTGGCGGTTTCTGTTTCTGATTTCGGGGACGGCGCTGGTGAACTATGGGGCGGGGCTGCTTTTTGGGCGGGTGCAGAAAGGGCGAAAACTGATATTGGTAATATCGGTGGTTTTGAACTTGCTGCCTTTGATGACGTTCAAGTATTTGGGGTTCGCGGCGAATAATGTGAATTGGCTGATGCAGGTTTTGGGGATTGGTCAGTTTTCGACGGCGTTTTGCGGGTATTTGATATTGCCGGTGGGGATCAGCTTCTACACGTTTCAGGCGATGAGTTATACGATCGATGTGTATCGGGGGGAGTTGAAGCCGACGCGAAATGTTTTTCATTTTTTGGCGTATTTATCGATGTTTCCGCAGTTGGTGGCGGGGCCTATCGTTCGGGCGAAGGATTTGCTGCCGCAACTGGAGCAATGCAATAAGGTGGGCGCGGAGGAGCGTTGGCAAGGCTTGCGGCTGATTGTGTTGGGGTATTTCAAGAAGGTGGTGGTAGCGGATACTTTGGCGCCGGCGGTGAACGGTGCGTTTAACGGGGCGGGGCAAAGCGAGGGGATGCTGTTCTGGTGGATGATAATGATAATGTTCGCGTATCAGATATATTGCGATTTCAGCGGATATAGTGATATAGCGCGAGGGTTGGGGAAATGGATGGGGTATGAGTTTCCGGTGAATTTTGATCATCCGTACATATCGCGGAGTTTCGGGGAGTTTTGGCGGAGATGGCATATATCGTTGTCTTCGTGGTTTCGGGATTATGTTTATATACCGCTGGGCGGTTCGCGTAGCGGGCGTTTGGGTTCGCAGGGGAATATGTGGGTTACGATGCTGCTATCGGGGTTGTGGCACGGAGCGGCTTGGACGTTTGTGATATGGTCGGCGCTGCACGCGTTTTATTTGTCGGTGGAGCGAGTGACGAATTGGCCTAAGCGATTGGCGAAGGTTTCGGTGGTGGGGCCCAGCTTGGCGACGCTGGCGGTGTTCTTGTTGACGACGATAGCGTGGGTATTTTTTAGGGCGGATTCGTTCGGGCAGGCGGTGAGTGTGTTGGGGTGCATGTTCAATTTTGGGAACTTGGATTATCACGCGGTGAGCGATATCAACAGTGACGCGGTGAATGTACTATTGATAATATTAGCACGGCAGTTGTATTTTCATTTTGGGTTTGATAAGCAGCAGTGGGGTTGGATACGGCCTAGACATAAGGCGATTTTGGAGAGTACGGCGTTTGCGGTATTGATAATGTTGTGTGTTTATATGCGTGGGCCGGGCAGTGCGTTTATTTATTTTCAGTTTTGATGAAGGATGGTTGCGGTTAGTTGCCTCACCTACCTTGGTAGTTTTTGGAGAGATGTTGGCACAATGAGTTCGAACCCCCGGGATGTGACCCGGGGGCTAAAAGCAATACTTGAGGGCTTTGATGAGTTTTTGGCGTGACAGGACATTTAGGACGTTGGTGTTGGCGGCGGTGCTGGTCGCGGCGGTGGGGATGGTTCGGCCTGGGAACATGTCGGGGATGTACATACCACAATTTTGGCAAACGAAGGCGCGGATGCACGGTTGCGCGGATGTGGTGATCGCGGGGGATTCTCGGTCGGCTATCGCGGTGAGTCCGGCGGCAATGATGGAAGTGCTGGACAATACGCGAGTGGTTAATTTTGGTTTCTATGGGAATGGTTACTCAGAAGATTATTTGGCGGCGCTGACGGAGGTGCTGGACGGTGAGAGTGATGAGCAGACAATAGTTTTTGGTGTGAGTCCGCGGTCGTTTACACGAGGGGCGGCGACGATGAATATGTTCAAGGCTTATCAGAGGATCGCGGATTCGGAGGTGTTTTTGACGCGTACGTTCGCGGAGCTGCTGCGTTTTACCGAGCCGATGGATTTGGGAAAGGCTTTGGAAAGTACGTTAAGGCAGGAAAATCGGGATACGCTGTATCAGTGTTTTTGGGCTGACGGGTGGATCGCCAGCCGGGATGAAAATCCGCGTCAGGATCGTAAGCTGGACAATTACGTGCGTGAATTTCAGGGTAATCCGGTGGACGAGGGGATTGTTGAGCAATTATTGGAGCAGGTGCGTCGGTACCGAGAAGAAGGTATCTTGGTAATTGGGTTTCGCCCCCCCACCACCGCGGAGATGGAAGCGATCGAGGATGAATACAGCGGGCTGGACTACGAAGGATTTGTGCGGCGGTTTGAGGAAGCTGGGGGCGTTTGGCTGAGGTTGGAGGGGGAATATTTCAGTTACGATGGGAGCCATATGGACCGGGATTCGGCGGTGATGCTTAGCCGGGAGCTTGCGAGTCAGATTTCGGCGTATAGGCAAGGGGTTGCGAGAGGGGTCCGATAATCAAGCATTTTATACGTAAAACTTTATGGTTATGGGATTTATGAATAACAGTGGAATTAATTTTGGTAAGTGAGGGCTTGGGCGAGGATTAAGCACAATGGGGGCGGTTGTTCAGAGATGGACGCCAGCTTTCGCTGGGATAAGGATGCGGCGAGTTTGGACGGCCCTAAATGTTGAAAAGTAGAAAAAAAGACTTGCCAAATGAGCAGGGATTACCATAATAAGTGGTTTTGGTATATTTATCTAGGAGATATAAACGTGTACGCGATTATTGAAGACGGCGGCAAGCAATACAAAGTTGAAGAAGGCGCAATGGTTTGCGTTGATGTTCGTGATTTGGCTGAAGGTCAAACCGAGGTTGAATTTGATCGGATTCTGCTGGTTCGCGACGGCGACGACACTCTGGTTGGTCAGCCGATATTGGCGGGCGCGAAGGTTGTTGGTAAGATCAGCGGTGAAGCGGCAGACACTAAGTTGTATCCGATGCAGTTTCGTCGTCGTAAGGATTCGCAGCGTCGCATAGGTCATCGGCAGAAATACCTGGCTGTTGAGATTACGTCGATCAGCAAGCCGTAATTTGGGTGAACTGCCGGCAGGCGGGTGGTATTTGGCGATACAGGGGGATTGGCCACCGACGTTTTGACGGTCGCGGCTTAATAGGAGAAATTAGAAGCTTCATCGGCTCAGTTGAGTCGTTGGAGCTTTTTTTTGGTTTGTCCGCGGATAACGGCAAATAAGAGACGGATTAAGTCAGCGGTTCTTTGAAATTTTTGAGATAAAACCCCCTGACAGGTCAGGGGGCGACTTTTGCGGTTTCTTGAAAATCATGAGATAAAACCCCCTGACAGGTCAGGGGGCTAATTTGTTTGCGGAGAACAAGGGGTATTGCCTCTATTGGGGCCTAATGATATGATACGGTGTGTAGGCGGTTTTTTGGGGATCGTGAGCTAGAACGGCCTGAGCAGGTCAGGGGGCGAATTGGAGTTGTTGTCTATGGACATGGTATTGCTGGAAACTCAGGATTTGGTGAAGCAGTACAACGGCCGTACGGTGGTTGATAATATTTCGCTGGTGGTTCACGAGCGTGAGATTGTTGGGCTATTGGGGCGTAACGGCGCAGGGAAGACGACGACATTTCGTATGGTTATCGGGATGGTGACGCCTGACAGCGGTCATGTGATTTTTGAAGGGCGAGATATCACAAAAATGCCGATGTATCGAAGGGCGCGGCATGGTATGGGATATTTGTCGCAGGAGCCGAGCATATTTCAGCGTATGACGGTAGAACAGAATTTGCTGGCGATTCTAGAGACGATGAGCCTGACACGAAAGGCTAGGCTGCAGCGCACGGATGAGTTGATCGATCAGTTTGGATTGGGCAAGGTTCGCAAGCAGCAGGCGCGGGTGCTGAGCGGCGGCGAGAGGCGAAAGCTGGAGATAGCTCGGGCGCTGGTGACGAATCCGTCATTGATATTGCTGGATGAGCCGTTCAGCGGAGTGGATCCGATAGCGGTGGAGGATTTGCAGCAGGAGATTCGACGGCTACAGGAAAAGGGAATTAGTATTCTGATCACGGACCATAACGTGGAACGTACTTTGGAAGTGGTTCATCAGGCATATATAATAAACGATGGTGAAGTTTTGGCTTACGGTCGGCCTAGGGATTTGATACACGACAAGAAAGTGCAACAGACGTATCTGGGGCAAACTTTCGCTGGGCGTGAGATTTGATCGAAGTTTTTTGGTCAGGGATGGTGGGCACGGCCCGCCCTACCGGATAGGCATGAGATTTGATCGAAGTGACGTTGGGCGAATGGTAATCGCTCGCAAAAAGAACCGCGAATGGACACTAATAGGAATTGGGAACCGCGTGGGCAATTTTGAATAAGATGTTCAGAATTACCCCCCTACCGGCTGAGTACAATATAGGCGATTGGTCAGGGAGCTAATCCGGTCGTTTACGCTTAGGGCTCTGATTGGATTGAGGACACAAAGATGTGGAATCGGCTTGTCAGTTATATCAGCTATTTGTGGAATTCGTATGATAAGATTCCGATGCTGATCGAGCTGCTGCTGATAGGGTTCATAGTTTATTCGGTGATGAAGTTTTTGCGTGGTACGGGTGGCGCGAAGCTGTTCAAGGGGATTGTGTTTTTGATTTTAGGGGTTTTGGGCATAAGCCTGATAAAATGGTCATTGAATCTTGACCTGGAGCGTATCGGTTGGTTGGTGAAGTATTTCGCGGTGGCGTTGCTGGTTGTGGCGACGGTGGCGTTTCAGCAGGAGATACGGCGGGGCTTAATGCGTTTGGGCGGTACGCGACTGGGGCACTCGGCGGCGCCGGAGACGGTGGCGGCAATCGAGCAGATTGTTGACGCGGTATCGGCGATGAGCCGCAGTAAGATCGGTGCTTTGATCGCATTGGAGCGTGAGGTGGGGTTAGCGGATTTCATGCGGACAGGGACGGCGGTGGATAGTGAGGTGAGCGCGGATTTGCTGCATACGATTTTTTGGCCTGGTACACCTTTGCACGATATGGGGGTGGTGATTCGCGAGGGTCGGATAGCGTCGGCGGGAGTTCAGTTTCCTTTGGCTGAACATGGGGAGTTTGACCGAACGTTGGGTTCGCGACATCGCGCGGCGATTGGTTTGAGTAAGGAGACTGACGCTGCGATCGTGGTAGTGAGCGAAGAGACGGGGCAGATAAGTTTGGCGCTGCACGGTAAGCTGGCGCGGTTTTTGACGATTGAGCAGTTACGGCAACAATTGTTGGATTTGATGCTGCCTTCGGCACCGGAGAGTGGTGAGAAGAAGGACAAAAGCGCGAAAGGCGAGGCGTCTGAGAGCAAGAGTAATCCGGTGACTGACGAGACGACACCATCGAAAGTACAACCTAGAGACGAGGGAGTATGATTATGTGGTCACGCATTCAGACAATTTTTACAGTAATCATACTGACTTGTTTCATATGGATTTTCGCGGAACGGCAGGTAACGCGTTCGATAGAGACACCGCTGGACATTCGGCTGGATGAAAGGATGGCGGAGACGCATCCGGGTTTTTTGGTTGAGATTTTGGACGAAGACGACGAACCGGTACAGGGAATCTCGGTAAAGCTGAGCATCAGCGGGCCAACAGGTAGGATTCAGGAGCTGCAGGAAGGCCGAATTGTTCCTCGGGAGCCGGTGATCACATTGGAGACATTGGGGCTAGGTAATTCTGTACCTCGTGAGCCGCAGATTTACGAAATAGCTGTGGTTCGGGAACTGCTGGAGGGTGAGCTTTCTCTGGAAGGCCGGGATACATTTTTTCAGGTGACGCACGCGGAACCATCACGGCTTCGAATTCGTGTTACGCCTTTGGAACAAAGAATGACATCGGTGTTGGTTTGCGACATGTGGCGTGATCCTATTAATAACGCGGAAACCGAGCCGGGACAGGTTCCGACATGGGTTATCCCAGGAGAGGCCGCTGAAGCTCGGGTGATATTGGGATTAGACCAACAGATTGAAGCGACACGAGGATATATACCGGTTACAGCGACGGTGTTGGCTGCTCGCCGGGAGCAAAGCTTTGCTGTTGAGGTGCGTTTGCCGGCAGGTGAAGCTGGTCTTGAGGGCGAAACCGGAACGATTAGTTTGCCGAAGCTGGGCGAGGCTTGGCCGGCGGGTATGAGGGGGCAGTACCGAGTGGTTATGGAAGACGATACGGGTGTTCGGGATTTGATTCAGTATCGCGGCAGCAGCGCAGCAATGCGAGAATTTGAAACGGCCCACTACCATTGGATTCTGGAGGTTTATCCGGAAGATCGCAATCGAACAACAGTGAATCGGGTGCTGAGATACAATCTTCCGAACGCTGAGGGGCCTTTCGAGATCGTGAATCCTAAGCGCATAATGGTGAGTTTCCACTTGGAAGAGGTGAGCCCATCGGAGAATTCTTTGGATCGGTAGGCGGATATATGGCACAGGGGGATTAGTCGGGGGTACGGTGAGGGCGGTTAGGTCAGGGAGTTTTTAACCGCGAAAGAACGCAGAGAACGCAAAGAAAGAACCACTAATTTGCACTAATAGTCACTAATAAGAAATTAGCTGCC
>JAFGKT010000029.1 GCA_016928435.1 Sedimentisphaerales bacterium | reverse complement strand
TTTATCCATCTTCGATCATACCATCGAAAGCGACAAAAAAACAATCAGATCACTCCAAAAGGCACTTCCGCTATGAAACCCGACAATTTAAATCAAGAAAAAGTGCGATTTCGCACTCGTACACGATAGGTAGAAATATACACTTCTCCTGCCTATCATTTATTATAGACACAAAACAAGCCAAAGTAAAATCAACCAGATTATCGCCCTCCAAACCCAAGTCCACAAAGACGCCCAACAAATAACTTCAAAACCATCCAAAAACTGCAACACGCCGAAACCTTGCTTTAACTCCAAACCTAAATCCACACCCCATAAATAAGTTATTTCCCACCCCGTTTTCCATTTACTCTTGCACGGTCCGGAACCATCAGCCCATAACGCATAATGCCTTACCCTTAAAATTCTTATGTCAGCAGCTCGCTGCACGCCCTGTTCCTCCCCGGCCGCTGTCAAGCCTTTTAATATACCCCAACCGGAAACTTACGAAAAAAGACTTTACGCCCACAACAGCTTGCGGTAAACAACCCAAAGCGTAACCGACATCCGCAACCTCAATAGTACATCACACCATTAACCCAGCCGCGAACTTTCACACCAAAAACATGAAATCGTAATTCACTTTCTCCAAAGGATAATCCACGTCTAATATGCAGCAAACCTTGACCAACATCCAAAAAATCCAACGCCTCCCCTGGTTCTATGCCCAAAGCGTACTCAACACCATCTTCTGCATTACCTTGTTTGGCAGTCTGTTCACCTTGTTCTTGGACGCCCTTGATCTCGACAAAACTCAAATCGGATGCCTTAATGCCATCATGCCGTTTGCCGGTATTCTGGCCCTCTTCGTCGCCGCATGGTCCGAACGATTCGGCGTCAAAAAAACCATGATCATCTTCTGGTTCGCACGCAAATTCGTCGCTGCCCTTCTATTGCTAACCCCCTTGGTGATCAAATGGTACGGGGCAAATGCCGCCTTTTGGTGGGTCGGAGCCATCGTACTCACATTTGCCATCTGTAGAGCCATCGCCGAAACCGCTTTTTCAATCTGGGTAAAGGAATTCATCCCCGATAGTATTCGCGGTAAGGTGGTCGCAATCAACGGTATCGTCGCTGGTATCGCCGCCATTCTAATGTTGGCCCTGTCCAGCTTCGTATTGGATCATTACGAACACACCGGACTGGCCCGTTTCATATTCCTCATCGCCATTTCCGTAGTCGCCGGCTTGGCTGGCGCTGCCTGCCTGATATTCTTGCCCGGCGGAAAACCCGTCCGCAAAATCGAAAATCAACTACCATACCTAAGATCCATCAAACTGGCTCTGCAAGACCAAACCTTTCGTCTTTTTGTGAGCGGAGCGGCATTACTGTCAATGGCGGTCACCGCCCTGCCTTTCACCGCTTTGTATCTGAAAGAGTCTATCGGACTAAGACCCGGACTAATCGTCCGCCTCGATATTGTGGCAACCATCGGAGCCCTCGTAACATCACTCTTGTGGGGCTGGGCCGCCGACCGCTTCGGAAGTAAACCCGTACTACTCAGCAGCATCGGGGCATTGCTATTCGTTCCTATACTATGGTTTGCTATCCCCCGCACAGGCGAACACAGTATCATATTCGCCTATGCTATCGCCGGATTGGCGGGTATGAGCATCACCGGATGGGCCATCGCCGGCCATCGCTATCTCTACGTCAGCGCCATCACCCCTGACAGCAAAATCGCCTGCATGTCCGTGTACTACGCTACCGCTGGTATCGTCGGCGGTATATCACCTCTCGTCGTCGGCTGGGTCATCGACACCGGCCGGAATCTCAATGTCCAATGGTTCTGTTTTACCATCGACAAATACACCCCGTTTTGGGCCATCGAAACCTTGCTCCTGCTCGGCAGTCTGTTCGTCTTCGGCAGGCTCCGAACAGACGACGCTATATCCGTACGAAGCTTCTTGAGCATGTTCATACAGGGTAACCCCATCATGGCTGTAACCTCCGTCCTCAAACACCGCCTGGCTAAAGATGAACATCAACGAATCTCCAGCACCCAAGCCATGGGACAAGCCAAAAACTACCTGAGCACCAAAGAATTACTCGAAGCCATCGAAGACCCCAGCTTCTACGTCCGCTACGAAGCCGTAATCGCCATCGCCCGTAGTCGCCCCAACCCCCAACTTATCGACGCCCTCCTCAACATCCTCGCCAGTGACCAACCGGAATTGAGCCCCGCCGCCGCATGGGCTCTCGGAAAACTCCGCGATACCAGCGCTATACTGCCCCTGCGCGAAACCTTACATTCCGATTACCCCCTCTTACGCGCCCGGAGCGCCCGATCCCTAGCACTGCTCGGAGACAACGCCAGTGAAAATTTCTTCCTCCAGCAATTACACAGCGATTCTTCCAACGAAGTGCGGTTAGCATACGCTGCCGCCCTAGGAACCATCCGCAGTAGCGAAGCTGTCCCCAACCTGCTGACCTTTCTTCACGATGCCGTCGAACCTTCGGCTCGTAACGAGGTAGCTCTGTCTTTGGCCCGCATCGTGGGCCAGGAAAATCGCTACATCCAATTGTGGCGCAGCCTACGCGATGATTTCGCCACCGCTGCAGGCCAAGCAGTTCTTGCCCTGAAGAAACCTCTCGCTAACATCGCTCGACTGGATCCAACTTTGCCAACCGCCGTCAGTGATTGCGCTGATGCTTTCGCGCAAGAACAGACTCTCCTCGGCATGAGAAAACTCGCCGATATCCTCGCTCAAATGCCGCAAGAATATATAACACCCCAAGCCTCCGCAATCCTGAGTGACTGCCAGAAGCAACTGCGATCCGCTCATAAGCCCCGGAAAGAATACCTGATATTGGCCCTCCACACCTGCCGCGTCTGCCTTTATCAACCCAACCAATAACAAATAACTCACACCCGCACTACTCCGCAACGCGACCGGCCCCGGCGTCAGCACCACTAACCACTAAAACTCAATCCGAAAACCCCATTGCCCAACTGAATCATAGATGATAGATTGCCTTTAGCAACGAATTCGCACCAACTAACGTACTAAACGGGAGCCAAAAATGAACATCGCGTACATCGGAATGGGAATAATGGGACAACCAATGGCGCTCAACCTCATTAAGGCAGGCCACCCCCTGACCGTCCACAATCGCACCTCTGCTAAATGCCAACCATTGGCCGCCCAAGGCGCCGCCGTCGCCAAAACCCCCGCTGCCGCTGCCCAAGCTGCCGAGATCGTTTTCATCAACGTCACCGACACCCCCGATGTCGAAGCCGTAATCTTAGGCCCCCAAGGCATCATCGAATCCGCAAGACCGGGCCTAACCGTCATCGACAACAGCACAATCTCACCCGATGCCACTCGCGTTTTCGCCCAAAAACTGAAAGACAAACAAACCGACTACCTCGACGCACCCGTATCAGGCGGAGATATCGGCGCCCAAAACGGAACACTCGCCATTATGGTAGGCGGCAAAAAATCCGTCTTCAAACGCTGCCTGCCGATTCTCGAAATCCTCGGCTCCAAAGTCGTACACGTCGGCCCAATAGGCGCCGGCCAAACCTGCAAAGCCTGCAACCAACTATTCTGCGCCATCCACGCCTTGGCCTGCGCCGAAGGAATCAACCTCGCCCGTCAAGCCGGAATCGACCCCGCGACCATGGTAGATGTCGTCGCGTCCGGCGCCGGCGGCTCATGGGCCCTAGCCAACCTCGGCCCTAAAATGCTAAACAACGACATGGACCCCGGATTCATGATCGACCTGATCGTCAAAGACCTAAAAATCGCCAACGAATTGGCCCAAAATGCCAAATCCCCCATCCCAGCGACCGCCCTCGCGCAACAGCTTTTCGTCGCCGCACAAGCCGCAGGCGATGGCACCAGCGGAACCCAAGCCCTATACAACGTAATAAAAAAACTCACCCCTAATAGCACCAAAAAATAAAACACCCCCCCTGCAACCCCGCAATCATACACCAACTACCCATACAACAATATTTATCTAATCTTGACCAACAAGAATCAGATTACGAACCAACTCCGCCAACGAATTAACCTCCAGCTTTTCCATTACCGCCGCACGATGGTTCTTAACCGTCTTCTCGCTAATCCCCAATTGCTCACCAACTATACGGTTCAAATTCCCCTGAGCAACCAGATCCATTATCTCACGTTCACGAGGCGTAAGTTCCTCCAAACGCTTCAAAAAATCCTCACGAATCCGCTGATTACGCCATTTCTCAGTCCCAATCTCTAACGCCCGAGACAAACGGTCCAGCAGAACATCATCACGGAAAGGCTTTTCGATAAAATCAAACGCGCCCGCCCGCATAGCTTGCACCGCCATCGCGATGTCACCGTGCCCCGTCATAAAAATCACCGGCAAATCAATATGACGCTGCGCCAGTTCCTTCTGTAACTGCAAACCACTCATGCCCGGCATACGAACATCAACCAACAGACAACCCGGATGAGCCGATGTGTACTCCTCCAAAAACAACTCCGCCGACGTAAACGTCTTCAAAGACAAACCCGCCGTACGCAGCAACATCGTCAGACCATCCAATATCGCTTGTTCGTCATCAACAACATATACTATGGCATCAGGTGTTTCCATATCATCATCCTTTAGTCAACTTCCGCAGTTTCCAGATACGCAACCAGTGAACTGGGCAATAACAAAAACGCCTGCGAACAGCCGAATCGCCAAAGCCCGCGATAAATCATATCGTAGTATCAATTCCCTAACCTAACCCATGAGCAAACCAAAACCTCTCTCGCCTAGTCCGCTTACGGTGCCAAACCTGCTCCTATCACTATTATTTTTACCCAGATTCCTCGGTTTTGCAACTATTGCTTTACGACAACCGAAAAATCTGCCGCTATTTGCCCCCCATAATACCAAAAAAGAATCACAAAGCACTATAAAAAAAGCATTTATATCAACTTCTTTTCCCAAGGGTATTCCACGTATTGGCTCAAAATTTCTTTTTTTTGTATCGACATCATAACCCTAAATGTGTTATCTTCCCCAGGTATATCCCGACGGCGGGACCATACCATAGTACGTCAACGCAAAGTATATCTACACACTGCCCTTCTTGCGTTTGCAAAAATGTAAACAAAAAACCACAGGGCAGTAGTCTCAAAATCGAAAAACAATCTATATAAAACAACGGTATCGTTGCTCGTGCCGCTGGTGACGAGAAATATTCACAATTCCCTTCCCTATATAGGAGTATTAGATGAGCAATCTTGTTCCCACGAAGGTGTTTTTGACTAAGGGTGTAGGCCAAGACAAATATGAATTGAAATCATTTGAGCATGCATTAAGGCAAGCAGGCGTCGCTCAACAAAACTTAGTGCAGGTTTCATCAATTTTGCCGCCTAAGTGCAAGATTATCAGCAAAGAAAAAGGCATACAAATGCTCCAACCTGGGGCCATCTGCTTTTGTGTCATGGCACGATCCAAAACCAACGAATATGGTCGAATGATTGCCTCTTCCATAGGTGTGGCAATTCCCAAAGAGGAAACCAAATGGGGTTACCTCAGTGAAATCCACAGCCATGGTATGAATAACCAAACCGCAGGCGACATGGCCGAAGACTTGGCCGCGGATATGCTCGGAACAACTTTGGGCATAGAACTCGACCCCGAAACAGCGTGGTCCGAAAAAGAACAAGCATATAAGTCTAGCGGACTGTTTGTGAAAACAACAAATATCACCCAGACCGCCAAAGGCAAAGATGGCTTATGGACCACAGCGCTGGCCATGGCTGTCTTCTTGTTTGATTGATCCGTTCGCATATCTTGCGCGAAGGGGCAAGCATTGAATAATCTCTAATCATTATTCGAGCAACGCTAATGTCTGCCCATGGCCAACCTTCACGAAGCTCAACAAACGCAAAATCAGCGATAAGACACCCTCGAAATCGACGTAGGAATTGTCTAGTATGCGACAAGAAACAAATTTTGGCGATTTGCCTCAAGAGAACTGCGAGTTGCAGAGTTCAAGAGTGGTCATTGTGCCCGTCCCCTATGATGGCACCAGCACTTGGCAAAAAGGCGCCGACAAAGGACCAGCCGCTATCATAGAAGCGTCCGCGAATATGGAACTCTATGATATAGAAACCAACTGCGAAGTCTATGAACATGGAATATACACCGCTGACCCTATTGAAACCCAAGGCTCTGTAGAGCAAATGGTCCGAGCCGTACGAGAAACAGTCCAAGGCTATCTAGATCAGAACAAATTCACCATAGTGATAGGCGGCGAACATTCCGTTAGTATCGGCACCATTCAAGCCCATGCAAACCACTATAACAACTTGACCGTTTTGCAGCTTGATGCCCATTCCGACCTCAGAGACCAATACCAAGGCTCCAAATGCAATCATGCCTGCGTCATGGCCCGAACGAAAGAACTTTGCCCCATTATACAAGTAGGCATACGCAGTATGGATGCCTGCGAACTAAAAGCAATTGATAAATCGCGAACCTTTTTCGCCGAGGACATCCATAATCGATCAGACTGGATGGCCGACGTCGTTAGCCTATTGTCAGATAATGTGTATGTAACCATCGACCTAGATGTCTTTGACCCTTCCATTATGCCTTCGACCGGCACGCCCGAACCAGGAGGCCTACTCTGGTACGATGTATTGAAACTATTAAAAATGGTCGCCGAGAACAGCAATCTCGTCGGATTCGATGTCAACGAGCTTTGCCCTAATGATACCGACAAAGCGCCCGATTTCTTGGCGGCTAAACTTATTTACAAACTATTAAGCTACAGCTTTGGAGCATATGATGCAAAAGAGTGACCTTCTAAAAGAAACCGTACAACATATTGACATTAAGTCCTTCGATGCTCGACCTATTGTTGATAGCATGCGCGAAATGTCCTTCACCGCGAGAGATACCGCTCGCGCAGCCGACATCCTCAACAAAATGCTCAGCGATAAGGATTGTACCGTCATTCTGTGCATCGCAGGCAGCACCAGCGCCGCCGGGTGTATGCAAATATACAGCGAAATGGTCAAACTAAACATGGTTGACGCCATCGTCGCTACCGGTGCCACAATCGTGGATATGGATTTCTTCGAAGCTCTCGGATTCAAGCACTATAAAGGCACCCCATTTGTCGATGACAAAAAACTACGCGAATTATATATCGACCGTATATATGATACCTTCATCGACGAGGAACAATTGCAAATCTGCGATAGTACCGTCAAAGAAATCGCCGATTCGCTCGAACCGGGCTCTTATTCTTCCCGCAAGTTCATTCGCGAAATGGGCAAATATTTAGTCAAACACGCGAAAAAAACTGACTCTCTAATACAGACAGCTTACGAACATGATGTACCGATCTTCTGTCCCGCCTTTACCGACAGCAGCGCCGGCTTTGGCCTTGTAATGCATCAGGAAGGCAAAGATAATTATGTCGCGATCGACTCGGTAAAAGATTTCCGCGAATTGACGGAAATAAAAATTCAGTCCGCGGTGTCAGGCCTGTTCATGATCGGAGGCGGTGTGCCTAAGAACTTCGCCCAGGATACTGTTGTTTGTGCTGAAGTTCTAGGAAAAGATGTTGAAGTGCATAAGTACGCTGTGCAGATAACCGTAGCCGATGTCCGTGATGGCGCCTGCTCCAGCTCCACCTTGAAAGAAGCGTCATCGTGGGGCAAAGTCGATACCATCTTTGAACAAATGGTATATGCCGAAGCAACAAGCGTCCTCCCTCTGATTATAAGCAACGCCTATCACACTAAAGCATACCAAGGACGCGACCCCCGCAAGTGGGCCCGCATCTTCGACTAAATTCGCCGGCCTCTACCCAACAAACGCAACCGTTAACCCCCGAACGTAAGCAACATTTATGTTGCTCTAGCTCGGGGGTTCGCATCCCCTGTGCCAAATCATCTGCAACCATAAACACCGCCAAATGTCATCCCCGCGAAGGCGGGGATCCATCCCTGACCAACTTAAATCCCCAACAACTTCCGCCAACCAACCACCGTCAATCTATCCGCCACTAATTCACCGCTTCGTGATCTTCAAAAACTTCG
>JAFGKT010000028.1 GCA_016928435.1 Sedimentisphaerales bacterium | reverse complement strand
TGGGCGCTGCCACAAGTGAGTACGGCGAAGAGGTTTAACCATGAAGTTCACGAAGCGGCGAATCGCGACGGATAGATTGACCGACGGTACGTATTTAGAAAATGACGCTTCCGCTGGGCGCTGCCACATGGAATACGCAAAGAAATATTTACATGTAGATATTGAAGGTTGGGAAAAAGTTGATTAAAACCCTCTGAGCAGGTCAGGGGGCTAATTGGCCTTAGGGGTGACAGCGGCGAGTTATTTGAGGGATAGGTTATGAGTCAGCAGTTGCATCCGCCGGGGCCTGTTAAGTTGGTGGTGGGGATGTTGTGTGGTGATAGGGCGCTGTTGGATGAAGCGATAACGCAGATGGCGGCGCGGTGGGGCTC
This sequence comes from Sedimentisphaerales bacterium, assembly GCA_016928435.1. Classification (GTDB taxonomy): domain Bacteria; phylum Planctomycetota; class Phycisphaerae; order Sedimentisphaerales; family SM23-30; genus JAFGKT01. The sequence continues at coordinate 18,201 of JAFGKT010000028.1, read as the reverse complement.
GGTGGATGTGCGCAGTGCGGTGATGGAGTTCGGGCAGACACGTTATTACGAGGCGGAGATGGGAGCGGGGTTGCTGCGTCAGTTTGTGAGTTTCGCGCGGTTGATTGATCCGGGGGAGTTAGCGCGGATAAAGCATGAGAGTAACACGTTGGAGGAGAGTTTGGGCGCGACGGAATTGGGGGCAGCGTTAGGGGTAGCTCGGCCTATTAATTTGGATCCTGGGTATGTGGAAGCGAGCAAATTGGTATTGGCGACGACGAAGAATTATTCTCATCGGATTTATATTGGTGAGTCGATGTATGCAGAAGCGACGCTGCATTATCATAGGGGTAAGTGGACTTCTTGGCCTTATACTTATCCGGATTACGGCAGCGGCGCATACGATGGTTTTTTGAGTGAAGCACGGCGGATTTTAATGGAGCAATTATCATCGCAGAAGTACGATATTTAATTTTGGTGGGGGCAGCGGCGCTGCTGGGTTCGGTTTTGTTGACGGGCTTGCTCAAGCGGGTAGCGGTCGCGAAGGGTTTTGTGGATCGGCCGGGCGGTCACAAATCTCATACGGAGCCGGTGGCGTTGGGGGGTGGGATCGCGATATTCTGGGTGGTTATGGCGCCTTTACTGTTGGCAGCGACGGTGGGGTTGGCGGGTAAGTTGGGATGGGATGGATCGGGTTTGCCTGAGAAATTGCGGGCGCATCTGCCGGGCTTGGTATCGCGGTTGAGGCCTTTGTTGGCATTGATTGGGGCAGTGGTGGCGATGCATGTTTTAGGGTTGGTTGATGACCAACGGCACTTAGGGCCTAAAGTAAAGTTAGTGGTGCAATTAGCGGCAGCGGTGTTGTTGGCGACGGTGGGAGAGATACGCTTTGGGTTTTTCATTCACAATGAAATAGTGACGACGATACTTTCGGTGTTGTGGATTGGGGTGATCATAAACGCATTTAATTTTTTGGATAACATGGACGGGCTATCAGCGGGGGTTGCGTTTATTTGTTGCGGCAATTTGCTGGTGCCGGGCTTGACGGGTGGGCAGTTTTTTGTTGGGGTGATGGTCGCGGCGCTGATGGGGGCACTATTGGGATTTTTGTTTTATAACTTCGCGCCGGCGCGGATTTATATGGGTGACGCGGGGAGCTTGGTGGTGGGGACATTGGTAGCGGTGGTGACTATTCGGACGACATATTATTATGAAGGGGCGGCGAGCGGCGCGTGGTTTTCGGCTTTGACCCCTTTGGTGGTTTTGGCGGTGCCTTTGTATGATTTTACGAGCGTTACAATAATACGATTGTTGCAGGGCAAGAGTCCATTTGTGGGAGACCAGCAACATTTTTCTCATCGGTTGGTGCGGCGGGGCATGACGACACGTCAGGCGGTTTTGACGATTTATCTGGCGACGGCGTGTACGGGTTTGGGGGCGTTGTCTTTGCGATATCTTCCGGCGGCGGGCGCGGTGATGGTATGCGTGCAGACCTTGTTGATATTATTGATTGTGGCGATTTTGGAAGGGACAAAGAGTCCTAATGGCGAAAGATGAGAATGAAAGTTCAGATAAAACAACAAGGTAAATCGCGTGACGCGGTGGGGTTGGTGGATATAGTTTTGCTGCTGTTGGTTTGCGTGTTGGTTAGTGGACGCGGGCAAATCAGCGAAACATTATTGCAGGACAGAAACACACCGGTTGGTGCGGAACCGGCATCGCAGTTAACGCAAGGCGGCTCAAGCACGATGATAGTGTTGGCGGGTCTGATTGTGGCGGCGGCGGCGGTTTGGGTTTTGGTTCGGGCGGTTAGGGGTCAGTTGCGTTGGCGGATTACGGGGTTGGTGGGGCCTACCGCTTTGTTGGCGGCAGCGGGGATAACGGCCACAAACGGGGCATCGAATAAACACACGGCATTAGTAGAGACATTCACGGTGGTGGGTTATATGCTGTTGGCGATTCTGCTGACGCAGTTGGCGGATAAGCGATGGAAGCAACGGTTGGTGTTGGCAGCGGTGGCGGCGACGGGGGTTTGCATGGCTTACCGTTGTTGGGAGCAGTATCGCTATGAACTGCCGGCCACGCGCGCGGAATACGCCGAGAACTCCGCGGCGATGTTGGCGCAACAGGGTATAGAGCCGGGCACCTACGCAGCGACGCAGTTTGAAGAACGGCTGCTTAGTGAAGATATCGGGGGCTACTTTACTATAAGCAACAGCGCGGCGGCGTATTTTATATTGACGATAATGGCGACGGGCGCGGTGATCGCATTGGGCGCGCGGCGGGCGATGGCGCAACAGAAATGGCTATGGTTGATTTTAGCGGCGGGCGCGCTATTGGTACAATTGGGTGGTTTGGCACTGACACGCAGCAAAGGCGGAATAGGGAGTTTTTTGCTGGCTGCGCTGTTGGTGGGTTTGTTGGGGGTATTGGGGAACTGGCTGGCTCGGCGGTGGCGATTTTGGTTGGCGATTGGGGTGATCGCGGTATTGTTGGTTGTGGGTTTGATTACTTTGTATGGTGTGAGTCACGGTCGTTTGCCGACGGCTTCGATGTGGGTTCGCTGGCAATATTGGGAAGCTACGGGTCGGATGATCGTGGATCATGGTTTGCGGGGCGTTGGTCCTGAGAATTTTGGTCAGTATTATCCGCGTTACATGGACCCAGCGGCGCCGGAGGTTGTGAAAGACCCGCATTGTATGTGGTTGGCGTTGTGGAGCCAATGGGGGATCGGGGGATTGGCGGCGAGTATTTGGGCGGTGGGCGCGGTGCTGGTGGGTTTGGCGCGGCCTCGGAAAGCATCAGATAAAACCGGGGACAGGCAAGATAATAAAGAGCCGGCAAGCTCGGTATCTGGCAAAGGGACGGTGCAAGATTCGGACTACGGCGGCGTGAAATGGGGGTGGGTGTTTGGTTTGGTGATAGCAGCGGGTGTGGTGATAATGCGGGTGGCGACTAGCGCTGTTGTGGAGGAGGTCAATAGTGTTGAGTGGAACAGCATAGTATTGTTGTGGTTTGTGGTGCCGGCGGTTGTATGGCTGGGGGCGTTCATGGTGATGTGGTACGCGACGGCACGATCGCGCGAGCCAAGCGGGGCGGTGAATAATGCAGGAATAAGCAGTTACGCGGTGATATTATTGGGTTGCGGGCTGTTGGGGTTCTTGCTGCATAACAGTATTGACTTCGCGATTTGGCAAGGTGGTATTGGCACTTGTTTTGCGGCGCTAGCGGCGGTGGCGATGTCGCTGAAGCAAACGGAATCAGGAGCTGAAGGGCAATTCACTCGGTTGAAGATGGGCCAACGGTTGGGAATGGCTGGTGGGGCATTGTTGGTGACGATTGTTTTTTGGGCGGGGTTGGTGGTTCCGATCGTTCGTTCGCAGGGTGCGTTGGCGGAGGCACGGCGATATGCTGGGATGGGTACAGTGGAAGGTATGGAACAAGGGAAACGCTGGGCGGAGCGGGCAAGTGAATTGAACGGCCAGGATCCGCAGCCTTGGCAAGTTCGGGGGGAACTGAATGTAGCGTTGTGGTATGCTTCGCAGTTGCACGATTGGGTGCGGTTGAACGAGGCGTTGGCAACATGGGAAGACGCGGCGCGGTTGGATCCACAGCGTGCGGGCGGCTATCGGCAACTAGGGAACTTGGCTGACGCTGCGGCTGAGGCGGCTGAGAATGAAGTTCGGCGGGCGGAGTACAGGGATTGGTCGCGTGGTTATTGGTCGGAAGCGTTGGCGTTAAGGCCGGGTGATACGAAGACGCTGATTCGGTATGGTGAGATATTGCAGGATGCGGGGGAGCCGGAAGCGGCGTTGGCGCAGTTTGAGCGGGCGATAGAAATCGATGACGCTTTTTTGGCGATGCAACGTCAGATGTATCCGCAAAGGGAGGTTTTGTTTTTGCGGTTGACGGAAAGTGATCGCAGGCGTGTGGAGGGGCGAATCGCGGCGTTGCGGGCGACGATGGATTAGGGCTAGAGTGGATATATTGACAGCGCGGCGGCGTTACGTGGTAATGGGCAGGAGTTAGGGGCGGTTAAGAAGTGAGGATTTCGTTGGGGGAGTTTTCGGGCGAAAATGGGGACATGCTGCGGAGCAATTTGATGACGGGTGGGACTTTTTCGAGCACGTAAGCGATTTCTTCTTGGGTATTGAAACGGCTGAGGCTGAATCTGATGGAGCCATGTACGGCGGTGAATGGCACACCCATAGCGCGGAGGACATGGGACGGTTCGAGTGAGCCGCTGGTGCAAGCTGATCCGGATGATGCGGCGATGCCTAGTCTATCTAGTTGGAGGAGGATAGCTTCGCCTTCGATGTATTCAAAGCTGATATTGGTGGTATTGGGGACACGTGCGTGGGGGTCACCGTTGATTCTGCTATTGGGGCAGGTTTTGATTAGTCCTGCTTCGAGCTGGTCTCGTAATTGTTTTACGCGGGTGTTTTCATCGGTCATATGTTTTTGTGCGAGTTGGCATGCTTGGCCGAGCGCGACTATTGCTGGTACATTTTCGGTGCCGGCCCGTTTGCTGAACTCTTGATGACCTCCTACCATAAATGGGGCGATGCGTGTGCCGCGGCGAATATAAAGCAGGCCTATGCCTTTGGGGGCGTGGAGTTTGTGGCCGGACACACTGAGTAAGTCAACGGGCAGTTGGGCCAAGTCGATGGGGATTTTGCCTACGGCTTGGACGGCATCGGTGTGCAGGATGGCGCCTTTGTCTTTGACGATATCAGCGATGCGTTTGAGGGGGAAGATGTTGCCGGTCTCGTTGTTGGCGTACATAATGCTGACGAGTGCGGTGTTATCGGTGATTTCATCTTGGAGCTGGTCGAGGTCTATTCGGCCTTGGGCATCGACGGGCAGTTCGGTTAGTTTATAACCTTGCTGCTGTAACTGACGACATGTGGCTCGGACGGCTGGATGCTCGACGCGGGTGGTAACAATGTGTTTTTTATCGGGATAGCGCGCGAGGGTACCAAATATAGCGGTGTTGTCGCTTTCGGTGCCTCCGCAGGTGAAGATGATTTCTGTGGGATGGCAATTGAGCAATTGGGCGGCTTGTTGTCGGGCGTGGTCGATTTTTTTGCCGAGCTGTCCGCCGAAGTTATGGATACTGGAGGCGTTGCCATACAGCTCGGTGAGATAAGGCATCATTTCTTGGAGGACTTCGGGATCGACGGCGGTCGTGGCGTTATTATCGAGATAGACGGTTTTCATTTTTTTTGCTCTTGCACAATGATATCTGGGCTGACAAATTCACGGAGCCGTGCTTGGACGACATCACGGAGGGTAAAATCGGCTACCTGGCACTGAGCGCACATACCGCGTAGGGCGATGATTACACGATTTCCGACGACATCGATGAGTTCGATATCGCCGCCGTCGGTTTGCAGGGCGGGTCTTACTTGTTCATCGAGGGTTTTTTCGACGAGTTTGATTTTTTGGATGTTGGTTAGGGGTTGGGCAGCGGTGGTGGTGACAGGTGTGGGTTTTTCGGTTTGCGGGGTTTGTCGGCCTGTGCAGCTATCGAGTACTCTTTGGATTTCGCTGTGACAACCGGTGCAACCACCGCCGGCCTTGCAGTAGTTGGTAACTTCTTCGATGGTGTGCAGGTCGTTTTCCTGGATAACGGTGCGGACTTCGGACTCGGTTACGCCGAAGCAGGTGCAAAGAATGTCTTCTGGGATTTCGCGGGCCTCGGTGGAACCGGTGCGATAATTTTCGATGGCGGCGATAAGGGCTTCGCGGCCCATAACGGAGCAGTGCATTTTTTGCTCGGGCAGGCCGCCCAGGTAATCTGCGATATCTTTGTTGGTTACCTTTTCGGCTTCTTCGAGGGTTTTGCCTTTTATCAGTTCGGTAAGCGCGGATGAGGAAGCTATGGCACTACCGCATCCAAAGGTTTGGAATTTGACATCGGCGATTTTGCCTTGGTCATCGAGTTTGAAGGTGAGTTTGAGAGCGTCGCCGCAAGCTAGTGACCCGACCTGGCCTGTTCCATCGGGATTTTCCACAACGCCAACATTGCGTGGATTGAAAAAATGGTCTTTAACGGTTTCGGTATAATCCCACATAGTTTCTGTCTCTGGTATTTCGTTAGGCGGTTTAGGCTGCTAGGATGTTTGGACTCGCGTGGTATTTTGGAGGATTTCTTTTTTTCGGTGGGCTTTGAGTTCTTCGGTCGCCAAAGTTCGGATTTTGTAGGCACTATCTCTGATCGCACCATACAACACACCGCAGTTTACATCTTCACGATCATCATCACCCTTATCCGCCAATTTAAGCAGTTGCTCGGCGATCTGGAGGGCTTTTCTCAGATGCTCATTACATTGGGGTTTCATTTTACCATCACCTTGTGAAATTGCACACACTTCCAGTCGGAAATTGTACGCACGTTAAAAAAAGGCACCTAGACAATTTCTCCTGTTATTAGGATATGAGAACAAATGGTGTGCCAGGGAGGGCCTTTGCGGGCACATATAGCTGGGGCGGGCAGGCATAACGGCTCTACGATAAGCTTAAGGGCGATTGGCACTGTTGGTTGGCTGAAGAATGTTGGTTATAGGGCATGTTGAAGTGCGGGCTGTTTGTATCGTTTCGGCGGGCAAATGACACATGTCAAAATGGCATATTTGACAGGCTGACTTGGTTTTGCGGGTGGTGTTATAAGCGTAATATCTTTGGATTAAGGCACTTATAGTTATATATTATTTGGCAGACATCTGTCCCGCAGTGTCTCATCATGCTGTAAATGAGGCGCCTCACTAAAGAGACACTGTATCATGATGGGTTCTATAGGGGCCTGAGGAGGCATTGAGAGGGGTTTTGGGCGTTTGCCGTTGCGATGATATGCGGGGGCATACCAGTCTTTTTGGGGCAGGTTATCACACGGAATTGTCGAGGTTCAAAAAGATTATAGCGCGTAAGTATTGCCAAGTCAAGGCATTATAGGACCTTTTAAGATTCGTATAGGGTTTGGCATAGGTGTTGCAGGTTAGAGAATGCAGAGTAACAGATAGTCAAAGCTATTTTGGCACTAAAGGCGCGAAAGGAAAGTACCATGAAGCAAGGACATCAAAAAACCAGACAGACGCTCGAAAAAAAGATATCGAGTTTGTCTCTAACAGCCAAGGAGAAAGCTTTGTTGGCTGAACTGATGGTTGAGCCTATCGCATTCATTCCGGCTGAGGATTTCAGTCGAACCACCACCATGGGTCCGATCATGGAACAAGACATCGAAGTTATCCAGGGTGTGACTTTAGGCTCAGATGAAGAGCAGATATTGTTTTTGCAGCTTAATTACGCTCGTCATCGTTTATGCCAAATCCGTCGTAAACTATTGCGTCAAAAGGTTTGGCGTAAGAGTATGGTTCAGCATCTATTAAATTGGTATCAGAAACAATTGGATTTGCGTAGCAAGATAGTCACGGCGAATATGGGTCTTGTTCTGGCGATGGCGCAGAGGGTTGACTATCCGGGCGTGGAGTTTACGGATTTGATCAGCGAAGGCAGTATGGCCTTGCTGCGTTCGACTGAGAAATTTGACTGCTCGCGTGGGATCAAGTTCAGCACTTACGCTTGTCGGGCCATTTTCAAGGCTTTTTCGCGGGCTGCGAAACGGTGTTATCAATATCGCAGCCGTTATCCAGCGCAATTGGATATGGCTTTGGAAAAAAGCGACTATTTGAGTATCAAGCGTGAAGAGAAACACGAAGACTGGGTGGAAGAGGTGAGAGACATCTTCGACCACAACCGTGCCGATTTGTCCGAGATTGAAAGGTCAGTTGTGAACATGCGGTTTTCGTTGGATGACGAAGAACGTAAACCTATGACGCTTAAGGAAGTAGGCGCCGAATTGGGGCTGACCAAGGAACGTATAAGGCAGATACAGAACAAGGCTTTGACTAAGTTGCGTTACGCGACGGAAGAGCGTATGGCACCAGCCTAGGGATGGAGAGACTGAGCGAGCCTTGAGGCTGTTGGTGCGTCCGAGGGCGTTTTAGCCGGTCAGTCGTAGTTATACTGACTGGTCGCTAGGCACCTTGGGCTCGGCTGTGAAAATTTGCAAATTGATAGCCTCCTTCAGGGGTTGTTGAAAGTAAAGACGTTTGCCTGTACAACAGATAGGCAACGTTGCGCTTTCGGCAACCCCTAGTTTTTGGGTTGCTCCTTGGATCGTGGGGAGTGAGGTTAATCGGGCTAAATTGGTCGATGATTATTGGGGAGTTGTGTGATAAAACGGCCCGGGCATACCGTCGGGTTTACGAAGAAAGAGGGAATTATTGTGAAGATATTGGGGATGGCATGCAGTCCACGCAGGATGAGCAACACCAGTCTGCTTTTGGATCACTTTTTGGATGGCGTATCGAAAGCGGGGGCAGAAGTTGCACGGGTAGATGCAGCGAGGCTGGACATTAAGGCCTGCACACAATGTGATGAGTGTCACAAAACAGGTGTTTGCGTGCTGCAGGATGACATGGTCGGGCTATATAGCCAACTGGAGCGGGCGGACGCAGTAGTGATGGCGGCTCCAATCTACTTCATGGCCCATTGCGCTCAAGCTAAGCTGGTCATTGACCGGTGCCAGGCTTTTTGGGCGCGCAAATACATTTTGCGACAGGAAGTGGCCAAGCCCCACAGACCCGGGGTATTTATATCTGTGGGCGCCACTCACGGCCCAAAAGTTTTCGCGGGGGTGAAAATAACGATGAAATGGTGGTTCGATTGCATGGATATGGATTACTGGGCAGATTTGTTGTTTGAAGGGGTGGACAAGGCTGGGGCAATTGCGCAGGAGCCGGGGGCTTTGGACCAAGCGGAGGCTTTGGGTAGGCGCCTGGTGTTGGATTTTGGGGGTAAATGTGGATAAGTTGTTAGATGAGCGGCTGGGCGGGTGAGGTAAGTTCTGTTTACAGAGGTAATTGCGGTTGTGAGAGCTGGTTTGATAAAGTTGTTATAAGAAGGGGGCCCCGGTATATAAAGTTGGGTCGATTATAGGGTCGCGGCGGGCGGAGATTCGAGTGGAGATTCGCTAAGTGTTTATTTTTGAAGGACTAATGGCCTATATATGGTTTTTTGTGTAGTCAGTAAGGCCTGTTGGGGGGTATTTTCAGGGGTGTGGTCAAAATATAACGTATTTTGATGCATATCGTCTAGTAATCTGGGCGATATTGATAAGAGGCGCACAGAACAATCTGCGTAGTAGAACGTTAGGTGAGGACGAGTTTTATGTTGAGAGTGTCGGTTAGTGAATTACGGCCGGGCATGGTGTTGGCGCAGTCAATTCCGAACCCGCAAAAGTTGGAATACACCCTTTTGAAATCGGGTTATGAGCTGGAGGAGGAAAGCATAAAGCGTTTGCGGTCTTTGGGGGTGCCTGGGGCGTGGGTGAAGTATCCCAATCTGGATTTTCTGGATACAAAAATTGATACCGGGCTAATTACGAAGCACCAAGAATTATATGGTTCTTTAAAAGAGCAATTCAGCGAAACCCAAGAGTGGAATTTTGGCAAACTGGACTACAAAACTTACATGTCGCAGATCCAGGAATTGTTCGAGCATATTTTGAGCAGCCGCGGGACCACGGCTAGTTTTATCGAGGATTTACACAGTCATGGTGCGGATGTATTTCGTCATGGGATGGTGACGGCTTCTTTGGCGATGCTGGTGGGTATGCGGCTGGAGGCTTATTTGGTTAAGGAGCGGCCACAATTGCCGGCGCACCTGGCTACGGATTTGACATCATTAGGATTAGGCTGTTTGCTGCATGACATCGGCAAATTACTTTTTGAGCCGGAACTGCGTAGTTTTCGTCTGACAGCGCACGATCGAGGCACACCCGAGTGGCAAAGCCATACAGAGGTGGCACTGGAGATGATGAAAGGGAGCATGGACCGCACGGCTGGGCAGGTAGTATTGAATCACCATCAGCATTATGACGGCAGTGGTTTTCCGGCGCGGCGGTGTTTGCCGGGCAAAGAAGTGCCCACCGAAACACTTTCGGGCAGTGATATTCATGTGTTCTGTCGGATAGCGACGGTAGTGGATCGGTTTGACAGTTTTCGATATTTGCCTGATGGGCGGGTTGCGCCACTGATTGTGGCGTTGAAGCGTATGAAGAACACTGGATACATAAAGTGGTTTGATCCAACGGTTTACCACGCTTTTATTCAGACGACGCCGGCTTTTGTTTTGGGCGAGCAGGTGGTGTTGAATGACGGCCGGAACTGTGTGGTAGTGGAGCATAACTTAGACGAACCATGTAAACCGATAGTACGTCCCATTGACACCTCGTTGGCAGTAAGAGGAGCTGCGGTCGAATCCGGTGAACCGACAGGCGCAGAACAGCCGGACATCAACCTCGCCAAGCGTACTGATTTGCATGTAGCCAAGGTGGGTGATTTCGACGTGACGCCATATCTGCATTGACCGGGGCAGATTGTCTATTGTATTTGAGACAACCTAGCGGGCAGGGGATAGGAAAAATAGGGACAGGGTGGTTTTGGGGGACAACTCTCCGCGAATGTTTCTAACTCTGGTTTTTTACATAATTTGTGTATTATATTGTTTGTGTATATTTGGTTATTTGGGTGGCATAAGGGCGGTTATTAGTGCTGTTACGCAGCCTGGATAACTTGTGAGTTTCCGGGTGGTAGTCGAACAGGTGTCACAAGTTGATAAAGCCAACGGTCGGGCATGGGTGATTTTCAGTGTTGATAATGGGGTTTAAGGCACAATTTTCTTACAATTTATCCACATTGTTCTTTTTGCTAACTATTGGTATAGCTTTCGGTTATAATGCTTTCTCAGGTTGGCAACAGAACTAACAAGGTATATGAATACTACTACTGGTTTTTAATAAGTATTTATTTATAATATATGACAGTTTGGACCATCATTGAGAGGCCACCGCGAGAAGCCCGTTGATAAAGCAGCGGAGCTTTGAAATTTTGGGGTAAAGCTCTTTTGACTGTTGATTATTCTCCAGGGCGGGGGGATAATTTAGTTTTGCTGACACATATAAAGCAGATTGGACTCTGGACCACACTGGGAGGTTGACAATCATGAAGGTAACCTGCAACAGATCGGCTCTATGCGAAGCGGCACAATTAGCAGCTACCATTGCACCATCACGTACTCCGAAACCTATTTTGCTCTGCGCGAAATTGGAGGCGGACGCGGACTCGAATCAATTAACGGTTTTGGCGACAGATAATGAGATAATGGTTCGTTATCTGGTGAACCAAGTTGATGTGGGCGCGAGCGGTACGGCAGTGATACCGGCGGACCGTCTGACCTCGATCTTGCGTGAAAGCATGGAAGACACATTGGAATTGGAAATGACCGATTCAACGTGTCAGATCAAGGGCAAGGACAGTCAGTTTCATATTTACGGGCATGATCCGGATGATTTTCCGGAGATTCCCAAAGCAGAAGTTGAAGCGGACCTTGAGGTGCAAGCTGGTAAGTTGCGTTGGATGATCGATATGACGACGTTTGCGGCGGCGCGGGAAAACACGCGTTACGCGATCAATGGGGTTTTCTGGGAGCAGCAAGGTAAGAAGTTGCGTTTGGTGGCGACAGACGGCAGGCGTTTAGCCAAGGCGGAACTGGATCTTAAGGGCGCTGACAAAAACGCTGAGCAGACTGTCATTGTGCCTTTGAAAACCATGTCTGTTATCGAGCGGGTTTTGCACGATCCGGACGAGATGGTGAAGATTTCTTTTTCGAGCAATCAAGTGGTGGTTCGCACGGCGTTGGCGGAGGTATCGAGTAATTTGATGCAGGGGCGTTTTCCGAAATACGCTGATGTTATACCGACCGATTGCGCGACGAAAGTCTCGCTGGGGACTAGTACGTTGTTGAGCGCGGTTAAACGGGTGGCGTTGTTGACGACGGAACATTCCAAAGGGGTAGAGTTAGACTTTTGTCCGGGCAGTTTGCGTTTAGCCAGCAGCGCTCCGGAAGCAGGTGACGCGGAAATCACGATGGCGTTGGATTACGAAGGTGAGGCCATGAAGATTGGTTTCAATCCGCAGTATTTGTTAGAGATGCTACGTGCGGTTGAATCTGACGAAGTTGTGTTGGAATTGACCGACGGCAGCAAACCAGGTTTGTTCCGAGCGGGTAAGGATTTCTTGTATGTTGTTATGCCGGTTACGGTTTAGGGTATGGATCGCTGGGATGAGCGACAACTAGATTGGATTTGGCGGAACCGTCGGCGCAGCTCTGCGACGAAACGTTTGGGTTTTAGCGTTGAGGGTTTTGTAAAGCGTTGGGCGGGTCCGGCTCGTAAGCGTTTGTCTGTAGTTGGGTCGGCGTGGCGTGCGCTTTTGCCGGCCGAGCTGGTGCAGCACACTTGTTTAGATGGTTTGAATCGTGGCCAACTACGAGTGTTGGTTGACAGCGGCGCGCACATGTCGGAATTGCATTTTCTGGTTCGTCAGGGGGACTTGCTGGAACAGTTACGCGATTTATGTCCGAATATATCTTTGTCGCGGATTCGTTTGGTACGCGGCAATTGGTCCAAAGAAAACGAAGAAGGTGTGAACATAATCGACTTTACATAATGTGGATAATATGTGGTGTTTGGGGACGGATCGAGGTCGGCGGCGAAGTGACGTTTGTTTTAGGTGCGATGTCGCACTTTTTCTTGATTTACATTACTGCGCAAGTTGACTTTAGGTTGTTGAAACTTTATTAGATGGATGATGTAATTTAATGGACGAGCAAAACAATAACGAGCAGGAATTGACAGAGACAGCAATGGAAACGCCGGGCCAAGCGCAAGGCGCGTCCGCTTACGAGGCGGACAATATAACGGTGTTGGAGGGGATGGCGGCGGTGCGCAAACGGCCGGAGATGTACATTGGTGACCGTCAGATTCGCGGTTTGCATCACTTGGTGAGTGAGGTGGTGGACAACTCGGTGGACGAAGCGATGGCGGGGCGATGCACGGAGATTCGGGTAACGATCAACGCTGACGGCAGTGTGACCATTGAAGACAACGGCGCGGGGATACCGGTGGGGATCGAGAAAAGCACGGGCAAATCGGCTTTGGAAGTCGTGCATACGATTTTGCACTCCGGTGGTAAATTTGACAGTAAGAGTTACAAGGTATCTGGTGGTTTGCACGGCGTTGGGGTATCGGTAGTAAACGCGTTATCGGAGTGGCTTGAAGTTGAAGTTGGGCGGGACGGTATGTTGTATCGTATGGAATTTGCGCGGGGGGTAAAGAAAGGTGATATGCGTGAGATGGGGGCTTGCAAGCACCGCGGCACCAAGACGACGTTCAAGCCGGACAATACGATTTTCCCGGATGTTGAATATCGTTTTGACATATTAGCGCATCGGTTGCGGGAAGTTGCGTATTTGAACGCGGGATTAAAGATTCTCCTAAGTGATTTGCGGGACGGCAAAATCGAAGAATATCATTTCGTGAACGGCTTAGTGGAATTTGTTCAGCACATCAACGACAGTAAAGATGTATTGCACAAGGAGGTAATCCATTTTCGCAAGACGGACGAAGAGAATAATCTGGAATGTGAATTAGCGATGCAATACACAGCGGGTTATACCGAGAATGTGATCGCGTTTGCGAACAACATTCACAACATGGACGGCGGCACGCACGTGAGCGGTTTTCGTTCGGCTTTAACTCGGACGTTGAACTCCTATGCTCGTGGTCACAATTTGCTCAAAGGTGATCAACCGCCTTCAGGTGACGACTTACGTGAAGGTTTGACGGCGGTGCTATCGGTGAAGTTGCCTGATCCGCAATTCGAGGCTCAGACGAAGGTTCGTTTGATGAACGCCGAGGTGGGCAGTTTTGTTGAGACGGCGGTTAATCAATTGCTAAGTGAGTTTTTGGAAGAGAATCCTAGTGTCGCCAAGCAGGTGGTGAACAAAGGTATCCAAGCGTGTCAAGCTCGGGAAGCAGCGCGTAAAGCTCGTGAGTTAACTCGTCGCAAGGGAGCTTTGAGCGGCGCGAATTTGCCGGGCAAGCTAAGCGACTGCGCCAGCAAAGACATTGAAACGACGGAATTATATTTGGTTGAGGGTGACTCGGCAGGCGGCAGCGCGAAAGCCGGCCGGGATCGTAATTTCCAAGCGATTTTACCTTTGAAGGGTAAGATTTTGAATGTGGAAAAAGCGCGTGTTGATAAGATGTTGAATCATGACGAAGTACGTACGATTATCTCGGCGTTGGGAACAGGGATCGGCACGGACGAGTTTGATTTCAGCAAGCGCCGTTACGGCAAGGTTATCATCATGACTGACGCGGACGTGGACGGAGCGCACATTCGGACGTTATTATTAACGTTTTTCTTTCGTCAGATGCAGGAATTGATAAAGCAAGACGCGGTATATGTAGCGCAGCCGCCCTTATATGAGATTTCGCGACGGAAGAAGAAAACATATGTGTTGAATGACGCGGAGTTGAATCGGATTTTGACGCGTGACGGTTTGCAGGACACTAAGTTACGGATTCGTTTACGGGGCGCTGAACCGGTGGAAGTAAGCGGTGATCAATTAGACACATTGCTGACGATTCTCACGGAGGTTGACGATCATTTACGGGTTTTGCGTCAGCGTGGGATTGATTTGCAGCAATTTGTCGCTGAGGAAGTGGACGGTAAGGGTCTGCCGGCTTATCGCATTGTGAACGACGGTGTGGAAGAATTGTTTCATGATGAAGAGGCTTATCTATCTCGTCGCAAGGCACTGGCGCAGAGCGATGCTGATGGTGGTATTGAGATGGGTGAGTTACCCATCAATGTGATTGCGCAGGAGATGCACGAAGTTCATAAGCTGAACACTATACGCACGGAGTTGGCGCAGTTTCATATTTTCGCGGAGGATTATTTTCTGCGTGAAGAGCAAACGGTGGCCGGTGAGCATATTTCAACGAAGTTCTGTTTGGTGGATGCTGATGGTAATGAAACTGATGTACCTAACCCACAAGGGATTGTCAAAGGTATCCGCCAATTAGGCAGCAAAGGTATCGAAATCAAGCGTTTCAAAGGTTTGGGTGAGATGGACGCGGATGAATTATGGCATACGACGATGGATCCGGAGAAGCGCACGTTGCTGCGGGTGAAGTTGGAAGACGCTGCGGAAGCGGACCGATTGTTTTCGATTTTGATGGGTGACAATGTTGCTCCTCGCCGGGCCTTCATAGAGGATCACGCGTTGGAAGTTAAGAATTTGGATATTTAACGCGATGGGCGCCGAGGCGGTTTGATGGTGTTAGATAGTGCGTTAGTCAAGCAATTAGCGGGGCAGTTGGGTTTTGATTTGGTGGGGATAACGGCGGCGGCGGATACGGGGCACGGGGGCTTTTTGCGCGATTGGCTTGGGCATGATTACCACGGCAGTATGTCTTACATGGCGCAGAATATGGATAAGCGAGTGGATGTGCGGCAGTTGTTCGCCTGGTCGCGTAGTGTGATTTGTGTGGGGATGAATTATTATGGCGGGGCGTATTGGAAGGGCAAAACAGGTTCGCGATGGGGCAAAATAGCTCGATATGCGTGGCGGGCTGATTATCATGACGTTTTGAAGCAACGTTTGGCGCAATTGCGCGAGAAGTTGGGTGAGTTTACGAACGGTGGAGGGCGTTTTCGGATTTGTGTAGATACTGTTCCTTTGTTGGAGAAGGCTTACGCAGCTCGAGCGGGGTTGGGGTGGATCGGCAAAAATGGTTTATTGGTGAATAAGTGTTTTGGCTCTTGGCTGGTTTTGGGGGAGCTGGTGACGGATTTGGAATTGGAGGCTGATGCACCGGTCGCTGATGGTTGTGGTGATTGCCGACGTTGTTTGGATGGATGTCCGACCGGGGCTTTGCTGGATGCGCGGCTTTTAGACGCTCGGCGTTGCGTGTCGTATTTGACGATTGAGAGTAATGAAGCTTTGTCGGGCCAGCCAGCGCGGCAGATGGGTGATTGGGTTTTTGGTTGCGATGTATGTCAGGAAGTTTGCCCGTTCAATAGGGGTTTGGTGCGTGAGGACGCTCATTGGCGGATTGATGATAATTGGACGGCGGCGGATTTGGCTATAGCGGTGGATTTGGACGAGCAGACTTTCGCGGATCGTTACGGGGGCAGTTCCATAGAGCGGATGGGGTCGGCTCGATTTGTAGAGCGCTGCCGGGCGGTACGGTACCGTGGTGGTAAGTGAAGCGTTTTTACGCTAGGGGTTCGGCATCGGATGTGGTCATGGGGGTGGCTGGGTCGTCATAGATTTGGGCCATGTTTTGCACGATTTGGCTGACATATTGGCGCAATTCAGGGGGCCCGACGACCTCGACTTGATTGCCATATCCTAGTATCCACCACGTGATCTCATTTATTCCATCGACATATGCTTCGAAGAGTAGTCGTCCGTCTTCCTGCCAGGTGGTTCTTTGGGTACGATGCCACAATACTTCTGCGACATTATGGGCGACCATTGGATCGAATAGTAATTGGATATGCGAGACTTTGCCTTCGGGAATCAGGGCCCAGGCGTTTCCGAGATATTTTTCGATACTGAAAGATTTTTCCAGGGTAAATTTTTCGGGTCGTACTTTTAGGCGTTTGATTCGGCCGAGTTTGAACGTTCGGGCTTCTTCATGATATGACGAATATCCGATTACATACCAAGCCCGACGGGAGAAATGCAAATGCACGGGGTTTATGGTGGTTTCGATCGTTTGGCCGTCGTGCATTGACATATAATGCATACTGACGGGATTTTGTTTTTGTATAGCTTGTTGGAGTATCTCGAAGGTTTGGTCTAGTTTTGGGTGATCGGCGCGGGGGGTTAGTTGTACGGAGGTATGTTTGAGCGCCAGGCCGCATTTATCGCGCAGATGGCTGGGCAAGGTAGATTCGACTTTGAGCGCTGCTTGGCGGGCTTGCTGCTGCAGGGGCAATCCTAAGGCGTCACCGGCATACTGCGCGACGATTAACAGCGCCATTGCTTCGGATAGAGTTAGATTGAGTGCGGGCAAGAAACAAGCGTCTTCGAGCCGATAGCCGTCCATCTGGTCGTCGTGATAGCAGGGAATGCCTGCTTTGTTTAGCATGCTGATATCACGAAAGACGGTTCTTCTGGTAACTCCGAGCAGGTCGGCGAGTTCATTGGGACTGTAATAGTTACCAGATTGCAGGGCTGTGACCAAACGCAACATCCTCTGCAGTCTTGATAGCTTTGAGCTTTCCATAGACAAAACGGTCCTTTTAAGAGTATGACCCCAACTCTTTTATGAGAACCCGCGTTTTTCGATTACAAAAAGACAACTTGCTGGATAGTTTATCGGAATCCGGCGTTCAAGCTGGTTGATATATTCAAGGTTTGTTTTTCGATCCTTTTTGGTGCGGTTGTATGCTTACAGTTTATTTTTGGAGTGTAACTTAGGAGTTTGGTTAGCAGCCCTAGTTTCTGATTAAACGAATGCTTTTGCTGGGCATTTTATAGCATTGCGGGGTTGATCATCCAAATCAAGTTAAATTCTGTTTCATTCACGGACTCCAAGCAAAGTAATGTGCCGGTTGCAAACTCGATTGAGTTTTGGTTTTGGTCAATTCCGAGCAATTGATTGGCCATATTAGCTAAGAAAGGCAGATGTCCGACGATCATGAGGTCTTGGTCTGGGCGGCGGTTGGTGATTTCTTGGATGATGGGTTCGACGGGGTCGCCGGGGTTTAGCCCCGGGTGTATTTGCATTTTATTTTTGATTTTCAATGCGCCGCTGATGGCCTGTGCTGTTTCAATAGCTCGGGTTTGTTCGCTGTGCCAGAGATCGTTGACTGTTATTTTGGCTGCGCTGAGCAATGTGGCCAGGTGTTGAATTTGTTGCCGGCCCTTATGGTTTAGGGGTCGCTGCGGATCTTTCTGGGCGGCTTTGGCTTTGCCGTGTCTTAGAAGATAGAGGCGCATAACAACGAGTCCTAGACGGCCACACTCAGGATGCTGGTGATTTTGTGTTTACGGATAGGGCACACGGCCGAGCGAACACAGAAGGTCCAAAGCCTTATTATACTCACCAGGTCCAGAAAAGCAATGCATAATAATTTTTCCTGGCGACAAAAGTTCTCTGGTTCTGCCAATTCGATATATTGGCTCTGTGTACATAGCGTTTTTAGTTGGTAGTTGACAAGGTTCAGGACATCGCTAACCCGAAAATGGGCCAGGACATCGATAACCCTTACATAATGGAATTGTTACGCCATAATG
>JAFGKT010000027.1 GCA_016928435.1 Sedimentisphaerales bacterium | reverse complement strand
CATTATGGCGTAACAATTCCATTATGTAAGGGTTATCGATGTCCTGGCCCATTTTCGGGTTAGCGATGTCCTGAACCTTGTCAACTATGTGCTAAGTTTGTTTTTGATAGATCAGATAATCTAACTCCTTATAATCCTTACTAATCGCATCACGCAACTCCCGAAGATCGGGGGAAACATGAAGCATATCTTTTTGATGATCCACAAAGTTACCCATCAAAATGCCGCCTTTTTGCATACTGCTTCGAATATGGCCATATACTTCCAAAGGACGCCTGACATGCTCCATTACCTCGGTCGCGATACAGATATTGTGTTCCGGCAGTTCCGGGTAGATACAATCTCGAGTAACACTAATCGTTTCCGCATCAATGCCGTGCTTGCGAAATCTGAACAATGTAAATTCCCGGATTAGATTATCGACATCGACCAAATAGACTTTTGTACCCTTTTTCAGCTTGGCAATTTCAAATGAAATAAATCCTAGACCACACCCGTAATCGACCACTGTTGCGGGGCCGGTTATTCTCTCGACGATTGCCTGGGCTTGACTTGCACGCTTTGAGATAGCCTGGCCATCGCTTTTCTTGCCCGCAATCTTACGTTTGATAAAGTGGTAGAAGTTTTGCCAGCGACCTTTTTTTACATCTCTCCAGAATTCCTTGACCAGTGACGACTTAGGCTTGGGATATGTAGAAGAAAGATAACGGAGCAGATGAAAGAAAGCATAAGCATGATAGCAGTCAACGAGATCAGCTTCGGTTGTCGGCATGTACATTATGGATAATATCTCGTGTACTCCACCGTACAGCTCAGCAAATCTGCGACTTGTAAAATCATAACGATCACGAACGTGGATAAACGTTGAACGTACTTGGTCAATCGGTCGCTGACGTCTAGCCGCAATAAACTCTATAAGATCATTTTCGATTTCGTTTAGCATGGCGTATCGAGACAATTTTTCTGTGATATCAAGAGGTTTGGTTCTGAGGGAATTCCCACTGGCATCCTCCATTAACCGCAACTAACTAGGTTATTTTACCATATATGGATGCAATGTCAATAATATTTCTTTCGGGTAACATTTGGTCAGGGAATTTGATCCACATTTCGCAAATTTCAGATTAGATCAAGGCAGGTGGCCTACGGTGATGAAGCAAACGGGTGGTGGGAATGTGAGGCGTGACGGAATGACCTAGCTCGCACGGAACCACAGAGAAGAATTAGTGGCCCACGGTACGAACCGCACTGGTAGATATTATGCTTGGGGCTCTGGTTGGGGGTACAGGGGTACAGGAGGCGAAAACAGGTGACGCTTGACATGTTTGGTGATTTTCGTAGTATGGATGGTTCGTGTACCCAATGGACGGAATAGATGTGTCTGGAGTTTACTATGATAAAAATAATGCAGGTAGGTTTAGGCCCAATCGGCCAGCAAACGGTGCGATTCGCCACCAAACGCCAAGAACTCCAATACATCTCCGCCGTTGACCCAGCACCCGACAAAGCCGGCCGCAACCTAGCACAATTGTGCCAATTAGACACACCTTCTGATGTACTTATAGATGCCAATCTCGAAACCGCCCTCAAAAAAGGCAAACCCGACATCGCAATCCTAACAACAGTATCAAATTTCAACCAAGCCGCCGACCAAGCCGAAGCGATCCTGAAGCACGGAATCGCCGTCGTCTCCACATGTGAGGAAATGGCGTATCCTTGGTTGACCATGCCGGCTCGCGCGAAGCAATTGGATGAGGTGGCGAAGAAATATGGGGCAGCGGTGTTGGGCACGGGTGTGAATCCGGGTTTTTTGATGGATTCGCTGGCGCTGACATTGACGGCGGCGTGTCAGAATGTGGAGTCTGTGCAGGTGTCGCGGATTCAGAACGCGTCGGTTAGGCGTATGCCTTTTCAACAGAAGATCGGGGCGGGTTTGACGCTGGATGAGTTTGAAGCGAAACGGCAAACAGGAACGCTAAGGCATGTGGGCCTGACTGAGTCAATGCACATGATCGCGGCAAAGATAGGCTGGAAGTTGGATAGAACCGAGGATGTTTTGTCGCCGATCGTGGCTGAGCATGATATTAACGAGGGGTATGTGCCGATCAAAGCGGGCATGGCGGCGGGCGTACAGCAGATCGGCCGGGGCTACGCCGGCGATAAGGAATTGATAACGTTGGTCTTTCGAGCGGCGGTAGGATTGCCCGAATCGGTGGATCAGATCGAGATTGTGGGCACGCCGAGCATTACTTCAACAATACCGGGGGGCGTGAACGGCGATATCGCGACATGCGCGATTACAGTTAACGCTATTAAATCGGTGCTGCAAAGCCCCGCGGGTTTGCGGACCATGACGGATTGCACACCGATCGCTTGCTTTTTATGAAAACATATCAAAAATTAGAAGAACTTCCGAAATACGCTCGCGGCTCAGTCGTCAGCGTAGGTAACTTTGACGGCGTACATCTGGGCCACCAAGCAATATTGGATTATGCGCGTGCCTTGGCGAATAAGGAAGGTTTGCCTTTGGTGGCGATGACCTTTGAACCGGCCCCGGTGAAGGTGCTGCGCCCGGAGAAGGCGCCGAAGGTGATTACCCCCCTACCGATCAAGTTGAAACTGCTGGCCCAGCAGAAGGTTGATGAGGTTATTGTGGTGGAAGCGACGCCGCGATTTTTGACGCAGTCGGCGGAGGATTTCGCTCAAGGGATTCTGGCGAACAAGTTGAAGGCGAAGCACCTGGTGGAAGGTCAGACGTTTAGTTTTGGACGGCATCGCGAAGGTTCGATGATGAGCCTGGAGGAAATGGGCAAGGCGTATGGTTTTGAGGCGCATTTGGTACCGGCCCGTACGGTGTGCATCGATTCGGATCAGCCCGTGGCGATGAGCAGTACGATAATTCGACGGTATTTGGACAACGGGCAATTGGCGTTCGCGGACGTGGGGCTGGGCCGAGCGCATTTGCTCGCAGGGGAAATTGTGGCGGGCAAACGGCTGGGCAGGAAGTTGGGATACCCAACGGCGAATTTGAAGCTTTACAGCAGTGACCAATTGGTCGGACAAGACGGAGTCTTCGCTGGTTGGGCACGGATCGGGGAAGACTTTGATGGCGCATGGCAGCAAGAGCGGTATTATAAGGCAGCGATAAGCATTGGCGATTGCCGAACGGTTGAAGAGGGAATTTGGCAGATCGAGGCGCATTTGTTGGATTATCCCGATAACGGTGTGCCGCTCTATCAGAAGCATATGCTGCTGTCGATGGTTCGGAGGGTTAGGCCGCAGCAAAAATTTGGGGATTTACAGGATTTAACAGCACAGATAGCGCAGGATTGTGCGGAGATTGAAAACATATTAGAGAATAGAAGGCATGGGACATGATTGATTTTAGACCGGCTCGGGAAGCAATTGAGAAGGCGCAGCGGATATTGATTACCAGTCATGTTCGGCCTGACGGGGACGCGGTTGGGTCGGTGGCGGCGCTGGCAAATATGATTACGCGGATAGCCAAGCAGGACCAGAGGGATTGCGAGGTACAGGTGCTGCTGTTGGGTGAGGTGGCCGAGCAATATGGTTTTGTGTTGTCGGACGATTTGGCGATCTGGATGCTGGGGCGCGAAGTGACCGCGGAGAACGTAGCGGAAAAATTGGACGGGTTCGATCTTGTTATTGTGGCTGACACCCGGGCGGTCAACCAGTTGCCGATCGTGGGCGAGTATTTGCTCAAGCGCGACAAAGGGGTGCTGGTAATCGATCATCATTTGACCGGCGATGAGATCGGCGATGTGCGATTGATCGACAGCTCGGTGGGAGCGACTGGGGAGATTGTGTACCAGTTGTCGCAAGAAAGCGGCTGGCGAATTGCAGGAACGACGGCACAGGCGTTGTTTATGGCTATCGCGACAGATACGGGTTGGTTTAGGTTCAGCAATACATCGGGGGCAACGCTGCGACGGGCAGGTGAATTGGTGGGGACGGGTGTGGTACCGGAGAAAATGTATCAAAGATTGTTCGAGAGTTTTCCGCCGGAACGAATGCGGCTGGTGGCGAGAGTATTAGAAACAATGGAACTGCGTTGTGGTGGGCGACTGGCGGTGATGACGATTACGAACCAGATGCTGAAGGAAACAGGCGCGAAACGAATTCATATCGAGAACATCGTAAACGAATCGCAACAGGTGGCCTCGGTCGTGGTATCGCTGTTGATGGTGGAGCAGGAGGACGGAGCGACGCGGTGTTCGCTGCGGAGTCGGTCGGACGATGTGGATGTGAACAAGATCGCCAAACAGTTCGGCGGAGGCGGCCACGCCCGAGCAGCGGGAGTAACGATCGAAGAATCAATGGACCAAGCACGGGCGAAGTTGGTTGCGGCGATTGAACCACTAATTGACACTAATAATTACTAAGCGGCGAATCGCCGCGGATAGATTGACCAACAGGAGATGGTTATGAGTTGGATGGCGGGGGTGTTTTTTTGTTGTCCACAAGGGGTGGGTTAGTCACTATAATATAGAGTTGGCGCGGTTGGGCGGGATCGCGGGTTTGGCAAGCGAAGCATATAAGAGATTGTTATATAGATGGTTACATCGTTCAGTGATATACCGGCGGTTTTGGAAGACATAAAACAGGGCAAGATGATTGTTCTGGTGGATGATGAAAAGCGGGAGAACGAAGGGGATTTAGTTTGCGCCGCGGAGAAGGTCACGCCCGAAATCGTCAACTTCATGGCGACGCATGGGCGGGGAATGATTTGTCTGCCTTTGACAGGTCAGCGGTGTGATGAGTTGCAGTTGCAGCCGCAAACACATGAGAATACCGCGGCGCTGGGCACTGCGTTTACGGTAACGATAGATGCACGGGAAGGGATAACAACGGGGATATCAGCACATGATCGGGCCAAGACTATTCAACAGGTGATCTGTGATGAATGCCGACCACAGGATTTGGCTCGGCCCGGACATATATTTCCGTTGCGAGCCCGCGATGGCGGTGTGCTGACACGAGCGGGACAAACAGAAGGTTCGGTGGATTTGGCGCGTTTGGCGGGGCTTAAACCAGCGGGGGTTATCTGCGAGATAATGAACGCCGACGGTACGATGGCGAGGCAGCCGGAGTTGTTGAAGTTCTGCGAAAAACACAATTTGAAGATTTGTTCGATCGCGGCTTTGATCGAGTACCGATTGCAGAGAGAGGCGCTGGTGACACGCATCAGCGAAGTCGAACTGCCCACGCCGTTCGGCCACTTCCGGTTGATCGGTTACAAA
The DNA here is from genome assembly GCA_016928435.1 of Sedimentisphaerales bacterium. Lineage (GTDB taxonomy): Bacteria > Planctomycetota > Phycisphaerae > Sedimentisphaerales > SM23-30 > JAFGKT01. The sequence goes on along the minus strand of JAFGKT010000027.1, from coordinate 82,975 downwards.
AGCATAGTGGATAACAAGACCCATTTGGCGTTGTGCAAGGGAGACATTGGCAAACGCGATGAAAACGGCAATGTGATCGAGCAAACCGATACGATTCTGGTGCGGGTGCATAGCGAATGTTTGACCGGTGATGTGTTTATGTCGATGCGGTGCGATTGCGGGGACCAACTGCACGAAGCTATGCGAAGGATTGAAGCTAAGGGCAAAGGCGCTGTGATTTATTTGAGGCAGGAGGGACGCGGTATCGGCCTCGCGGCAAAACTGCACGCGTACCATTTGCAGGAGCAGGGGTTGGATACGGTCGAAGCGAATGAGGCGTTGGGGTTTGAAGCGGACAAGCGGGACTACGGCTTGGGGGCGCAGATTTGCCGGGACTTGGGGATAAGGCGGATCGCCAATCTGACCAACAACAAAATCAAGACCGAACGGCTAAGCGTCTATGGCATAACCGTAGAGGAGCAGGTGCCGCTGCATGTGGGGTGTAATCCGCATAACCGCCGCTATATGGAAACCAAACGCGACAAGATGGGGCATAATCTGCCGGGGCTTTAGGCGGCACGCGACGCGTGTGTAAGCAAGTTGCACACCCTACGGAGGGCGGCAGGTTTTAGGGCGGCCCATAAGATTTAAGGGATTCACAGCGAGCTCGCGGGCAGCGATGTAGATGGGCCTTGGGGTAAAAATATGGGGCAAAATACATAGGCAACTTGCATTTAGGGAAGGTTTCACTGTATATATGCGTTCAGGAGAAGCCCGCGATTTTGGAAGACGGGCGAAATGTCTGTAGTCATTTTTCAAAGGAAATGCCATGAATGATTATCTGTTGTTTCGGAAGCTGATTGTGCCTGCTTGTCTGCCGATCCTGTTCCTTCTGGGCGTGGCTCTTTGCGTTTACAACGCTATCATTTTGTTCACTTGCGGTGGGCTATATGTAGTGGAAGGCCTTATTACGCTTATCGTCGGCATTCCGCTGGTGCGGGTTATTTGCGAGGGCCTCCTGTTTTTGGCGCGTATCGCCGGGGTAAAAGACGAACCGTCCATGAAAATGCCGACAATGGAAGCTCCCAAAGAAGAATAGCCTGGGCGCAGACAACTAGAGCTGGGTGGCATGAGAGCGGGTGTTTGGGCTAGCCAAGCAGTGGAGAGCTTTTCTCTGTTTTGCTATGGGGCTAAGCGCAGCGGGGGGATTTTGCCGATCGGGCCGGACTTTCGGTTGCGTGGAGCCAAGCCATAGGTTAATATGGTTTGCGCTGACACGGCGTTTGTGAGGCTGGTCGGCAAATGGTGAATATTATTAGAAAAGTGTCACTGCTCTGCATTTGAGGAATAGTTATGAAAACCGTTGTGTCCGTGCTTATCGTTATCGCTATGGCTTTTGCTGTTACCGGCTGCACCAGAGAAATGGAGCTGGCCAGCCGTGATGTGCTTTTCCAGAGTTCGAATTTCAGCGCATTGATGGCGGGCGTTTATGAAGGCGACATGAGCTTGTGGGAACTAAGCAAGCAAGGGGACTTTGGGATTGGTACGTTTAACGGTCTGGACGGTGAACTGATAATGCACGGGGGCGCGTTCTATCGGATTGGCGCCGACGGGATAGCGTATTCGTTCGCGGATGAAGAGATGCTGAGGCATACTTATGTGCCTTTCGCGGCGGTGACGCATTTTGATACGGACCAGTCGGTAGCGGTCACCGGAGTTATTGACTACGAGCAGTTGCAGGCACACATCGATAATTTTCTGCGTACGAAGAATGTGCCGGTGGCGATTCGCATCGAAGGTTTGTTCCGGTCCGTTCGGGTGCGAAGCGTACCGCGTCAGACACCGCCTTATGCGCCTTTGACGCAAGTCACAGCAACTCAACCGGTGTATGAACATCGCAACGTTAGAGGCATACTTGTTGGTTTCCGTTTGCCGCAGTTCATGGCCGGGGTTAATGTGCCGGGCTATCATCTGCACTTCATCTCGCAGGATCGAACCTACGGCGGACACGTGCTGGATGTAGAGTTGGAAGGCGTAAATATTCAACTGGACTACACGAGTGAATTTGAGATGGTTCTGCCGAATAACGATTTGTACCAGCAGAGCAATTTTAGTTCAGCCACCGCGGCGCAAACATCGCAGGTGGAGTAAACTCGCTGACAACGCGATGACAATGGGCGAGGCGCAGCGGAAAAATGGGGGTGAGTCGGGGATGGTATATGTAACCCACCCCCCTATTGGGAATTCTAATTCTATGAGTAGATACGGAATAGTAATACTGCTGCTCGTGACGGTTTTCGCGATGGTATCGTGCCAGGAGAACGGAGCATATGAGCCGCTGTTTCGGGCAGGGCCGCCTTTGCCGGCGTTTCGGGCGCATAGTGTGGCGCTGCAGTCTTCGTTTACACGGTTTCGGTTTGACGCGGCAGCGGCCCCACAGCAATGGCTGGATGCGTACGTTAAGGTTCTGGATGATTTTGATGATCCAATGAAAGCGTTGGGGCAGTTTAGGTTCGAGATATTCCGGTATCGCCCGCAGGTGGCCGACCCGCGCGGGCCGCGATTCGCCGAAGATGGCTTGCAAGAATTCGAGTTAACGACGCTGGAGGGAAACCAGGCACATTGGGACGCGATTACGCAGAGCTATCAGTTCCGGCTGGCACTGCCCGAGGAAGCGTACGAGTTAAACGATGTGGTGGTGGAGGTGACGTTCCGGGGGCATGACGATTCGCGGTTGGGTGATTTTTTGATTTTGCATCGGAATTAGAAAAAAAAGGCATGAGCAAGAGCATAATATCAAAGCTCAGAAAGAATAGACGAATATTTATTATAATAATATTGGTCGCATTTCTTATTCTAATTCTCATGGGTTATGTGCTGGGTCCTGACAGAATGTGGAACGCGCCGACGGCCGATGTGCCAAATAGGTAGTGCTGTTGTCAGGAGTTTAGGCACGATAAGTGTCGAGGAGATCGACAAGGCGTTGCATGTCGGGCGGTAACGGGGCTTCGAAGTGCATTGGTTTTGCGGAGATGGGGTGATTTATTTCTAGGGACGCGGCATGTAGTGCTTGTCGGTCGATGACGATGTCGTCGGGGCCGAGATTGCCGGCTAGGGCAGGGTCAACGGGTTGGCCGTTGGATAGTTGGCTGAGGGTCATTTGTTTTCCGCCGTACATGGTATCAGCGACGATGGGGTGTTTGGAAATGCTGAGATGAACGCGGAGTTGGTGGGTGCGGCCGGTCTTGGGCTTGAGGCGAAGGAGTGCATAACCTTGATATTGTTTTTCGACTTCATAGAGGGTGGTGGCTTCTTTGCCGGAATCGGGCCGGGCGGCGTACTTTTCACGGACGCGGGGATGACGACCTAAGGGAACATCGATAACGTCAGAATCGAGTTCCATGGTACCGTGGACAACAGCGACGTAAGTTTTCTGGGTTTGGCGGTACTCGAACTGGTGGGCGAGGCGCCAGTGGGCAGTGTCGGTTTTGGCGACGACGATTACGCCCGTTGTGTTGCGGTCGAGTCGATGGACGATGCCTGGCCGAAAGCTGCCGTTAATGGTAGAGAGCGAATCGCTGTAATAGACCAGACCGTTGACGAGCGTGCCGCCGCGATTGCCCCGGGCGGGATGGACCACAAGATAGGGCTGTTTGTTGAGTGCGATCATGTGATCATCTTCGTAGAGGATATTGAGCGGGATTTCCTCCGGCGGGATTTCATTAGTAGGAGGAGGCGGCAGAACAAGGTCCACACGGTCGCCGGGGTTTAGATTGTAGCTGGCTTTGGTTTTTTTGCCGTTGACAGTGACAGCTTCTTCCTTGATCAGCCCTTGGATAACATTGCGGGAAAAGTCGGGAAAGCGATGTTTGATGTATTTGTCGATACGGCGATTAGGCAGCAGACGCTTAATGATAAGGTAAGCATGTTGGGCGCCGTCGTCATCGACCTCGTAAACACCTTCGTTCGCCGGTGAGGAAGGGTCTTCTGTCAGGTTGTTGTTCTCGTTAGTCATGATAATTTTTTAACAGAGACGCACTGCCAATATCGGAGGTTACCCGGGCAAAAACGGCTGTGCGGGGGTTATTCGACTTCGGGTAGGGTAAGTTCAGGGAGGGTTAGGGATCCAAATCGGCTGGGGGTGTGATAGGAACCGCCGGTCAGGCCGGACCAATCCCACATGGATGAAGTCGAACCAAGGTTGAAGGAAATTGTGTCACCGGGAGCGATGTCGATCTGGGCTAAGGTGGACCATGGGATAGTAACGGAATATGTAATTTGTTTATGGTCGTTAACGACGACGCTCTGCCATTGGTAGTCAACGTTGCGATCAGCCCAGTTGCTCCGACTAAGATCACAGAACTGCTCAAATTGGGTATTGGCGGAGTTGACAATCAGATGGGCGTAGGTTTCCTGATGTTTACCCAAAAATATTTCGATGCAGGGATCGTTCCATATTCGACTGCCACCACACCCACAATTATTGGCAGTGGCTCTGGCGAAATAATTGGTAATGACACCGATCTGAAGACCTTGGGGACTAGCGAATATGCGAGCGGCTAAAGGCGTATCCGTTGACTGCCAAGTTTCGAGCAGATTGAGGGCGCTTTCCCAAGCGGCGTCATTGATATCAATAGTCGGTTGAGCCAAAACCGGGTCAATACGGGGAACAAGGATTTCCCGTCGGGACAAATTGTCGTTGAGAATGCCTTCGAGCAGAAGATTGGCGAAGATGGGTTGCTCGTCGGTCATGGTAACCCAGACGATGTGGTCAACGCTGCCGTCGGCGACACCAGTCAGATCGCTGCCACCGCCGGTTGTAGCCAGAGTATAGAGGTTAGCGCCGCTATCGCTGACAGTTTTGTCATAGGTATGGTGATGGCCGGCAAAGGCGGTGTAGTGGCGGTCAGCTAACATGGTTTCTATTTGGGCCCAGACATCAGTCGTCTCAGAGGTGTTCCATAGCGGCCGATGCATTAACAACATCGTCCAACGAACGTCCTGGTTAGCGTTTAGTACGTCTTGAATGTACGCCAGTTGGTCAGAAGCACCCTGTTCACTGCTAATACTGCTATAGCGACTAGGAAAGCGTTCGGAGGAAATGACTATGAATAGCACATCATGATAACGGAAATGATAGTAGTCGGGGCCATAGCGTTGCTGCCAGATTTCTAGTTGGACAGGGTTGTTGAGGTCGTGATTGCCGCCGACGCGTAAGAACGGCATCTGTAATTTCCCGACTATTTGGTCGAACTCGTCCCATTGGGCGGTTAACAGACCAACGTCTTCGGTGTAGCCTTCGATGAGATCGCCGACACAGATTACAAACTCCGGCTGGAGCAGGTTGACTTGGTCCATGGCAAAGCTGAATACGCCGGGCCTACATGCGCCGGTACGATCACTAACGATAACAAACTGAAAATTCTCGGGCGAAGTATTGACGTTGAGGTTGGTCCAGGGATGGGCGCCGGGCAGATCGGGGACGACTAGGACGTCCTGAGCCAATAAAGGCGCCGCTGCGACAAAAAACGCTATGAAGAGCGCAAAGGTGAGTTTGGTTTTGCTTGCCATTGATTACCTCCGGTTAATAGTAAGCGTCAGATAAACAAAGGAGGCCTTTACGCCGCCGGTGTGGCAGCGAAAGCGCCTCCTACAACTTCTAAATGCGAAGTATCAGCAAAGTATCTTCAACTAATCATTGGGGTGTGACCGGTTCGGCGGCAGAATCAGGTTGGGTGTCGGTGATTGCCTCGGCGGGTTGTTCGGAAACCATAGCTCCCGGCATAGCAGTAATCTGCGGTCCCGATGGAGCAGCGGCAAGAACGATTGGTTGGTTGATGTCTTCCAACATAGCCAAACGGCGTTGAGCTTGGTCAGGGTAGATAGTGCCGGCCAAGGTACTGTCAGCCAGAGCGACAATCTCCTGATATTGGGTCACGGCAGCATCCCATTGGCCTTGATCTTCGGAAAGCAGAGCCAGACCCATCTTCGCGGCACCAACGGCTGTATTGCTGTTGGGATAATCCGCAATGAGCTGACGGTACAACGCTTCAACTTGGCTGCACAGGGCGGTCTTTTCATTTTCTCCCGGTATTACGTCACTGAAATACAATTGGGAGCGCAGAAGTTCAGCCTGACGCAAACGGGCAGTCAGACCCAAGGGAGTCCCAAGCTGATCATCTGCCAGTCGGCCTAGCTGATCGGCATCGGCGGTTACATTGTAAGCCCCGCGGGTGAGCAACGCAGCTTCCGCGGCACCGAACGAAGCAGCGGCATGCTCAGCGGCGGTAATCTGGTTTTTGTTGACATCCACTACCATACGCTGCAAGTCTTCCAGTTGCGCAACCTTAGCGGCTTTGTGACCCTGCCAAAACCAAAAACCAGCGATCCCGGCGATGATTACCAGCAAGGCCCAGGTGACAATTTTTCTGCCTTGCTTTTCCCAAATTTCCGGCAGTTTATGCAGACCTTCGGCCAATTCGTTTTGATGTAGTTTGTGTCTTTCTTCAGCCTTCATATCTTCCTTTCAGCAATACCTGTTATTCGCGTACGTTATAAATAGTATATCATCTGATATCGGCATGATAAAGTCAACACTTTTACAGGTTACCAGGGGATGAGGGGGATTTATCAGCGGATGGTCGGTTAGGCGCAAAAATTCGGGGCTGCCCCTCCGGCAGCCCCTTTATGCAAAACGAGCGAATCGTAGTCTCCTTTGCCGTCAACAGCACGATTCGCCCGTGCTAAAACATGCACAAACACCACTAACAGCGTATTTGACGCCGGCAACATATCTATACAGCCCCGCTATGCCCACTACGTAAAGAGAGCATAGTTAGGGAGCCGTGTATTAGCCGAAAAAACTTCATAAGACCTTATCCGCCAGAAACCGGAATGGTCGAAGCACTGCAACAAATACCTTGCAGTGTCTGGCAGATAACCAAAAAAGGCCGACAGGTATCTACTTCAAGTTCGCAATGGCTGTGCCAAAAATAGCGATTTTAACGACGGCTAGGGAAACGGCGGTGTAATGGATTGCCGGACAGAACTTTATATTTGAGTTAGAATTTGAAGTGGGCCAAACCGTAAGCTCCGCGAACCAGCCCAAATGTTGACCTAAAGAAACACAACGCAAAGATAGGCTGTCTATTCTTAATGTAAACCGTTTACAGTACGGCGATTATGTCGTCCGGTGCTGTTTTGTAACAGGGACGGGGCGATGGTAAAAAAACAACACAGGGCAAACTGGTCGCAATCAGCGAAATTTGTGGGCTGGTTGGTACCTTAGAGTTGTTTTCCCATGCTGAAGGCTTGACCAATACTAGGCGACAATGAATTGTAGCTGCGGTTGCCGGGGTTGAAACAGATGGGGTTCAGTTTGGCGGGATCAATTTTGCCAGACTCATCGAGAACAGACTCTGCGGCTTTGATGTCGATGATCTGACCGACAAACATGGTATGCCTGCCTAATTCTATGGTTTGCAAGAGCTTACACTCAGCGATCAGCGGGCATTGGTCAACGCAGGGAGCATCGACGAGTTGGCTCTTGGCGACGGTAAAGCCGGTCTCAGCGAGTTTGTCGTGGTCTTTGCCGGAGTATATGCCGCAATAGTCGGTTGGTTTGACGTAATCAGCGGATGGGACATTGACGGTGAAGGCTTTACGCTCGATTATGGCGTCATAGGCGTGACGCGGACGCTGGAGGGAAATGGTAACACAAGGGGGATCGGAACAACAGATTCCGCCCCAGGCGATGGTGGTGAGGTTAGCTTTACCTTGGGCGTCATAGGTGCCTACGAGCCAAACGGGAGTGGGAGCAAGCAGGGTTTGAGGGCCTAGTGACTGTTTCATGGCAGACGACCTTTCGCTAAGAACTTGGGATACGATATCTTTATGCGGGCCAATGGTATATGAAATCGATGGATTTGGCAAGTTGGTGAGAAAACAGTTGGGATAACCGAAAACATCAGCGGAATTTCAGCGTAAAATCTGCTTTACAACCGATATATAAAGCATATAATTCGGTGTTCCAGAGAATTGAAGATAAAACGTAAGGCGACGTAGCTCAGCTGGTTTAGAGCGGCGGATTCATAGCCCGCAGGTCTCCGGTTCGATCCCGGACGTCGCTATTACGCAAGATCAAGGCTGTCAATCATTTACGGTTGACAGCCTTTTTTTGATTAGCCCACTTTGGTTGGTGATTGACCACCATTTAGCTGCGCGCAAGGGCGGGCACGCGGGGACAAACACACGGGGATTAGGGCAGATTCGCGAGAGCGGCTTCGACATTGGGCGCCAGCTCGAAGAACTTGTCGAGATGAACTATCTTGAAAAGTTCATAGATATAGGTGTCGTTTTCGGAGTCTTTGACTTTCTGGGCGACACAGCAAAGTCGCAGGCGTCCGCCTTTGTCGTTGATTACATTGCGCAGTTTCACAAGATAGCCCAGCGCTGAGGAGGATATACTGCGTACTTTGTGGAAATCAATGACTAGATGCGGTCTTTGTTCGTCATCGAGCAAGGCTGACAACTCAGCGTCCAATGTAGTAATATCTTGGGCTGACATTAGCTCAGCGCATTCAAGGATAACGACAACCGCCCGCGGGGTCAGGCGTACCTGCAGCATGGCACCAACATCAGCCATAGACTTTCCTCCGAAAAACATAAAATCAGCAATATCAAAGTTCGAGGCGAGTCAATGCCGCGAAATCACATACGGTTATTATTTGTCTGACGAACGCTCGGCAGCACGACTCCTGATATCCTGCATCTGGTCGGCGGCGTTTTCGGTCATATCCTGCATTTGCTCGGACGCTTGTTCGGTCATATCTTGCATTTGCTCAGAGGCTTGTTCGGCCATATCTTGCGCCTGCTCACGCATCTCGTCAGCCATTTGCTCTACACTGCTGAGCAGTTGGTCTTTTTCTTCGTCGGCGATTTCATCCCACCGGGCAACGCAATCAGTACAACAAAAGGCGATTCTTTGGCCGTGATATTCGCGGACGCAATCGTCCGTGACCGTTTCAGGATCAATCGCATTGTGCGGCATCATAGGACAATGAGTATTTATGAATTGAGAACCAGCCGAAGACGCGGCATTGCCGGGCGATCGAGAATCTTCGTCGCCATCACAGCCGGTGCATGTAATCAAAACTGCTGCAACCAAAACAAACACTGCCAAAATTAGGAGAACGTTTCTTCGGTACATAGTTTTTCCTTTCAGTAAGTGCCCCATCCAATATGGTATGTCCACCAACACGTCTAAACACCTTTGATTTTAGGACCGAGGTATATCGAAAGCAAATATTTATAGGCCCATGGAGTTTTAATGTTTCTTGATTTTTAGCAGACCGGCCCATTGTATCAACGCAAAGGGAAGGGTAATAGGAGGATAAGTATTACAATTAGTGCGTAATAACAGGGGACTTTATCCGCAGAATGGCTGTTAGCAATCGAGTTTTGCCATAACGATTGATTATGGGGTAGTCCGGAGGATGGACCGGTACTGGGCCAAGGGTTTCTGCGAGGCAGCGACATAACAAGAAAGCTAAATTGAATGTTTGTCGGCTACTGTGGTTCGGCCAAATATCGATTCAGAATCTCAGAGAGCTTTTCCACTTGCTCATTCAATTCTTGGACATTGCTTTCGATGTTTTGGGGGTTTTCAGCTTTAGCTGTATGTTCCAAGCACATCGCAGCCTGACTGGTAGCTTGAGCGCCAATTACCGCGGCGGCACCTTTGATCTTGTGGGCCTGAGCTGAAACACGCGTAAAGTCGCCATTGGTGAACGCATCATGTAACTGATTCATATCCTTAGGCATATCTTCCACAAAAGCTTGGACAATTTCTCTGAGCATTTGCAGGTCACCGTCTAGCAGATCCAGCGCCTGTTCGGGCCTAAAAATTTCATCGGAGGATTGGTCCTCGCTCGCGGCGGATACACTCGCCTCAGGATCACCAAGGAACCGGCTCAATACCGCTTCAACTCTGTCACGTTTGGCTGGTTTGGAGATATAATCGTCCATACCTGCCTTCAAACAGTTTTCCTTGTCGCCTTCCATGGCATGAGCGGTCATTGCGATAATTGGAATTTTGGCGACATCGGAAGGTAGTTGCCTGATTTCTGCGGTGGCTTCATACCCATCCATCTCCGGCATCTGACAATCCATCAGGATCAAATCATAAACGCCTTTAGCAGCCATATCAACAGCTTGACGGCCATCTCCTGCGACATCGACCGCGCAGCCCATGCTTTCAAGCAGTTTCACAGCAACTAATTGATTTACCTTGTGGTCTTCAGCCAGGAGGATTTTAACTTTTTGGTCGGTATATTTTCCGTTCATATTGCTCCTATTCGTTTTTTTAGAACCTGATAAGTTATGGCGAGTGATCAATCGACTATTCGCATCACCGTTTTTATGTCGGCCCCACGCCAACGACAACGTTTCGATAAGCTGTGAATGCTTGATAGGCTTGGTCAGATACGCGGCAATTCCGGCCTGCTCTATCATCGCGGCACTGCCTTTATAACACACAGAAGTGAGTAATATTATTACGGTATCACGAATGTCGGGATCGGCTTTGATCTTTTCAGCCAGTTCGATACCATCAAGGCCCGGCATCTGGAAATCGGAAATCACCATATCATAGGGAGCTTCCATACCATGTTTACGCCATTGCTTCAGCATTTGCAACGCCTGACCGCCCGACTCGCAAGTATCGCAAGTGATACCAACGCGGTTCAACTGTTCTTTGATAATACGGCGATTCATCAGATAATCATCGACAATCAGAACACGTACGCCGTCCAAATCACTATAGATACGCGGCTCCACAACCACACTGGAGTCCACTGCCATAGGCAGAGTACAGCTAAATGCAGACCCTTTACCCGGTTCGCTTTCCACCTCAAGCGTGCCGCCCAACAACTCAATCAATTGCCGACTTATCGATAAGCCCAAACCGGTGCCGCCATATTTGCGGGTGGTAGAGCAATCAGCCTGTATGAATTTCTCAAACATCTGGTCAACTTTGTCCTGCGGCATACCAATACCCGTATCTTCGACCCGAAACGTGATATAAGCGGTATTGTCTTCCTGGCGGTGGCATTCGACATCGAGCATAACATGGCCTTTTTCCGTGAACTTCACGGCGTTACCCAGGAAATTGGTCAACACTTGTCTGATGCGAACGGGATCGCTGATTACGTTCTGAGGCACCGAAGGACCGAAACGAGTTATGAACTCCACGTTTTTCTCCAAGGCTTTGGGAGAAAGCAGGTCAGCCATTTCATGCAGGCTGTCGTGCAAATTGAACGGTACAGGTTCAATATTGAGTTTGCCTGCTTCAATCTTAGAAAAATCTAGAATATCATTTATTATGCTCAGCAGCGCATCCGCTGAGTTTTGCACAGCCTCGGCGTATTCGCGTTGTTCATCAGTAAGCTTCGATTCCATCAGAAATTCGGTCATACCGACAATACCATTCATTGGTGTGCGAATTTCATGACTCATATTGGCTAGAAATTCACTCTTGGCTCGGCTGGCTAATTCCGCTTTCGCCGCCATTTCATTTGCCAGCGCGGTAGCCTCGATCAACTGTAGATTCATCTGCTCAGCTTCCTGCTTGGCTTGGCGAAGCTGCCTTTCGGTTTCCTTTAGATGGCTGATATCATGCGACGCGATCAATATACACATGCGGCCACCATACGGAATGGTTCGGACCATGGCTTCAACATCAAAAGGCGTCTTATCCTTTATGCGCATCCCCTTCCAATTAATGGTCAATTTTTCACCATTGGTCACCCGCTGCATCAATTCCGGTATAAGCTCAAGCTGCTCATCCTGGACGGAACTGTCCGCGAGTGTCATCGTCATGGCCTCTTCACGGGTATATTGGAACATTTCCATGGCTTTTTCATTAATATCCAATACCGTTCCATCAATATCATAGATGCCAATACCTTCATTGACACTATCAAAAATGGTTCTCAGTTGGTGCTCAGATTCAGTCAGCCGGGCATTTATTTCTTCGGCTTCCTGCTTGGCTTGGAGAAGCTGTCTTTCGGTTTCCTTTAGATGGGTGATATCATGCGACGCAACCAACATGCACTCGCGTCCAGCATACGGAATGCTTCGAGCCATGGCTTCAATATCAAAAGGAACCTTATCCTTCATACGCATACATTGCCATTCTGTAATCACGGTTTCGCCATTTTGGACTCGCTGTATAATTTCCGGGAGGCGTTGCAGTTGCTCATTCTGTACAGAAACTTCCGCCATTGTGTGTTCTAAGGCCTGTTCGCGGTTAAGCTGGAACATTTCGAGTACTTTTTCATTAACCTCTAACACATTTCCGTTAAAATCATATATGCCAACACCTTCATTAACACTATCGAAAATAGTTCGCAGTTGGTGTTCTGATTCAGCCAACCGGACATTCATTTTCTCTGCTTCCTGCTTGGCTTGGCGAAGCTGTCTTTCGGTTTCCTTTAGATGGCTAATATCACGAGAGGCGACCAGAATACACATACGACCACCATACGTAATACTTCTTACCATGGCTTCAATATCAAAGGGGACCTGATCCTTCATACGCATCCCCTGCCATTCAACAGTCACTTTTTCTCCGTCTGCGGCTCGCTGTATAATTTCCGGAATACGCTCCAATTGCTCATTCTGAACAGAACATTCTGCTATTGTCATGTTCATCGCCTGTTCGCGGGTAATTTGGAACATGTCCAGCGATTTTTCATTAACTTCCAATACTTTACCATTAAAATCGTGAATGGCGATCCCTTCATTGACACTATCAAAGATAGTTCTTAATTGGTGTTCCGATTCAGCCAACCGGGTATTCATTGCTTCGGCTTCCTGCTTGGCTTGACGAAGCTGCCTTTCGGCTTTCTTGAGATGGGTGATATCGCGTGTAGCGGCTAATATCAACTCCTGACCGGAAAGCGTTATAGTTCGCAGCATGACTTCGACATCAAAAACGGTTTTATCTTTGATGCGTATCGCCTGCCATTCAAAGGTCACTATTTCACCATTTTGGGCTCGTCGAAAAAACTCGGGCAATTTATCCAGTTGTTCGTTCTTGACTGAGTAGTCCGCAACTGAAAGCTTGGTGCCCATTTCGCGATCAACTTGGAACATCTCGAGCATTTTTTCATTCACGTTCAGGATTTTGCCATCGAAATCGTGGATAAAAATACCTTCATTGACACTATCGAGCATAAGCTTTACCTGCTGTTGCGATTCAGCCAACTTAGCGGACATTTTGCGTCGATGTCTGATAGTGCGCCATAATAGAATACATAACAAAGTTTGAATTAAGGCAATGGCAGTAGCTATTACAAAAATTATTTCCTTGTATTTGTAGAATAACGACTCTGGTTCATTAATTATAATACTGTTGGGTGGCAAATCGCTGTTGCTGATACCAAAACGCTGCAACTGGGCATAATCAAACATATAACGATTAGGACTTTGGTAGACGATTTCGACATTTTCTACCGGTTCGCCATCTAGGATTCTCAACGCTAGTTTAGCCGCTTCTTCTCCCTGATAATAGCCACTGGTAAACATTCCGCCCACGAATCCGGCGCCCAATCCCAAATCCCATGTACCATAGACGGGCACCCGTGAACTCTCGCAGATCATACGCGTGCTGAGAACGCAGTCGAAGAAGGCCCCGGTACTATCGCGAGAAAAGATTGTATAATAGACGATGCTGTTTTGAGGCAGGTCGGTACTGCTTAAAAGAGATTGGATATAGCTCATTGAGACATCGTCGAGAATATGGAAATCAATCTGCGGGTATTGTGCTATGGCTTGTACAATGTCGTGATGCAGTATTTGTCCGGTAGTAGTGGTATCATTAAGTATGTATATATGTTCGGTATCGGGATGCAGACGGAGGATGAGTTCGATATTAGCCCGGACGTCGGCTTGTTCATTAACACCAGTGAATAGTCGGCATCCTTCCAGATCGGCATCTGAGAAATCATTCACACCACAGAAGACGACAGGAACATCGGGGAATAATTCATCACGATACTGCTTCAGGAAATTGAAAGAATCATTGTCTGATACAATAATAACGTCTATGTTTTGATCGGCGTAGCGCTGAGCAAATAATTGCCTTAAGAGTTGATAGTTGGTTGCATCTGCATGGCGCATAAGATCCATGTACTCAACGCTATATTGCACACCGGCTTGGCGTAAGCTATCGACGATGCCTCTATTGATGTCATCAGTCCATTTGTAGCCGACATGGTACGAATGGATAATCAGTACATTCTGTGGTGAATCATCAGCTACGCATATAGTGGATAAACTCGACAATATCAGTGACACAAACACCACCGATATCAACGCCGACAACATTTTGTTGAATCTCACGTCTTTTTTTACCATTTTAGGCTTCCTCAAAAGGATTCTATCTGCGCAACGTATCGAACACTAGGTCCACAAGCCCATTGTCGCGTATGCCTACAGCAACATTATTTGTCCCACGGCCTAAATCAATGGACACAAGTGTCAATGAGTAACCTCCATCAGCCATTCGGCTGCCTATCACAAGACACCGTCCTCTACTTCTATTTCGACACTCGGAGAGCCTAAATTGCCACAGCATAAAAAAATAGGATAGCGTTTGCCCGGACAAACAATACAAACACACCTCACAACTCGCTTACTTGAAGGCATTTACAGAGATTTGACGCCGGCATTTGACCCTCGCGACGCCAAGTGCAAACTTGAAAGATATTGCACTTCAAGAAGTTATCGGGCGATAACGCATTGACTGTATTAAAACTGTATTATTCCTGGTCAAACCCCTGTGAAATCTGTAGAATAGGATAATGTCACGGCTTCGGCTTTGCGATGGAGACGGAGTGTCTGGCTGGAGGATCCAGCCGGGTCGGCACAAAACCAGAGATATTCGCCCTCACGTCAAGAGACGCCAACAGAGGAGTATATGATGAAGAAAACAGGATGTCTTCTTATCTCTGGGTTAGTTGTTCTGTTGGCTTGTACGGCTTTTGGAACAGTGGGCAATGATGTTGCGGTTGACCAGCCACGGCAATTCCGCGTCCTTAGCGGGCAATATGCCGGTCCGGGGGATATCACATCGAGCATTCCAACTATGCGAGGTTACTCCGCGGGAGAAGCCAACCAAGAATATCAAGTCTATCAAAGGCAGAATCCGGTTTATCCGTTGGCGAACGAGCCGATTATCGACTATGCGCTGATCGATCAAGTGAGACTCACGGCTCCTACGCAATATGTGCGAGTGATAATATACCTGGACTATCAGCCAGGCGACATTATCCGAGAGCAGGTGGAAGCACGACATACCGGCGAAATGCTACGGATTCGCGAACAAATCCGAGAAATTCACAGCCACTACGTACAACGCCGCAATGCCAATGCCTCCCGCGATGCGGATAACTATCAATCAGCGATTCTCGATCCAAGCCCGGCGGACCTGGCTGCCTTGCGCAATTTGAACTTACAGCATGAAAATTTGTCGCGCATAATGCAGATCGAAAACACCGCGGCGATGTCGAGTGTGATTTATCCGTATCAGCAAAGCGTAATAGAGAGCATCGAAAACCTGGGCGGTCAGGTGGAGGCGCAACTGCTGGTGGGCAATTCGATCATCGCGATTGTTCCGGCGGGCAACGTGGGGGCGCTGGCGCAGGTGCCTAAAATCGCTCGCGTGACAGCGGATGAGTTGTTAGATGCTGATTTGAACATCGCTGACAATGCTACGTTGGTGACCAGCACGGCAACGGGAGGCGGCCTTTGGGAAGCGGGCCTTACCGGAGGAACCTATGACCCCGCAATATTGGACAGCGGAACCGACCTTAGCCATCCAGCCTTGGAGGATGACGCGGGGTTGGGACGACAAAACTTCTATAGTTGGTACTTGGCTTCAGCTCAATATAGTTCTTTGTATGACGACGAACAGGACGAGGATGATCGCAATGGTCACGGAACTCATGTGATGGGTATCGTAGCGAGCTATGGTTCGACGGGGTACCTGGGTAATCGGGGCATGGCCTACGGTGTTGAAACGCCGGTCACTCTGAAGGCGGGCTTCAACCGCACCGACGGACTGGCTTCGATGTTTTCATCGGACGCGATGGCGTTGGTCAACCGGGCGTTGTATCATACCGAAGATTTGTATCCGCTGAATTCATTCAATGACGACGTTGATGGGATCAACCTGAGTTATGGCGGCTCAACCACGACCGACGAAACGCCTTACAGTCGTTTTTGGGATTCCGTGGTGTATTCGTATTCGGATATAGTGGTGACATTGAGCGCGGGCAACTCCGGACCCAGTAATACCGAATTCAGTTCACCAGCCACCAGCTACAACGCCATTACCGTGGCCAATGTAAACGATCAGAACACTACAGGCCGTAATGACGATGTCATTCGTTCCAGCAGTACGCGGGGCCCTACCGCCAACGGGAGGCGAAAACCCGATATCGCTGCGCCGGGAAGCTATATAGTGTCTTGTTGGTATAATTGGGAAAGCGCTTCGGATTTTGTGAGTATGTCGGGCACGAGCATGGCGGCGCCGATGGTGCTAGGCATCGCTATGGACCTGATGGACGCGGGTGTGACCGATGAATTAGAAATAAAGGCGCTGCTGATAAACACCGCGCAGAAGAACAATACAGCTATGAGTTTTGAAAGCGACAGCGACGGCTGGAGTACCGCTTACGGCTGGGGATATATAAACGCTTGGGCGGCGTATTATCATCGTAACGATGTTTTCAGCAATATAGTCACAGCCAGGCCGAACGCGGGCTGCTATCGCCTTTACGCCGGCAGTATGCGCGACGAAGGCGGCGCGATCGGTGACAGCGGACAGTTCGGCGAAGGACGCGACCGCGCCACGCTGGTCTGGAACCGCCACGCGACATATCGCACAAGTACATACCCAAACACTTACTACGCCCTGAGCAACTTAGACCTGGAGCTTTATCTAGAACAAGACGACACATTGATGGATACCGATTATACCGTCAATGACAATGTGCAGCAGGTGCGCATCGACAGCGGCACCGGGCCTACGGATGTGGTAGTCAAAGTGTTCGCTTATGATACATCCTTCGCTCACGGCGGAGCGACCGAATCGTTTGCCTTGGCGACCGAAGAAGACTTTGTAGAGGTAAGCCTGCCCAGCAGTTTCAGCGCTTTCGCGGTTTATCCCGCGGAAGTAGAACCGGGCGAAATAGTCGATATTGAGTTCTATCTGCATAATGACAGCGCAATCACAGCCCACAACAATGAGTTCGACTTGATCTTACCGCCCGGGTGGTCCCTGATATCCGGCAGCGACCCTTATGAGCCCAACTCCATACCCGCAGATGGCGACTCCGAACACATTACTTGGACGGTTCAAGCTCAGTACACCACAGAAAATAATGTCAACATTCAGGTTCGGCACACCCACGATTCGTACGGCGAGCTATGGGGACCTTTCAACTGGAATATGTACACGAATGTGCGATGGGACAATACCACGCCGTCGCCGGATCCGATGACCTGGTCGCAGGAGCCCAATGAAATCGGCACAGATTCGCTTCACATGGTCGCGACAACCGCAAGCGATGCACACGAGCCTATTTATTACCAATTCTATATCTACAATTTGACCGGCGGACACGTTGAGACCGACGACGCCAATCAGACCAGCGAGACATATGTAATATCCGGATTAAATACCAACAGCGAGTATGATTGCAGGGTCCGCGCCGGCGACAACGCAACGACACCAAACTTCACAGAATGGTCCATACAGAACAACGAATACACCGCCATAGAAACGCCAACAGGCATAAGTTTCGGCACAATCACAAGCGGTTCTATCGAGGCTTGTTCGCTTAACACACCGACAGGCTTGACGCGCGGCAGCAGCGGCTTGCGAATCTTCAACATAACCGAGGGCACCGATTCGTCCTGGCAGCAAAGCAACGACTTTTGGGACAGCAATGACTTAACAGCAAACACCTATTATAGTTTTTACGCTCAGGCACGCAACGGCGACGGCGCTGAGACCGCAGCCGGCCCGACAGTGCTGCAATGCACCTATGCCGCCCTACCCGATACGCCTACGGTTAATAACGCCACGCCTTCAACTTTAGACATCACCATCAATCCCAACGCCAACCCAGCCTATACGGAATTCGCCATACGGATTGTCGATGGAAACGACATCTATCATCTCGACGCGGCCGGGCAGAACAACGGCGCTGTCGCTGTCTGGCAAACCGCTGACAATTGGAATCCCATCACCGCTATAGACCTGCAATCCAGTACCACCTACAGCATCCAGATCATGGCCCGCAATCAAGAGGGTGTGGTGACCCTTTGGAGTCCCGCCGCGCAAGCTGCCACCGCCGGGCTTTGCGGAGACCACCTGCATCCATATCCAACCGGCGATCTCAACCAAGATTGCCATGTGAGCGAAATAGACCTGGCGATGTTGGCAGCCGAATGGCTAAATGACGGATGCGCCGACCCGAACCATTGCAACGGCGCCGATCTTGTAACCAATGGAACGGTTGACATTGCCGATTTCGCAAAAATGGCGATGTTCTGGTTCGATTGTTCAGACCCGCAGCCGCCTTGCAGCTACCTGCCTTAGAGCCCCTGAAACTCCCACCATACCACAGCGATCACCTTCCCTGCATTTGCCTAACCGTTATATTCATTACAGACGTTACACACGGCATATATGGGCAGTCTTCTGCAACAAATCCTGCGCCGGGCGATACTTTCTGCCTTAAATGTATCTTATGCTACAAGTGAGAGCTACTATGACTCTCAGAGAAAGGTAGCAAAACCATGTTAAAGTATGTTTCATTAATCATTATTCTGCTTTGTTGCAGCGTCTCTTTTGGCACCCAGATTGATTCTTTAAGTGCCTCCAGTTCCGCAAGTATCACTAGGCCTGTGGCTTCACCTTTCGGCGGTTTCGAGATCGCCGGCCCGGTGAGCCCCGTTTACAGTTACAGCGCTGAGAGCTATTCACTGCTAACCTCCGGCGAAACCAGCATCGGCAATAACGTTACAATCAACGGCCTGGCGGGATTCGACGGTAATATTTACGCGGGCAACGGTACCGCGTTCGGCGACAGCGTTTTCACGTCCGGAACATTCGGAGGCGAAAACAATCTGACTATCGCCGGCGATTTGGTCTATGGACAGCAGTCGTGGATCAATCCCAAAATCACCGTGGGCGGTTCCATCGTCGGACCTACAAATAGTTGGACAACCGTTAGTTTCACCAACCCAGGCCTGACTACCTCCGGTACTGACTCTTTGTGGTATGAAAATAAATCATCGAATACACTCACCGCGGGCGATTACGGTTCGTTATCAACTGGTAACCAAGCGAATATATACGTAAGTGCAGGAACCTATAATTTTGGATCGGTTTGGCTGGGAAACAACACAAACATTATCGCTGACACTAGCGCAGGCAATGTAATCATCAATGCCGTAGGCTCATTCAGCACCGGGCAAAATGTATCGATCAGCTATGTGGGATCGGGCGGTGTGATGGTGCAATCGGGTAATGATCTTTCGCTCGGAGAGAGCAATGAAATAGCCGCGAACATAAGAAGCTTCGGCTCAATGAACGTTGGCAACAACAACGTCATTAACGGCCGAGTCTTTGCGAGAGGGCAAACGTGGATTGGTAACAACTCACACATTGCCGGCGTCGGTTCGTCGGTCGGCGTGCCGGAACCCGCAACACTGCTTATGCTGATGCCGGGCGCGTACCTGTGCCTCAGAAAAAAATATAGAAATTCTGCAATTAGATAGATTGCAATCCTCTTCAGTTCAGACACAACCATTAAGGTTCAATGGCGGGTAAATCCTTATTGCGCCGAGGGGCCGGCTGCAAATAACGGTGGCCGTTGTTCGGATTCCCGGAATCGTAGGCAAAGGCGTCGCGATTGTCGATAAAACGTTTTACAACGTCAACCGGAATGGCGAAGTTCAAGCCGCCCAGGAAGATATAACCCATCGATGTAACGCCAATCACCTGCCCGCGATTATCAAATAGCGGACCTCCTGAGTTCCCCGGATTGATATCCGTCGTGGTTTGAATGTAAAGCCGGCCCTCAAAATTGCGATTCCTGCTGGAAACAATCCCCTGACTCACCGTACGGGTCAGGCCCAAAGGATTGCCGATAGCGAATACCTCGTTACCCACCTCAACAGCATCCATATCACCAAAATAAACATACTCAAACTCACGGTCGGCGTCTTCGATCTTGAGCAGCGCCAGGTCAACAAACGGATTGAGCGCGACTATGCGAACCCGGCGATAGTTTTCCTGTTCAAAACCTGTTTCGGTCTTGCGAAAAACAACTACGCGAATTTCGGTTTCGCGCGCTATCACATGATAGTTCGTTATCAGGTAACCTTCGGGATTGATGATGAAACCGGACCCTTGGCCGCCCGGGCTGCGCACCATTACCACCGCTTCGCCGATGCGCTCGCTATTACTCTCGATGCTGGCTACGGGTAAGTCCGCGGTGCGGTATAGCTGCCAGGCGGAGAATTCGTCTTCGGTAACCGAGGCTGCTTGAGTCTCTTGTTGTTCAGCATCGTCTTCGGTCTCGCTGACAACAAACTCCACGTTTTCACGCTCCAACCGCAGCACCGCCACGCCCAGATCAACCACCAACACCTGGTCATCTTCCCGTAGAATGTCCCCTACCACTTCCGCGCCCCCTTGCAGCACAATACGCGCAGCCAGCGTCTGCGAAACCAAAGCGGATGAAATAACCAATATTAATGCCAGATTCCTCATTGTACGCATATGCTTACCTCTGTTATCCGGGTCGCCGCTGCGACCCCGCGCCATCGATATCTGAAAACCAGTATAAATCCTTGCAACATTGTCGGCAAGAAGATAATATGCTCTTTATTAAAGTGGAATATCTGGAACTTAACTTTGCACTTGATAAGCCGTCACGATGGAACACTTAGGTTTGCTATCGACCAAACCATAACCGAGGAACTCATATGGAAAGAAAAAATGTATCTGCGGGATTGATAATGTTCGTGCTGGCCTGGACGGCGGTTGGGGCGTTGGCTGACGTCGAGCCGAACACCCCCAGCGGCAGCGAAGGCGCATTGAGCGAATATTACGGCTTCGACCGAATGGAAATCCTCCGCCTCGATTGGCAGATGCTCCCCCCCATCGCGGTCGATATCAACGGCGATACCCTATGCGATATCGTGGTCGTCAACAATCGGCGGTCGCGGGTCGAGCTGCTCCTGCAAAGGGCTGATTTTGACCCGTGCGCCATTGTAGTGGAGACCCCCAAAGCCGATGATATCAACGATCTGTTCGGTTCCGAAGCTGGTTGGCGATTTGTACGAGCGGACTATCCGCTGGATGTAGCCGTGACGGACCTGATTGTTGCCGATCTTAACAACGATACCCTGTTGGACCTGGCGTTTGTCGCCAACGAAAGATTGTATGTGGTTCAGCAGCAATCGCCCCAAGAAGCCGCCGAGGCATCAGAACCGACAGAACCCATCTGGAGCAATGCCGTGCGATTTGAACTCGAGCAGGTTCCCAATAATACCGGCACTCTGGCCGCTGGTGATTTGAACGGGGACGATTTGACCGACCTGGCTGTGAAGACTGACGACGCGGTGGCGATTCTCTATCAGAATAGTAACAACGAACTCGATCGGCCCGTACAGTTTCCCATCACGGCACAAAGACCCAGACAAATAGCTATCGCTGATATCGACGGCAACGGACGGGATGATCTGGTCTTGGTGACCACCGATCGCGATTACCCGTTACGCGCGCGTTTTCAAGACCAGACCGGCAGACTAGGACCCGAGGTGCGCCTGGAAATGACCAACCCAGCGTTGTTGGAATTTGATCAGATTAACGATTCCGACAGTCGCGATTACGCCGTAGCCATCGCGGCACAAACCGGAAGGCTCTTCATTGCCACAGCCGAAAACGTCGAGCAGCAGAACGAATTCCCCGTTTTCACCTATCCGCTCGCTGATACCGAAAACGCCGACCAGCGCAACACCGTAATCGCTGATATCGACGGCGACGGCTTGGATGATATCGTGGTATCGGACCCATCAGGCGCGGAATTCTTACTGTTTCGCCCTACCGACGACGCCCTTCTGCAAGGACCGCAGCGTTTCCCCGGATTCAGCGATATGTGCAAACTCGTTGCCGTGCAGACAGAAACGCAACCGGGCCAGGCTATTGTCGTTTTGAGCAAGGAAGAAAACTTGATCGGCATCACCAATTACGCCAACGGCAGATTGACCTATCCGTCAGCCATCGAGATAAGCGATGAACCCGTGGCGATGGACGTGGCCGACATCAACAACAACGGCAGCGCGGATATGCTTTACATAGCTAAACGACCGCAACATCAAGAATACACCTTGCGGAGCGTAATGGATTTCACGCAGGGCCAAAATCAGCCCGGGCCTACGCTCGAACTTACCACGCTGGAAAGTAATCCTACCGATCTGCGGATCATGGATATCAACCACGACGGTTTTTGCGACGCCTTGATTGTGCGCTCTTATGGGCCGATGATTTTGGCGCTGCAGGATCCCAACGGATCAGGTCGATTCGAGTTAGTCGATCGTAACGATATTCATGATGGGTTGGTATCCAATGTTTTTCCATCCACACTCTCAGCCGCGCCGCTGGGGCCCGACGGCCAAACTGCCATTCTGCTGACCCAGAGGAATTTCGCTCGGGCCTTGGATTTCGACACCGAACTCGGCTGGCAGGTGCTGGACCAATATCATCCCGACAGCACCGGAACAAACCTTACAGCCTCAGTCGCCTACCGCTGGACCGATGATTCCCCCCTCAATATCGCCGTGCTGGACAATGCCCATAACAAGCTGGCGATTCTATCAGCCCAAGATGACGGCACTTATCGCCAAACCACCGAAATTGAAATCAGCCCTATCGATATCCAAGCCATACAAACCGCCCGGTTGAGCCCCGATTCGACCACGCTCGTGCTAAGTGCCGCGGACAAAATCGTACTCGTGCCCAGCCAAGGCCAAGTGTGTGAATTCACCTCAATCGCCGATTTTGAGATCGATACCGAAGAACTTCGCGTCAATTCTCTTGCCATAGGAGATATAAACAGTGATAATACGCCCGACATTGTCATGACAGATCGAATGGGCCATCATGTTGAGGTGGTCACGTTCAGCCCAGCCGGGCAACTGCTGCATGCCATGCGGTTCAAGGTCTTTGAAGAGTTCCAGGCCGCCGGCGACAGTCAATACAGCCGCGCAGGCGACCAAGGCGAACCGCGAGCCGTTACCCTGGCCGACGTTACCGGCGACGGTCGTGACGATATCATTATATTGGTACATGATCGTATTATTGTTTATCCGCAGGACTACTGAATTACCCATGCAATACAATCCTCTTGGCAAGACCGGCATTGATGTTTCAATTATTTCCTTTGGCACCGTGGCGCTGGGGCTGCCTTACGGCTTGACCAGCAATAGCGCCGAAAATATGCTGCCCGCCGACCAGGCGGTAAAATTGCTCCGCGACGCTCTGGACCACGGCATCAACTTCTTCGATACCGCACCCGCCTACGGCACCAGCGAAGAACTGCTCGGAGATGCCTTCGCTGACCGACGTGACCGCGTCGTCATCAGCACCAAGTGCCCGCATACCCTATTCGATCAAGACAATAAACTCTTGCCCACTGACCAACTGGAAAACATAATCCGACAATCCGTACAGAACAGTCTCAAAGCCCTGAAAACCGACTATATAGATGTATTTCTGGCGCATAGAGCCACCGATGAAATACTCGCCAGTGATGACTTTTTACGCATTTTCGCTCAACTGAAAAACGACGGACTAGTCCGAGCGATCGGCATTTCCACTTATGGCCCAAAGCACACCGAGCAAGCTATAAGCTGCGGTCATTGGGATGTCGTCCAATTGGCGTTCAACCTAATGGACCAGACCAACGCCCCGGCTCTTAAATTAGCCCAGCAACGGCAAGTCGGAGTAATGGTTCGTTCGGTGCTGTTCAAGGGGATACTAACCGATAAAGGCGCCCAACTGTCCCCGCCGTTAAAGGCGGTCCAGGATTGGCGCGAAAAATACCTCGACCTGCTCTGCGACCAGGCCCCAACTCTGGCGCAATTGGCGACCAAGTTCGTAATGGGACAACCCGGAGTTTCTTCTACGCTGATAGGACTTGATCGCCCCGAATATCTCGACCAGGCCCTGGCTCTCATGGAAACCGGTATGCTGGATGAAGAAACCATAAAGGCTGCCAATAAATTACCATATCCCGATCCCGACTTTCTGGATTTGCCCGCTTGGGACCGAAAAGGATGGCTCTAAACTCCCTTGCCTTGCCGGCCAATCAAATCGAGTCAATCCTGTAATCCTGTCAATCCTCCTAAAATCCGTATCCCTGCCCCTCCGAATCCACATCTATCTAAATTAATATCCCAACAACCTGTTTTCGCCTCTGGCTAACCAAATCTCGTCTATCCTGTTATCCTGCTGTCAAAAATTCCCTGACCTCTCAAAAATATTTACCCACCCAAATCGTACAAAGCGAGCATTTCCGCTTGACGGCCCGGGAGCAATCGGCCACACTGTTGGGCTTTTACGGAACCAACGGTATAAATATAACCACGGTAGGGTGGGTAATTTTGAACATCTTGTTCAATGTTACCCACGCGGTTCCCTATAATAGCACGGAGCAGCCATAAATGGGGCATCTTTTGATATATGTATTCCCGGTACTGATGGACACAATCCTAGGTGCCGCCTTGTATGTAAACACGGTACGCATGGCGGACAGCGGCGCTTCAGCCACGGCCACAACGGCGGTGTTCGGCATACTATACATCGTCTATATGTTTGCATGTCTGCTCGTGGGGCGAATAGTAAAGCCCGGCAACGCAGCGAAATTGATCGTTCTAGCGGGAATAGGCTCTGCCGTTTGCAGTGTCGCTTTTATCATGATACCGTCATTGAAATCGCTGTATTTTCTGATGGGGTGTTTGTCGATTACAATGGCGATGTTTTTTGTGCCGTTCCAGGTATTCATGAAGCAGGTCGCCCAAGGTAAATCCCAGACAATCGTCCACGCCACTGCCATGTACACCATCGCCTGGAGTACCGGTATCGCGCTGGGCCCGTTCTATTCCGGTATTGTCTGGCAGTTGTCAGGCAGATGGGAGTATTGCTTCGGTATCAACGCGATCATTTCACTAGCGATAGCCGGCGGGATTATCCTGTTTCGCCATCACGCGTATCCAACTGAACAAGTGATTACCAAACAGCGGAAAAAAACAAAAGCGGACTTGGTGCCCTATGAGAAACTGCCCGACTGCGTACTCTTGGGTTGGATAATCGCGGCCGCGGGTTGCGCGGCTTTGGGCGCGATCGGCGGGCTTTTCCCCAAGACGGCCGCGGAATTGGGAATGTCCCAATCCAACAAAGGAATTATATTGGCCTTGATACACGCCACTCGCGCAGCGGCGGCGATCTTTTTCTTGAAGGGCCATTCGCCCTGGATGTATCGGCCGCTGCCTCTGGCGATTTTCGGTGTTTTCGGCTTGGCGGGATTGGCGGGGTTCGCGGGATTCTCCACAGTGCCGATGTTTTGCCTCGCGGCAGTGAGCTTCGGAATATGCTCCGCGGGATTCTTCTTCTATTTGGTCTTCCATGCCGTCATCCACCCAGCAAAAAGCGCCCGCTATATCGCCACCAATGAAGCGGTTGTGGGAGTCAGCGGATTTGTCGGACCCGTAGCCGGCGGCATAATCGCCGATCACTTCAGCTTTAACGCCGCTTATGGAACAATGATCGCCATCGTACTCGCGGCCCTGGCAATACAAGTCTCAACCCACATGCGCCATCGACGCCAAGTAAACCAACTGCTGGCAGACATATAAAAGTATCCCCACACAGCTAAAGCCCCGGTAGGGTGCCCGCCCTTTCGCGCAGCTAAAGGGTGATCGTCAACCAACAATGTACCGCCGGCATCTTGCCGGCCTACCTGACCTCACCAACTGCCGGTGCGGCTCGCACATCTTATCCATTCTGTCTAATATTCCCTGACCACCCGAAAATACTAACGCACCCCCCAGGCTAAATCGCGTTTGTCGGTGAAATTTCATTGCATTGCACCGATAATCCGTTTATTTTATTGGTTTTGTGAACCGGCTGTGGTCCCCAACCATGCTGTAAACTAGCTGTATTGCTAGCTCTCTTTAGTATTCAGAACTGCTGGGTCCATTGTTGTTCTTTCGGTTCGAATGGGCTCCGGGGAGAATTGACGGAAAAAAAACATGGCAGTAACCAAATCGGCGAAAATCATCGGCAAATTCACCTTCAAACGCGGCGTGCATCCCCCCCACCGAAAAAAATTCTCCGAAGATGCGGGGATTCGAGCGGTTACTCTGCTGGCTGGGTCCACAGTGGTAGTACCAATGGTCCAGCATATCGGCGCTCCTAACAAGCCTACTGTTGAAAAGAAGCAGGAAGTAACCGCTGGCCAGGAGATCGGCAGTTCCGAAGCCTTTGTCTCAGCACCGGTACACAGTCCGGTCAACGGCGTGGTCCAGAACGTCACAGCGATGAACCATCCGCTGGGGCGAAAAGTACTCAGCGTGGTCATCAGTGTGGGCGAACAACAGCCCGACCAGCAGCAATGGAAGCAGTTCCCCGCCGATTTCGACGCCCAGAAATACGATTCCGAAACTATTATTAATGCCACACGCCAAGCGGGAGTGGTTGGCCAAGGCGGAGCGGCTTTCCCAACGGCGGTCAAACTCAAGCCCAATCCCGAGAAACCTGTCGATACCATTTTAGTAAACGGCTGCGAATGCGAACCATACCTCACCAGCGACCATCGGCTGATGATCGAGGCGCCGGGGCCTATCGTGGCGGGTCTGCAACTGGCGATGCGGGCCGCGGGCGCAACCAAAGGCATTATCGCCATCGAAGACAACAAACCCGACGCCATCAACTCCATCCTGAGCTGCATTAAAGACACCAATCAAATTCAATTGGCTATCTGCAAAACAAAATACCCTCAAGGCGGCGAAAAACAGCTCATCAACGCGGTCCTGAAACGCGTAGTCCCTACGGGCGGCCTGCCTTTGGATGTGCAAGTGGTGGTTTCCAACGTGGGAACGCTTTCGTCATTGGCGTGGGCGGTGGTGGAAAACCGCCCCGTTACCCAGCGCATCGTAACGGTAACCGGCGCGGGGGTGAAATCCCCCGGCAATTTCCGCGTCCCCGTAGGCATGATGCTCTCGGACCTGTTGGAACAAGCAGGCGGACTAACCGACGACGCCGAGAAGGTACTCTTGGGTGGGCCGATGATGGGACCTTCGACACCAACCTTGGATGTGCCCATCCTCAAAGGTACCAGCGGAATTACCGTATTGACCAGCGGCGATATAAAACGTCAGCAAGCCACCGCCTGCGTACGATGCGGACGATGCGTGGATTACTGCCCGCTGAAATTAGTACCCACGCGTATCGCCCACGCGGTAAAGGCGCGTGATATAGAAATGGCTCTCGATTATGATTTGTTGGCTTGTATGGAGTGCGGATGTTGCAGTTATGTGTGCCCGGCACAAATTCCGTTGTTGCAGTACTTGCGGGCAGGAAAACAATTCGCTCGGGACATAAAGAAGTAGAAATAGGATCAAATGGCAGAACAATCAGATAAGTCAAATAAACAAGACGCGAAAATCTTGATGGTTTCTTCGTCGCCGCACTTGGCGGAGGCGGGAACCAGTAAGCGGATAATGTTTGAAGTTGTGATCGGCATGTTGCCCGCCGTGGCCATGTCGGTATATCTCTTCCTTGATTACGCAGCCGTGGTATTGATATCATCGGTATTGGCCTGCGTAGTCACCGAATGGATATTCAACGCTGTACGCAAACGCCCCCAAACAACCGGCGATGGCAGCGCGATCGTTACAGGCCTGATCTTGGGACTGTCGCTGCCTCCTTCGCTGCCTTGGTGGGCCGTTGTATTGGGCGCCGTAGTCGCCATGGGAGTAGGCAAGATGGTGTTCGGCGGATTGGGAAGCAACATCTTTAACCCAGCCATGGTCGGGCGAGCTTTCCTAATGGCCTGCTTCGGCATGATGATGACAACTTGGACAATACCGCTGCTCCAACAGGAAACCATCATCAATGAAGATGGCACCGAAGAAGTAGTAGCGATAACACAGGCTACCCCTCTAGGACAAGCCAAGGCTGCTATCCGAGCCGCGGCGGACGACGAAAAAAACAACATCGACAGAAACACCTGCTACACGATTGAAGTTGACGGCCAATGGAAAGACATGTTTATGGGAAACATAAGCGGCTCATTGGGCGAAACTTCAACCTTGTGCTGGCTGGTCGGCGGACTGTTTCTGCTCTTTAGACGCACGATCACATATCACATTCCGTTGGCGATCCTGGCGACGGTGACGTTCATATCCGCCATTGTCTGGATGATAAACCCCGACGTTTACGCCAATCCGATGGTACATCTCAGCGGCGGAGGCCTTATGATGTGTGCCTTCTTTATCGCCACCGACCCGGTTACCTGCCCCCTAAGCAAACTGGGACGAGTGATTTTCGGAATCGGAATCGGCGCACTCGTGATGCTGATTCGCTTGGTCGGAGGCTATCCGGAAGGCGTTATGTACGCGGTTCTGCTGATGAATTCGGTCACGCCGCTGTTGGATCGCTGGACCAGACCTACACCGTTGGGAGGACACGCCGGTGCTAATTAGATTTTTCAAAGATACTTGGTTGGTATTGGTCTCAGCAATTGTATTCGGGCTGCTCGTGGCCGCGATAAACGGCCTGCTGATCGGCCGGATCAATCGTAATGCCGAGGATAAACTCAGAAACGAAATGCAATTGCTCCTTAGTGAGGCCGCTGATTTCCAAGCTATGCCCGCCGATGTCGAGAAACCGGATTATTATGTCGCGGTCGATGATAACGGACAAACCGTAGGATACGCTTTACGGATCAGCGGCAGCGGCTTCGCGGATAAAATCGGCTTGCTGGTGGCTTTCAGCGCGGATCTGAACACAATTCGCGGCGTCGCGGTTCTCTCCAGCAGTGAAACGCCAGGCTTCGGCGATAAAATCAACAATCCCGATTGGCGCGAGCAATACACAGGCAAACCCGCCAATGAGAGCTTGTTCGTAACCAGAGGTGGAACAGGACAAACCGGAGCCGAAGGTGAAATCATGGGTATCACCGGAGCGACAATTTCCAGCCAGGCGGTCACCGATATCGTCAACCAGGCCTGCGCCGACATACGAGAACTCGTGGAATCAACTAGCGCAGGAAACTGAAAGTCCCTTGCCCAGTTGCCCGCAACCCGCAGCAAGTAGAATTATATAGTTTTAGAGCGTTGTTTTTTATTGCTTTAGAAAGATAAGCCTTATGGCAGATGAATCAACAAAAAGCGGTCAGTTAGAGCCGGTCAATCATTTTATACGAGGCCTGTGGGCGGAAAACGCTGTATTTCGGCAACTGCTCGGAATGTGCCCCACGTTAGCCGTTACCGGCGCCCTGGAACCCGCCTTGACCATGGGAATAGCTACCACCTTCGTATTGGTATGCTCCAACATCGTAGTGTCGCTGATGCGCAAACTGCTCGTCGGACATCTGCGTATTCTCATGTTCACCTTGACCATCGCCACCTTTGTCACAATCGCCGATCTGCTGCTCAAGGCCTTCCGCCCGGAAATGAGCGTCAAGCTCGGACCTTATGTACCGTTGATTATCGTGAACTGTCTGATAATCGGACGAGCCGAGGCCTGCGCCAGCCGTAAACCTTTAATTACCAGCTTTGGTGACGCCCTGGGTATGGGAACCGGTTTCACCCTGGGCCTGTGCGTCCTTGGTACCATCCGTGAGATACTAGCCGACGGAGCCATTTTGGGACATCACATAATGCCCGACGGTTTTGTCGCCTGGAACGTTATGAAACTCCCAGCCGGTGCGTTCTTGACCTTGGGTATTCTCCTGGGACTAAGCAATTGGCTGTGCAAAAAAAAGTAAATCCGACCTGGAAAAAGAGTACTGTAAATAAAACACAATTTGGTTCAAACAACTAATTGCATAGATGATAAATAAAGCAGGAAACTAATATGGATCTCCTTGGCGAACTAATCATCATTTTCATTTCGGTCGCGGTTGTCAACAACCTCGTCCTGATAAAATTTCTCGGCATCTGTCCATACATCGGCGTTTCACGCAATGTCGATATGGCCTTCGGAATGGGCTGTGCCGTCACCTTTGTAATCACCATCAGTGGTACCGTTACCTGGATAATCAATAATCTTGTCCTGGTGCCCTTGGAGTTGGACTTCCTCAAATACATCGCCTTTATCATGGTTATCGCGTCCATGGTGCAATTGGTCGAAATGTATGTCCGCAAGTTTTTCCCATCACTGTACGAAAGTTTCGGCATATTCCTGCCGTTAATCACCACCAACTGCGCTATCTTGGGTATTTGCCTGTTCCTCGACCTTTGGGGATATGGCTTTCTGGAATCGGTAGTCGCCAGTTTAGCCGGCGGACTTGGGTTCACCTTGGCGATATGTATTATGGGCGGTATTCGTGAAAATCTCGAATGGGCCGATGTCCCCAAATCCTTAAAAGGCGCGGGCATCACTCTCATCACCGCGGCAATCATGACCCTGGCATTCATGGGATTTTCCGGAATGATCAGATAAAGGCAAAACTCAGCGAATTTCAGCGCGAACTTGCCTCAATAAAACTTTAATGAATTTGTGAGTAATATCAGTGGTAGAAATCAGTAATATGTTGGCTGCTTTGAATTGGGCATCGGTTGCCGTCGCGGGGATGATGGTACTGGGCATCGCTTTTTGCTTCGTCGTTATATTGAGCGTAGCGTATGCCAGGCTTAAAGTTGAACAAGACCCAAAGGTTGAGGCCGTTCTTAATGCCTTGCCCGGAGCTAATTGCGGCGGATGCGGACTTGCCGGGTGCGGTGCCTATGCCGAAGGAGTCGTGGCAGACCATGCTTTGTTGGGCAAATGCGGGCCCGGCGGCGAAGAATTGGTCCATGCGCTCGCGGCTATTCTCGGAATCGAAGCCAGTACCGCCGCGCCCGTAAGACCCGTCGTGCATTGCTCCGCCCACACAGCGGATATGATCAACGGTACTTCCTATCATGGCATAAATAGTTGTGCCGAAGCCCACATGGTCGCCGGCGTCATCGGCTGCTCTTATGGCTGCATGGGCTTAGGCGATTGTCAAGACGCTTGCGATTTCGACGCTATTAACATAGTGGACGGACTTGCAACTGTCGATTACAGCAAATGCGTCGGTTGCGGCGCTTGTGTCAAAGCCTGCCCACGCAATATTATCGAAATGGTGTCCCTCATCGCTGACCCGCTTTTGGTCGTCGGGTGCAGTTCCAAAGACAGCGCTAAAGACGTCCGAGGCTACTGTAAGGTCGGTTGCGTAGGCTGTACGCTTTGCGTCAAGCAGGCTCCGGGAGTATTCAAGATGCAAGACGGTATCGCCGCGATTGACTACGAAAACTACGGCTCCGATGAGGACCGCGCCAAGGCCGTGGAAAAATGCCCGCGGGCATTGCTTGTCTATGTGGGACAAAACGCCGCGAAACCAGCGCCAACCGAAAAACCGCAAGAAACACCACAAAAAGCATAAAAAGCGAGAAGTTCACCGCCAACTGATTCTTACTTAGAGATTACGAGCGAGCAGAAAGGCTGTAGAGATGAGTAACCAAGCGGTTCTACAAACCAAGGTAGCCGGGCACGAACCAATCCGAGGCAAAGTCCGTGATATTTATGATCTGGGCGATAAACTGCTGCTGGTCGCCAGCGATCGTATCAGCGCGTTCGATGTCATTATGGCTAACGGCATTCCCGACAAAGGCGCTCTGCTGACCCAGATATCAGCGTTCTGGTTCGAGTGGCTGGGCGATGCCGTCAAGAATCATGTCATTACCACCAAGGTAGCCGAACTGCCTGAGCCCTTCTGCGATATGCCCGAACAATTTGATCGGCGTTCCATGTTGGTCAAGAAAACCAAAGTTATGCCGGTCGAATGTGTCGTGCGCGGTTACTTGGCGGGATCCGGCTGGAAAGAATATCAACAGTCCCAAACCGTGTGCGGCCATAAACTGCCCGCCGGCATCCAACAGTGCGGCAAATTGCCCGAACCTATCTTCACCCCAGCTACCAAAGCCGAACTGGGCGAACACGACGAAAATATCGACTTTGATCGCGCCGCGAAAATCCTCGGAACCGATGCCGCAAACTACGTACGCGAAAAGAGCATCGATATCTATCGGCGTGCCGCTGAATACGCCGCCCAACGCGGTATCATTCTCGCCGACACCAAATTCGAGTGGGGCTATGACGGCGACGACATTATCCTGATCGACGAAATCCTCACCCCGGATTCATCGCGATTCTGGCCGGCGGACAAATACCAGCCCGGCCGCGACCAGGAAAGCTACGACAAACAGTTCGTACGCAATTATCTCGAAAGTATCAATTTCAACAAACAACCACCCGGAGTCGAGCTGCCCGAGAATGTCGTAAACGGTACAAGGCAGCGGTACGTCGAAGCCTATGAGAAACTCAGCGGCCGCAAGTTCTAATGACAACTTATATCATTCGACGATTACTATTGATGATCCCTACCCTCTTGGGCATAACGATTATGGTCTTCGCCATAAGCCGCTTTGCTCCAGGCAGCCCTTTTAATTTGTCTTTGGGGGCGGATTCTGAAATGGACTCCGAACGGGCCGCGCAGATAACCGAGCAGCGCCAAGCCCTATACGGTTTGGACCAACCATTACATGTGCAATATTGTCAGTGGTTGTCCCGGATAGTGCGTTTGGATTTCGGCCAATCGATTAAACACCGCCGGCCCGTAAGCGAACTCATCGCCCAACGACTGCCCATCACCTTAACCCTAAACCTGATCTCTTTCGTCATCATTTACGCCCTATCTTTACCCATGGGCACACTCGCGGCCGTCAAGCACCAAAAGTTTCTCGATCGAGGATTGGGCGCCATACTGCTGATGCTCTGGTCCCTCCCAGCGATGTGGGTCGGACAAATGCTCATAGGCTATTTCTGCAACCCGACGTTCTTCCAATGGTTCCCTTCAGCGGGCCTAAGCAGCAATAACGCTGAGATGATGCCCTTTATACCGTGGCTCGCTGATCGGTTGTGGCATCTAGTCCTGCCGGTCATCTGCATGACCTACAGCGGATTCGCTTATCTCACCAAACAAGTGCGCGCCGGAATGCTCGACAATCTAAGAATGGATTATGTGCGTACCGCCCGAGCCAAAGGTCTATCAGGCCGGGTCGTCGTGTGGCGTCACGCCTTTCGCAATAGTATCATTCCAGTAATCACCATCATGGCGACCGTACTTCCAGCTATGTTCGGCGGTTCCGTAATCATCGAAAGCATCTTCAGCATCCCCGGTATGGGACTGCTCGCATTCGAGGCCGTTACCACCAGAGACTACAACGTTATCATGGCAGTCGCTACCATCGCCGGCTCGCTTAATCTCATCGGATTGCTCTTGGCGGATATCGCCTACGCAATTGCCGATCCTAGAATATCATTCGAGGGCCGATGACAAAAACAGCCAATAACAATCCGACCGCTTGGGGCCGATCATACGGAGATATGGTCCGCCGGCAGTTCTTCAAAAGCAAACTCACCACCCTCAGCTACGCCTTCATCATCCTGCTGTTCGCCGTTGCCGTCCTCGCTCCGTTTATCGCTAATGATAAACCTTACGTGCTGCGGACCGGAGTTTCTACCGCAACGGTAACGATAACGATAACCCCCAACGGCAATATTCCGCCGCAGAGTCAGACATCTGAAACACCCAATAGCTACCAAGTCCAAACGCCCAGCAACACCGAGAATAATCCGCCGATAGCCGCCGATGACAACATCTCTGTTATGGTCAATGCAAACTTCGTGACATCAACCATACTGGCAAATGATTACGATGCTGATGGCGACCTGCTGTATATATTGGACATCACAAATGGTGCCCACGGCAAAGTCATCGACAACGGCGACAGTACTATCAGCTATGTTCCTGACAAGGGCTACATTGGAACCGATACCTGCACATATACCGTCACTGATCGCCATGACAAATTGCAATTCCCACTGTTTCGCAATCTCCAGATGGTGGATTATTGGATATTCATGGCGGCCATTACAGCAATTATCTTGGTAATACTCGCCCGGCGTAATCGCAAACGAGTCGATCCTTCCCACCGAGGCGCGGTATTCACCAAACAGATTATTATCGCGATTGTCGTATTGAGCGTCGGCATGACAATTGTCGCCTTGGTAAAATCC
Source organism: Sedimentisphaerales bacterium (assembly GCA_016928435.1). GTDB lineage: Bacteria > Planctomycetota > Phycisphaerae > Sedimentisphaerales > SM23-30 > JAFGKT01. Next base: position 48,525 of record JAFGKT010000027.1, on the reverse strand, counting down.
AAAAGACTTGACGCCACCAACTATAAACTTATGGTCGAATCAGGCCAGGCAACCCAAGCCATATTCGCCCCCGTGCCCTACGGCTACGAACGTACCGAGCTCAAATCCAGCGTGCAGCCGCCCAGCCGAGAACATTGGCTCGGTACAGACGATGTCGGCTCCGATGTTTTGTGCCGGCTCATTCACGGCAGCAGAATTTCGCTTTCGGTCGGCTTCATCGCCGTGGGAATATCATCCGTCATCGGAATATTCGTCGGAGCCATACTGGGATATTTTGGCGGCAAGATAGACTTCATCGGAATGAGATTCGTCGAAATCATGATGGCGGTACCCACCTTCTTCCTTATCATCACAATCGTGGCATTCTTTGAACGCAGCCTGATCAACATCATGGTCATTATCGGCGTAACCAGTTGGACCGGAGTAGCGAGATTTATCCGGGCGGAATTTTTTAAACTGCGAAAACAGGACTTTGTCCAGGCCGCCCTGGCGCTGGGTTTGCCGCTGCGATCGGTGCTGTTCAAACACATGCTGCCCAACGGAATAGCGCCCGTATTGGTAAGCGCCACGTTCGGCATTGCCGGGGCGATCTTCACCGAGGCGGCATTGAGCTTCCTAGGCTTCGGCGTCGCACCACCCACGCCCAGTTGGGGACAAATGCTCAGTCAAGGCGTAAGCTCAACAGGAAGATTCCTCTGGTGGCTGTCGCTGTTTCCCGGATTGGCGATATTTCTTACCGTTACCGCGTATAATCTCGTCGGCGAAGGTTTACGCGATGCCATTGACCCCCGACTCAGGAAAGCAGCATGACCAACTCAAACAACAAACTGCTTGCCATTGAAGACCTAACCGTTTCCTTCTTCACCGACGAAGGCACATTCAATGCCGTCAACGGCGTTAGCTATTCCATCGAACCCGGCAAGACCCTAGCGGTGGTCGGCGAAAGCGGCTGCGGCAAAAGTGTAACCGCCCTATCGGTGCTAAGACTCATCCCCGATCCGCCCGGAAAAATCGTAAGCGGCAAAATCTTCTTCAACGGCAAAGACCTGCTCAAGCTCTCCGAAAAACAAATGCGGTCCATACGCGGCAACGACATCGCCATGATCTTCCAAGAACCAATGACCAGCCTGAACCCCGTTTACACCATCGGCCAGCAGATAGTCGAAGCCGTCGAACTCCATCAAGGTAAACGAGGCCCCGAAGCATGGTCCCGAGCCATCGAAATGCTCCGCCTCACCGGAATCGCTGAACCCGAAAGACGCGTCCAGGAATATCCTCATCAACTGTCAGGCGGCATGCGCCAACGCGCTATGATCGCCATGGCGCTTTCATGCGACCCCGCCCTGCTCATCGCCGATGAACCCACCACCGCCCTCGATGTCACCATTCAAGCACAAATCCTCGAACTGCTAAAAAAACTCCAACGGCGTAACAACATGGCAGTCATCCTCATCACCCACGACCTGGCCGTCGTTGCCGAGAACGCCGACGATGTAGCCGTGATGTACGCCTCCAAAATCGTCGAACGCGCCAACGTTAACGAAATCTTCGCCCAGCCCCTGCACCCTTATACCCAAGGTCTTATGCGTTCACTGCCAAAACTAGGCAGCGTTAAAGAACGTCTCGATGTAATCCCCGGTACCGTGCCCGACCCCTCGGAATTCCCTTCCGGCTGCAAGTTCCATCCCCGCTGTCCTTATGCACATCAAGATCAACGCTGTCACAGCGAAGAACCGTCTCTAGTCGAAATCAAACCTGGCCATTTTTCCGCCTGCTGGAAAACCGCCAAAGAGGCCGGAGCCCTAACATAAATAACCGCGGCGACCATAACCGAAACTGATTGCTCATGAACAACAACCCATCCAACAATAGCGACAACGGCAACGATCTAGTAGTCGTAAATGAGCTGCGCACCTACTTCCCAATCCGCCGAGGCTTGTTCAGCCGAATCCACAATTGGGTAAAAGCCGTCGAAGATGTCAGTTTCCGCATCCAGCCCGGTAAAACGCTCGGCCTGGTCGGCGAGAGCGGCTGCGGCAAAACTACCGTCGGACGCTCCATGCTCCGACTCGTACCAGCCACCTCAGGAAGTTTCTCTTTCAACAATCGCAACGTATTTGGCATGAACGCCAAACAGCTCCGCGCCGCCCGAAGCGAAATGCAAATTATCTTCCAAGACCCCTACGGCTCGCTCAACCCCCGCATGACCGTAAGCAACATTGTCGGAGAAGCAATGACGGTGCATGGAATCGCACGGGGCGAGCAACGCCGAGAACTGGTGGCACAACTGCTGAACAAGGTCGGCCTATCCAGCAAACACGCCAGTCGATACCCCCACGAATTCAGCGGCGGACAACGCCAACGCATAGGCATCGCGCGCGCCCTGGCGCTAAATCCAAAATTCATCATATGCGATGAACCCGTAAGCGCTCTCGATGTCTCAATTCAATCCCAAATCGTTAATCTGCTCCAAGACCTCCAAGCCGAAATGGGACTGACCTACCTTTTCATCGCCCACGACCTCGCCGTAGTCGAACACATCAGCGATTACGTCGCGGTAATGTATCTAGGCCGTATCGTAGAATACGCTTCATCAAAAGAACTATACGCCAACCCCAAACACCCCTACACCATCGCCCTGATGTCCGCCATACCGCAACCTGACCCGCACCGCAAACAGCATCGCATCATACTAAGAGGCGAAGTACCCAGCCCCATCAATCCACCCGCCGGCTGCCCCTTCCACCCCCGCTGCCCGAACGCCGTCGAACAATGCAAACACGACCTGCCCCCCCTAACGCAAAAGGGAGATCATCCCGACCACATAGCTTCCTGCTGGGTCGCGAAATGATCTCCCAATATCGTGTCCTGCTGACCATCTGAATCTAGATCAGCACAACTGCTATCTAGCGTATTCGCCCGTCAGATTAGCTCCCTAACCTGTCAGGGGGTTTTTTGCAATAACTCTAGATGATTCTCAATCACATCACTCAGCCTGAGTAATCACAAACGCAAGTCGTAAGATAAATTCTCCAACAACTCGTCCAGAGTGTTTTGCAGGCCTTCAAGTTGCGCCCGCAATTGCTCCAACTGAACATCAATTTCATCTAGTTCGGTTTCCATCGCGCCGATTCGGCTGATATAATCCGCCGCCAGCGCCACTTCTTCCCGAGTGTCACGCAGACGTCCGCGAATCTCTATCAGACGCCGCTGCTCGTCGGTGATATCACCCCTACGGTCACGCAACTCATCAATCTGCCGATCCACTTGAGCGATATCTGCTTTGATACTGGTAATCTGCAGCAACTGGTCCCGAATCGCCTCATCGATATGATGCTGTCTGAAGTACAACAGAACATCGTCCGATGTTACATTACGCAAAGCGATCGTTTCCACGTGATCACGCCGCTGCTGAACCGCGAACGCCACCGTAGATTGCGCCGGCACCTCGACCTCGAACCGATAATAGCTATCCGTCGTCTCGATCAATCCCTCTTGGGTCATCAGTTCCCAACCGCTGTTAATCGGATGTTCAATCACCACCGTCTTGGCCTCATCGTCCACATTGGTGATATTGTAAGTCTTCGTCGCCAACACATATCTGAACTGACGCATAACGCCCCGTTCGATCAATACGCGGAACACATCCTGGCTTCGGCTGTCATTTTCGCTTTCCACACGAACGCCCAAATCCACCGCGTAAGTAATATAACGCTGTTCGTCCGCCTTGATCGTCTCGACAAGGCCCTCACCCACATAGCTGCCTTCTCGGAACACCGTCAGCGCCCCGCCTTCCAGCGTCAACCCCGTGGTGTTGGTCATACGCACCGCCGCCATGGGGTTCGCCGACCGCACTGATTCATTATACAAAGCAACCACTTGCCCGCTCACATCTGACGCCACAATCGGCAGCAACGCCGAACGGTTACGCGCAATCGTCACCGGATGATCGATACGATACTCAAACAACTCACCTAAATCACTCGTGGCCGCTTCCGATTGCAACTGCCGCATATCGTCCGCTGTAATACTTTGTTGCAAATTCATCGCACCCCCGCCTTCATCCATGCCGTACGCATATCCCGGAGCCGCCATCGGCGAGGAAGAAACTCTATCCATCTCCATCTCTCCTGCTGAGCCGGCGCGCCGACGCAACTGAACGCCAAACTGTTGGGCTTCCGGAGTACTAGGCAGCACCGCAGGCCCCGTCGCCAACGCTATCACCGGCCGTTGCCTAAACAACGGATCATACAAATTCTGCACAAAAGAGATCGGCAAGCCGCTCACCAACGACAAATTCACATTCTCCCAATCTTCTTCACTCACGTTATCAACTATCGCCCAACCCTGCAAATGCAGCTCATCCGCCGAAGCGTCAGACAATATCAACCGATACGTCGCCTTCCAAATCGGCGCCTCGCTGACATAACCAACCAACAACTCCCGCGGGCCCGTTCCGCCCGGATAAATCGTAACCGTCTTTTCATCATTACGATTACGCTGCGTCAATATCTCCAAATATCGCTGAAACTCTCCCTGCAGCCGCTCATCCAAAAAACGAAACCGGCTCACACTGTCAACATCATACGATTCCATAATCCCCGAAGCATCCATTATCGTAATCAAATACCTGGTCTGTTCCGATTCTCCCTGCACCACATTACGCTGTTCCACTCCTATTATCCGCCCCTGCCTCACGTCGGTGTTGGCCAAAACCAACTCTACCATCGTGCCCTGCGATTGCGACATCAATTGCGGCAAACCAAAATTCGACCGCAAATTAAACGGATAGTCCGCCAACAACTGCTCCACCGTCTTGGTACTGTCATATACAATGTCGCTGATCGGCGTCCCGCTGAAATCAACCGCCACCAAACTCTTGAGCAAATCATTCATCTGCTCTCGTCCAAAGTGCAGCGATACCGGTTGGCCGCCTTCGACCGTCCCGCCTCGCTCGAAATACCCTACGCCGTGACTGTACAACACCACCGTACGTATGGGCAAATCCTGGGCCTCTCCGATGGCGCCTCCCATATCAGCCACATTATCGGCCCATGAAATACCAACCACCAAACTCACCACAAAAACCGCCGACAATAACATCTGTCCAAAGATTCGCTTCTGAATCATGAATACGTCCTCCGAAAAAACAAGGGGTTTTAACTCATACACGCCTTAACCGTTTGCCTCAATAGGTCTCGATGATGCCACTCCAAGTGCGCATCCTAACATTTCGACAACCAATACGCCATGACGTTCCCACTTTTTTTTTGCCCAACACAACAATTCGCAACCCCATAACCACCATACAGAACCCTAACAATCGGCTATGCCTGCTATTAGCCGGAATGAACGCGATTCCGCTGCCATGGCACATTACAAATTATTCCGTAGTCAAGTTCAACCTGGCACAGGGCGATAAAAATAACATACGTCATTAAGGGTACGTACGCCCGAGGAGGGCATAATGGCATCTACCGCCAGCAAAATGTTTTGTGTAAAAATCAGCGACGATATGCTCACAGCCACCTTAGCGCTCACCCCGGACGCGCTGCCCGGAACTAGTGTATCAGTCGACGATATCACAGCCGAAGTGAACTCCTTGAAAATAATCCTGCAAAAGGACGCTCAGCAGGCGATTCAAAAATTCGTGGAGAAAACAAAAGACAATCAAATCCCTCAACCGATCGTCATCGCGCAGGGCACCGCCCCCATCCACGAAAAAGATGGCAGCATAGAAACCCTCTTTGATAAAAAAACTACGCCCCAAGATTCACCCCCGAAAAACGAAAACGCCCAACAAGCAGCCAAAAACTCCCAAGCCAATAATAAACCCGCGACCCCTGAAAACGCCAACCAAAGCCACTACGAACGCAGCACCATAATCTCCGTTGGTAAAAACGCGCCAATTCTCCACATTCACCCACCTACCAAAGGCCAAGACGGTATTGACGTGTTCGGCAACCCAATCCCCCGCCGAACCGGAGCAGAGGCTAAAATAAATCTGGGACCAAACGTCCGCAGGCAAGGCGACCAAGTATATGCCGACTGCGAAGGCAGAGTCAATTTCCAAAACAATCGTGTTTGGGTTGATACCAATTTGGATATCCCTGAAGACGTGGACTTCTCCATTGGCAACATAGAATTCACCGGCGATGTCAATGTCGGCAAAAATATTCTCGACTGCTTCAAAGTGCATAGCCGCTCCAACATCCTAGTAAGGGGATTCATCGAAGCCGCCGAAGTCCACGCCGAAAAAAGCCTAACCTGTCTCGGCGGAATTACCAGCAAAGAAAAAGGAACCGTCCACGCCGGAGAGGATATCATCAGTAAATACATAACCAACGCTAATGTCAAAGTCGGCCGCGATGTCATCGTGCAAAGCGAAATCGTCAACTGCCAACTGGATTGCGGCGGAAAAGTCATTATCGAGAACGGACCACTCGTCGGAGGCCACACTATCGCGACCAACGGCATCAAAGTGAAAATTCTCGGTTCAGAAGCCGGAGTGCCAACACTAGTAGATGTGGGAATAGATCAAAGTCTGCGCGAGAAATGTTTCAGATATGCCGAGGAAATCGATAAAAAACGAGCGTTTATCCAAAAAGGCCTCCAAGCCGTTACGCCGCTGTTGGCCTACCTAAAGCAACTCAACAGCGACCAAAAGAAAAACGCAGCTAAGATAATACAGAATATCAGAAAACTCGAAGAAGAGATCAACGAGATGACCGCCGAGTTACGCCGGGCTGTTGATATTCCCACCAGCGACAAAGCTCCCGAAATTGAAGTGCTGGGCGCGGTTTTTGCCGACGTCACACTCAGGTTCCCCCGCCTAGAAGCCAAGATCATCGAACCACTCAAAGGACCAGTGAAATTCACAACCAAAACAGTGGAAGAAATACGCCGGATCGTGGCAATCGACAACAGCGGCTATATGCAGACCCTAAGACTATCTGTCAGTCAGGATGAATTTTGGGAAACCGTGGACAGACTCCTAAATCCACAGCAAAACGATCTCTAGAAAAACCCCTTAACACCGCTGTACCCCCACCCACCCACAAAAAAACTCATCCGCGATTTCCGCAGGATCAGTCCACCTTCTTCTTTGTTCACACAACAAATTAGCCCCCTGACCCGTCAGGGGGTTGTAACTTACTGTATCATGCTCTCAAAACGCAACATCCAATGTCCCCCACTATTCACGGATTAACCTGAATTTAGGCCAACAGGCTCTTTACGTCTTCAGTAGTAATACGCGAAGCCTTTTTGCCCAGTTTCACACTGAGCCAGCTCATCGTACCAGGCGTATAAGGCAGATCACCCTTCTTCAAAAGGTCAAGCATAACCGCATCCGTGCGGGCGTGTTGCCTCTCTTTACGCAGAGAATTCTCTTGCCGAGTCTGGGTAGCATTTGCCAAACGTTTGTTTAACCGGTCGCGTCGACGTCCCATTATTCTTAACTCTCCATTTTACATGGGGTTACGTATTTCATGCCAATTGAGCAAACCCTAATTATAGCCGCCTTTGCCCACCAGTCAACCCTTGTCTATGCAAAAATCTCACCTTTTTATCCACGTAAGCAGATTAACTTCTTATGCCTCCGCCCCCCCCTGTAATGCTTGATTTCCGCCCGCTTTTCCGTTAGAAATATTGTTGCTAAGTATATTAAACCATAACCTTTTGCATTGTCTCAGACCATCGCCGGAGTTGATCTTGATACGCTATTGCTTTCTCATCCTCTCACTTGCCATCACCCAGGTTCCTGCGCTGGCCCAAATCAACCAGCGTATAGATGCAATCCTCAGCCAACAGAGTTGCGAAAACGCCCAGTTCTCCATCAGTTTCTGTGACGCAGCTACCGGACAAAGTCTATACTCACACCGTGCCGACCGTCCTCTCGCACCGGCAAGCAATATGAAAATCATCACCACCGCCGCCGCTCTCGAACAACTGGGGCTTGATTTCACTTATGATACCACATTCGGCCTTATCGGCGACAACCTGGCCATCTTCGGCGCCGGAGACCCACTGCTGGGCGATCCCGTGATAGCCGAGAACAATGGCAAAAGCATAGACGCGGTTTTTGAACTGCTGCTCACGGCATTACATGAACGCGGCATCACCTCCATCACCGGAAATCTATTAATCGACGATACCATATTCGACGACCAGCGTTTTCACCCCTCATGGCCCGTCGAGCAATCCAATAGTTGGTACACCGCTCAAGTGTCAGCTATCTGTTACAATGACAACTGCCTAGATGTAACCTTAACACCCAATTCCCAAGCCGGCCGCCCTGCCTCCTTCCAATTGTCCCCCCCTACCGAATATGCGCAAATCACCAACCGCACCGAAACCGTAAGCTCCGGCCGTGACACCGCCTGGGCTTCCAGACAAATCGGAGGCAACGACATAGTCCTAAGAGGTAATGTCAGACACGAACAAACTATCTTCGTAACCGTTGACCGCCCCAGCGCCTTCTTCGGCTATGCCCTGGCGGAGTATCTGCTGCGGCACAACATCAATATTGACGGCCGACTGATCATCCGTCGCCTCCGCCAAGATAACGGCCAACTGCCCACCGACCTCGACGTCCTAACTGTCCACTCAACACCTCTAATCGATGTCGTCAGACGATGCAATCAACAAAGCCTCAATCTCGCCGCTGAGTGTCTTTGCAAAACCCTCGGCGCCTATTATCAATTACCCCAAGACACGGTTGTCGGACAAGGATCATGGCAATCCGGCCGAGCCGCCGTGCGCCAGTTTCTCCGACAACTCAACATCGACCAGGAATCACTCGTCATCGATGACGGCAGCGGACTAAGTCGCCAAAACCGAATTTCCGCCCAAGTCATTACCAAGGTGCTAGTACACCGTTACCAAGACCCCATTACCGCCGACGTCTTTCGCGAGTCACTCGCAACACCAAACACGGATGGAACCCTGCAACGACGAAGACGATTCAGCGATCCCGATCTACGAGACCGCATCTATGCAAAAACCGGATACATCTCCGGCGCCTGGGCCCTAAGCGGCTACTGCCAAGACCAAAACGGCCGATGGCTCGCGTTCTCCGTAATCGCTAACCGGTCCGGAGGCGCATCACTGAGACCCGTCATCGACGAAATCGTCACCGCCGTCATGCAGCAATAGCTCCCCCTTTATCATCCCACATCACCCACACATTTTGCCCCATCACAAAACTCAACCGCCAAGCATAAGCTTCGCTCAAGAACCACACCTTCTCTAGGCCCACGCGGAACAAACATCTACCGACTATTTCGTTATATATCTAAACGCCGCGAACCCCGCGAATACCGCGGCAATGCCTACAACGTTGCTCACCGCTATATTTGCCAACGCGAGCTTGGCATGCCCCGTACGCAGCAAACCGCACGTTTCCAGCGTGAACGACGAAAACGTCGTGAAGCCCCCTAATATCCCCACAAATACAAACATCCGTAAATTCACTCCTATCGGTTCCCGCTCGAACGCCGCCCATAAAAAACCTATCGCCGCCGAGCCTACAAGATTCACCGCCATCGTCCCCCAGGGCAGCACACTCCCAAACAATTTGCCAACCAGCTCAGTCACACCGTACCGCGAAACCGCACCAAGCGCCCCGCCCGCTGCTATCAGTAATAGTCGAATCACCATTTAGTATCCCTTTGCGAATCTCTGATTCTCGTACCAAAAAACAACTGGCTCAGACCATGCTGTATTCTGCATCACAAAAATCAGCTATCGTCAGGACCAACTGGCCTCTAAAACGATATCTGAGCCCAATGAATATTTGTTGAGTCATTGTCACCCGCGTAATACACAACCCAAACATTGCCCGCGGAATCAGAAACCCCTTCCAATCTGCCGAACGTCCATATCTGCTGATCTGCCAATTGATGATCGTCCTCGCCAGGTTCCTTGCGACCCACAGGATGTTGGTAAACCACCAATTCGCCCGGCAAAAACGTCCGCCCCTTGTCTTCACTCACCAACGCCCGAATCGTACGCGTCTTGTATCGATCAATGCAAAACAACACCAATCGACCGTCCGGCAAAAACACCGGATAAGGCAACTGATAGTCAAATCCACATTCATGCGGTACCGACCATGTCCGGCCGCAATCTTCCGATACCGCAATGCGAAAACCAAGCTCTTTATGATCCACAGCGTCATAAATCCAAAAACCCGCAACCATCGTGCCGTCTGGAGCAACCGCGTGCCGCTGATCCCAATAACGAATCCGAAACGTTGGATCATGAGCAACACTAACCATATCCTTCCACGTCAGTCCTTCATCACTTGAAAACTTCAAACAGGCGTGCTGCTTCCAAACCTCGCTGTCATCGTAAGGCTTATTCGTCTCAACCTGACACGCGAGATTCCCATCAGCTAGCTTCAAAATCGGCGCGCAAAGAGCCGCAACGCCCTCATAAGGCGCAGCGTCAAACAAATATGGCTCACCCCATGTCTTGCCTTGATCATCAGATTTCGCCATCAAAGTATGAACCCGAAGCAGCCCTTCCGTCGCTTCGTTAAACATAGCCCGGCCAGGATCACTGCGATCAAGCCACATCATCGCCGTCATAGCCCTATTGTCATCCAGAGCCGTCACCGCGGCAAAATGCAAATCGCCCGGAACACCATCCAACCCATAGCTTCCTTCTTTACCCTCAACAGGTTTCGAGAAAGGACAAATCGGATCATCCCAACTCTTACCCCCGTCTTTGGACCTGGACATATATATCGTCCCGTCTGCAGAATCCTTCACAGTACCCACCCGCCACGCGACCAAAAGCGTCCCATCACCAAAGCGGGCAATCGAAGGAAAACAACAATTCGCCGTGCGCGTACCCGCCGACCCGCTAAAAACAATTCCTTCATTTGCAATCTTCATTACGGAAACCCCTAAAATGAATAGTTCAACAGAAAATCCCCAACCCTCAAAACAAATAAACGGAGAGGGCGGGATTCGAACCCGCGGTACGGTAACCCGTACACACCCTTTCCAAGGGTGCTCCTTAAGCCACTCGGACACCTCTCCTGGACTTGACGCTGTTCGCTAACAGCCGTTCCAGCGATAGAACCGTAGTGTAAAACCATTTTCCAAACTATGCAAGTGCAATAATCACAATGTTAACACCCGGGTGCGCCAAATAAACCCCGCAACATCTCTGCCTACCTTCACCCCAATCCTGTCAATCCTATCAAAAAATCACTCCCCCTACCCCGAGAATCTATCTTCTTTTCGCGTCTTTCACGCTTTTCGCGGTTAAAACCTCCCTGCCCGTACCGCCGGCATCTTGCCGGCTCCCCTGACCTTTTCCTCCAATGTGCCATCGACATACCCCCCTGCCCCCTCGCCCCGCCCCTGGCAGCTAATTTCTTATTAGTGATTATTCGTGTCCATTAGTGGTTCTCTTTCGCGTCTTTCGCGTTTTTCGCGGTTAAAAACTCCCTGACCTCACAGCCCAAATCGCACCCCCGAACAACCCCCCTGTGCCGGAAACATGCCCCTGGCAGCTAATTTCTTATTAGTGATTATTCGTGTCCATTAGTGGTTCTCTTTCGCGTCTTTCGCGGTTAAAAACTCCCTGACCTCACAGAAGCCCCTTAACAACCAATGCTACCGCCGCCGCAACCGCCAACACTGTCACCACCCGAGTAAAAATCTTATCGTTTAAACGATGAACCAGTAATATCCCTAATACCCCTCCCGCCGCAATGAAAGGCAGAGTCACCAGATTCGTCGTTACCGATGTACTGTTGATCATGCCCAAATCCACCATGAATGGAATCTTGATCAAATTCAGCATCCAAAAATACCACGCCCCCGTCCCCAAAAAGTGTTCCTTGTCCAGCTTCATCGCCAAAAAGTAGATCACCATTACAGGCCCCGCCGCGTTCGCCAACATCGTCGTCGTACCCGCCAAAAGCCCCATCAAGGCCGCGAAATACCAATTCGTCGGTATTTTTACTTCCTGCCCTCTGCGGCTGTTCCGCCACGTCGTCAACCCGATAAGCCCCAATACCACCAAACCAATCACCAACGACAGAACGCCTTGCCTTCCCTCCACAAAAACTTGTTTGTGGCAAAAATAACCTATAACCAATCCCGCCAGCGCCCAAGGCAGCAGCTTCAATAACTTGGGCCAATCCGCGTGACGCCGCCAATAAATCACCGCCATGATATCAGCCATGCATAAGATCGGCAGTAAAAAACCAACCGACTCCTTGCTGTCCATCGCAGTAGCCAGCAACGGCACAACCAATATCCCCGCGCCAGGCATACCGGTCTTCGAAAAACCTATTAATGCCGCGCACAACAGTACAACTATCCAACCTATCAATGTAAATTCAAGCATACCCCGCATCATCAACATCCACGCCCAAAACGCAAACAAAAACCAACCGCATAATATAAATCCCCCAACAGTAAGGATCCGAACTCATCGCCGCTTCTCTTTCACGCCGTTCGCGTTTTTCGTGGTTAAAAACTCCCTGACCTTTTGCTCCAATTGTGCCATCGCCATATCCCCCTGCCCCATCGCCTAGCCCCTGGCAGCTAATCTTATTCGAGAATATTCGTGCCCATTCGTGGTTCTCTTATTTTTCGCGCCTTTCGCGTTTTTCGCGGTTAAAACCTCCCTGACCTTATACTCCAATTGTACCATCAACATACCCCCCTGCCCCATCGCCTAGCCCCTGGCAGCTATCTTTTTTTCGTGTCTTTCGTGTTTTTCGTGGTTAAAAACTCCCTGACCTCTCGCTCCAACTGTCCCATCGCCATACCCCCTGTGCTATCGCCTAGCCCCTGGCAGCTAATTTCTTATTAGTGAATATTAGTGCCCATTAGTGGTTCCCTTACTTTTCGTGTCTTTCGCGTCTTTCGCGGTTAAAACCTCCCCGACCGCCGAAAAAACAAAATATAACTTGAAAATATTACTAATTTAATATACATCATACATGTTGTTTTGAGCATTTTTTGGAAATCCTGAATATGCGCCCACCGGCATCCATAAAACCGTATCTTACCCAAGCTGAAATGTTCCTTTGGCTCCAGCAATCTCCCGACCCAGCCGCCTACCGTCGCCGCCTAGCCATATCCCTAACCGATGGCGGACAGCTTAATGCCGCCCAGGTCGCCAAGGTGCTGGGCGCTTCTACCCAAGCGGTACGATTGTGGATTAAACAATACAATACCTATGGCCCCGAAGGACTCCGACGCCAAGGCCGAGGCGGTCGCCGTTGGGCCTTTCTATCCCAACAGGATGAAGCTGAGCTAATTCAGCAAGCCAAAACCCTTACGCAAAAACCGTCCGTTTCTCTGGTCCCAACCCTTCAGGAACTAATCAATCATAAACTGCAAAGAAACGTTTCTCGATCTTACGTGTACCGCCTCCTTAAACGCCATGGAGGCCTTCGCCGCACACGCAGCACCGAACCCTCCCAAACCTCCCCAATAACAACACTCGCTAACCGCAGCCAATTCCTTCGCCAAGTCCTGCCATGGCGCCGGGAACGCTGATCTCATCCAAAACTAATCTAAATCTAAAATCTATAACACTATATTTGATGTATAAATAGTAATAGTGCTTGACAGCATTACCCTGTTTCCAGAATAATCACGCCTTTCGTAACGTGAACACCCGGTGTTTAACTTCTCCGGACCAATGGGCGCACTTTGGAATGGAACTGCTTCGCTAAAGGCCTCTTTAGCCTCCCTACCAGGATAATATCATCTCCTGCGCCTATTGTTTCCAATGTCTAAACCGCGGTAGTTTTGCGGTTTTGCTAACAAGTTGGACTTAAATTACAGGAGTATCCATGGATATTGTTGCTTCATTCAAAAAACAGGCCCAAGCTCGTGACCTTTCTATAGTTTTACCCGAAGGCTCTGATGAGCGAATCATAGCCGCCGCGCGTCGCATCAAGGATGAAGGCATCGCCAATCCTATAGTGTTAGGCAAACCCGAAAAAATCGCTGAGGCCGCCAAGCAGGCCGGCGTAAAAATCGACGACATCACCACCCTTAACCCCCGCGAAGCCGACAATCTCGATCAGTACGCCCAAGCCTACTGCCAAGGTCGCGACGATATTACCGTCCCCGTCGCTAAACGTATGGTTATGAAACCCCTGTTTTACGGCGGTATGATGGTAGCACAAGGCCAAGCTCACGCCATGGTCGCCGGCGCCGCTAACGCCACAGCAACCGTCATCCAAGCAGGCGTACTAACCGTCGGTTTTGCCCAAGGTATCAATACTCCCTCCAGTTTCTTCCTTATGGTCATCCCCGACTTCCAAGGCGAAAAAGACAAGCCTTTCATTTATGCCGATTGCGCCGTCAACATCGACCCCACCGAAGAAGAACTAGCTGAGATCGCCCTGGCCTCCGCTGCCAGCGGCGCCAAATTGCTCGGCACCGAACCCCGTGTCGCCATGCTTTCATTTTCCACACGAGGCAGCGCTTCTCATGCCCATGTCGATAAAGTCACCAAGGCCCTCGCCATCGCTCGCGAGCGCGACGGCTCTTTGGCTATCGACGGCGAGTTCCAAGCTGATTCCGCCATCGTTCCCCGCGTCGCCGCCAAGAAAGTCAAAGATGAATCCGCTGTCGCAGGCAAAGCCAACGTACTCATCTTCCCCGACCTCGACGCCGGCAACATCTGCTACAAATTAACCCAATACATGGCCAACGCCCAAGCGATCGGACCGTTCCTGCAAGGTTTCGCCAAACCCATCAGTGACCTCTCACGCGGCGCCAGCATCGACGACATCGTCAACACCGCCGCCATCACCCTCGCTCAAGCATAATTCATTCCCACGCGATTCTCGCCGCATGCGTAATGTAGGGAATCCAGAATAAAATAGTAGCAACGGGTGGCACCCTTTCGCGAAGCTAAAGGGTGGTCGTCCACCAAGCAAAAAGGTATCTATATAATGAAAATCTTAGTAATCAACGCCGGCAGTTCTTCCATCAAATACCAACTCTACGAAATGCCCCAAGGCACCGTCATTGCCAAAGGTAATCTAGAACGCATCGGCGAAGAAATGGGCAAACTCACCCATCAATATGACAGCCAAGAATACACCACCGAAACCCCCGTCGCCGACCACGAGATAGGAATGGCCTTCATCCTCGAAACCCTCGTCAGCGAAAAAGCCGGCGCCGTCATCAAAGATATCGCCGAAATCCAAGCCGTAGGCCACCGCGTCGTACACGGCGGAGACGAGTTCAGCGGCTCAAACATCATCGACGACAACGTCCTCGCATCAATCGAAAAATTCGCCGACCTCGCACCTCTGCACAATCCCCCAAACCTAACCGGCATCCGCGCCGCTCAGCACAAACTGCCCAAAGCTACCCAGGTCGCTTGCTTCGACACCGCCTTCCATGCCTCAATCCCTGAAGTAGCCTACATGTACGCCCTGCCCTACGAACTCTACGAAAAATATCGTGTACGTCGTTACGGCTTCCACGGCACCTCCCACCGTTACGTCGCCCGCCGCGCCGCTGAGCTAATGAAAAAAGGCAAGTACGATGTCAACCTCATCACCTGCCATCTAGGCAACGGCTGCTCAATGGCCGCCGTAAAGAACGGAAAATCCGTCGATACCTCCATGGGTCTAACCCCCCTAGAAGGTCTCGTCATGGGAACCCGTAGTGGCGACTTCGACCCCGCCATCCTCTTCTACCTCGCTTCCAAAGGCTACGACATCAAAGACCTCAACACCCTATGCAACAAAAAGAGCGGACTCCTCGGAATATCCGGCGAATCCAACGACATGCGTAACCTCACCGAAAAAGCAGCCCAAGGCGATAAACGCGCCCAGCTCGCTATCGACATCTTCTGCTATCGCGTCAAAAAATACATCGGTACCTACACCGCCGTACTAGGCCGACTCGACGCCGTCGTATTTACCGGCGGTATCGGAGAAAACGCAACCGCAGCCCGCGCCGCTATCTGCTCCGATATGCCCCAGATCGGCATCGAACTCGACCAAAAACTTAACGACACCGTCCTACGCCGCGAAGGACTAATCTCCAGCGATAACAGCGATGTCGCCGTTTACGTCATACCAACCAACGAAGAAGGAGCAATCGCCGCAGACACCTACGAACTAACAAAGTAGCTAATTCGGGTGGCACCCTTTCGCGAAGCTAAAGGGTGATTATCCACCAACCATAAGTAGGGTGGGCAACTTTTTGCCCACGCGCAAAAATCATCAACTTTTGCAAAAACCGGATATATACCAATGGCAACATATAAAAACCTAACCGACGATCAAATCAAAACCCTAACCGACCAAGGCTGCTCAGCCCTTGACTGGAAAAACATCCAAGTCGCCGACGGCTTCAACCCCGTCCGCGCCCGCAACACCCATTTTTCCGGCAATGTCAAAATCGGTTCCCTGTCCGGCAACGTCGCTGGCGTACATGGCATCGAAAAAACCTCCGGAATATACAACGCCAACATCCACAATTGCACCATCGGCGACAATTCCCGTATCGCCAACGTTGGTGTCCACATCGCTAACTACAACATCGGCTCCAACGTCTGCATCGAAAACGTCGGCACCATCCAAACCAACCCTAACGCCACATTCGGCAACGGTACAGAAGTCGAAGTCCTAAACGAAGGCGGCGGACGCGAAGTAATCCTCTTCGACCAGCTCTCCGTCCAATATGCCTACATGACCTGCCTCTACCGCTATCGCCCCCAGCTCACCGCCAACCTCAACAAAATCGCTCTCGATTACGTCGAAACCGTACGTAGCGATCAAGGCACCATCGCCGACGGCGCCAAAATCTCCACCGCTACCGAAATCATCGACGTCAACGTCGGACCCGCAGCAGTCATCAACGCGGCTTCATCGCTAGTCAATGGCACCATACTTAGCGCCCCAGATGCCTCAACCCTAATAGGCCCCAAGGTCGTCGCCAAGGATTTTATTATTGCCGAAAGTGCCGAGGTAACCGATGGTGCCGTGCTGGCGCATACCTTCGTCGGACAAGGCGCCCAAATGGGCAAACAGTACTCCGCTGAAAACTCTCTCTTCTTCGCCAACTGCGAAGCGTTCCACGGCGAAGCATGTTCTATTTTCGCAGGCCCATACACCGTCACTCACCACAAATCAACCCTCCTCATCGCCGGACTCTTCAGCTTCTACAACGCAGGTAGCGGCACCAACCAATCCAACCATATGTACAAACTCGGCCCGGTCCACGAAGGCAAACTCGCCCGTGGTACTAAAACCGGATCATTCAGCTATATGATGTGGCCATGCAGCGTCGGACCGTTCGGAGTTGTACTCGGAAAACATACCAGCACTTTCAACACCTCCGAATATCCCTTTAGTCATCACGAAGCACGAGCCGACGGCAAATGCACTATGATACCAGGCCTTAATTTAACTACCGTCGGCACCGTCCGAGATGGCGCAAAATGGCCCAACCGGGATCGACGAAAAGGCAAAATCAAACGCGATCTAATCTCTTTCGACGTCTTCAGCCCTTACACCGTCGGAAAAATGATCCGCGCCTCTGAATCCCTGAAAAAAATCTATGATAATACCGATAAATCCATCGAAGAAGTTTCCGTAGGCGGCGCACTCGTTCGCAGACCTATCCTGCGAACCGGCCAAAAATTCTACCGCGCCGGTATCCACATGTATCTCACCGAAAAAGTATTTTCTCATATTGAGAAGGCTGTGGAAGCGGGAGATATTTCCCATGCCTTCGCTAATGCCCCTACAGCCGTGTACAGCCAAGATTGGGTCGATGTCGGCGGCCAACTAATGCCGCACGACCGTTTGTTCAATGCCTTTGAGGCTCTTGAAAAGGCCGCCAATTTAGAAGAATGCACCAAAATCCTCAACGATATCCATGCTGCCTATGCCGATGATGAATGGGTCTGGATCAAGCATGCCTACAAAGATGTCTTCGGTACCGATCTCGACAACGCTACAAAACAAGATATCGCAAATGTCGCCGATGAATATCTCAAAGCACGAGGCAAATTCCTCCGGCTCGTTGTCGGCGACGCCGAAAAAGAATTCGATGAACTAAGCCATTCAGGCTTCGGCCAAGATGGCTCCCCCCAAGACATCGACAAAGACTTCACCGAAGTACGAGGCACCTACCAAGACAATAAGTTCGTCAAAGAAATGCAGCAAAAACTAGCCGACCTCGAAAAAACCGTCGCCGAATTCAAAACCAAACTCGAAAAACTCTAATCTAAAAATTAGCCCCCCGACCTGTCGGGGGGTTTTACTATTGAATATCCGCGGCTATTCGCCGCTTCCTGAAAAATTAGTGTTTAATGGTTCTTTCCCGTTTAAACGGTTAGTACAAGTAGGATGGGCTCTCAGCCCATGCGGTATTAAATATCCGCGGCGATTAGCCGCTTCGTAATTAGTGTCCATTAATGGTTCTATGTAATTTGTTTTCAAGGAGTATCAAATGCGCGTTATTATCCAAAAGAACAGTCAGCTCGTCGGAACTTGGACCGCAGCTTACATCGCCAAGCGAATCAACATGTTCAAGCCCACCGCCAAGAAGCCTTTCGTACTCGGCCTGCCTACCGGCTCTTCCCCCCTCGGCACCTACGCTGAACTCATCAAGCTCTACAAGGCCAAAAAAGTCAGCTTCGCCAACGTCGTAACCTTCAACATGGACGAATACGTCGGCATCCCCCGCGAGCATCCCGAAAGTTACCACTCGTTCATGTGGAACAACTTCTTCAGCCACATTAACATCAAAAAGTCCAACGTAAACATCCTCAATGGCAATGCCAAGGACCTCGAAAAAGAATGCGAACGTTACGAGAAGAAGATCGCCTCTTACGGCGGCATCGAACTCTTCCTCGGCGGCATAGGCCCTGATGGCCACATCGCCTTCAACGAGCCCGGCTCATCACTCGCCAGCCGTACTCGCGTTAAGACCCTAACCTACGATACCATTATTGCTAACTCTCGTTTCTTCGATAACGATGTCAGCCAAGTGCCCAAGACCGCCCTCACCGTTGGTGTCGGTACCGTCATGGACGCCCGTCGCGTCGTCATCGTCGTAACCGGCTACAACAAATCTCGCGCCCTCCAGCAGGCCGTCGAATGTGGCGTAAACCACATGTGGACCGTCTCCTGCCTCCAGCTCCATCCCAAGGGCATGATCGTCTGTGATGACGATTCAACCTCGGAGATGAAGGTCGCCACCGCTAACTACTTCAAAGATATCGAGAAAAATAATCTCGATCCGAAACAGCAGCTAACCTCTGCGTTCTAAATTTGGCAGTTTCCGATTCCCGCCCGCCCGGTTGGTTCATCTAACCGAGCGGGCGTTTTTTCAAAAAATGTCATCCCCATGTTGGGTGGCACCCTTTCGCGAAGCTAAAGGGTGTTGTCCACCAGCGATCTAGAATGGGCTCTCAGTTCATGTCAAAATCGTTAGTGTCATCCCCAGCTTGACTGGGAACCTAACATCAATTAGAATATATTGTCCAATGTAGGGTGGGCCATGCCCGCCATCACTAAACCCCATGGAGGTTCACAAATGTCTGATACTGCTGATAGAGTAAGAAAAGTCACCGCCGACGTCCTAAAAGTTGACCTCGGTCGTGTAACCGACGAAGCCCGTTTTGTCGAAGACCTCGGAGCTGAGTCAATCCAAAGTATCGAACTCATCGCTGCGTACGAAGAAGAGTTCGACATCGAAATCGATGAAGAAGAAGGCACCGCCGTCAAAAACGTTGGTGGCGCAATCGAATTCATCCAGAACGTCCTCGATAACCAATAATCGTCTTCGGATCTTAATTGACCGATGACGTTGGCTCCCGGGTCACCACTCGGGAGTCATTTTTTTTGCGCCAAAAAATCACAACCCCAACAACTCGTAAACATTTACGCCCCTGACCTAACCGCGTCTTCGTTACTGAATACAATTGCCTATAGGAACAGACCCAATAGCGAAACCGACTTAGACATACTAAATCCCATGCAGAATAGACAGTGAAATTCCTCAGACCGTGTTCACGACCGCGTCAGCGGCCTTGATAAAGGGTAGGATAACGCTCAAGTAAGCCCAACTAAAGCGCCAATTTGAGGGGTTTCTGGAATTGCGCAGCAATACCATACCGCGCAAAAGCCACCTTGTCATGGTTCGGACGATTCTTGATTTCCTGCACACGAACCACCCGACCCGTGGAAGATATCCGAGCGTGAGGAGGAAACCGTGTATCCCCAGGAGGTACCGCCAAATTGATATTCAGATCATCCCCCAGCTGCAGATGACTGTCAGCGGTCTCAAAATACAGACCGCCCGTGCTAACGTTTATCGTCACATTGTTAGAAACGTTCGCGTGAGGCTCATCCGCCGGAGAATATTCCAAAGGCATCCGAACATCTAAACGACGATGTTTACGCTTCTCTGATATGTCTATGTCCTTGTTTGTTACCACGTCTATTGATTCCCAATCACTCATTGTAGTCATCTACCTTAATTACAACACTCTCTCTCAAATACAACACCCTCTCTCGCAAGGCAAGGCCTCCTACATACAACTTCAGCAAACAAGGTGCCACAGACGCCCCCAACAACATCTTTTTAATACTCACCATAAACTCAACCCCTCAATACCTTTATATCGGTAAGTCCACCCAAAAAACATTGGCCCAATTCCCCCACACACAATTCCGTGTTGAAGACAAACAACATGGATTCCACAGCCCCACTACATAAACCCTGTTGCAACAAATACTTAGCTAATTACACCCCCCGGCCCGCTCCCCCCATCTGTGTTGTCAAAAAGTCACAACCAAACAAGCAAATCCCCCCCAAACAGAGCCCAAAACGCAATATATACCAGTGCGGTTCGCACCGCCGGCATTCCTCCCCGATCAACCAAGTACCGCTGGCATCTTGCCGGCTTCCCCGACCTCACCAACTAATTATTGCAATCCAGGCCATCCCCCTGGGTGTCTAAATTACCACCCCAATCTAAATGAAAAATCCGCGAAATCCACAGTCCCATAATGCCCTAACCCACAAATACCGCACCCATAAAAAGCATTTGACATAAAACGAGCCCCGTGCTAACATTGTCGCGCAGTTGGTTTCCGTTTTTTCTAGTGGTAAGCCCTGCAAAGGACAGGTGGACGCTTGACAGTAATCGCCGTCATTCCTGCCCGTTACGAGTCATCGCGCTTCCCGGGGAAAGTTCTCGCTAAACAGACCGGCAAATACCTCATCCAGCACGTTTACGAACGTGTCTGCGAAGCGGCATTGGTCGATAATGTCCTCATAGCGACAGACGCCCAAGTGGTAGCACAAGCATGTGATGAGTTCGGCGGACAATGTTGCATAACCCGAAAAGACCATAATAGTGGTACGGATCGGGTCGCGGAAGCGGTCTCGTCGCTCGATGCCGACATCATCATCAATGTCCAAGGCGATGAGCCCGAAATACTCCCCGATAACATCGACACCCTAGTACGCTTGCTCCAAAATGATAATGCCTGCGATATGGCAACCCTCTGCGCCCCGTTTGATACTGCCCGGGAAATACAAAACCCCAATGTCGTCAAAGTCGTCACCGACAAACAAGGCCACGCCCTGTACTTCTCCCGTTCGCCTATCCCCTATCAGCGCGACGCCGACCAAGGCTTAAATCTCAAACTCTGTCGAAAGCACCTCGGAATATACGCATATCGCAAAAATGTACTGCTTAAACTCAGTGCCATGCCCGCCACTCCCTTGGAACTATCCGAAAAACTCGAACAGCTTCGCGCCTTAGAGAACGGCCTTAAAATCGCCGTCGCCAACGTAAAACACACCGCCGTAGGAATCGATACCCCCCAGCAATATCAAGACTTCGTGCAGCGATACGCCCAAATACAACAAACCCCGGCAACAGAAAAATAACGTGTCATTCCCGCGCAGGCGGGAATCCAGAAATAAGACAACATCGCCGAAGACGATAACATTATTAACACCTTCTAAGTGAAATATATCAGTCTTTGTTGGAAAAAGAGATTGCAGTAATTGTAAGAAATGGAGTTTACCGTTGAGTACTGAAGATTTATTAAGCAGCGTGAGTGACGTATCGGACGAAACGGAGTTTTATACCCCATTGCCAACCGGCTATATCCGAGGCCGATGCAAATACGTCGTCATCACCGGCACCGTAATGAGCGGACTGGGAAAAGGTATTTTCTCCAGCAGTCTCGCCAAGCTAATGCAGGACAAAGGCCTTAAAGTCTCACCCGTCAAACTCGAAGGCTACCTCAATGTCGATAGCGGAACCCTAAATCCCTTCCGACACGGAGAAGTATTCGTTCTCGACGACGGCATGGAATGCGACATGGACCTCGGCACCTACGAACGCATGCTCGACCAAGACTTAACCGGAATGAACTTCACCACCAGCGGCCAAATCTTCACCAGAGTCCTCGAAAAAGAACGCCACGGTGATTATCTCGGACGCGATGTACAAATGATCCCCCACGTCACCGGCGAAGTAAAAATGCGACTCAGAGAACTAGCAGTCGCCAGTCAAGCCGACGTCGTCTTCATCGAAATCGGCGGAACCGTCGGAGATGTCGAAAACGCATACTACATCGAAGCCGTCCGCGAACTAGCCTACGAAGAAGGCCCCGGCTCCGTCTGTTTCGTCGCTCTAACCTATGTCCTCGAACCAAAAACCCTAGGCGAACAAAAATCCAAAGCCGCACAGCTAGGCATCAAACGCTTAATGGAAAACGGCGTCCAACCACATATCATCGCCTGCCGAGCAGAGCATCCCGTCGTCGATAAAGTCCGCCAAAAAATAGCCCAATATGCCAACGTCCCCCTCGAACGAGTATTCAGTATGCACGACTGCGAAAGCATCTATGTCGTCCCCGAAATGTTGCGAGAATCAGGACTAGACTTTGAAGTCATCCGTATGCTGCGCCTCGATGAACGCGTCAACCTCCAACATGAACGTCACGCTTGGCTCAGTTGGTGCGACTTCGTCGAACGAGACTCCAATCGCAAATACCACGTCAGAATCGGAATAACCGGCAAATACACATCCCTGCGCGACAGCTACGCCAGCATCATCCACGCACTCGAACACAGCGGAGCCGCACTCAGCACCAAAATAGATATCGAATGGATCGACACCAGCGACCTAAACGATAACAACGTCACCGAAAAACTCGCCGGCCTGAACGGCATAATAGTACCAGGAGGGTTCGGTACCCGCGGCGCCGAGGGCAAAATTGCCTGCATCAAATACGCCCGAGAAAACAACCTGCCCTATCTGGGAATCTGTTTCGGTTTCCAAATGGCGGTCATCGAGTTCGCACGTAACGTCTGCGGCCTCAAAAACGCCAACAGCACCGAACTCCAAAAGGATTGCCAATGCCCAGTAGTCAGCATCCTGCCCGAACAGGAAGGCATCGAAGGACTAGGCGGCAACATGCGACTAGGCGGCAAAAACGTCGAAATCAACCCAGAAACCTTAGCACATCGCTTGTTCGGCGGAGCAACCTCCGTACGCATGAGATTCCGACATCGACTCGAAGTCGATCCCCAATATATCGATACCTTGACCAAAAACGGCTTGGTATTCTCAGGCAAAGCGCCCGGCGAACCAATCATGCAAATCCTGGAACTCCCCAACCACCCATACTTCATCGGCACTCAGGCTCACCCTTGCATGACCTCCAGACCACTCCATCCCCAAGAAATGTTTGTAGGCCTTGTCGCCGCCGCGAGAAAAATTAACCACCCCGACCAAGACCTGCCCGACGGCTTCACCGCCGCCGAAACCATTAACAAAACCATTCAAAGCAGTATCAAAGCGGAGCGTTCAAATGTCCAACCAAGATCAAGAGCGAAAAATAGTGTCAGATGACGATTGGAAAGCTCAGGCAAAAGCCGACAAAGAAAAACTGATCGAAAAAGAAAAACAGGAAAAGGCCGCTCAGCAAACAACCGAAGCCAAATCAACCGCTGCGCCCGGCGCCAAAAAAAACCAGCCCAGCCCTATGCCGCCAGCCTCGTTCCTAACTTTGGTCAATTCCCTGGCCGTACAAGCGCTGTTCTGCCTCGGAAAACTAGGCCCCGCCGAAGGTGACAAAAAACCTAAAGTTAACCTAGACCTCGCCAAACACCACATCGACATGCTCGGCGTACTCGAAGAAAAAACCAAAGGTAACCTCACCGAAGACGAAAACCAACTGCTTTCAAGAACCCTACACGAACTGCGCATGCAATACGTCTCAACAGCACAGTTCTAAAACCCCTTCGACACATAAAATTCGCCCCCTGACCTGCTCAGGCCGGTTTTAACAAAAGAACTCAAAAAAACACCAACAAATTAGCCCCCTGACCCGTCAGGGGGTTTTAACACAAGAACTCTGACAGGTGTAACATATGAAAAATATCGCTAATTCCGCCCGTCGCCTCCAACACCTCATCCCCTGCATCTGCCTCCTGTTCATCGTCGGCTGCGGCTCACCTACATTCGTCGTACGAGTCGCCCCCAGCCAACAGGTATTGCAGGAAACCGTCTTACCCCAACACAGCAACGCCGGCTGGTTCGACCACGACAAGATAGTCATCATCGACGTGGACGGCGTTCTAGTAAACCAAGCCGAGACCGGCCTTCTCCAATCCGGCGAAAACCCCGTCAGCCTGTTCACCGAAAAACTCCGCGCCGCTGAATTCGATTCCAACGTCCGCGCCGTCGTACTCCGCCTGAATTCGCCCGGAGGTACCGTCGCCGCCAGTGACCTAATGTACCACGAACTCCAGAGCTTCCGACAACGCACCGGAATACCCGTAATCGCCTGCATGCTCGATGTCGCCGCCAGTGGCGCTTACTACCTCGCCTGCGGAACCGATGGCATAGTCGCCCAACCATCCACTATCACCGGCAGCATCGGCACAATTATGCAGACCATCAGCTTCGCCGGAACCATGGAGCATATCGGCGTACGCGCCGAAGCCATAACCAGCGGCCAACTCAAAGACCTCGCTTCACCCCTACACGATCTCCGCGACGATGAACGACAAGTACTCAACACTATCGTCATGCAGTTCTACGAAAACTTCCTCAATGTCGTCTTGGCTGGACGCCCCGCTCTCGACCGCGCCCAATTGGAACCACTAGCTGACGGCCGAGTCTTCACCGCCGAAGATGCACTCCAAGCCAACCTCATCGACCAAATAGGCTACCCAACCGACGCCATCGAATGGGCCAAACAACTCGCCGGCATCCAACGCGCACGAGTAGTAATCTATCATCGGCCAATCGGCTACGCCTCAACCATCTACGCCAACAACCCCAACACCGCCCCCAGCTCCCTCGTCAACATCGAACTCCCCGCCTGGCTAACCGCCCAACCCGGCGCCCAATTCCTATACCTCTGGCAAGCAGGAAACATCAACCAATAACCCACAAGGGGCACCCCGTGCCCACCATCCCCGACGCCGCCTATTCCCTTTTGCACGCCCGAACACCACGCTTCTGCCGCAATGAAACTGTCATCCCGCACTTGATGCGGGATCCATCCCTGATGCTTAAACATTCTAAGCAACTTGCGTTCTTCACTAACCAACCATCACTGTTAGCCCCCGAACTTTACGTTCGGTGGGTTCGAATACCCTGTGCTTATTCTTGACTCTGTCATTCCCGCGAAGGCGGGAATCCATCCCTGACAAAACGCATCCCCAAAAAATCTCTGCCAACCAACAACACTGCAAATCCCAACCGCTCCCCGATCATACCGCCCCGAAAAACCCCGTCAAACCAAAAAACAATCACCGGCTTTTATCATATTAATCCTTCTAAAATCTTTTTCTGTCCTATTTGAATATCTAATCCCGCCAACCTACCGAAACCATTCGCATCTCTGCCCCGCCTTTGGCTACTAATTATGAATCCTGAAAATCTTGTCCATCCTGTCTAATATTCCCCGTCTCTTTTCGTGTTTTTCGCGGTTAAAAAATTCCCTGACCTTACCGTCTTCATTGCACTCCCGATGAATCCTCCTGTATCACCGCCTTCGCCCCTGGCAGCTAATTTCTTATTAGTGACGATTAGTGTGAATTCGTGGTTCTCTTCTGTGGCTTCATGCCGCTAACGCTTCCCCGCCCGATGTCGCAGATAGCTCGCGATAAACCCATCCAGCTCACCGTCCAGCACCACCAGCGGATTCCCCACCTGATAATCCGTCCGATGATCCTTCACCATCTGGTAAGGCTGCAACACATAACTGCGAATCTGATTCCCCCAAGCGATATCCCCCTTCTCACCATAAATCTTCGCCAGTTCCGCATCGCGCTTTTGCTGCTCCACCCGTTCTATCTTCGCTTTCAACAGCGCCAACGCCAACGCCCTATTCTGATGCTGCGAACGCTCCGAAACGCAATCCACCACGATCCCCGTCGGCTTATGCAATATCCGCACCGCCGTCGCCACCTTATTCACATTCTGCCCGCCCGCACCGCTGGCCTTACAATAAAACTCCATCTCGATCTCGTTAGGATCGATCTCCACTTCCGCTTCTTCCCCGTAGTCAGGCAAAACATCCACCGCCACAAAACTCGTATGCCTTCGCTTCGCCGAATCAAACGGACTTATCCGCACCAAACGATGCACCCCCGCCTCACACGACAAATAACCAAACGCGTACGCCCCTTTTACCCGCAGCGTCACCGAACGTATCCCCGCCTCCTCGCCCGGCACAATATCCATCTGTTCATACTTATACCCGCAATCATCAAAATACCGCGTGTACATCCGCAAAAGCATACTCGCCCAATCACAACTCTCCGTACCCCCAGCCCCAGCGTGGATACTAAAGAAACAATCATACGCGTCATTCTCTCCGCTCAGCAGACTCGCCAGCTCCACCTTCTCAACCGTCCCCTGGAATTTCTCCAGCGTCTCCGCCACTTCCTTACGGGTCTGGTCGTCATCCTCGTCCTGCGCCATCTCCCAAAGCAGATTCAGTTCTTCTGCCTGTTCCAACGCTTTGCGGATCGGGTCCGCACTCGCTTTTATTGTTTTCAGTTCCGCTATCGTCTTCTGTGCCGACTCAGCGTTATCCCAAAACCCCGCGCAACCCATCTCCTCCTCCAACTCCGCCAAACGCTTTTGTTTCCCAGACAAGTCAAAGAGAGTCCCGGATTTTTGTGATCCGGGCCGTTAAATCTTCCAATATCGAATCAACTTCCTCTATTTCTATCATCAACTTCTCCTAAAACATCACTTGTTAGCCCCCGAACTTCATGTTCGGGGGTCCGAACTAACTAACCCAAAATACACAAACCACGCCAACATAATGTCATTCCCGCGAAGGCGGGAATCCAGAAAAAAACACCCTCGCCGAAGGCGAATCCGCTTTTGCTCACAGTTCCCTGACCAATCAGGCGAAATAAATACGCAAACCACGCCACCCCCTAAATTTACGCCCAATAATACCGCACCCCCCCCAACCCCGTCAACCCAGGAATCTCCTTGACAGCTACCCCCCCAGCAGTTAGCCTAATAATCGCTATTAACCAATAGCAAATAACTTGCGTAAATTCAGACCCGGCCGCCCAAAGGCATTCCTAATACCAACCACTGGGCAAATAGCCCCCGATTTGGAAGTTGAGGCAAAAAAAATGCAGAGAACATTCAACATCGGAAATAATAACGATCATGAATTGTCAATAAAAGTAACAGAAAGCGGAAGAGCGGTAGTCAGCCTTGACGGATCTGAGATTCATAACGAAAAAGGTATCAAAAAACCCGGCTCAACCCATATACAACACGATACATATTCCATCAAAATAGTCACAACATCAGGATTTTTATGTCCAAAGTTTGACTTACATATTAATGACGAAGTGATTGAAAATGATATCTTCCGTAACGCACACCCTCTCGGCAATACAAAAAATGCTTTGATGCTCTTTGGAGTCTTACTTGCAGTATTGCCTTTTATCCTGCCTCTTGTCACGGAACCACCAAATGGGCCAATATCAAAAGCCTTTTTATTTGTTGTGCCAGCCACAGGAATTCTGTTTATTATCATTGGACTTTGCATAAAGAAAAAGTAGGCACTGCCACCTGCTTCTAGACTGCCCCGTAAACCCTTTAACCCATATAAACATCAAGGCCATCTAATAAATCCATCAACGGAGTCAAAAATGAAAATCATCCTTAATCGCCCCATCACCATCACCCTGCTAACCATCACCCTCGCGTTCTGCATCACTCAATCCGCTTCCGCCCAGCAGATAACCCAAAGCCAGCTCGACGCCGTCCGCGCCAAAAGCACCCTCCAACCAGGCGACACCGACCTCAACATCGTCGATCGATACATCCAGCAGCAGTTCAGTATTATGATGCTCAGCCAAACCGCCCAGGAAATCAGCGCCGCCACGGAAACACTTATCAACGTCCGAAACAGCAACAGCGCCGTCCAAGCCGCGCGACAAGCCTATTCCGACCAATTCGCCGATTCCATCGCCGCCCAAACACCCCAAATCCTCGAGTTCGCTACCCAAATGCAGGATCGATGGCTCGCCCAGCAGCTCCGACTCGCCCTCGTCATCATCATCACTCGAACCGACAACCCCATACTCATCGACCAACTCCTGCAACTCACAACCGACCCCGCCGCCGAAATCCGATATTGGGCTCTAACAGGCCTTACCCAAGAACGTATCTTCGACACACTCCGTAATTCCCTCTCCGACGACGAAACCCTCCAAAGCGTCATCGGACAACTTAACGCCATGCTCGATAACGAAACCGAACCACTCGTCATAACCCAGATAGCCCAAGCAACCCGCGTACTGCCCCAAGCCCAGTCCGCCGCCGAAATCCTAATCCGCTGCGCCCAAGTCCGAACCGTCCAGTATCGCAACTGGGACGTATCCGATGAACGCAGCGACCTCGATATCCTCAACACTATCTTCGACCTCGTCAACGAAGGCACCCTTGAACAAGAATCCGCTCAGGAAATCCGACTCGTACGCGCCGCCGCCGAACTCTTCTCTGCTGCCTACGACCGCTATGCCATGGGAACCAATTACCGCCCCGAAGTAACCGCCGACACCCCCAACCCCCAACCCATAAATATCCTCAGCGAGCAAAGCCAAACAAACCTCCGCGCCGTCCTAATTGAAGGCGAACAGGGCTTCTATGCCATCACCGATAACGCCAACTTCACCAGCAGATTCCGACGCAGCCTCGATCAAAACGACGATCTAACCCCCGCATACAACTTCCTCCTCGGATCAACCGGAATCCTAAGCCGCTCATACAATCTATTCACCGAAGCCGAAGCCGCACTCGATAGACCAATCCCCGCTATACCCAACCCATCACCAGAGTTCGTCCAAAGAGCCCGAAACCTAGCCGAACTCCCAGACCGGCTCCTAGACACCGGCATGTAAAAAACCATCAAACCACCAACGATACTGCCTTTGGTTGGCACCCTTTCACGAAGTTAAAGGGTGGTATCGCCTGTGATTCTCATTACCGCTTTCATGGTGTCATGCCCGACCTGATCGGGAATCCAGACCATAATAGCTTCGCCGAAGGCGAATCCGCTTGAGTAACCCAAAGCACCATCAATAATGAAACGTCGACTAATACTCCTTGCCCTCCTAATATTCGTCGTCGCCATCACCTTCTTCGCATTCCGCGAAAGCCCCCTCCCCCAAGCCGACTTCATCTACGTGCTCGGCGATTCCATCCGCACCCTTGACCCCGCCAAAATGTCATGGTCCGAGGACATCCGCATCGCCCTGGGCATATGGGAAGGCCTAGCCGCCTACGACCCCTGCACCGTCGAACCAATATCAGCCGTCGCCTACATCCCCCCCGACATCTCGCCCGACGGCCTAACCTACACCTTCCAAATCCGACCCAACGCCCGATGGTCCAACGGCGACCCAGTAACCGCCCAAGACTTCCTCTACGCCTGGCGCCGAGCCATCGAACCAGGAACCGCCGAAGACTACGCATTCCTAATCACCGACAATATCGCCGGCGCCGCCGATTACTCCGCTTGGCGCAACCAAGCCGTCCGCGTCCTAACCCTCCTCCGCGATCTCGCCCAAGGCAAAATCATCGAACCCGAAGATCAAACCTTCCTCGATTCCCTCAACCTCATCCCCGCCTCCGACACCGCCCCCGACTATCCCGCCATCGCCCAACAATTCCGCGCCCAGCACCTCGCCGAACAAGACGCTCGCTTCGCCCAAGTTGCCGTCCAAGCTCTAGACGACCAACACCTCCGCGTCACCCTCGTCCGCCCCACCAGCTACTTCCTCGACCTCGTCGCCTTCAGCACTTTCCTGCCCATCCATCGCTCCATCGAACTCCTCCGCGAAACCAACGACCCAACAGTCACGGACCTCACCCTTTGGGTCTTCGATCCCCAATGGGTCAAGCCCGACTACCATCGAAACAACTACCCAGGCCTAATAACCAACGGACCATTCACCCTCGCCGATTGGCAATTCAAACGCTACATGCTATTCCAACGCAACCCTTACTATTGGGACCGCGCCAACGTACCATCCAATCGTATCCTCGCCCGCATCATCCCCCAAGCCAACACCGCTTTCCTCGCCTACGAACAAGGCGAAGTACATTGGCTAAACGACGTCACCCGACTCGACTTCGCCCCCAGACTCATCGAACAAGCTCAGCAAGGCCTACGCCCCGACATCCACATCACCCCCGCCTTCGCCACCTACTTCTACAACTTCAACTGCCAACCAACGCTACCCGACGGCTCAACCAACCCCTTCGCCGACCCCAATGTTCGCCTCGCCTTCAATCTCGCCATCGACAAACAAGCCATCGTCACCCAAGTCCTCCGCCGCGGCAACCTCCCCGCCTACAACTTCATCCCTCCCAACAGCATTCCCAACTACTATTGCCCGCCCGGCCCATCATACAACCCCCAACGCGCCCGCGAACTGCTCGCCCAAGCCGGCTACCCCAACGGCCAAAACCTCCCCACCGTCGAAATCCTCTACAACACCGGCTTCGGCCACGAAACCACCGCCCAAGCCGTCGCCGAAATGTGGCGCCAACAACTTAACGTCTCCGTCGCACTCCAAGGCAAAGAAGTTAAAACCTTCGCCGCCGATCTCCAGAACCATCAATTTATGATCTGTCGCGCCAGTTGGTTCGGAGACTACGGTGACCCAACAACATTCCTCGACAAAATGATCTCCACCAACGGCAACAACGACTGCGCCTTCAACTACCCACCCTACGACCAACTCATGGCCCAAGCCGCAGCAACCATCGACCCCCAACAACGACTCGATATCCTAGCCCAAGCCGAAACCATAATCACCCAACAGCAGCTCCCCATCATCCCACTCTACTACTACGTCAACATCGCCGCATTCCGCCCCAACGTCCAAGGATTATACTCCAACTCCCGCGACATGCACCCCTTCAAATACCTAACCACCCAACCATAACTGCCCCACACACACACATCCCCAACGTTAGCCCCCGAACTTCACGTTCGGGGGTTAGAATCCACTTAACCATGCTTACCCCGCCTGCCCGTATGTCCCTATTTACAACAAGGTAGGGTGGGCCATGCCCACCGTCCCTGACCAAAGAACAACCCTAATCCACACGGCCCTTGACCAACCGCCCAATTTCTGCTTCCAAACCAATCATTGGCCTGTAACATAAACACCCTTGTAATATATCCAATGCGGCGTTTCGTCAGTTCGGCTCTCCAAAACGTCAGTGTAACTCGCGACCAACTCCTGCTCACCGCCCACCTGACGCTCGTACACATTCAGCGTAACGCAAGCACTATCAGCATCCGTCACCGCGTAACCATAGTCATACCAACGAGCGTAGATTTCATAGTCGCCCACCGGCGCCGTCTCACCATCCCAATAAGCACGTTCCGGCCCGTTACCGTCGTCTTCCGGATCACTGCCCCCTTCGCCTTGATCGTCATAGTCAAAATGCGCACTCCCCTCACTATGATAATCCCAATGCCCATCCAACGGATCGATAACATGCAAATCAATGTCCGGCCCTCTGTCCGAACCATCATGATCCCAAATCAGAGTAAACGATATCGCACCAACGCCGCCCGGATCACTATTCGGAAGCGTAGGATTATCTATGACCCCGTCAACTATCACAAAATCGTCGTTAGGCGTCAAAGTCGTCTGCAGCGTACTGCCAACCCCAGCGTCATAATACAATCCAAACAACTGACCACCGTTATCAGCCGTCACTTGGTTACCCATAATATATCCATGCGATGGCCGAGTGGTCATTTCTAGACCCTCAAAATGCCGAATGTAAACAGCATCCGTAAACAGCGGCGAATAATTCGGCGTCACACCCAAAGACAAATGCGAGTTAGCAAAAGTCCCGCCATAGCTGAAGAATCGCAACTGACCACTATGCAAAATGTCATCCACCGGCTCTGCACCGGTATCAACTTCACCATTCATACCAATGTCGTATCCAAGCAAAACATGCGAATCAACCACGTCCTGCTGAAGCAGTATCACATCCGCTCGTTCGCTCACGCTCACCAGCGCCCCGTCCATATCACGCGAAACCAGCCACCCCAATCGACGAGCCCGAAGCGTCGCCGAAAAACTGCCCGTCATGTTCAATATCCGACCAACGTCATACGCCGCCAAAATCTTACCCGTAACATCACCTTGCGGAACCAGCAGCGAACCAATGTTCCCTTGCTCAGCCGTCACATCCACCCCAAAATCACCAGTCCCAACCACAATACTGCCAAAGCAGCCCGCTGTAAGCGTACCCTGCTCAAACGAACTCGCTCTAAACAAATTCACCCGACCCGGTATATCAAAGCAAGCGCCAACACCCACGTCTTGCGTCAGCACCGTCGTACCGACCGGCGACCAAGTACCAGCGCTCACCTGCGCCTCGGCGCCAATGTCATCCAAAAACAGCGCGTCAACCGTTTCAGCAATATCGAACACCCCCGTCAGCGTCACCGATCGCAACATACCCAGTCCCAACGCCCCGTCAACCTGGATATCACCAATCGAACCCTGCCCGATACCCACAAGCACAACTTGAAGCATCGATTGCGCCGTCGAACCTGTAACCACCACGCTTTCCACTCGCAGCGGATCACCCGGAGATGTAAATACATCGAACTCGCCCGGCCCACTCAGAGTAACCAAAATATAAGGCCCACCGACTTCGCCGTCCCGCACAAACAAATAATTACCTTCGTGCGGCACCGCGCCAAACACCTGCCCAGCTACCGCAAAATTAAACGGATTCTCGTCAGCGTCACCATTACTAAAGCTGATCTCTCCGCCAAAATCACCCGCCGCGTCACCGTCTAACCGCACCGTAAACTCATCAGAACCGCCCGCCGCCAACGATCCAACCAACCCCTCGGTCACCGTAAACCCTGCCGGCACATTAATCCCATCCAAACTCAACGGCGCGTTACCCAAATTCCGTACCAAGAACGTCAATTCATTACCAGCGCTGCCTTCATTGATTTCACCAAAATCTATCGCTTCCGTAGCACCATCCACAATCAGCGTATCACCCAAGAACACCGCGATCTCACTAGATGCCACTTCGCCCGCAACCGGAAAATTAAACGGATTTTCATCCGAATCGTTATTACCAATCACAACCTGCCCGCCGAAACTCCCCGACACACTCGTATTCAAACCGATCGTTACTTGTGCCGAAGCACCCGGCGCCAAACTGCCAGGCAAACTCCCCACCGCGTAAAAACCGCCCGGCAAATCCAACGTGCCCAAAATCAATTCCGCGTTGCCGTCATTACTCACCGTATAGATAAACTCCGACACCGCGCCAGGCATCGCCGTGCCGTAATCAATTGCGCCAACCTGATCATCCGCAATCGCACCACCTGTATAATCAACCGAAATCTCCGGCGCTAGCACAACCCCGCCTATCGGGAAGTTAAACGGATTCTCATCATCGTCGTTATTGCCGATCACAACCTGACCCAGTTTCAAACCAGCGGCAGCCGTATCCAGCTCTATCGTCAAGTCCGCTGAAGCACCCGCCGCCAACACGCCAGGCAAATCACTCACAATACTAAAACCGTTCGGCACGTCAAACGAGTCAAACGTCAACTCCGCCGTACCCGTATTCTTCAGTGTAAACACAACCTGACTGCCCGCCCCGCCATAAACCGCGTCCGCGAAACCAACCGCCCCCATTTGCCCGTCAGACACTTCGGTGCTGCCTACAAACACATCCAACTCCGGAGCAGGCGGCATTTCCACCGTGGCTGTAATACCAAAGTTGAACGGGTTCTCATTGCTGTCATTATTCCCAATAACTAGTTGCCCAGACCAAACACCAGGCACACTCGTATCCAAAACAATCGTAAACGTATCCGATGCCCCACCAGCCAAGCTGCTCACCAAACCGTTACTGCCCATGCTAAAACCGCTCGGCAAACTCGGCGTACCCAAAGTCAACGGCTCTTCACCCGTATTGCTCACCACAAACGAGATCGGCCCACCCGCCGCCTCATAATCAAAGCTGCCAAAGTCCAACCCACTCTGACCATCTGTCAACTGACTCCCGCCGTAAGCAACCGCGATCTCAGGTGGATCAGCAACCACAACCGGCGTCGTGACCATACCTTCTAGCGGTATCTCGAAAACACTTTCATCGCCGACCCCACCGGTGCCATACGAGAAGCAGTTCGTGTCGAACACTATTGCATATCCGCTTAAGTCCACCGGTTGCATCGTATAAATATCAATACCAAACGTCGCCGAACTCGGCCCGTCATAGCCTATGTAGGTCTCCATCTCACCGCCGGTTTCACCCCAGCCGTCATCAAACCAGAAATGCTTGTCGATATCTGTTGCCTCATTGCCAAACGGATCACGCAACCAAGGCTGACCAACCCACAAATAATCACTTGCTCCATACTGCGTGTCCCATAGCGTGAAGCTCGCGTCCAGCGTAGCATCTACGCCTACCGGTATCTCACCCAGATCGACCGGCTCATAACCCGCCGTATTTGCCCAGCCCAATTCATCATAGACTTCCGGAACATTGGGCCCTTCATTCCACTGCACCGCTATATCTGCTGTTTGTACAACTTCACCTTCCAACGGCACTTCAAATACAACTTCGCTCCCGCTGTTAGTATTGAACACGATGTCATAGCCATATAGATCGACCGGACCAGCCGTATATACGTTCAGCGCAAACGTATGACTCTCTCCGGTAGCAACCGAAACAAACAAACTCTCGACCGTACCCCCGCCGTCCAGCCCTGTAAATTCATACACGCCTAGACCCCCAAAATCTCCTGCGTCATACCCCATTGGATCACGCAGCCAAAAATTGTCCGCTATCAGACCCGAACTGTAACCATATTCAGCATCCGTCAACGTAAACGTCGCTGACAACTGCCCCCCGCCCTGAATATCATCATGACCCATATCGATCGGCCCATAATATCCGGGATCGTATTCATAACCCAATTGGCTGTAAACTTCCGGATCACCGTCCACGTTCCAAACCAGCGTCGGATCCGGATCAGCCCAAGGACCGCTGTCCAACGGTATCGAAAACTGACTCTCATCACTGTCATTGCTGTAAACATTGATCGACTGACCCAACAACTCCACCGGACCTTCCGGCAAAAAGAGCGTCGCGTTAAACGTCAAAGACTCACCGCTGCCCAACTGAAAACCGCCCGGAACACCTGTCACGTCAATATTCACCGGCCAACTCATCTCCGGCACGTCCAGTATCGAACCCGCCGGCCCATCATTCGTCACCGTAAAGTCATAATTCATCGAAATCCATTGCTCACTCGGAGGATCACCAATGGAGTGATACCCATAGTAAACCGGCTGATAAGCGCCGTCGTAATAATAGCCCAGACCGTCCTCGACATCATGACTGCCGCTTAGCCAGCTCACCGATATCTCCGGATCAACAATGTCAAATGTATAAGCAAAATCAAACGGATTCTCGTCGCCGTCACTGTTCGGCAACGACATATAGTACGTCCCCGAAACATCGAAGTCCGAGTTGTTCACCCATACCGGGATCGTTTCGAATGTGCCCGGCACAATCGCCAACGTCTGCGCCCCATCCGGCACACTCGTGTACCAACCAGCGCTCGTCGTATCTACCGTAAAGATATCATCCGCACTCCCACCGGCACTGTTTTGGAACGTTATAGGATTCTGAACATAAAGCATATCCGCGCCAACGTTCCATACATCTATCTCGAACATCCCGTTAGGATATGTCGCTAATGGCCCCACATAAACCGGATTCGTTTCCCCGTCCGCTATCTCCTCGCCGTAGCCCGGACCATACCAAACGCTAATCTCCTCCGGCACTCTCGTACCAACAACTTCACTGACAAAATCAACCACAAACGGATTTTCCCCACCCGTCGCGTCACTGTTCGGCAATACCATCTGCATATAATCATAAGAATCCGGATAACCCGTATTCACGTCAACCGTTATCGTACCCCAATCCCCCGGCGCAACCGTCATGTAATAACCAAAATCCCCCGCCTGCCACGGCGCCGCGCCCGTATCCACCGAAAATACCGGAAAATTATCAGGCAGCAATCCGCCATGCTCATAGAACAACGGCTCATCAACACGCAGCGACTCTGTCCCGCTGTTGTGTATCAATACATCAAAGCTCATCCGCCCCGCGGGCACAAACGAACCAAAGTCCGTCTCACCAACCCCGCTCTGCAATTCAGTCTGACCGTACCAAACCTCTATCTCCGGCTCCGGCGCCTGCCCGCCATCTCCCAAATCCGCCGTACAAACCGCACTGAAATAATCCGGTGAAGCACCAACATAACTAATGCTCTCAATCGTCAAATTACCCGTATAAAACGTCTCGTACTCTAACATCTGCGACGGTATAACCGTCGGATCAAAATTCACCCCAAAACTACGATACTCACCCGGTATTATAGTGTCCGGCGTCACATAATTCACATCAACCGTCCAAGGGTCAGGCTGCAAATCCAACCCAAACATACTCACATCGGTAATCCCCAAATCACCGCTGCCATAATTGTGCATCGTGATGTATGCGTCATAAGACTGATCCGCCGGCATCCCGCCATAAATCAAATTGAAGTCCGCTACCCCGTCTTGCGGCAAAGGAGCGCCCGGACCCGCCGTCGGAGAAAATGGCTCAGCACCCCAGAAAACTTCCAACAACCCACCCTGAGTACTCAACAGTACCCTATCCTCTAACGCCTCAACCAACAGACCCGCCCGTCTCTCATTCCGCAATTTCGAGCCCCAACGACCGTAACTCCCCGCCAAACGCTTCAGAATGTTCATATGTCTTCCTTAAGTTTACTTTCGCAGTCTTTATCTCAAAATCTGTCATTCTACAAAAATGGTCCCGACACCCCTGCCGGAACCATTTAAATATACTCGTTATTACCTATAAATCTTACAGCCCATCAACGATCACAAAATCGCCCGCAGGTTGCAATGTAGTCTGCAATATACTACCAATTCCGCCGTCATAATACAACCCAAATAACTGCCCACCGTTATCGGTCGTAACACCATTGCCCATAATATATCCATGCGACGGCGTAGTATTTATGACCTGCACCTCTGGGTAGTTATGCATCCCTGTATAACCATCAAACAAAGGCGAATGAACCGGCACCACACCCAACGCTAAATGCGAATTCGCGAACGTCCCGCCATAGCTAAAGAACCGCAATTGACCCGCACCCAAATGATCATCACCTGGTATTTCACCAGAATCAATCGCCCCGTCCATCCCCATATCGTAACCAATCAAAACATGCGAATCAACCACATCATGACGCAGCATTATGATATCCGCCCGCTCTGCCACACTCAAAAACGCTCCGTCCATATCGTTCGATATCAGCATACCCAACCGCCGAGCCCGAAGCGTCGCGCTAAAGCTCCCCGTCAGGTTCATTATCCGCCCCACGTCATAAGCCGCCATAAGCCGACCCGTAACATCACCCTGCGGAACCAGCAGCGAACCAATGTTCCCCAACTCCGCCGTCACATCCACCCCAAAGTCGCCACTGCCGACCACAATGCTGCCAAAGCAGCCTGCCGTCAGCGTTCCCTGCTCAAACGAAGCCGCTCTAAACAAATTCACCCGACCCGGTATATCAAAGCACGCGCCGTCGCCCACCGCCTGCGCCATCACCGTCGTACCCACCCAGGACCAATCACCCGCGCTCACCTGCGCCTCAGCACCAACGTCATCTAAAAACAGCGCGTCAACCGTATCGGCAATGTCCAACGCCCCCGTCAGCGTCACCGCGTTCAGCATCGCCAGCCCCAACGCGCCGTCAACCTGAATGTCGCCAACCGATGCTTCGCCCGCACCAACCAGCACCACCTGCAGCATCGAGCCGACAGCCGAACCCGTCACCACGATATTCTCAACCCGCAACGGATTGCTCGGCGACGTAAACACATCAAACTCGCCCGGCCCGCTCAACGACACCAAAACATACGACCCGCCCTCGCTCGGCAACGCTGCGTAATTACCTTCGTGCGGCACCGCGCCAAACACCTGCCCCGCAATCGCAAAATTAAACGGATTCTCGTCAGCGTCACTATTACCAAAGCTCAGATCACCCGCATAATCACCCGCCGCGCCACTATCCAACCGCACCGTAAACTCATCCGAACCGCCCGGCAACAGCGAACCAACCAACCCCTCGGTCACCGTAAAACCTGCCGGCACATTAATCCCATCCAAACTCAACGGCGCGTTACCCAAGTTCCGCACCAAAAACGTCAATTCATTACCAGCGCTGCCTTCGTTGATCTCACCAAAGTCTATCGTTTCCGTAGCACCGTCCACAATCAGCGTATCACCCAAGAACACCGCGATCTCACTCGATGCCACTTCGCCCACCACCGGGAAGTTAAACGGATTTTCATCCGAATCATTATTACCAATCACAACCTGACCGCCAAAACTCCCCGCTGCACTCGTATTCAAACCGATCGTTACTTGTGCCGAAGCACCCGGCGCCAAACTGCCAGGCAAACTCCCCACCGCGTAAAAACCGCTCGGCAACTCCAACGAATCCAAACTCAAATCCGCGTTGCCGTCATTGCTTACCGTATAGGTGTATTCCACAACCGCGCCCGGCATCGCCGTATCATAGTCAATTATCCCCGCTTGACCGTCCTCAATCTCACCGCCAGGCCCGCTAACCTCAATCTCCGGCCCGCAAACCATCCCGCTCACCGGGAAGTTAAACGGATCCTCATCCTCGTCGTTGCTCCCAATCACAACCTGACCCTGCTTCAAACCAGCAGCCTCAGCGTTCAACTCAACCGTCAAATCAACCGAACCGCCCGCCGCTAATTCGCCAGGCAAATCACTCACAATACTAAAACCGTTCGGCACATCAAAAGTATCAAACAACAATGTATCGCTGCCGGTATTCATCAACGTAAACACCACCTGGCTGCCCGGCCCGCCGCAAACAACATCCGCGAATCCAATCGCATCCCCCTGCCCGTCCAGCACCTCGCTGTAACCAGCAAAAACATCCAACTCAGGACCAGACGGCTCTACCGTCGCCCTTATCCCAAAATTAAACGGATTCTCGTTATCATCATTGCTGCCTATCTCCAACTGACCACTCCAAGCGCCCTCCGCGCTCGTGTCCGCCAATATCGTAAACGTATCGTTCGCACCGCCGGCCAAACTACCCGCCAATCCGTTACTGCCCATCAAAAAACCAGCAGGCAGAATCAGCGAATCCAAAGTCAGCGTCTCATCACCCGTATTGATAACCCTAAACTGAACCTCGGTCGCCGGCGCCCCGCACTCGTAGCAACCTAAATCAATCACCCCAGCCTGACCGTCAACAAGTTGCCCGCCGCCGTAAATCACCGAAATCTCCGCCGGATCCGAAGATTCGTCAATACTTACGCCAAACCCGCCTAATGTCTGACCCGCAACCGGATTGTTGCTCGTATCCACTACCTCGTTCGGTTGCAGAGAAATCACATACAAACCGTTATCCGCCCCGTCCCAAGCGCCGCCCGGCGGAATCATCTCATACGTCGCCAAAATCGACACGTCCCCGCCACCCGATATCATACTAACCAAACTCGCCGGATAAGCTACCTCACCAGGCCCCCAAATCACAATGTCACTATCGCCCAAAGACCCAAGGTCTATACCAACATTGTCATCATACGTAACATCGAAAGTCTTCGGCATCAAACCAGGCGCCGTCACATTCGAGGTCCCGCCAAAATAAACCGTAGGCGCAACGCTGTCACTGTTGAACGTGCTGCCCTTGATAAACACCGCTGAATCGTAAGAATGGTCCGCAGTGTCAGCTATCGCTAATTTGATATGATGAGACTCGCCCGGAGTTACAATCGCCTGAGCGTAAAAAATATCCGTAAAACCATCGAATACCGTATCGTACGGAGGATTCCCATCAAAGTCACCATAGTCATTGTCGTTGAAGTACTGAGAATTAACCGCGTTGTTTACCGTCTTTATCGCAACCGGAGTCTCCGTACCAGGAACAAAAGCGATATTTACACCGTCAAGGAAAAACGCGAAAACGTCATTGAATGACGAATCAACAAACTCATTGTATTCCTCTGAAGCGAAAACATACTGAAAACTGATATGGTTGTCGCTCGGCGTGAAATCAAACTCCAAAACCGCCGCGTCATAGGTTTGGTCATTCACCAACCCCATAAGATCAAGGTCACCATCCGTGCCGTGGTTCGTACTCGTACTGTCGCTTATGTTCCCCTCGCCACCGTGCGCAATGTTACCCGAACTAAGTATTACACCTTCACCAATCCCGATATCAGTCGCCAACTGACCGCCGAAATCAAATATCCCAGCCGCCGAACCCGCGCCAGTGTAAACCATGTTCTCCGCTGTAACACCATCACCTAGCAGAGACTCGACCAAAGACTCAGCACCTAATGGCAACTGATCAACATTCATGAAATTCGCTGAAAGCAAAACCCGAGGCTCCAACGATTCCAAAACCACAGCTCTCCTCAAACGCCGTCGCAACCCTGACTGCCCCAAACCAAAATTGCGACCAACCTTCTTCTGCTGACGTCTCATGTCAATGCTCCAAATCTTAATGAACCCGCAAACAAATTCCTTACTGCTCGCGCAGGCCCAAAGTTTTCTTCCGCTCTCAGCTATGTCACGGCAAGCCAATGCTCCTGTATCCTTGCCGGAAACTACTGCCAAACAAGCCCTTATATTACCAAAATCGTCGCTTCGCTTCCAGTATTTTCCCCCTGCAACAGTAGTCCTTTTCGATCAAAAACACTCAAAGCAATATCCCTGCAAAATAACCACTCAAACCCCTAAAGTATTGCAAAAACAAGCATTACATCTATCACGCCACACCCGCCAATAGGTCCTCCCAAACATAACGCCAAAATAGGCACCTTCTGCCGCATATGCCGGTCACACCAATTACCCTGAAAATCACCCCAAACTAAGTCCGAAAACCACAATACCACCTCAATTTCCTCTTGCAACTCAGTTGCATCTAGCCTAAAATCACCATAGAAAAACTACTGTATCGTACCAAACCTTGGAGCCTCCGCGATGTCCATCCAACAAAAATCCAAACACATCTTCCTCGAACTAAAACACCACGCGCCCTTCACCATTCTCGGCGCTGTGTTCGGCATTCTATTTATGTTTATCTTCCGCGCTATCACCCCAGGCAAAGCCCACATCCTCTTCGCTATCTTTCATCCTAGCCACGTCATACTCAGCGCTATGGTCACCGCCGCCCTGTTCCGAGCCCACAGCAAACAATCCGCTTTCATCACCGTCTTGCTCATCGGCTATTTCGGGTCCGTAGGCATCGCCACTCTCAGCGACTGCGTCATCCCCTACGTTGGCCAACGAGTGTTCAGCCTCGACATCCCATCACACGCCCATCAACACCAAACCACCGATGAACAACAACACGAACATCAAACCGAAATCGCCGCCGAACATCTAGAAACACCCCAGGACGACCACCTCGCCCAACATCACAAACCAACCCATATCCATCTCGGATTTATCGAAGAATGGTACATAGTCAATCCCGCTGCCATAATCGGAATCATCCTCGGATACTTCTTCCCAGTTACCAGATTACCACACGCCATACACGTACTCATCAGCACCTGGGCATCAGCTTCTTACCTACTCATGAGTGCCCACACCAACCTCGATCCCGCTCACGTCATCTCTATCCTGTTTACCCTCTTCCTCGCCGTTTGGCTGCCGTGTTGCGTCTCCGACATCGTCTTCCCATCAATCTTCCTAAAAGGCAAATCCCAAAACTGCTCCCTCTGTCACCATCACTAATCTATGAAACACGATAAAACTACAAATGCCCCCCGCGACCTCTTACGCCAAAACAACCTACGCTGTACCACCGCCCGCTTGGCTATACTCAACATCCTCAGCCAAGCGTCACAACCCTACAGCCAGGAAACCATCGCCCAACAGATAAACGACGAATCCATCAACAAAGTCACCATCTACCGCGCCCTCAACACCTTCCTCGATCACGGCATCGTCCACAAAGCATTCACCCGGCAACGTATCGCCCACTACGAACTCGCCCACCATTGCTCCAGCATCCAATGCCACCCCCACTTCACCTGCACCCGGTGCGGTAATACTCACTGCCTACTAAATGCCAAAATCCCTCTAACCAAAAACCTCCCCAAAGGTTTCAAAATCCACCGCCAACAAGTCATCCTCCAGGGCCTATGCCCCAAATGCGCCAAAAACTAACCCACAAAAGAACCTTTGCATTCCCCCACAGTTCCCGTTATCCTCATTAATCCAATAAATTAGCCCCCTGACCTGTCAGGGGGTTTTAACTCACTAACCTCGTAACAAAACACGTAGGGCGGGCCATGCCCGCCGCTTAACCCCCGGGTCACATCCCGGGGGTCACAACACAAGAAAACCAAAACACGAACCGGGTGGCACCCTTTCACAAAGTTAAAGGGTGTTAAAACCCTAGACCTGTAATAATAACCAAAACGTTAGCCCCCGAACTTTACGTTCGGGGGTCAGAACTCACTAACCTCCGAACATCGCCAAAAATCTCAAGGCTCCTAAAAAATGAACAACAACCAAACCGCACAATACGACTTCAACAACATCGAAAAAAAATGGCAGCAATACTGGCAGCAAAACCGAACCTTCGCCACCTCTGACGACTTCTCCATGCC
The DNA here is from genome assembly GCA_016928435.1 of Sedimentisphaerales bacterium. Taxonomy (GTDB): domain Bacteria; phylum Planctomycetota; class Phycisphaerae; order Sedimentisphaerales; family SM23-30; genus JAFGKT01. The sequence goes on along the minus strand of JAFGKT010000027.1, from coordinate 5,212 downwards.
CAAATATTACGTCCTCGACATGTTCCCCTACCCATCAGGCGACGGCCTCCACGTCGGCCACCCCGAGGGATACACCGCCAGCGACATCATCGCCCGTTACAAACGCATGAACGGCTTCAACGTCCTCCACCCCATGGGCTACGACGCGTTCGGCCTACCCGCTGAGCAATACGCCATCAAAACCGGAACCCACCCCCGCGACACCACCGTCAAAAACATCAACCGAATACGCCAGCAAATCCAAAGTCTCGGCTTCTCCTACGATTGGGACCGCGAAATCGACACCACCGACACCAAATACTACCGCTGGACCCAGTGGATATTCCTCCAACTCTTCAACAGCTACTTCGACACCGAACAGCAACGCGCCCGACCCATCTCCGAACTACTCGAAGCCCTCGAAAACGAATCACTCCTCATCGACCCCGCCGGCCAAATCGTACCCAACCAAAATAAAGACCTCGAAGCACTCGCCGGCCTACCCATCGGCACCCGAACCTGGGCCGAACTCACACCCGCTCAGCGCAGCGAAATCCTCTCCAACCAACGCCTAGCATACCAAGCCGAAGTAGCCGTAAACTGGTGCCCAGAACTCGGCACCGTCCTCGCCAACGAAGAAGTCATCGGAGGCGTCAGCGAACGGGGCGGCCATCCCGTCATCCGCAAACCTATGCGCCAATGGATGCTTCGCATCACCGCCTACGCCGAGCGGCTACTCGACGACCTCGAAGGCCTCGATTGGACCCACGGCATTAAAAAACTCCAAGCAGACTGGATCGGCAAAAGCACCGGAGCCGAAGTGGACTTCACCATCGACGAACACGGTGCCACCCTAAAAGTCTTCACTACCCGCCCCGACACCCTGTTCGGCGCCACCTACATGGTCATGGCCCCCGAGCATCCCCTCGTCCCCGAAATCACCACCGAACCCCAGCGCCCCGCCGTCGAACAATACATCACCCAAGCCGCCCGCAAGAGCGACCTCGACCGAACCGACCTCGCCAAAGAAAAGACCGGCGTCTTCACCGGAGCCTACGCCATAAACCCCGTCAACAACCAACGCATCCCCATTTGGATCAGCGACTACGTCCTAATCGGCTACGGAACCGGCGCCATCATGGCCGTCCCCGCCCACGACACCCGCGACTTCGAGTTCGCCACCAAGTTCAACCTCCCAATCATCCAAGTGGTCGCCCCCACTCTAGAAGATGCTTATATTATAAACCATGCCAAAGAGTTTACCACCACCGAAGCGATTGAAGGCGATTCTCTCGGTTTTATGGGATTTCTAATCTTAACCAAAGAAATTCATCCAACCGCTGACTGGGAAAAAGTCGCCCAAGAGACTGACCATCGAAAAATTGAACTGCCAAATGGGGTTGTGCTTTACGCTGTTCCTCATGAAGCCAGAAGGGATATTGATTACAGCAAATATTTCGACAAACTACCCAAATACGTGGATATCGCTCATGATCCGCAATTCATGAAGGATCCAAAAGCTACCATTCGTCATCCCCTCCAAGAGGCTTTTACGGGTGAAGGATTTGCCGTCAACTCCGATCAGTTCAACGACCTCGACACCGACCAATTCAAAACCAAAATCACCAACTGGCTCGCCGAGCAAGGCCTCGGCAACGCCGCCATCAACTACAAACTCCGCGACTGGCTCTTCAGCCGCCAGCGCTATTGGGGCGAACCATTCCCCATCCTCCACTTAGAAAACGGCACCACCATCGCCGTCGACGAATCCGACCTCCCCGTCACCCTCCCTGACGTCGAAACCTACCAGCCCAGCGGCACCGGCGAATCACCCCTCGCAACCATCCCCGAATGGCTCAACACCACCTACAACGGCCAACCCGCCCAACGCGAAACCAACACCATGCCCCAATGGGCCGGCTCCTGCTGGTACTATCTCCGCTACCTCGACGCCCACAACGAACTCGCGCCATTCGCCTCCGAAAAAGAAAAATACTGGATGCCCGTCGATCTCTACATCGGCGGCGCCGAACACGCCGTTCTCCACCTCCTCTACGCTCGTTTTTGGCACAAAGTCCTTTACGACCTAGGCCACGTCCACACCAAAGAACCATTCACCAAGCTCGTCAATCAAGGCATGATACTCGGCGACGACAACCAAAAAATGAGCAAGTCCCGAGGCAACGTCGTCAACCCCGACAAAGTCATCAACGATTACGGTGCCGACTCCATGCGCCTCTACGAAATGTTCATGGGCCCCCTCGATGCCACCAAACCATGGTCCATGCAAGGCGTAGAAGGCGTTCATCGTTTCCTCCAAAAAGTCTGGCGCCTCATCATAGGCCCAGAAGGCAAAATCCACACCAACATCACCGACCAACCCAACGATGATGCCGCCCAGCGAACCCTCCATAAGACCATCAAAAAAGTAACCCAAGACATCGACGCCTTCGCCTTCAACACCGCCATCTCTCAAATGATGATCTTCACCAACGAATACCTCCGCCTCCCCCACTGCAACCGCGCCGCCATCGAATCCTTCACCCTCATCCTAGCCCCCTTCGCCCCCCACTTCGCCGAAGAAATCTGGCAACGCCTAGGCCACACCGACTCTCTCGCCTACCAACCCTGGCCCACCTACGATGAGTCCCTAACCCAAGACCCCGAAATCGAAATCGCCGTCCAAGTCCTAGGCAAAATCAAAGACCGAATCACCATCCCCGCCGACCTAACCGAAGACCAAATAAAAGAACGCGCCATCGCCTCCGAAAAAGTCCAACAAGCAATCGCCGGCAAAACCGTCCGCAAAGTAATAGTAATAAAAGGCCGTCTAGTAAACATAGTCGCAAACTAACCTACATGAATTGGTCTATGAACAAAGTTCCACGATTTTGGATAGCTGCGGGTGTTTATTCCTTTCTGGCGTTGCTGTGCTTCGCCAATGCAATGCTAAAAACGCCCGGCCAAGATGAGCACATGTATTGCGGCGGAGCAGTACTCATGGCTCAAGGCGAGACAATCTACAAAGATTTCTCCTACGTCTCACAGTTGCCCTACCATCCATTGATCTGTTCGGTACTGTATCGGATGTTGCCATCCAGCAATTACTTGCTCATCGGCAGATTGTTTTCCGTCGTTTGCGATCTCGGCATAATCTTGACAATTAGCTGGATCTTTCGACTGGTCTTTCGCCAATGTCAACTTGATGGAACCTACGCGGGATTGATGGCTGCTGCAATCTATCTGTTCAATCGCTATGTTGACTACGCCAACGGCTACGCATGGAATCATGATGCCGTCATGTTTTGCGTTTTGATTGCTTTTGCTATTTGGCTGACGATTGGACCAAATCGAAACAGCTATCTTAAACTGTTCAGCATTGGTTCTCTACTAACACTTGCCACAATGATGCGAGCGACAACAATTCTCCCAGCCGTTGCTATAGGTCTTGCCTCGTTTTTATTGCCTTGTGCCAATAGGCGCATGCGAGTGTATCGCGTTGTTTCTTTTGCTGTGGGCGTGGGACTTTTATCAGCTTGGCCGCTCTCGCTGCTCATCCGTTTCCCTGAGCAGGTCTATTTGAATATTTACCGTATTCCCAAACTGTGCGGTGCATGGATCCAAGAAGCCGACCTTGGAGCGTACAAATTCCGTATTATCCTTGATGCAATATCATCACCAGAGTATATCGCAACCATCGCCTTGGCTATAGGCATGTTGGTCATATACTCACAGCAAAAAACAAAACATCAGCACACCATCCATGCCAAATATGCGTTCCTACTCGCCTGGATATTGGTTCTGCTGTTCGCTATTATCATGATAATTCCGCCTCAGATGTGGTATCAGTATATTGCATTGCCGGTTCCATTTTTGGTAATTGCCAGTGCTTGGCCGGCTGCGTATCTTATACGCGAGCGAAAAGATAGAACTCCCCAAAAAACTGCGAAATCGATTATCAGCAGACTGCTTTCGCCCTATCCCGCCTTGGCGGTCGTGCTTTGCATAGCGGTACTTTATAATCCTTATGTGATTTTCAGACTCCTCTGGCTGCCGGATTACCAGACGTGGACCCCGATTCACATGCGACATATCGCGGAATCATTCGGTAGGCAAATTACACAGCCGGGAAAGATTATGACACTTGACCCACTATTAGCCCTGCAGATTGATCGGCCTATATATAACGAGCTGCTGACAGGCACTTTTGTATTGCCAATTGCTGACCAGTTAACGCCTCATCAAAGAGAAATTACCCACATAGCCGCGTTTAGCGACATCGATACGTTGCTCGAGCAAGATCCCCCAGCAGCTATCATTACCGGCATTGCTCACGACACACTCGAAACCGAACTGGTAAGGCACGCAACAAATAGCACTTGGAAAGCTATAAGATCCCCAGAAAATGAAGACCAAGATTATGTGTTGCTCGTCCCATAAATCCTCCAAATCAACCCCCCCCTCATACATCACTCCACCCGTTAGCCCCCGAACTTTACGTTCGGGGGTCCGAACACCAACCAACAAATGCCCCCCAACAAACACCCGCCAAAAATTAACCCCTCCAATCCCCATCTTCACCGCTCATGCCCACGCACATATTCAATCCGCACCTTCAATTCCTTGTCATCAAAACAAAACCGCTTATCATATCCCTTCGTCCAAACTTTCCCCTTCCATCCTTGTTCCTTTAATGCCCATGCCCCCGCACTCTTGTAACGCTGCACCACTCGACCAATCTCCTTATCAACCCACCCCAAAACCAAATGCAAATGCGTACCCTTAACCGCTATCGCATACAATTCTTGATTTAACCCCCCCACCGCTTCCGTAATCGCCCGCCGCACTATCTCCCGTTCTTCCTGCCCCAACACCACCTGCTCTTGTATCATCACTTCCTCATTAACTTTCCGCAACCGTTCATCCGCCCCAAAAACCCGCCCATCCTTAACATACCCCCTATCATCCCCCTGCAGCCAACTCCCATACGTCGTCCAAGTCAACATATACCCCAACATCTGCTTCATACATCACTCCAACTTCACAACCCCAACGTTAGCCCCCGGGTCACATCCCGGGGGTTCGACTACCAACCAAACACCACCATTCCACCAAACTACCGTCAACCATCAACGCCACAACCCCCAAAAAAAACTTCCCGGTTCACACACCGGTGGTTCAACTACCATGTGCAAAACACCAACCACAACCGAAAACTGTTAGCCCCCGAACT
>JAFGKT010000026.1 GCA_016928435.1 Sedimentisphaerales bacterium | reverse complement strand
CATTATGGCGTAACAATTCCATTATGTAAGGGTTATCGATGTCCTGGCCCATTTTCGGGTTAGCGATGTCCTGAACCTTGTCACCTAAAGCCTAAACACCGTCCCCCGGTGAAATCTTCAGTAGCTTTATGCCCAGTCCCTTCGTGGCCATTGCTTTCTTGGCCTGCAGATGCTTGTCCGCCGCGATCTGATCGGTCAGACTGTGCTGCTCTACACTGCCGCTATCACCGCTAACGTGTTTAGGGCCGGTTGCATTGTCTCGGATTGTTTCTTCTAACGAATCAGTCATGTGCTTGGGCGATTTCTTTCAATGTATCAAGAGCGGCTTTTACGTTACGCTGAACTTGTCGAATTGTAATATTCTTGAGCTGGGCAATTTCAGGTATTGACAACTCTTGCAGATAATGAAGTTCCAGCCAGCCCCTGGAATCATCATTGAGCCTAGCCAGAAGGCTTTCAAGCAGATCGCGATTGTCTATTTGAGCGAGGCCTTCATCTTCGTATTGCAGATATGGCTCGGTATCAGGCTCAAGTGCATCTATTCTGATATTGTGCTGATCTTGTCGATAACGATCACGAAAGCCATCTTTAATCGCCCGCCGGATAGCAAAATCCGCATGCGTTTTGAAATCACCGCTTTTATCTGGATCAAAACTTCTAATCGCGGTGAATAATCCAAACTCGGCATCACTTCTGATATCATCGAGACGACTGCCGGTGAATTTGGCCTTGTAACGTTGCAGGTTCAGATCGACGAGCTGATAATGTTGGGTGAAAAGTGATTCAACATTCTCTTTTGAGATGGATGGGGGCAGGATGGTGGTAGACAATTAATTGTCCCTCCCTAAAGTATACTCGTAAGTGAGACGGTTTTCGCGACATGGAAAATAAAAAAAAAGCTATCTGTCCTCAGTCCCCAGCTATCAGCTTTTTCTTCCTGAGGACTGAGGTCTGAAAGCTGAAGACTGTTTTTGCAGTTCGGAAAGTTTGATGCGTTTGGCAGGTTTTACGGATCGTTGGGTCAAGGTTTCCAAACTCACCCCTGCAATCGAAACAGCTACCGCGCAACCCACCAGACAATCGAACCAATGATTGTCCGGCCGGGCAGCCTTAAGTTTCCATTCATCAACGATGCGATCACGAGCCATAGTCTTGATGCGATACTCGGCGGTGAGATGTTCCGCTAATAGCCGGTGCAGTTTTTCATCCCGGCCAAAAAGCGACAGACAGCCCGGATCACCCATCGCCACCGCCAGTCGGGCATGAATAAAACTCTTCCAGTAGTTGGTATCGATCAAGACGTGGCGAATAGCTCGGCGACCCGTGGTGTTGGGTATTCGCCAATGATGGCCGACACGGTCGCCGCGTTTGCGCCGGTATTCACTAAACGGCATGGATGATGCCCCAACGTATTTGCCATGACTGGGTAGAATGATCCCGGCGTACTGGCTCTGCCGGCAGAATTGATACACTACATCGGTCGATTGGCCCCAGTTGGCATCGATCAGGCAGCGGTCGATCCGCATCTCCAAGCCATCTTCGCGTAAGAATACGCGCGGCAGCTTTTCATCAGATAGTTTTTCCAGGGCGTTATAGATCGCCCCTTCCAGACCCGCTCCCGGCTTGGCTTGAATCAGTGTCCGGCGGCAATCACGCAGCGTAAAATACTGTCTTTTCTGATCCGGCCAAGTACCGTAATCGATGATGTAACCGGTAAAGCCATCCTCCCACCCGCACAACATCCAGAAGAGTGCCTTCTGCTGGACATCGATAAACAGTGTTAGATGATTGCAGCCAACCGGGATACTGCTTCGCGCGTAGCCATTGGTCTTACCGGCAATCTGCTCAGGCGTGAGCATCTCCTCACCTTCGGTTTCGATGATCGGCTCGTTCTGGTACTCAGCAAAAAACGCCGCTTCATCGCGCAGTTTGAGGTTCATGGCATGTTGGATAGCGGATAGTTCATCGTTGTTATGCCGCTGCGGCCAAGCGATAACCGCGCCGGTGTCCATTGCTTCCCTATTCTCTCGATAGAACTCGGTAGCCTCTCCCCCATCGCCGCCATTACGCAGTGAATCGCCCCGAATCTCAGCATACTTTGCCCAGAGCTTTTCATCCTGGGGAAACACATACACCATCTTGGTACGCTCACCCTGCCATTCGGGATGTTTATCGCGATCCAGGATATTGTCCGCCATATCGCCGGGCCGAATCACCGTACAGGCCATCAGCCCGGAGATTTTCTTGCCGGGCCCGGCCATACCCAAAACATCACCGGCCAGAATGGCTTCGCGGCGCTGACTCTGCGAAGGTGACCAGGCCGATTCGGTGGTTTGGGGATCATCGACCATTACCAGTTGCGGTCGGACAACCTTGCCATCGGCCCGGGCATAATTCTGCCCGCGAATCTCCGAACCCTTCATGCCCGAACAAGAGATCACCACACCGGATGCACAGCTACCAGCTATGGTTGGCAAAACAATCTTATCTGCTGACCATTCGATCCGCGTCGGCGTCCCCTCATGCTTTTGTCCCTTTTGGCGATTGGTGATTCGTTCCAACGCCCGGATGGGAAAAGTCACTTCCGGGAAATCCTCCGCCAACAGCGGATTGGTCTCCAGCCAGACCTTGATGTTTTCCAGCAAGTCTTTTGCCCTATCAGCAGATGAAGCGATCAAACACACAAACTCCGTCGCCCCTGAAAGCGCCGACCACAGACAAGCCATCTGCATCAGCACCGTCTTGCCGCTTCCCCGGGGCATCGCCAAAGCAAACAAGCCGCCATGCAACACCGCCCGCTGAATCCGATCAATGGCCTTGAGATGGTCATCGCTAAAGGGCAGATAGAAAACCTCTGGAAAATATGTCTGACAGAAAAATGTAAAATCACCAATCGCTTTTGCTCTGCGGTCCGGATTTATAACCGGCGGTATCGCGCCGATATACGCCCAGTGTGATCTTGGGCCTTAACACCTAACCAAGGAGAATTCCCAATGCGAAAAAGAAGACAAAACCGCAAACATCCTGATGAACCGGCCGCCATCGATACCGGCGACCTGTTCGCCGCTCTGCAGGACAACTTCAGTCCTGAAGCCATCGCCGCCATGGTGAGCTTCCTCAGCACAGCGGTTTCCACCGTCGGGACCAATTCGCCGGAAGTCGACAGCCAGATCGAATGGTTCACCCACGAACTAACTGACTTACTCGGCGGCAACCAAGCACTAAACAATCTCTGTGAACAAATCGGACTGTAGATTTCTAAAACCCTTTCAGAAAGGAGCACTACCATGCAGAAAAAAGATGTCAAAGTTAACGGCATTTATGTTGTCAAGGTCGGCCGCAATCGTAACTCCTTGACATGGGCCAGAACCAGCACGCGACCATCCCAAAGATTAACCGCATCGCTGCAAATCCGGCTGATGATCGGCGTCTTGCCTCCAGCTGTTGGAATAACAATGCACGGATTGCCGTCCTTCTGCCGCAGGTAGTCATAGACCGCTTCAATAGCTTGTTGTTGATAGTCACGTAATTTCATTAGTAGGTCACACAAGTTGTTATCAGCGCTGCGGCCAGCCAATAAAGAACTTTCCGCCAATCACCGGGCGGGATATAACCAGCCGCAGCGCAGACATCCAAAATAATCAAAATCGTGGGAAACAGTCTTTCCGATTTCATCATACAAATTCATCCAACTGTTTGATCAGCGGCTCCCGTGCCCTATCGTTCCAGCGCCAACATTCAATCAGAGCATTGCTGGGCAGATTTTTACCCGCTGCTTCTAGAGTTTCACGCTCCTCAGGACGCGGCCAAGCATTAGCCTTGACTTGAATGCAACGCATACCCAGCCGGTTCATCGCGAGAATATCAAATGGCCCCAGCGAAGCCGCCGAGCGCATACACTGATAGCCTACCGACTCCAGCAATTTGATTGCTTTATGCTCAAGCCGGTTACCTTTAGCTTTAGTGTTCATATAATCCTTTCCCATTCTTGGATTCTGTTTTATGCCTGATAGCTGAGGACTGAAGACTGAGAGCTATTTCACTTCTTCCACGGCGGAGCGCTATTAGGTGTTGCTGATGTCGCCTGTGGCTTGGGCGCCTTGCTCTCTTTCTTGGCATAGCCTTTGACCTCGTTGCTGATTTCATCATTGTCTTTCCGCTTAACACAGCGGACATTGATAACCAGCGGCAAATTATGCAGCTCCGCCGAATCACGCGGTTGCATTACGCCTGTCGCCCGGCACAACGCAGATAGATTCCCCCGGGCGATTTGCACCGTCTGGGCATTGGGATGATTGATACACAGCCGGTCCCATACCTTGCGTCCCTGGCAGTTGCCCTCCAACACCGTAAACTCCAGTTCCAGATAGCTGCCATCACCGCGTTTGGTGGGCTTCATCTCCGAATGGGTGATGGCAGCCAGATATTTGCCTGCCGGCAGCGGTTCGAAACTACTATTGGGTTCCACTTCGTTCGCGTTAAAGCCATTGAGATTTGCCATGTGATTAATACTCCTTGTACCTGATGATTAGTGTCGTTACCTATTTGATTTTGTGTTTCAGCCCCATTCCCTACCGCCTATAGCCTAGTTCGATGCCATGGCATCCAAGAACGCCTGCCAACTCAGCGGCAATACCTCCTCGATGCCGTAGCGATTCTTGGCCAGCAGTTGATTGGTCTCGGTGAGCACCAGTTCCCGGCCATCGGTACCCATCCGCGCTGCTCCCACGAAGTCCGACCATTCGATCATGCAATTTGATAGATCGGGATGAATCTCCGGTGCGGACTTCTCCACGCTAATACCATCGATAGTGGTAAGTTCTCGCCTGGTCGCATGGGCCAGCAGTACCACCGCGATACCTTTGTTGACCATGGCATCGAAGGTCGGCAACAAATACTGATAGACGTAGTTTCGCAGCACTTGCTTGCCGTTGCCATAGCCACCATGGCTGCGATTGAGGGTCTGATCCATACTGGACTGGCTGCCATCAACGCCGGCGACATGTTCTTCCGCCCGGCGCAACAGCCAATCAACCGAATCGACTACCACCGTGCCGTAATCATGCTCAGAGTTAGCCAAAGCATTGAGCCACTGATAGATTGCATCCCAGTCGGGCAGGTAAGGCGTGCGGGCACAATGCACATGGGCGGCACCGTTCTCGCAATCGACAATGATCGGTTTGGTGGTATTGGCACCAAAGGTTGTTTTACCGACACCTGGCGGGCCGTAGACAAGCCCCTTCGGCGCCCTTAAACCTGCCTCCACGATTATCTCTGCCGGAAATGTCATTGTGTTCACCTCTTTCTGGGTTAATGGTGATGGTTGATGAAAAAATAGCCCGAGCGGTCGGCCGTCCCCGTTTGGTCCTGACCCACCTTAAAACCGCTCGGGCTGGAAGTGCTCAACTGGCGGCAACAATCCGCAGTTCTTCAAAATTAGTGGACCAGCGGCCGTGCTGTTGGCATTCGATCAGTTTAGCTATAGATGCCTCGTTCTCGGCCTGGGACTTAGCCAGTACCTCATCACTGATCTGCCAAACTCCGCAACGAAATGGCTCATCCCGCTCGATGCCAATCACATAGACCGGCACCAGCAGACCATCCAACCTTTGGGCCAACAGCGCCCGATCGAAGGCCAGTTGCCGCTGACAACTACTTCTTTGCAACTCACAGTCTGTAAGATCGAGACTATAGCAGGGTTGGAAATCCACTATCCCCCGATGCGGATGCACCCAATCAAACCACGCCTGGCACGGCAAACCACAGTAGTTCGTTCGCACTACCCCGTTTGAACGGCCATAAAGTAACAAATCCACCGCCAAATCGTTCTGGGCAAGTCCCGCCGCCATCTGCTCAATCAGGTCAACCTGATCATGTTCGAGTCGCGGCTTACCATCTTGTTTCTTTAGCCACTTGCTGAACTCGCGGTCAAAACGATCAAAAGGTTTGCCGGTCTTCTGATTGATCGGACCACCCAGAGCGAAGGTTTGCTCATAGACTTCTCGCCCCTCCAGGATCCGCACATGTGCTGCACGATCCACCAAATACTCACGGCGGTCCCTGATCTGTTCACTAATCTGGCGGTGATATAGCCACGGACATTCATCGAAATCCATCAGCAATGGACCGGTAAGGCATTTGCCTTTCTGAGCTCGATATTGCTCGGTGGTTTCGATGTCGAGAACATTCAAATCAATCTGCATATCATTCATAAGTTTGTCCTTTGAAGAATTCGTTGCCTGTCTACCCTCTATATCTGCAGCTAGGCGACTTTTGTCGCGCGAGAAACAGAAAAATCGTAGCCTGCCTTGATAAACAGTTGTCGTATTTCAGCAATAAGCCGGTAGGTAGCGGTTCGATTCAGCCCCAACTTTTTTGCAGCTTCGGCCATCGAAAAGTCTTTCAGCAGTGTGCAAATCCGCCGCAGATGACACGGCATCTGCGAAACAATCTCCGCCACATCTATCGCTATATCCACTCGTGCCACCTCGGTCATCTGGCCTTGTACAGCATCATTAATGGCCACATCAAAACCGTCTGGCATTTCATCAAAGGGGATTGGCGTATCGCACGCCCGTTGGCGACGATTTACCTCCGCCCGGATAATACCTTTGACGAATTTGTCCAACACCCGATTGGCAAAGGTCTTCCACTGAGACCGGGCCGAGTCAAATCTGGGCGCGGCATTTAGGATCTCCGCTACCATATCGTGGGCATAATCATCCCGCTGTTCATCACTCAGCTTTAACAGGATCGCCAGCCGTTTGGCTCGATAATCAATCCGAGCCAAAACATAGTCATCAATGATTGATGTTGGATTACCAGTTACCGATAGTTCACTTGCATGCAACATTGTCGCACCTCCTTGAATCAGGAGTTAAGGGTTTTGGCGACTCCCCTTGAGCCGCCGACACCCTCTGCGAAATTTGCAGAGAACGGCGTAAAAACTTTCACTGAAAGTGCAAGCTTCTATATTTCAGTTGTTTATGCGCATAAAAAAAGCAATTGCACTTACAGCAAAACAACGTAAGTGCAATTGCAATCGCTATGCAGAAAAAGGCGGGCTAGCGCCGCTTTTGGTACTTCATCACTGCTTCCAAATCATCTGCCGCATCCCAGAGTATCTTGAGCTTTGTTGCACGCTTATCATTAATACATCTTGAGACTGCGGTCTCCGAAATTCCCAACTGTTTAGCCAGAAACTTCTGCTGGGGTCGCGGTAATAATTCCGGAGCCTCCCCGCGATCTACCATGGCATGGGCGTGGTCGCGTGCTGTCAACAAATGAGCCTCCAGGGCTTTTTCAAGTTTTTCTATATTGGCTGCTTTTTTTGCTCTGATCGGTAATGGCCTTTTGTTCTGATAGTTGCCGGGTAATTTTAGTTTGACCATAGCACAAAAAGCATTGAGGTATTCCAACCACTGCTCGGAGCTGACCAACTGATTATCATGAATAGCCAGCGCTTCATCCAGGGCCACTAGCAGCATGTTTCGGGACTTCAATTCATCTGCCATTTCATCTTGCCAGCACTGGCGCGTAGGGGTAAGGATGATAGCACTATCTTTGGTACAAGTAATCATAAGCTGATGCAGGCATTTCCGCAGATCGCCACTACTGCGACAGATTGCCAAGTAAACCGGAAAACTGGCCGCCTTCTTGGGTTCCCAATTGCCGACCTGAAAGACTTCCGCTCTCTCTGCGATGGATGTCCGTGAAGTCTGTAGGGAAAGAGCATCAGCGATTTGTTTTCGTAGCATCGCCCAATTCGGCTCATAGATGACAATATCCTGTCGGGATAGTTTTCTCCGCAGATGAGGATTAGCCTCATCGACTGCAACGATATCATCCGCCGCATGCCGCACTACTGTTAGCATCTTGCCGCTATTGTCATCCGGATAGGATAGAGCTAAATCCTGAGTAGGTCTAAGCAGGCTATACAAAACAGACTCTTGAGTTGCCCGGTTCCATACCGAGTTGACGGCCTTATGGTCAACCTGGTTCTCCAGCAGTTGTAAGAACGACTTGAGGCTCATCCATTGACTCCCTTTGCCTGTCCTGGACCAAAAATCCCCGGCTAGCTAACCAGGCATAAACAAATTCACTATCCGAATCATGCTCAAATGAAGCGATATTAGGGGGCGTAATATCAACTATTCTCTCTTTTTCCGTGCCCTCAAAGAGAACTTTAAATTTGGCCTTGGTGAGAGTGGTGGAATTGGCTTCCTCGCTGAGGCTGCGTTTCAAGTTTTCCAAAACGGTGAACGCATCATCCGCACGTCGGATTTCAATATCTTTCTGTCCGGATTTATGCTCAATATAGAGTTCCACCAGTCGAATATGCTCAATGCCATCAACATCACTGCAGATCAGCGCCCCTCGCCCCTGCTCAATTAAAGGGTCCAAAGTATACTTGGCCACGGGATCATCCATACGGAAATAGTTGTCATTGCCAAACAAATGTCTGCCAATGTATCTACAGTAAGCCTGCTTCTCCCCCATCGTATCGGCATGCAACGCCAATTCCCCCTTGTTGGCATAGTAAATTAAAACATCGAATTTCTCGGGGCGATAAAAAATGCTGTTGGCCTCACCATCCGACTTGATCGTTCCCTCGCGTTTAATCCGTTGGCCATGACGAATCAAAAACCAGACTTCATCCTCTTTCACAAACGGAAAAACCTTGGTGCCACGCCCCTTCTTCTTGGTGTCGAACCATTCATTCAAATCGTTCTCCAGGCCGGCCTGGAGTACATCACTGACCGCCGGCATGGGTGGAATCTGCGGGCCCGAACAAAAGTAAGATTCAAATTTCCTCTGTTTCGTGCGAAACTGCTCGGCGTGGATACGCTCCAATATCTCACGGTCTTCCAGCCACACGATAATGGTCAGATCCGCTGGTGCGATTTGGGAACCGGCGACCTCTGCCCCCACGCGGGTGGCCTCCTCCAATAGCCGGTCATAGACATCTAGCCCCAGCAGGGCATCCACAAAATACAGAGCGTCCAGCATTTCTTCCGGCGTATCGGTTCTGGGCGACATGAGTATCTTGGCCAGCTCATCATAGTCAAATTCATCCTGGTTGGAGCATAACGGCAGATTGCGCTGAGCCAAATGGTCACTGTATGGTCGCAAAAAACGCAGCAGCAGTCCGAATTCGATCTGTTTTAACACCGCAAGATTAGAGAAACGCTTCAGATTAAGAGTCTTGGCCAAATAGGCCTCCTTTCTCCGGCCAATCCCTGGCCAGTCAGTAGAGAAATGAACAATCCATTATAGTTGCCAGGAAATAAGCAAATTCTATGCCAGAAATCCACAATAAAGGCTAAAGCCTTTTATGGAAAACACTTAAGGAATATCTGTATTTATGGAACCGCCCTGCCAAACAGTTTCCTAACAAAACTACCTGTCAAGCTGACAGTTGCCTCTCCCGCGAAACTGCCACACTTGCACGTATTTCCTGCGTAATTCACACGCATCTTAACCTCGGCGTAACTGGAGAGTCTTTTCAATCAAACTTACTTCCCAAGTGCGAACTGGCAAATATTTTCATAGCAGAATCGATATTCTTTTGCTAATCTACGGTTTTATTTTGGATTGTGAAGTATATGGCTAGAAGACAGACCAAAAATCGAACGGGAATCCCGCGAATCGAGGGGATCCCCGTTCATGATGCTTGGGTAACCTTTGCGTGTGTAAAATGTAATACACGTAACTTCATACATATTGGCAGGGAGCTGATAGCTACCGATGATGCTTTTGAGACAGGCGAATGGGTGTGTGAAGCGTGCGGTTTTATCCACTCACGTGAAACTGACCTGCCGTTTGATTCATGGCCTCGGGATATTTGCGATTCAAAAAGAGTAGCCGCCGGGCGTTTCTGGAGAGCCTTCTTTAGATCTGCTACAGAAGGACCTGAATCATACTGGAAACAATGCAATACGTGCGGACGCATATTGCCATTTAATGACTTTTCGCGACACCAAGGATGGGGGCCACTTGAGCGTCAGATGGAATGTCGTGCCTGCAAAGCAGCAATTAATGCAAAACTGAATCCTAAAAGAACTCGGCAGCAACTGCATGAGGCATCGGTTCGAAGGCGCATTGCAGACCTTCTTGTAGAGGGAGAAAATGAGCGTATCGACGAGTCAGATTTATTTCAACGATTTGACAGCAAGTGTTTTAAGACAGGAAGGACACTCAAGCGAACTCAACGTTCTACTTGGGCAATTGATCACATACTGCCATCAAAGTATTTATATCCGCTAACTGTGGCAAATGCGGCGCTCTTGTCACGTGAAGCAAACGAGAATAAGCGGGATCGTTGGCCTAGTGAGTTTTATACAAACAGTGAATTGCAACGTCTTGCAAATATCACGGGAGCCAATCTCTCCTTACTGTCAAGACCAAAGCCGATAATAAACTCAAAAATCGATGTAGACGCGTGTGTAGAGAGATTCCTTAAGGTGCGTGAGCAATCCAATTTGCACAAACGTATAGTTCAACTCAAACAGTTACTTGGTAACTATCGCTTAGTTAATCGTCTCTCGACAGAGAACAGAAAACTGCTGGGTTTTTAAGCTAAGACAAGATAACTGTGATCACTGACCGTTCCCTTGTCACGAATGCCGTGGCTTTCACAATGCACAACCGATTCTAAGAACAAATCCACAACATTGAACCAGCGTTGGGATATCTCTGTCAACCTCTCAGCCATGTCACACTTTGAACTCTTACCAAGATGCATGACCATGACACCGCCGGTCCGCAATCGTTCGCGAGACTGACGAAAAACAGCTTCATAAACAGCAAAATCGTGCTTCTGTCGCTCATCCACAAAACCTTGTGGTCTTGTCTTAAAATCCACGTCATTCCAGCCACAGAACCATAGGCGCATCCAATTGGCCAGATAAAAGCGAGTGCTATCAAAAAAAGGAGGAGAAGTAATGATTGCATCTAGTTCTCCAACTTCGTTTGGCCAGTTCTCGGTAGCGTCTTGAAAGAAGCACTTCCCTGGCTCATATTGATCAGGCAATACAGTATCAAAACATCTGTGCACTTTCTGCCTCAACTTTTCGATTAAGGATCGATACTCAGTTTCTCCAGTAGGTGAAAACGGTGTAATAGGATGAGAACGGCGACTCAAAGCATATGGTCTATTGCCATGCAGTATGTGCAGCATGCATGAAAGTACCATGTTTCTACCAGGACAGTTTGGCGAAATAGACCCGAAGAAACTTCTTGCAGCCATTATTTCTCTAAACGTGTCTTTGTGAAAATAGTCAATAATGCGCCCATTAAATCCGAAGGAAGCTACAGCAGACAGATCGTCTTTCGCTAGAACAAACTTATCAATATATTCAGCCAATTGCTTGATAAGTGATTGGCATGTTTTAAGTGTGGAATTTTGGAGCTTAGCGGCACATATGGCAAACGCCGCGGGACTAACGTCAAAAGCATATGACTTCATACCCATTAGGGCTGCCTCAAACGGAATTGTGCCAACGCCTGCAAACGGATCAAGTATTGAGCCACCATCAGGTACGAATGTACCTACAAGATGATGGGCGAGAGAGGGTTTCATTTTCCCCTGGTACGAACAAATAGAATGTAGTGCACTACCCCAGTTGCGTTTAGCATACGGCTGCTTTTGGTGCGGTAGATTCTGCTTGAAATCTTTCCACTGTTCGAAAAAGGTGAGTTTCTTTGCTTTCTTATGTGAATTCGAGCGTCGAGCAGATTTGAAAGCGAGAAGTACTTGGCGTAATTCATGTCCGCTACGGGACAATCTCCTTCTCAGAGTTACCTCATGATGTAAATGGAATCCTCTGTCCTCAAAAATCTCTGCCAACAATGTCGGAGTGTCGACGTGGATGCCGCTATATGCTGAATCGCCTATATCAATTATTACAGGTGCCTGTGGGCTACATTGATATTTAAGGCCATCTACAACAATTGCCATATCGTAGAAATACGACTCAACCATTTTCGGTATGCGAGCATCATAGGCTTCATCAGACAGCTTCGATACGAGTTTCTCCACTGAAGCGGTTGTTGGATTTGATGTCTTCCCGACAGTGACGTCATTAATGCCAGATGTGATAGCATTATAACGAAATCTTGACAAATCTTTGCGAGAGGATAAACAACGAAGAAACCATAACTCTACCTTGGTGTTCCGAAAATAATTAGTGCCATTTAAGTATGGAGGGCTGGTGACAACTGCATCGAATTTTTGCTGAGGTAATTTCATCAAATCGCGAGCATCAGAGGTCAGTAGTACTGGTGGGATAGCAAAAGGCGATATATGCTTTAGATCAGCAACTACCATATGGATCAAATCTCTGACCTTGGTCGTGAAATTACAGTTGAAACGTTTAAGCTCTTTTGCATTACGAAATCTAAGATCTCCGCGGCGGATTAGTCGCGAGGATGGTATCAAAGCGGAAATAGCGGTAACCGTTAATAATCTACCAACCAGTGGCTCTGTATATGTCATTTCATCAATAAGTGTTCTTAGCCTTAGTACCTGTTCAAAGTTATTATCGTCAAAAAACAGACTCTTGCCAAAGGCAGGTTCATACGCCTGGCGCAGCTCATAATCAGGCTCCTGCTGGGGCAAAATTTCGTCTAGTTTATCGGCAATCTCGTTCAGATCGCGAACAACTTGTTCACGCTTTTTGACGCTTATCGAGTGAGCTTCTATTTTAGCAGTTGTAAGATACTGAAGAAGTGGATTGAGTTCACAGTAAGATGCTGATCGCCCTAATCTTGCTACCGTTAAAGGGGTAGTGCCTGCGCCGGAAAATGGATCATGAATATATTTGGCTTGGGGCGCATAGGATTCCACAATATTTTCAACAAAATCTGGAGAATAACCCTCAAGATATGGATACCATTGGTGCAGAGGCTCTCCTTTGCCTCCGCGAAAAGTTGCTTGTATAGGATCAATCTTGGGTCCAAATTCTTCAAATCCAGGCAGCGGAGATTGGGATATAGCCTCAGTAATGCAGGCCTTACGAAGGTGCTGAACGCAAAACGCATTGACAGTCAGACCTGCATCTGTAGCCGCTCCCTGGAGGTCTACAAAGCTTTCGAAGCCAAGCAGATCTCTTAAGTCTTGATTTGCTAATGGTTTAACTGCCTTGAATACTTCTCGATCAGATTTGCCGAAAGCAATCTTAATATTCCGTTTTCCAGACGACTCAGCAGGATAATCCGGAAAATAGACTGTTTTGAAAAACTGGCTCATTAGGGGCACACCTTTATTATTAGTAACTACCATACTATGGTAGCTACTAATATATCTGTAGAAAAGCGAATTGTCAATCGATTTGAAGTGAAATCTATGGCAGAAACTCTCTGATTTTGGGCAGGTTTCTTCTGAAGGTTAAATATTAACTGAAACACCATTTTTCTGCGCGACAAAATCTGGTTTACGGCAGATATAGAGGGTAGAGAACAGTTCTTTTTTGAACTCTCTGATCTCATTCTATCAGCCCTCAAAGGAGCATCACCATCCACACCCAAGCCAATCCCGTTATGCTGACCGTAAATCACATTGCCACATTACTCGACTGTTCGCCGCGCACTGTCTACCGGCTCATTGACCAGAAAAGCATACCGCAACCCGTAAAATTTGGCAGGATAATCCGCTGGCCAAAGGAACCATTTATGCAATGGATCACGGATGGCTGCCCGAAACCAAAATAGGGGGTAAACTGCCATAATAACCTTGATATCACCGCGAAAATACTGCTCAGTGTGTCACAGATACACAAGATCAGGACTATGGAGAATGTATGGCAGTAGTCTACAAAAAGAAGTATCCCATCCCCATGCCCGCCGGCGCGGAAATCATTGAACGCCGCGGCAAAAAACTCGCCCGCTGGACGAACGGCAAAGGCCAAACCCGCACCGCCGAACTCTGCCCCGACGGCCGTATCCAGTTCGTCTCCGACTGCTGGTACATCCGCTACCGCGATGCTACCGGAAAAACACAACGCGTATCCACCAGATGCAAAGATCGCCAAGCTGCAGAGAAGGTTCTGGCCGACACCCTCGCTGATATTGATAAGGTAAGAGCCGGAGTAATGAGCCATCAGGAGCTAAATGCCTCCAATCTTCGTGACACGCCCATTGACAGGCATATCGAAGATTACCTGGCCCAACTGGCCCTCAAAACCACACGTGGCCGGCGTATCTCACCGAAGCATATCAGCAATGTGCGTAATGAACTCGCTCGACTGGTCAAGGAATGCAAATTACTGCTGCTAAAAGATATTGACCGCCAGACGATGCAGGAATGGCTAACGAAACAGACCAATACCTGCCGCAGTTCGAAAGATTCAAAACCGCTCTCAGCCAGAACAATCAACATGTACCGAGCAGCCATTATTGCATTCTGCAATTGGTGCGTAGCAGAAGGGCGGTTGGCAAGCAATCCATTAGCTGATCTGCCAAAAATCGAAGAAGGTGAACCGGCTAGAAAACGGCGGCCATTAACAGAAGATGAAATAACACGTTTATTACAGGCAGCCGAGGAGCGGCCACTGAAAGATGCCATGACAATCCAGCATGGCCCAAACAAAGGCAAGCAACTTGCAAAGGTTAAGCCACAACGACGTAAGAAGCTAATCGACATCGGCAAGGAGCGTGCCTTGATCTACAAATTCATGATCCTAACCGGCCTGCGACGTGGCGAAGTCGCATCCTTGACCGTCGATTCCTTCGATCTCAAAACGCCATGTGTCCACGTCAAAGCCAAACATGCCAAAAGCGGCCGAGCAGCCACTTTACCGCTACGCCCAGACTTGGCTGATGAACTTCGCGAACATATCACCAAATTGGAAAAGACGGATCGTCGCACGTTTAGCCCCCAAACGCCACTGTTTCGCCTGGGTCGCAACTTCTTGCGAACCTTCAACCTGGACTTGGCCGCTGCGGACATCGCCAAACGTGACGCACACGGGCGAACCGTTGATGTTCACAGCTTACGACATACCTTCGCTACCCTCCTAGCCCGAAATGGCGTATCTCCCTCCATCGCCCAAAAACTCATGCGGCATAGCGACATCCGCCTAACAATGAATACCTACACCCATCTTGACCTTGCCGATACCGCAGGGGCGGTGGCAGGGTTGCCGGCGATTTGAAATTCAACACCAACCTGCAAAACAGTACATTCAGTCATTGCCTATAAGCCAATTCTCTGCGAAGACTGCAAAGTCTCTCATGTCAACCTTGCCGTCGCCATTCGGTTCAGGGGCTATATCTGCAGAGCATGAACTTGGAGCTTGTAGCCATTGTTCACACAAGATCATAAAGTCAAGCAGGTTAACGGATCGGTCTTCATTTAAGTCGGAGATTGCTAACTGAGTGAAACGAACTTCCACAGTGACTGGCCCATCAACAGAAATAGCCAAACTATTACTATAGCCCATTTGAATACTGTCATTGACTAACCATTTGTCGACAACAAAACCACTTCCTGGTAACGCCACAAACTGAATAAGAGTTCCAGCATCATACCAGCCGACTGGATTCTGGCTCATTATACCTCCCGGGCCGGATTCGGAACTGACTACATACTGAGTTTTCCACTGCCAGGTCAGCCTTGATGCTTCAGTCAAAACAAATGGCAGATAGGAAGTGCCGCTTCCGCTCGGCGCACTTCCTGTTCCTACATAGCCAATACAGACAAATCTTCTCGTGCCGTCGTCGTCACAAGGAGAAGTCACACTTCCTGAACTAGCGATTGTTCCAGCGGGGAAAATGTAATCGCCGACCTCGGGATTGGGTGATCCATGAAGTGAGGAGATTGTTAGATCAAGATCAAGGCGTGCGTGTCCCTCATCAGGCTGTGACCAGAGATGTCTGTCTTCGATGTTGGTATAAATGCTATAATAATAAACATCTTCCGGTAAAACAGTAAAGTCATCATAGACGCATTCAGCAACGTCATCAGCGATAAGCGTATTGTCAGACAGGTCTGGGGTCGTTGCTCTGAAAACTTTATAGCTAACGGCATCATTCACCGCAGACCAAGATAGCGAGACCTTATCAGCATAGTCTCCATCACTAGCATTAACAATCGGCCTGGCAAGAAAGGCTTGAATATGATCACATATGTAACCGTACATCTGAAGCGTTTCCACATTCTGCTCATATGCAACTGATTTTTCGTAAGAACTTTCAATGTAAGCACCTATTTGAAACCATTTAATATATGGCACAGCCAGTTCCCCTAAGCCAGAAAATATGCCTTTTGTGACACCAATAATTGCGGCGGGGACAGATTGGTATCGACCAATGAATACACCTGATACTTCAGATAGCCCCGGAGGCATAATTACATCCATTGCTTCCCATATCTGTTCTTCAACTCCATCTCGTGCCTCTTGCCGCAAATTTCTCCGGATGTCAGCATAAGCATTTGAGTACTGGTTATAAAGAACTGATAACTCTGCAATGTCCGTAGTAAAACTTCCTCTTTGGATTGCTAAGACGTCCTGTCTAGCAGAAGTCACGTTGGGATACGGAGGGCGGTAGTTTTCTGGCATATTCTCAGGTATGGACAACACGGCATGGTCAACGTAAGTCGGTACATGAAAACCATATTCTCCGTTGTATATGAAGAGAGTAACTACTAATTCGTAAGTAGTTGGATCACCAGGCAGGAGGTTATTTTCATCAAATGTGAACGTACCTGAACCATAGCCTTCGACCGGAATCGCTTGCCCCCATATCTGTTTAGGTGTCCCTTGGAGTCCGGTTGGCCCGTAAGCACTAATATAACCTTGTATTACTGCTGGAGTATCTGTGCCCCATTCATATTCCAGAATAACGTCAAGAGAACCCGTTGGCTGGATATGCAGTACCCAAGTGTTACGCGGCATGGGCTGTCCCTCGAGAAGCCCTAGGCTGCTGTGAAAATCCGTAATGCCGATGGTGGATTCACCATAATTGGGTAGATTATTTATGTTGACTGGAAGATAATCACCAGGCTCCATGTGTGGTGTAGATCGGGTCAACAGTTCTGAACTACCCACGACAGATCCATACCTGCGTGCAACAACTCGCCAGCTTTCGTTCTGCAGTGTCGCTGGCATCACATAAGCTCTGGCAGTCTTTTCAGATGGATCGGACGGGGAATCCCACTCAACATCCCCGGCGCTATCGGTCAATCCGGTTCTCCAAACCCGACCTTCATGAGACACTAGTTCGACGGTTACGCCCTCAGAAGGATCACCACTTTCGTTCGTGACAGTTGCATCAATCTGAACTCGCTCCCCCGCGCATATCGTGCCGGAAACATCTCCTGCGGTATTTGTAACCGAAAACGATCCCACTCCCATATCATTTATGTAAGCATCCACACGGTATTCATGCAACGGATCAAGCCCTGAGAAAGTGTATGGATTGCAATCTGGCGTAACCCTTTGCAGGAAATCCCCATCTTGCCATAGCTCCAGACTATTGAGTTCATTCAGGTAAACTATACCGTTACATAATTCACCTTCCTTCACAGACACCTCAATTCCAAGAGTTTCACTATCACCGTGGCATGCCCGAAATCCAAACACATAACTGGTATACTCCGGCGAATTTTCTACACCGTAGACAACAAGGCAATAATTGGCCGTGTTACTCCAACAACCGCCATTAGCAATATACCCGTAAGTGGATTCGCTGCTTGTCCATTCCCAAGCGTTTCCCGCCAAGTCGCACAAGCCATAGCCAAAATCGCCGTAATATCCAACTGGTGTTGTGTGAGGATTACTTGTCAAACCGATCGGATTCTGGTTTTCATAGTTTGCCAGGTCGTAGCTGAGACTTATTCCACAACCATAGTTGTAAGTGCCATCATAATCTGCCACAGCACGCCATTCCCAATAAGTAGGTAACCGCCATCCGTAGAAATCGCAGAACGCTTTTGCTCCGTACCAAGTCACTAAAATAACCGGATGACTACCCATGTCAAGGTCATCACGGTCTTGCACAGCAAATCCACCCTCTGTGTAGATGATTTGACTTGTGCCGTTCGCGGTATAAGTAATAAAATAGGGTTCAATGTAACATGGATCATTGCTGGAATATACCACATCATTGTACACGATTATCTGTCCTGCTGATATTGCCTCATTAAGGAACTCGCAGTATTGGTCGTTTGTGGTCTCATATTTGCTAATGTATCCATGGAAACCTTCGTGCTCTGGAACACCAGGGTCATCAACATATACCCAGACCATGCCACTTGGTCCTTGGCCGCTTTGGGCATAGATAGGAATTGTCGTGCCTACTACAATCAAGAGCACGGTTGCCAAAATTGCATGACAAGAATCCAGAGGTTCTAACTTATGCATTGCAATCATCCTTTTTTATTCTCATGGACGCACCTGCATGTAAGCGGCAAAGGCTATCGAATATTCTTTCGTTTGCTCAGTAGCCCCGTGGCTCCGAATGCGAGAAGCAGCATAGAAGTAGGCTCAGGGATGGCTGAGACACGGAACCCAAGCTGGTAATCTTCACCTGCCGCGCAGTAGTTACGGTCCGCAGCGTGGAGATTGAAGTCATTGACAGTAGTGCCGAAAGAGCCGCCTCGTATGCCATGATATGTTTCGTACAAAACCGCCTCATTCCATTCCCACACATTGCCACCCTGGTCAAACGTGCCGTACGGACTATCGGAGTTCTCATGCGCGCCGACCTCAGTACGGTAGTATGGACTGCCGACCGTGTAATCGCCGTCATTGAACGTTGCATTATTTCCTGGATCCGGATCGCTTATGTCATTGCTAGGGACATTGTTACTGCTCGTAGGATAATCATAGTAGCTGTTGGTGGTGGGGTCGTAATATGCCGCTTTATACCACTCATCTTCGCTGGTTATAGCCCAGGTCCAATTGGCGTTGCGTGACACCGCTAGAAGCTCCGAATCCGTCATTGCTCCGTTTAGTGTGTATGCCCCGTCTTCAGTGGTAGTAGAGTTCTGTTTCCCCGTCGGCTGGCCATTGTGCAGCCAGTTGGCAAAACGCGCCGCATCGCCCCAACTCACATAGTTCACCGGACGATTGGCATAATCATTCGCCACGCTGTATGTGTAACTGCCTGATGTGCCGCTGCGTTGAATCTTACAGCCATAACTGGACGACCACATATTACTATTGTAAAGGCCATAGTTATCTGTTTTGGCTACAGCATTCAGAAGGTCAGTGTACTGCCCGGCTGTCACCTCATATTTACCAATGCTGTACTCGTAGGCCACAGCACCACAGACGCGATCCGGGCCAAAACCACCCGCACCGCTGCCAGAAAGTTCGCCCGAATTACCCGGACTTCCCACATGTACAGTTTCAAGATTTGTTAGTCCGGTCCCCATGTTAAACACATCAGCATGAAGTATGCTAGCCCCAATCAACACGACTATGCAACTGACAAACACGTTCTTCATCGCATCCTCCTTCCGCCTTTTTAGGCACAAAAAAACCGGCGTAGAGAAAGACTATATCTCTCTCGCCGGTTATGAAAATACACCAGTAATATTATGTACTTTATTCAGGCTAGAAACTACCATACGCCGATGCGACTATCAATGGTAAATGTATCCAATTTGTACAAGCTTTCGGAAAATACCTATACTCATGTCAGGCATGAATGCGTTTCCAAAGTGCCCCTCTCGGTACTCTCCTGCCGCCCTGGTGCCCAACTCGGTGCCATACAGCAGTCCCTGATAGGCAAATGATGGCAAAATCGGCACGAACCGACACCCACAGACAAAATCGGAAAAATCCCCACAAAATGCCATAAATCTAGACGGCACAAACACTTGGCACACGCTGGCAACCCAAGTCACCCCCTGTCACTCCAATGCAAAAAAGCGGGCGATCGGATTCGAACCGACGACGTCCAGCTTGGGAAGCTGGCATTCTACCACTGAATTACGCCCGCAAGGCATTGTCAAATATTGCCTTACAACATTCTACGACCTGTGGACTACAGAGCCAAGGTGTCCACGGTCCCAGACGGCGGTGGGATTATAGCACGGGCTGGGACTCACGACAAGGGGTTAAGCGAGGCTTAACGCTGATTATTATCATCTCCCACCAGCCTTATGCATCAGCGCGCAGCACACGGTTGGCAACTGCGGCTGTTTGGTCGATGACAACCTGAAAGCAAAAACACGCTGAAATTAGTAATATCTGCACTGATTTCGGTGGGTTAAAAACGCTTGAGCAGGTGATGAAGAAAAGTTTTTTCGGTGGATTATGCGGTGAGAAAATCAGGCGTTTTTTGAGCTGAATCCCAACCGCCCTGCTCCGTACTCCCAGCTCTCCGGTAGGAAAAAACAGGGTATTATGGGACACTGCGTAATTGGGCCTTAATCGGTGTATCATGGCATTTCTAATTGCATACGGTTCCGCATAAAGGCTGGGCTGTCATACATGAGATTTTGTTTGGAATTGGGGGAACACACTGGTATAATGTACCCTTATTACGCCAACGCAGTTACAAACAGCGGCAGACTCATGATGGAGAGATCAGCCGTTGGTGAGATTGGGGTAGTAATTGAGGCTTGGCTGCAAATCGTCGCGAAAAAACCACGGATGGTACAGAGAGAGATTGTGTGCGCCTACATATAGTGGTTATGTGACATAGAGGATGCATAATATTCAATTTACCGACGATTCTGCCTGATACCGGGCTTAACTTATATGCGCTTAATGTTGTCGCAGCGTAACGGTTTCGATTTCGTTGGGCGGACAACCGAAATTATACGGAACAAAAGTACAATTTGAGTACAATTCACGAGGGAAAGATAAAGTAGGGAGATACTAAAATGGCGAAGTCAATAAGAAAACTAATCAGAAGCAACCGTCGCAGAAATACTAACATCGCAGCCAAATCGTTGCAGTTGGAACCGCTGGAACAACGTGTACTCTTGACGATATTCGTTGAAGCCGACGGTCCCTACGAAATCGACGAAGGCTCTTCGCTGGACTTAGACGGCAGCGGTTCTTGGAGTCTGATACCATTTGATCAGATAAACCATTACACCTGGGATCTCAATAACGATGGAGACTATGAAACCCAGGGCGGCACCGATTCTACTATAACTGTTCCTTGGGCTGATCTTCAATCTTTGCAATTGCCCAGTGACGGCGTAGGCAGGCCGATCAACCTGCTGTTCGAATCGGATGGGTATTTATTGCCATTGCATATCGGGCCTGTCTCTGAATCGGGCAATGACTCTGCGACGCTGACGATAAACAACCTGGCGCCGGTCGCTGACGCAGGCGGTCCGTACACGATTGACGAAGGCGAAGGTTTGATACTCGACGCTTCGGGCAGTTCGGACCCAGGCAACGATTCGCTCACCTACCAATGGGACCTTGACGGCGACTCAACTATCGATCTAACAACCATCAATCCCACGCCTTTTGTTCCTTGGGATCAACTGGAAGATCTGGGGGTGCTGGGTGACGGCAATCCGATCACCATGCACCTATGGGTTTCAGATGGTGACGGCGGCGAGACAATGACTACCGCTTCGCTGACCGTTGATAATGTTGCGCCTAGCGTGAGTGTCGGCGGGCCTTACGTTATACAAGAAGGCCAAGACCTGCAACTACACGGCAGCAAAGAAGATCCCAATGACAACGACGGCGTAAAATGGTGGCGTTGGGATATCAATGGTGACGGCACTTACGGCGATGTTACAGGCAAAAACCCCCTTATCACCTGGGCCACACTACAACCCATTTTAGCTGCGAACGCCTCTATGGACAGTGACGGCACTTCCATGGAAATCAGCTTAAAGGTTAGAGATAGTGACAATGGTACAGGCACCGGCTATGGCTTGGTGTTTGTGGTTGACAACTTGGATCCGCAAGTACTCAACGATGACGCGGGAACTTATGTAATCAACGAAGGTGACCCCTTACCGCTGAACGTAACGGCTACCGACCCCGGCGGCGATCCGCTCACTTTCCTTTGGGACCTGGACAACGACGGCGTATTTGACGATGCCGCGGGCCAAAGCCCCAATGTGCCTTGGGCTACCCTACAAACTCTAGGATTACCCAGCGATGGAACTTCGCTGGATATTGGTGTAAAGGTTATGGATGGTGACGGCGGTGTAGGATATGGCGCCGGGACTCTTACCATTAACAACCTGGCGCCGGTTCCCGATGCCGGAGGCCCCTACGAAATCCTAGAAGGCCAATCACTCTGGGTTGACGCGCACGCTACGTATGACCCCGACGCCAACGATTCGTTGGTCTATGCTTGGGATATTTATGGCGACGGCACGGTTGATTTCCTTGCCGGCGACAGCCCCGTAGCTCAGATACCTTGGAGCGTCCTTGAAGATGCCGGCGTACTCGGACATCCGCTAGAGAATCCCATCACATTACGACTAATTGTGGGCGATCTTGAAGGCAACGGCCAGGCAAAACGCGCCTCGGATGATACGGAACTCACCGTTGTGAACGTCAAACCAACCGCAGACGTCGGTGGACCTTACTGGATCAATGAGGGAGACGATCTGCAGCTTCATGGTATCGCATCGGATCCTAATGCCAATGATCGGCCGTTCAGGTGGGACTGGGATCTCGATAACGACGGCCAATACGACGATGCGCATGGCAAGAACCCTCGTATTCCCTGGAACACTCTGGAAGCCATGATATTGCCCGACGGCAGCGAATTACCGGATGACGGCACTTCGCTGGTAGTGGGCCTTAGGGTGACCGAGTCGGCGCCGAATGGCTTCTCTACCGAACACCGAGAACTCGCGTTGGTCGTCCAAAATATCGCGCCTGATAATATTGATCCGCGTGCCCTGCCCGGAAACAACACTTACGTAATAGACGAAGGCAATTCTTTGACACTGGTGGCTTCAGCCACGGATGCCGGCGAAGAAGGCAGAGAGTTGTCATTCTTGTGGGATCTTGACAGAGACGGAGTGTTCGACGATGCCGCAGGACACTATAACCCCGCTACCGGCAAATATGAAACAACTGTGCCGTGGGCTTATCTGGAAACTTTGGTGTTGCCTAACGGTAATCCGTTGCCCAGCAACGGCAACTTAACCATGATTAGGTTACGCGTTGATGACGGCGAAGAACAAGGCGTGGCATATGCCGGGGCATGGCTGAGAATCAACAACGTTGACCCCGTCGCTGACGCCAACGGCCCTTACCATATTATGGAAGGCGAAGATCTCTGGCTCAACGCTTCCGATTCATACGACCCCAATGGCAATGACCATCTGACCTATGCTTGGGACCTCTTTGCCAATTTCACTCCTGACTTCTATGCCGGAGACGATGCCATTATACGCATCCCTTGGGAAATGTTGGAAAGCAAAGGCCTAGTGGGAGACAACAATCCTGTTGATCTGCGTCTGGTCGTAAGGGATGGTGAAGGCGGCGTCGATTCGATCACTACTCAACTTTACGTTCACGATGTCGATCCGGTAGCTGATGCCGGCGGCCCGTACGTAATCTACGAAGGCCAAGGCGTCATACTGTGGGGCGGCGGTTCTTACGACATTAACAGCAATGACTATCCGCTAGGCTACGCATGGGACCTCGACAACGATCATCAATACGATGACGCATTCGGCAAAGTCGCGTGGGTAAGCTGGGCGCAGTTGGAAAATCTGGGGCTGGATGATACTTGGGATGACGGCACCTCACTACCGGTGGGTCTGATGGTTTGGGATCCCCAAATCGTTACACCGAATATGAATGTCGCGTATTTTGACAATGCCGGCCAAGGTGATTACCCATCCAATGACGGTTGGGATGTTGATCGCGATTTACTCCTGGTAATCCAAAACGTTATGCCGGATATTCACGAAGTGGCTGTCGGACCGGCCGATGAACCCTGGAAACTGCATGACCCCGGCGTAATCCAAGAGGGTGATGACCTGCTGCTAAGCATTATCGTAACCGATCCGGGTAACGATCCGCTTACCGATGCTCATAGCATTTTGTGGGATCTCGATAACGACGGCGTATATGATGATGCTTCCGCAACCTTGTTCAATCCCGCTACCGGTGAATACAGAGCAACAGTCCCCTGGGAAGACCTGGAAGCGCTGGGATTGAAGAGCGATGCCCAGTACAACTGGTGGTGGCATAAATGGGTCGGCGGCAACCCGATCAGCGTTCGCGTTGACGACCTCGAAGAACACGGCGTCAACTACGCCAACACAACACTGTACATCACCAACGTCGCTCCAGTCGCTGAAGCTAACGGACCTTACGTCATCAACGAAGGCGAAGATCTCTTGCTGAGTGCTTTGGGCAGCTTTGACATCAACAGCAATGATGAACCGCTGATGTATGAGTGGAACATCGATGGTCAAGGCTGGATTCACCCATACGAAACCGCTGCAGGCGATGTCTTCCCGTTCAGTGATAATTCTCCTATCGTGAAAATACCGTGGGATGACACCAGCTTCCTGTGGCCTTGGTCGCTGGAAGAACTGTGCTACGCCGGTATGCCGAGCGATGGTTCACCGATCACCCTGGGACTTAGAGTCACCGACGCCGATGGCGCCCAAACCGAGACAACAACGACTCTCATTATCAATAATGTTGACCCGGTGGCTGACGCCGGAGGCCCATACGTTATATACGAAGGTGAAAGCCCCGAAGGCCCAGACGGTATAGTCGTCACGCTAGACGCCAGCGCTTCCTATGATGTCAACGGCGCCGATCAATGGAAACTCACCTGGTGGGGAATGAAAGACCAACTGCAATACTGGTGGGATCTGGACAATGACGGCCAGTATGATGACGCGTTCGGCAAGACCGTTGACCTCACCTGGCAGGACTTGGTGGACCTCGGCCTCCATGAAACCTGGGATGATGGCACATCATTGGTAATTGGTCTATTAGTGATCGATCCTGATGCTGTAGGCGTTGGCGTGGAATACGGTTTCGAAGAAGAAACAACGGCAGACACCGGCGGCATTTGCTGCATCAGCCATGGCTGGGACACCGACCGGGCCCTGCTGATGGTAATTCAGAATGTTATGCCGGAAGTTGACGCCGGCGGACCTTATGTCATCCAAGAGGGTGACGATCTGCAACTGAACGGCTCCGGAAGTGATCCCGGTCTTGATCCGCTTATCTTCTTGTGGGATCTGGACAATGACGGCGCCTTCGATGATGCTGCCACGCCTACACCTCTGGTGCCGTGGGATCATCTGAAATTGCTCAACCTCAAGACCAACGGCGAACTTAACACCATCGCTTTGATGGCTGACGACAACGAAGAGCACGGCATAAACATCGATACCGCTACTTTGCAGATTATCAATGTGGTGCCCGACGTGGACGCCGGACCCGACATCACCATTAACGAAGGGCAAGTCGCTCACTTCTATGGCTCTTTCACCGATCCATACGGCCCGCTCGATACCGAGTATAGCTTCGAGTGGGATTTCGGCGACATCCCCCCTGCCGCCCCGGCTTACACCGAACACGCCGATCATAGATATCTCGATGACACAGGCGGACCGTTTACCGCGACCTTCTATGTCAGTGATAAAGACGGCGGAGTGGGTTCTGATACCGTGCTTGTGACGGTACTCAATGTTCCTCCGACCGTGGACGCCGGCGACGGCAAGGTCGGCGAAGAAGGCGAAGTCCTCGTTTTCGCCGGGCACTTCACCGATCCTGGTATCAATGACACCCACACCATTCTTTGGGATTTCGGTGACGGTGCCACGGCCGATACCCTCCAAGCCACCCACACTTATGCCGATGACGGAACCTATACCGTAACCCTAACCGTTACCGATGACGACGGCGGAGTCGGAACCGATTCCTTCAACGTGATTATCTTTAACGAAGGACCGTGGGTGTACGCCGGCCCGCTCAAGGCGATCACCGAAGGAGATACCGTTCACTTTGCTGAAGCTACGTTCTCCGATGTCCTGGCGGATATCCCGCCTCAATCCATTGTTTGGGACTTCGGCGACGGCAGTCCGTTGGTATCCGGCGAATTGAATCCTTATCATACCTACGTCGATGACGGACCCGGAGGCTACACCGCCCGGTTAACAGTGGACGATGGTGACGGCGGAGTGGTCTTCGACGAAGTGCATGTCATCGTCAGAAACGCTGTGCCGTTGAATGTGGACGCAGGACCCGATCAAACCCAAGAAATGGACACCCTCGTCAGCTTCCACGGCAGCTTCTACGATCCAGGCATCAATGACACCCACTCTATTCTTTGGGACTTCGGTGACGGCTACACCGCCAACACCCTCGACGCCACCCATATCTATAGAAACAGCGGTATTTACACCGTTTCGCTGACCGTAACCGAAAATGAAGGCTACGGACAAATCACCGATGTTATGCAGATGACCGTATATGAAGAACTGGAGATCATAAACAACTTCTCCTTCTATCATACCGAACATCAAGGAATAGGCCTGATATTCTTGGCGGGCCCCGGCGATCTAACCTCTGTCCGGCACATCGACGGAACCGGCATCGACTTTAACACCGTCCAACTAACCGATACTGCTGAAGCCTCATCCTTGTTCGTCTTCGCCGGCGGACATCTGGCGGTATCACAACTGGGCGATGTGTCATGCTCGGAAGGCAGTTCACTCGGAAGCATACTCGCTCCGAATATTGCCCTGAAAGGATCTATCCAGATTCCTCAAGGCGATTTGCGCATGGCGATGTTCAATAAAATCACGGACCAAGGAAGCATTAACACCGCCGGCGGTGGAATAGGCATGGCCTATGTCACACGCGACATCGCGGGTACGATCAACGCTGCTACTTCCATCGGAACCGTACTAACTGCTCGCGGCGCCCTGACCAGCACTGGTAAGATTGTCGCCAATGATGGTGATATCAACATGGCCTACTTCGGCAGCGACGTTGACGGGATGATCCTTTCCTCCCAAAGAGTCGGTACAGTGTACGGCCTCGGCAGCACTCTCAGCGGTACCATCCGTGGTGGCGAAGAAGTCGGAACCGTAATGTTCAACAACATTGATTCCGCTGTCATCAGTTCAGGCGGCGACATCAACAATGTCCGGTCCCTCAACAGCATCGTTGATTCCTTGCTGCTGGCTGCCTGGGATATTGGTGCGGACGGCCTGCCGGGCACCGGCGACGAATTCTTCAACACCAGCGGCGGAGCAATAAACTCTGTTAGTGTCAATCCCACCAGCGGATACTTCGACGGATCCTCTGCTATGGCAGGCGTGGAACCTTATGACTTCACCGCGACAACCAGAAACATGCTCGCGCCCAGCGCTTCTATGCAGAACCTCGCTTCTTTCGGACAGGTCAAAAACGCTACTCTCGGACAAGTATTCTTGGACGGCAGTCCTATTGTCGGAACCTACGGAATATTTGCCGCGACCGATGCTCCCAACCAAGTTTCCTATACGCCGGTATCGGCTTCCGGTGCGCCTGATTTCGAAATCAGAACAGTATGGGGTTAATTACGATTTGACTTTAACCTGCCTCCGCGCCGCATCCCAACGGCGCGGAGGTTTTTTTATGTCTTTTCGTCCCAATCCCGTCAATCCTCTTAAAATCCATATACATACCGCCAAGAATCCACATCTACCTACCGCATATCCCATCACTTCCGTTTTCGCCTCTGGCTAACCAAATCTTGTCTATCCTGTTATCCTGTCAAAAATTCTCTGACCGCCCAAAATATTGACGCACCCATCCATAAGGTACTGCCGGAACAGTGCTTGACTTGCCCTGATAACTAACCCATAATAACGCCATTGACCAATGGGCGAACTAATGGGGTAAACCACAACCGTTGCCTTTAAGTGCTTTATAAGGCTACACTTACAACGAACAGTTCATCTCCGCCCAACCACCGGCGCTGGTGATCCAGCCCTGGTTGAAGTAATCTGATTGCAAAGACAGTCTTTGGGCATATAAATAAACAATGACAAAACAATGATTCTAGGATATGACCTCGCTTCAAAAACCAAGCAGGCCTGCAAGGCCTTGACTTGCCTTTGATGGCGGGGCCTTAAAAATCGCGAATCTAAGGAGTCAACTTTCGCAGTTTTGAACGTCAAAATATACACTCAGAAGTGCCTTTCCATCGCATACGTATTTTTGTCCATCTTCGATCACACCTTCGAAAACGACAAAAAAACAATCAAATCATTCCCAAAGGCACTTCCGTTATGAAACCCAACAATGTAAATCAAGAAAAAGTGCGATTTCGCACAAGGAGCAACTTAACAAATGGAAGTAAAATCACACACTTGTGAGAGCCAGGAAGGCGTTGATATAGTAAATTTGTCCGGCCGACTGGGCGTCGAAGAGGCCGAGCAACTCGAAGGAATGCTGTCGAAAGCATTAACGCAATGCGAAACCGGCATGATATTGGATATGACTGACGTTAGTTTCATCAGCAGCGCCGGGTTGCGGGTGCTGGTGCAATTACGCCAGGCCGCCAATGACGCCGGCAAAACCATAGCTATGATGAATGTCCAACCGGCTGTTTACAAAATATTCAAACTTACGTCATTTGAAAAAATCATCGGCGTGTTTGAAAACGAAAAACAGGCGATCAAAGCGATAACTAAGTAAAAGTGAATACATATCAAGATAAAGGGAATCAGCTTGGCAAGAAAGCAGGATACAAAAGCAAATAATAATGTCGAACAGCTAGCGGACGAACTGATAGCACAAGCGCGCGAAGCCGCGGCGATATTTACCCAATACGACCAGGAGTCCGTGGATAGAATCGTAAACGCAGCCGCGAAAGCGGGGTTGAATCGTCATATAGAACTGGCTCGTATGGCAATCGAGGAAACCCAAATGGGTGTCTTCGAAGACAAAGTCATAAAAAACCTTTTCGCCACTGAGTACGTCTATAATGACATCCGCGACGCAAAGACGGTAGGACTTATCAATGACTGTCCTTCCAGCGGACTGCTGGAATACGCTGAACCGCTAGGCGTCATTCTCGGTATTATTCCGGTAACCAATCCTACCTCGACAACAATGTTCAAAACGTTGATATCCTTGAAGACCAGAAATTCCATTATCATCTGCGCTTCACGCAACGCGAACCAATGTTGTATAGAGGCAGCTAAAATCCTTTATCAGGCGGCATTGGATGCCGGGGCGCCGGAATATGTGATTCGCTGGGTCGAGGAACCGTCACGTGAACTGACCGCGGCGCTGATGAAACATCCGGATCTGTCTTTGATTTTGGCGACGGGCGGCATGGGACTCGTCAATGCCGCGTATGCGTCCGGCACGCCGGCTATCGGTGTAGGTCCGGGCAATGTGCCGGTCTATATCGATAAAACCGCCAATATCGACCTCGCGGTAAATGACATCTTGATGAGCAAAACCTTCGACAACGGCATGATCTGCGCTTCCGAACAAGCGGTGATTGTGGACGCCGAGGTCAAGTCACAAGTCAAAGCTCGTTTTCAGTCGCAAGGCGCGTATTTCCTGACCGCCGCCGAAACCAAAAAGGTTGAGGTCGTAGCTATCGATCCGGAAAAACAGAGCATGTCACCCAAAGTCGTCGGACAGTCGCCTGAAACAATCGCGAAACTGGCGGGTATCACAATACCGAAGAACACACGCGTTATAATCGCGCCGTTGAAGGGCGTCGGGCCGGATTATCCTCTGTCGCGGGAAAAACTGTGCCCGATATTGGGTTTCTATACAGTGCGCGGCTTGGAAGAAGCGGTAAATCTTTGCACCGACTTGACGCATTTCGGCGGCTTAGGACACACCGCTTCGATCTTCTCCCAAAGCCAAGAAACAATTCGTCAGTTCGGCGAAACCATAAACACCGGCCGAATTATCGTCAACTCGCCTTCCACCCACGGCGCAATTGGTGATTTGTACAATCGCAATCATCCGTCGCTAACCCTAGGTTGTGGGGCAGGCGGTAAAAATATCACCACCGACAACGTCACTGTCACTCATCTATTAAACATCAAGCGAGTATCCAAAAGAATGGTTAACATGAAATGGTTCCGCGTACCGCCGCAGATTTATTTTGAACCGGGTTGTTTCGATACCTTCTTCACTAACGAAATTAAAGCGATGGGTGTCCAGCGAGCATTGATCGTATGTTCAGGCTCAGCCATACGCCAGGGCACCTCTGGACGGCTGGAAGAATATCTACGCCAAGCCGGAATATTGTCTTCGGTGTTTTCCGATGTGCAATCTGACCCAACCACCGAAACCATCGCGAGAGGCGTTGAAGCTATGAACCGCTTCAATCCCGATCTCATTATCGCGCTGGGAGGAGGCTCCCCTATTGACGCAGCAAAAACTATGTGGCTGATATACGAAGACCCATCCTTGAGCTTCGACGATCTACGCCAACGTTTTGTCGATATTCGCAAACGTGTCGTCAAGTTCCCCCAGTTGCGACGCAAAGCTCGATTGATAGCCATCCCCACCACCAGCGGAACAGGCTCGGAAGTAACCGCGTTCTCGGTTGTGACCGACGCCGAGACGGGCAAGAAATATCCGCTGGCTGATTATGAGTTGACTCCCGATGTAGCCATTGTGGATCCTAACTTGGCGATGTCAGTACCAGCCTCGGTGACCGCTGATACCGGCATGGATGTGCTGTCTCACGCGTTGGAAGCGTATGTGTCCGCCCTGGGTTCCGATTACACCGACCCATTGGCTTTGCGCGCTATTCAGTTGGTCTTCGAATATCTGCCCCGGGCTTATAAGGACGGCAGCGATCAAGTAGCCCGCGAGAAAATGCACAACGCCTCCACAATAGCGGGGCTCGCTTTTACCAACGCGTTTCTCGGCATCAATCACTGCCTGGCTCACGTATTGGGCGCAACCTTCCATTTGCCGCATGGTCGAGCCAATGCCTTGGTTATGAATTCAGTGATTCGTTATAACGCAGCTAATCCCAAGAAATTCGTAATCTATCCAAATTATGGCCCGCCCCGGGCCTTGGAAAGATACACCGAAATCGCTACCGCTCTCTCGTTGCCAACCGGCGACGAACGACAGACCATCGATAGCCTCACCAAAGCGATAGACAAGCTGAAAAAAGACCTGGATATGCCCTTGACCATTAAAGACGCCGGCGTTGATGAAAGTGATTTCCAGGCCCAATTACAACGCATGAGTGAAATCGCGTTTGATGATCAATGCGTCGGTGCCAATCCGTCTTATCCTTTGGTGCAGGACCTAGCGGAAATCTTGACCGACGCGTACGGCAAAACACCACAAGCTAAAAGCAAATAACGCTCACACAGCTCTATCACAATAACGCTGACTCTGGTTAAGGAATAGAAAAATGTCGGATGATGCAAACATTGCGGGGCATTTCAGCGCAGACGGGATTTGTCTCGATCACTATATGCCTTATATGGTGCGTGAACGGTTCAGTCCCGGCCAAACCATATTCAAACGGGGCGACAAAGCCGCCGAAATGTACTACATCGAAGAGGGAACGGTAAAGCTGCCCGAGATAGGCAAAAGGCTCAATCGAGGCGATTTCTTCGGTGAGATGGCGATGTTTAGCCCAGCCAATGAAAGAACCGCATCGGCGGTTTGCGTCAAAGATTTAACGGTGCTGTCGATCAGCCGCGAGGCTCTGCTGGAAATGCTGCGTAGCAAGCCAAGCCAAGCGTTCCCTTTGCTGCAGTTGGCTCTGGGCCGATTCTCCGAAGACCTGCGCTCCGAAACTATCGCCAAGGAACGCATGGAAAGCGAATTGCGTATCGCACGCGATATCCAGGCGTCAGTGCTGCCCAGTGAATTTCCGGTTTTTCCAGATAGAGATGAATTCTCTTTGTTCGCTTCGATGGACCCCGCACGGCTAATCGGCGGCGATTTCTATGACTTCTTTCTAGTGGACGAAGACAATTTATTTGTGGTGGTCGCCGATGTTTCGGGCAAGGGAGTCCCAGCCGCTTTGTTTATGATGATCGTACGCACCCTTATTAACGCCGCTGCCAAAGAAGGCCTGCCGCCGGAAGCACTCCTGCAACACGTCAACGAACTCGTTTATCCCGACAACAAAAACTTTATGTTCGTTACCGTACTGTGCGCCATAATCAATGTCAAAACCGGAGCCGTGCAGTTTGGTAACGCCGGCCACAATCCGCCTTTGATCGGCAGAATCGACGGATCCGTCCAATATCATGAACTGCCCCCAGCCACCTTTTTAGGATTGGGGGATTTGTGCAATTTCTCTGTGGATCAAACTCAATTGGAACCGGGCGACACCCTACTGATGTACACTGACGGCGTCACCGAAGCCATGGGACACCGACAGGAGTTATACGGAGAAGAACGCCTATTGCAGGCATTTCGACGATTGAATAGACTCGACATGCAAAATCTGGTTCATTCCATTCGCGCCGATGTATCGGCTTTTGTCGAAGGCGCCCCACAGAATGACGACGTAACCATGTTGGCGTTTCGCCTGAACGATCGGAGAGACACGTGAGCGAATCGACGCATGAATACGATCGTTTGACAGTCCCAGCCGATCTAAGTTCCTTGACTGCTCTGCAGGATATGGTCACTCAAGCCGCGGCCCAAGCCGGTCTGTCGTCGTCTAGGATTACCGATCTCCAGGTGGCCTTGGAAGAAATTGTCGTTAATATTGTCAAGTACGCGTACTCCAACTGCACCGGCAACATCGAAGTCCGCTGCGGCTTGCGACCCGGCCCCCATTTCTTTGTCCAGTGTATCGACCAAGGTCAACCCTTCTCACTCCAAATCCCCACCGCCGAACAAGCCCAACAGAGACTTAAGCAACTCAAGCCCGGAGGACAAGGTTTATTCCTAGCCAGTCAGTTGGTTGACGATATCAAATACACCAGAGAGAATCATCAGAATCAACTAACCTTGTCAATCGCCCTGTGAACCACATCCGCCGCTAGGTCGATTGCCCCCCCCTATCGCAACTCCTCTTACCCCCCCCAAAGCCCCCCTGCTTCTTCGCAAAATCCACCAAAATTTGAACCAATTGCTTAAAAAAAACAACGCCCGTTGCCAAAAGCTAATTTGTCAATAAAGTGGATGCACGCTCACCATAATGACCTATCCCGTTTTATAACAACTGCTTATACCCACACAAGAACAACTAGCCGCCTAGTTTGCGCCACAAGTCCAGCCTGAGGATCGTCACTTTTTGAATATTTTGTAAGGCTAACCAAATAATTCCCTTGACCCCGCCCCACCAAATTGAGTATATTGAAAACTGTAGGGTCACAGCAGGTGACGAACACTTCAGCACTTCGTCTTAACAGTAGCGTTATATGAGCAAATCCACAGCAAAAGTAAATCCAGTGCGAAATCCGGAATCCCCCCTTGGTGGATCACTCCGGGCGCTGAAACTTCTCGAAGAGAATGGTCCGCTGGCCAAGAGTCACGTAGCCCGCAGCTTGGGCATCACTCTGCCGACGGCCTTGGGGCACTTCCGCAAACTTCGCGACGAGAAACTTGTGATGGCGACCTCCAAGCAGTCTTATTCCGGACCGGGACGCCCTCTCGAACTTTGGGATATCAACCGGACGAGCAACTGCACAGTAGGTTTCGCCATTGCGCCGCCGACACTGGTTCTCGGTCTCGCGAATTTCCAGGACGATTTGTTGCTTCATGAAACTTTTGATTTGAGCGAAACAGCGTCAGCAGAGGAAATCCTCGCGATCATGGAACGTTTCCTGCTTGGAGCGGTCCGGCATTGCCAAGATAAGAAGATAACTCTGCGTTCCGTTATGGGATGTCTGCCTGGTACGCTGCCTTGGTCGCACGGCCACGCCGTTAACATGCCTCAACTTGATGCGGTGGACATTCGCGGAATGATATACAAGGCCTGTGGCGTAAATGCTGAGTTATCAGGACTGTCTGTCGCCATGTCATTGGGAGAAGCTGAGGATTTTGAACCTGATACAATGGCATGTTTGATCAGATGGGAACTCGGTATCGCCGTTGTTCCTTTCTATAGTCGCCGCGTTTTGTTTTTCGACAAGCTCCCCCCCCAAAACTTTATGGGATTGCACGACTACGCACATATGCCCATCCAGAAAAACGGCCAAAACGATCGATTGTGCGCCTGTGGAAGACGAGGATGCCTCGAAGCCTACGCAGGAGGTCGAGCCATAATCAAGGAATTGCAACGGGATGACATCCATCTTCCAGCCGATTTGGTTCAGCTCGCCCAAGCAGGAGATCAACAGGTAATCGAACATCTCAACCATGCCGCCCATTTGCTCGGAAAAGCTATGTCATGGTACGTGCTGTTGATGGGTATCGAGCAGATAAGGTTCACCGGCCCGTTGAGTGTGGTTATGTCAACTTATGAGGATTCTTTCTGTCAGGGCTTACGTGAGTTCCTTCCGGACGAGCAAGTCAAAGGACTAAAACCCCAAGCCAGCGCCGATCCCGTGCGAAGACTATTGATTGGTGCGTGTCGAGCGGCACGACATAGTTTTGTTAATGGATAATAATAGCAGTCGCAACGCTTCGCTGCGGTAGCGAGGCCGTCGTGACCTATGACAATAACAGGAGGATAAGATATGGCAACGTAAAAGTTCGGCGGTATTGGTGGCGATAAGTTTCATCGCGTCCTCATCGCACAATAGGTAAAGGGCTGTCAGCATTGACCACGCCAATGCCGGTTTGTGCAAAACAACAACACAACAACACAAAATGAAGGACGCTAATGAAACAATATCGCATATGCCACTGAGCTTGGAGTGGGTTGCTCATAACATTGCGAGCAAGGAATTCTAATGTTCAGCGGCCGGGCAATGGGCTCGGCGTGAAAGCGAAAAGTTGAATCAATGGGAAGTCGAGTCCTACTTTGATGATATCAGCGTCGAGATTGTGCCGGAACCGGCAACTTTGAGTCTGTTGGGCCTTGGCCTGGTTGGCCTTCTCCGTCGCAAACGTTAAATTTCCCTTGTGTCATAGAGGGACTGGAAAAGAACCCTTCCCCCTATGAACACAAAGGATCGAAAAGCAAAAAGCAGCCTGGGCGTTGGGCCCATGCTAGAAAAAAGCAATCAACATTGCATCTCGGCGGCTGCCTCGTCAGCGGTCGCCGACATTAAAAATCAACGACGAAGCACTGAAATATTATAAAACATTTTTCATGTTTTGGCAAGGATCGGACTGCGAGTCCGGCAACAAACTAAGGAGTTGAAATAAAAGGAGTTAAGTAATGCAGTCAAAAAGACAAACGCGTAAAAGAAACATTCAATTGTGGCTGGTTGCCGCCATGCTGGTCGGCGCAGCTTTGATGACCGCGAGCACAGCCCAGGCCGCGGCGCTTTACGCCGGCAACTATACCGCGGTGGCGTATAGACCGGGCGTGACCCTTGCTTCGGAGCCGTTTACCGATCAGTGTCTCTTGGGCCCCATCACCAGCAGGATCCAATACAGCAGCGGCAACAATGAACTCGGAACCGAAGGTATTGAGATTACCTTTGACTTGGGCCAAGCCTACGTCATCGACGCAGTTAGAACAGAACATGTATTCCCAAACGAGTGGTGGTCTGTCGGCGAGTTGGAAGTTTACCGGTCCGACGATGGCATAGTTTGGGAGTTTGTGGGCTCAACATCTGATGGGTATGGGACAGGCGGATGGCGGACGCGAAGAGTCGCAAGTCAGTTTGAAGCTCAATACGTCAGGTTAAATGTACGCTCCCGGCCGTATTGGAGCCTGCTGATTAATCAAGTCATATTTGAAGTTCCGCCGGAGTTTATGCCGGTCAGCACAATACAGATTGACGGTCTCGAAGGCGCACGCCACTTTATCTGGATGGAGTCTGAAAACGCCGATTTCATAGGAAATTATGTTCCCGACCCTTGCGATCCTTGCGATCCATGCGATTTCAGTGGCGTATCCGGTTCCAGATCAGCCTGGCCACAAACGCCGTCATGTTTATGGGGTGACTTGTTCCCTGGCTTTGCATATAGCTTTACCAACTATACGCTCCAATTGCCGGCCGATTTTGAGAACGCGACACTCTACAAATACTATGGCTCTCTGCTCGGACAAGGAGCCGTTGATAACCTTGGGAAAGATATAAGCCCTAATATTAACACATACCTTGACTTCACTTACCTTGGCGCGATATTGCCGGAAAGCACTGTCCCGGATCCAGAGGATCCATGCGCCGTGGTCGTGCCCGTAGCTTGGACGGATCCATTCTCGCTGGGCAGTTTGGCTGCCGGGGGTCATAACATAAAGTTTACCCCACGCGGCTTCTATAACCCAATTGCCTACGACGGCATACTAATCACCGAAGGCTCCGACAATGTAACCCTTCCTGATTCTGTCATCGATGGGGATTGGACTTGGCGGCCGGCTCCATATCTCGACCCCAACACCGGCCTCATAGGCGGTACAACCGCGACGGCAACCGTAACCGTAGCAGGGCCCGTAGAGCAAGGATACATCCGCGTAGATGACGAACTCGTACAAACCTTCAGCGATCCGGGCGTATTCTTGGTTCCAATCTCGGGGATGGGAGATCACCTGTTGGAAGTCGAAACCTTCGCTTATCCCTTTGACCCCTGTTTGTATGATCCGTGTGTATTTGATCCGTGCAATCTGCCCACTTTACGAGGCCGAGTACTCGCCGGCGCATCATTTAGATTTACCGGCTGCTCCGGAGAATTCCTCACCGGCGACCTCAACGAAGACTGCTACGTCAACCTAGGCGATTTCGTGCTAATCAGCAACGATTGGATGTATGACAACTCAAGTGATCCCAATTGCGGCGTCACTTATCCATTACCAGCCGGAGATGCTGACGAAAATTGCATCGTGAATATGGTCGATGCCGCTCTGCTCAGTTCGGATTGGCTCCAGTGCAATGACCCATGTGGACCTTGCCCGTAACAACCATCACTAGTGTGATAGAGTGAGGCCCGGGCAACTAAACCGCCCATCACAACCAGGAGTTGAATCATGCGGTCCGTAAAGGACACATATAATCACAATATTCGTTGCGCCATTCTTTTGGCCGCAGCGATCTACACAGCCTTAGCGACAGCGGTGTCGGCACAACCGGCACCGCTAAACGCCGGCAACGATCGATTGACCATTGATTTTCCAATTGGCTGGCTCGATTCGATGACACCGGAGCATGTTCCCGATATTGCCGCAGCGGGTTTCAATTGTGTTATCCCTTATGGATACCGCTTGGACTATCTCGATGTCGCAGCCGAACATAATGTCGGCGTGATTCAATATCTTTGCGGTTGGGGCGGCGAAGGATTGACGGATTTTGTGAACGAGTACAAGAATTCGCCGGCATTGATAGCTTGGGAAATTCGCGATGAACCCATCGGCGGCCATGTAATGTCGATCGATGTGTTTACAGACTGCGTGAACACCGTGCGCGCCGCTGACCCATCTCGCGATGTAACCGCGATATTCTGTGTAACCGACTCCAGGATGCTGCCTTATCTTGAATTGCTCGATTTCGCGATGGTCGATCGTTATCCGGTGCTGGCCAGCCAATCATCACCGTCACCAAGTTTATATAATGTTGCCCGGGATGTGAAATATGTCGTAGAACAGTCGGATCGGCTGGGGTTGGACCCGCCGATATACGTGGCCCAAGCTCACGCTTTTCCCGCGACCAACCCGTTACGCGAACCAACCGCCTTCGAGAGTCGGTACATGACCTTCGCTCCGGTGACGGTTGGCGCTCGCGGTATTTTTTACTTTGCTTGGTTTGAAACCAGCGAGGGACACAGAGCCGAGGTCGCTGTCAACGCGGCACAGTTGTCGAGCGTGGTGCCGGCTATTACATCCGGTGAATCGCTAACCGGAGTGACTATCGTATCGAACCGTGATTCAGATACTGCCGATCACAATGTCAATGATATAACGTACTTGTTAGCCAAGCTCACTGAAGACGAAACGCCCTGCTATTATCTCATCGCCACAAACAACAGCGGCTCAGCCCAAGACGATGTGACATTCACAATTTCCGCTCTTCCAACGGGCACCTATACCGCTGAAGTTCTTTATGAATCACGCAGCGTCACCTTGACTGGTGCAGAGTCTATGACCTTGGTTGATGATTTCGCTGACTATGAAGTACATATTTACAAAATTACTGCGCGGTAGCAGTTTAAGCTGATCTTCCGCTTGCCCAATGAAGCGTCACGCGGATAAAGTTACTATTTTTTTGGCAGCATAAATGAAGTTGCCGGGAGACTATTGAAATGGCATCTACATCCTACAAGAAAAAAGCTTTTACGTTAATAGAACTGCTGGTAGTTGTTTCTATCATCGCTCTTTTGATCTCGATCCTGCTGCCGGCATTGTCCAGGGCACGCGAGCAAGCCAAAGCCGTTGCCTGTAGAAGCAACATCAAGCAAATAGGGATCGGCTTCTTCTATTACGCTGAAGATTATGACGGCTTCAGTGTGCCCAATTGCTATACAGCCCCTGGAACACTCCAACAGTATACA
This sequence comes from Sedimentisphaerales bacterium, assembly GCA_016928435.1. Taxonomy (GTDB): domain Bacteria; phylum Planctomycetota; class Phycisphaerae; order Sedimentisphaerales; family SM23-30; genus JAFGKT01. Next base: position 20,644 of record JAFGKT010000026.1, on the reverse strand, counting down.
TGGGAACACCGACTGGTTGAAGAGGGCTACTTGGATGACTATGCGCTAATGGAATGTCCTTCTGAAAAAGAGTACGTCAACTGCGTTAAACCCAACGCCTACTTCGTAGGAGAGCAAACCGGAACCAGGCTCGACAAAAATACCCCGGCCGAATTATACCTCCTTGCCGATTCACAAGGAAACCTAACGGATCACGAAGCATATGATATACCCTTCTACTGCCCTACGAATCCGAGTCTCGAAATCTGGAAGTATAGTGATGACATAGCCTATTATCAGGGCTTCCCCGATAAATTCGACAATTATTTCACCCCGCGTCATAGCGGCAGCTTCAACATCCTCTTTGCCGATCAGCATGCGGAAATACAAGATCGTGAGGATGTAACCGAAAACAATCTTGTACCCCAATAACAATGTTTTCATAATACTCTCATCATTGCTGTTGTCGCTTTTCACAACTGTTCCCAAGATTCTCTATAACGGAGTTACTAGATGGCTTACACCACTGATCGGCAACAATATGCTCGCATAGCTGCCTCACTGCTGCTTCTGTTTACGGTTTTGGTTGGTTGTGTGGACGGCCAAAACATTACCGCCACAGCCGCTTTTCAGAATCGTAACGTCATACAATACCAATTCCCAGCCGAAGGCAATGACCAAATCAATGCCGCCAAACAAGAAATCACTTCACCAGGCAGCATGGTCTATTTCTATCTCGCTAACACCGGCGCCGAACCAATCGAGCTGGACGACATTCGCTGGGCCGGGGCAAACCTGCAAACCCACACCGATACTTATCAAGCCGTTTGGCATCGCATGATGCCCAACCCTCTACTGCCGGGCCAAGAAGCCGAAGTCGCTCTATGCCTGCGAACCGCCCTCACCGAAACCACAGAATTTGTATTGGCTTTCAGCAACGGCACCGAGCTAAACACTATGGTGGACCCAGACGACCGCGACTTTCGCATACAAACCTTGCGTTTCAACTCGGCCTTAGACAAAGCCTATCTCTACGTCCAACGTATGCGACCCAACGCTACCCTGCCGGAAACGGTTTACGTCAACGGCACCTCTATGCCCAATCAGCTACACTGGCTCAACAATGAATACTGCGATGACCTGCGCATAGCGGAGATCACCTTTGACCAACCGTTGCTGCGTGGCACTGTACTGACGTTTCGCGTGGCCTCCGCCGATGGTACCACGGTTGACGCCACCACCATTCGAGCGCTAAGTGATAGAGCCGTCTTCGGCACCTATGGTGAACAAGGCATCCAACGTTTCGCGGAAAACGGCCTGACTGGCTACAATAGTTTCAGGCAAACCTCAGCCGAAGAACTCGACCATGCAGCACAACTGGACTTCCGCATCTTGGCTTTAGCCCACGGCCAACCGAACACCGAAACCATAGGTCACCCCGCACTATACGGATTCGGCATGATCGACGAGCCGGACGTCCGTGACTACGGCGCCACCGACCGTCCCATGCACATGCGTATCGGAACAAACGCGCCGCAAATGGTCGCCATGGAAGCAGCCACCCGCACCGCCGACCCCCTTACCGCAACCACGCTGACCGTGGATCTAACCTTCACCCCCTATAATTACTTCATCTATGCCCCTATTACCGACATCGCCAACCCCGACTGTTACGCCATCACTGTCGGTTGGTCAATTCGCGAAACAATCAAGTTCGCTTCCACAATGCGTATGGCTTCAGCACCAAATCCTTTCACATTCACTTATCAAGGCTGCTGGGAGGAGTACGCCATTCCGCAGAACCCCGTTTACATCCCCGGATCGCAAGTTCGTGCTAATGGTTACGACTATTATCGCGACCCCTGCCAGGTGCGAGGCCTAGGTCGCAAACCCGTTCCCAGCGAAGTACGTATTCCTATGCTCTATGCCGTCGGTTGCGGAGCGACAGGTTTGTGGTCGTTTACGGATGCTTCGTGTGTCTATCAAAACTTGATGTTCCACGGTTCGGATGAATTGCCGGAACTCTGGGAAGTGATCGGCCGAACATCGCGACAATTACAATCAGTAGCCCCGCTTATCAGCATATCGCATTCAACGGATTGGGCTGCGAGCGATTCCGATGACATTTGGCTTCGCACATTGTACGCCGGCCGAGAATGGGCCCTCGTAATCGCTGTCAACGACGCCTACAATTGCACCCCGGACGGTTTCGAGCAATCCCCCGCGAACAACGTATCATTCCATTTTGACAATCTACCATGGCTAAGCCCCCAACTAGTCTATCGTGTGGATGATGGTAACTTCACGCCAATCCCAGCAACCCAAAACACCACCCGCCTCAACTGGACCGACACGATAACCGATGGCGAAATATATCTAATCGGAACAAACACGCCAAACTGGACTTCTCACTAACACTCGCTATCATAACCTCAATCGCAAATACGGAGACGGTCTAATGCCTAATTTCAATAAAGGCAAGTCCTTCATCTCAATCATAATCGCTTGCTTGCTGTTTTCAGCGTTGGTCGGTTGTGCCGATGCCGACATTACCATACGCGCCGCTTTCCAAAACCCTAACATAATTCAATATCAATTCCCGCCCGAATCGCATCCGCAGATCAATGCCTCTCTACAACTGATCACCTCTCCCAGCAGTATGGTCTATTTCTATCTCCAAAACAACACCACCGAACCGGTCAGCCTGGAGAACATCCGCTGGGCCGGCGGCGATCTGCAAACCCACACCGACAGCTACCAGTTGATTTGGCATCGTCTAATGCCCGATCCGATTGCCCCAGGCAGCCAGGCGGAAATATCTCTATGTTTGCGTACCGCACTCACCGAACCCGCCAACTTCACCATATCTCTAACCAATGGCACACAAGTAAACGCCGTCGTCAACCCCGCGCCGCGAGATTTTCGCATCCAAACCCTGCGTTTTAACTCACAGCTCGATACAGCTTATATTTACGTTCAACGCGCGAAAGCCGACGCTGCCCTGCCGGAGATCATATATGTCAACGGAATACCAATGACAACTCAGATTCTTTGGCTCAACGATAATTATGTTAATGATCTCCGTCTTGCCGAGGTAAGTTTCTCTGAGCCGCTTATCCGAGGCAGTGTGCAAACCTTCATGGTTGCCTCAGCCGACGGCGCAATTATCGACGCAACCACAATTCGAGCATTCAGCGATCGGGCCGTTGTTGGAACCTATGGTTTCAGCAACCTTCAACGCTATGCGGAAAATGGCCTGAACGGCTTGAATAGCTTTGTTCAGCCCTCCGCAGCATCGCTTGATCAAGCCCAACAACTAGGAATACGCATCTTGTCCATGACTGGGGGCCGTCCCAACGCCGATACGTTCGGACATCCCGCCATATATGCTTATGGGTTGATTGACGAGCCTGACGGCCGTGACTATACAGTTGATGATCGGCCGATGCACCTGCGTATTGGAGCTAATGCGCCCGCGATGGTGCAAATGGAAGCTGACTGCCGCTCCGCAGACCCATGCACAGCAACAGCACTCACTCTTTATGTAAGATACAATCCTTACAACTATTTCATTTATGCGCCCATCATCGACATCCCTAACCCTGACTGCTACCCCATTACTATAGGTTGGTCTATTCGTGAGACAATCAAGTTTGCTGATACTATGGCGCAGGCGGCCGCGCCCAATCCTTTCACTTTTACCTATCAAGGTTGTTGGGAAGAGTTCGGCATACCACAAGACCGCTGGATCGGCCCCGGTGAATTACGTCAAAACGGGTTCGACCAATATCGCGATCCTTGTCGAATACGAGGCCTAGGTCGCAAACCCGTCCCCAGCGAAGTACGCATATCTATGCTCTACGCTATCGGTTGCGGAGCGACCGGACTGTGGTCCTTCACCGACGCCTCAGAAGCAGGCGGCGAAGTTCTGTACCATGGCAGTGACACTATGCCGGAAATCTGGGACATGATCGGCCGAACCTCCAGAGAACTTAACTCCATCGCACCGCTCATCAGTATCGCCCACGCCGCCGCATGGGCCCAAAGCGACACCGATACCATCTGGCTGCGCACTTTACTGGCTGGTCAAGCCGGGGCCCTTGTGATCGCTGTGAACGACGATTATACCTGCACCCCGGAAGGGTTCACTCAGACCCCGGCACACAATGTCGCCTTCCAGTTCGACGACCTCCCTTGGCTCTCAGCCCAACAAGTAAGCCTTGTTACCGATGAAGCCATAACCCCCCTGCCCGCCGAACGCCGTGATGGCCAAATTCAATGGACCGACACCGTTCAGGACGGCCAAATCTACCTCATTACCCCCGCGCCCTAGATACTCGCCGCCATATCACAACTCAGCGGCATCGTACTCATAAGGTTCAAGACAGACACAGAGCCCCTTTGGGACGCCCCCTCCCCCCTACCATCTAATCCTCCTACCATCTAATCCCCCTATCTAAACCAAGCCAGTTTCCATATACAGCACATATAATACCCAGCTATATGGCGATTGGCCTAGCACAACGCCAATAGAAGAACACACAATCTGCTTGAAAGACCCGAATGAGCTTGTTATACTATCGATCATATAGATAAATGATCGATCATTTTCCCGGCCGGCACGAAAAATCTAAGCATATGTCAAAAGAAGCTCGGACAACACGAAGACACGAAATCCGCTCCGCGATTCAACAAATGATTCTGCAGGGCGAGCTGGCTTCGGGACAAAAACTGGTTCAGCGAGATTTGGCTGCGAGATTTGGTGTGGCACAAGGATTACTGCGCGAGACCCTTCTAGAACTCGTAGGCTGCGGATTGGTCGAGATGGTGGACAATCAAGGAGTGTTTGTTCGTCAGCTCGATAGTGCCGCGATGATCGAGGCGCTCCAGGTTCGGGAAATGCATGAAACACTGGCAGTTCGACTTTGTTGTCGGCGAACGACACGCGAGGATTTGGACCAATTGCGAGATTTGGCTGAGCGAATGTACACCTTGGGTCAAGAGGGTAAAGAGATCGAATCGAGCGAAATGGGATGGTTGGATAGAGAGTTTCATTGTCGCCTGCTTGAGCTTTCGGGCAATGATCTATTGGTCCGATTGGCTGATGCGTATTTGATTTTGGGTAAGGTGGTTCGTATGGGACGCGATGCTAAGGAGGTATATGAAGATCATTTAGCGTTACTCGACGCCATCGAGGCCGGATACGCCGATGAGGCGGAACGCTTGGTTCGTGACCATATCCGATCGGCTGAGACGGCTTTGTCCGACCGAATGGCACAAGGAGACAATATGCCCGTTTGGCTCGGAAAAGGCCCCAACAAGCAGATAACGCAAGATCGAGATAGTTGAGATGCTGTCCTCTTAACAAAATCACCTTTGTTAGATGGCACAGCAAACATAATCAAAAAGACTAAGATTCTTAGGAGAAAGCCAATTGGCAGATTACGAAAAGAATAGAAGAAAAGTTGACGCCGCCCTTCGAAAAAGCGGAATAGTCGTCGTTATGAACAAAAAGCATGTTCGAAATGCTGAAGATCTAGTAACAACAATGTATGAGGTTTACAAAGCCGGTTACGTTGCTGAATGCACATACCGCATCGACGAAGGCATTATCACTGAAGCCATGGCGGAACTCCGCAAAAAGCGCGATCACTCACCGGCGGACAATCCATTTTTGCTGGGCGTCGGCAGTATCATAAACCCCAAGGAACTCGAATCAGCGATTGAATTGGGTTTTGACATGATCGTAGCCCCCGCGAATGTAATGGGCGGCCACGGCCAAGGTAAAGAGTTTGTTAAAATTTGCCATGATAATGAGGTCTTTTGCGCCCCAGCCATCTTTACTCCAAATGAATTGCAGTATTTCATCGAAAGACCCGACGGCCTCGAACCCGACGCGATAAAAGTGTTTCCAGCTAATAGCCACGGAGCCGACGGCATAAAAGGACTACTGGCCCCTTATGTGCGCCAACGTCATAACGGCAGAATCATAATGCCAACTGGTGGCGTGGATTTCGAGACCGGCCCTAAATTCCAACAGGCAATCAGCGCAAACGGATTTACACCAATCCTTGGCATGTCGGCACCGTTGAAACTAGTTGAGGCCGAGAAGAAGCCCGGCGATGTGGAAACAATCAGAAAATCGCTGCGAGAATTTGCACAGAATTTCAAATCATAGGAGAAATAGATGTTAGCTGCGGTACTTAGAGAATTCGGCAAGATGAGCATTGAAGATGTCCCAACCCCTGAACCGGGTATAAATGAGGTTTTGGTCAAGGTCAAAGCCTGCGGAATATGCCAGACTGACTATAAAGCCTTTCTGGGCAAACGAGATAATGTGGTGTTCCCAAAAATACTCGGCCATGAACCCGCCGGTATAGTCGCAGACGTCGGCAAGGGAGTCACAGCCTTCAAGCCGGGAGATGAAGTTATCGTTCAGCCTGCTGGGTTTTGCGGGTTCTGCCGACCGTGCAGGACCGGAATTGAGAATTGCTGTAAGAACAGATTCACCATCGGAGGTGACGGCGGTAACGATGTACGCAATGGTTCGTTCGCTGAGTATGTCGTCCAAAACGCCTCGTCAATATTGCATAAGCCTAAAAACATCTCCTTTGAAGCCGCGGCCCTCACCGAGCCTCTAGCTGGTTCCTGGAAGGGACTCATAAAATACAGTCAGATGAAAGTCGGCGAAGATGTCGTTGTGGTAGGAACGGGAGGAATCGGTATGCTCGTGCTGATGCTGGCTGCCGCCGCCGGCGCAGGTACCGCCATCGCTGTGGACATATCCGATTACGCTCTTAATAACGCCTTGAAACTCGGCGCCACCCACGCAATCAACCCCAACAAATGCAATGTCAAGGAGAAGGTCTATGAAATTCTGCCTGACGGCCCGGATCTTGTCATAGAGGCGGCCGGACCTGTAGAAGCGGTGCAGATGATGTTTGGTTTGTGCCGTAGAGCGACCAGGATAAATCTTTTTGGAATAACCACTCACGAGGACGTCAAATTCGACGGCGGCTATACCCATTTCCTGGAAACCAGAATGGATTCATCCTTTAGTGTAACACCAGAATCGATGATGAACGCAGCCAAAATTATCGAGCGGGGCCTAGTCGATCCAACAAAAATTATCACCCATCGGTTCGGCCTTACAAAAATAAACGAAGCCATGCAAGCCATGGGAATGACCGAAAGAAACAAGATTATGATATTCCCCGACGAAAGTGATATATAATGAGCCAAGCTTCAATCACAGCCGAAGATTGCAGTGATTTCATTGAGAAAATCATCGCAAAGTTAGCTGCTCCGCCGCAAATCGCCCGCAGATGGGCCAATCTCCTTGTAGAAACTTCTTTGCTTGGCTTTGATAGCCATGGCATAAGAATGGTCGAGCGTTATATCGCCCACATTGAAGACGGCGGAATTGATATCTCCGCACAGCCCGAGGTAATTACCGAAAAAAACGGCTGTGTCAATATGGACGCTAAAGGAGGCCTAGGTCACATCGCGGCCTTCGAAGCCACAGAACGAGCTATTGAAAAAGCAAAACAATTTGGAATATCCTGTGTGGCCGTGAGAAACGCCAACCATGTCGGCGCTTGCGGTTTGTATGTACGCAAAGCGGCATTAAACGATTGCGTCGGAATTTGCACTACTGTCAGCAGAGCGAGCATGGCTCCATGGGGCGGAAGAGAAGCTCTGTTAGGAAGCAACCCTATCGCGGTGGCCGCTCCCGTGCAAGATATGCCGCCTTTCTTGTTCGATGCCGCTTCGACTATCGTCTCAATGGGAAAAATCACCAAGGCCAAGGACAATAACGAAAACATCCCTGACAGTTGGGCACTGAACCAAAAAGGCAATCCAACCACAAATCCTAATGAAGCGATTGCCGGCACACTTTTGCCCATTGCCGGCCATAAAGGATATGGATTGGCGATGGTCGTGGAAATACTCTCAGCTTTCTTAGCGGGAGGCATCCCTTCATGTGATGTCAAAAGCTGGATAGGACAAACAAAAGAACCCATAGGCGCGAGCTTTACAATTATCGTTATGGATATTGACAAATTCCAAGACACCGCTGCGTTCAAAAAAAACATGAAAAGCTGGATTGAGCATCTAACCCATTCAACCACTAGAGAAGGTTTTGAAAAAATCTATTATCCAGGCCAAATCGAAGGCGAAAAATACCAACACAGATTACAGCAAGGCATCCCCCTCGGTAAACATGAACACGAAATGTTCGATAAATTAGCCGCGAAATTCGCCATCGAGCGAATCGCGATAAAAAATCAGCATGATTAGTGCCAGCGACAAATAAAGGAACTCTGGTATGACTGAGAAAAACACATACTTGGAAGACAAATTCGGCTTAGCAGGCAAAACCGCTGTGGTAACCGGCGGAGGTGGTGTTTTGGCTGGTGCCATCGTAAAGGATTTTGTCCTGGCAGGCGCGAATGTAATTCTGTGGGGACGAAACCAATCTACCCTGGACAATAAGGTCGAGCAGTTAACCAAAGAGGCCCTCCCCGCGGAGAGATTGGCAACTGTTGAGATAGACCTATTACAGGAAGATAAGATTGCCGCTGCGTTGAAAGAATCAGTCGCAAGGTTCAGCAAAATAGACATTCTTGTCAATGGCGTCGGAGGAAGCAGTAAAAGATGTTCATTTGTGGATCTGGATACAACTGAATATGAAGACATCGTCAGGCAAAACCTGCTTGCCGGCTGTGTGCTGCCGTCAAAACAAATAGCCAAATACTGGATAGAGAACAACCTGCCCGGCAACATTCTAAACATCGCTTCTATGGGGTCGTTCGTTCCATTGTCGGGCGGTTGGGCCTATTCTGCGGCCAAGGCCGCGGTCGTCAACCAAACCATGGCGATGGCCAAAGAACTAGCTCCCTACAACATTCGAGTGAATGCTGTAGCGCCGGGATTTTTCTTAGGCAAGCAAAATAGAAAACTGCTCGTTAACGAAGATGGCACGCCGACCGAAAGAGGCGAAAACATCCTCGCGCGTACACCTATCGCCAGATTCGGCAATCCCGAAGAAGTCGCGTCAGCGTGTGTCTTTCTAGCTTCAAAAGCAGCGGCTTTTATTACAGGCGTTACATTGCCTGTCGATGGTGGATATCTGTGTGACAACATATAAAAAAAAGGATTACTATGACGGCCGCCAACAATACAGTTTCAATAGAGAAGTTAAACAATTTTTGTATAGAAGCTATGCTCAAAGCGGGTATGAGCCAAGAGAATGCGCAAATCACCGCCAAAGTCCTGGTTGCCACCGACACATGGGGAACGTTCACTCATGGCACCAAGCAGCTCAAAAAACTGCTCAAAAATTTCCGCGACGGCCGAATGGATCCAAAAGCCGTCCCTGAAATAACAAAACAAGGCCAGAGCTGGGCTCTGTATGATGGAAAACGCGCCATGCCGATGGTCTCCTCTGTAAAAGCGATGGAAACCGCAATATCGAAAGCTAAAGCCACCGGAATCGCCTATACCGTCGTAAAAAACAGCGGTCACTATGGAGCGGCAGGTTATTATGCCCATATGGCCGCGGAAGCTGATATGTTCGGATTGAGCATGACGAATGTGGACCCGTGCATGGCTGTGCCCGGCGCCAAGGAAGCGGTTCTTGGCACCAATCCGATAGCTTACGCAGCACCGGGCGGCAAAGAAAAACCTGTCATGCTCGATATCGCGACCAGCGTAGTCGCGGCAAGTAAAATTTTCAAAGCCGCGGACCTCAAACAGCCCATCCCCAATAATTGGCTCATTGACAAAGACGGTTTGCCTACTACAGACCCAACCGGTTATCCTGCTGTTGGTGCCATAATGCCGATGGCTGCCCACAAGGGTTATGGAATCGCCTTGATGATTGAGATACTTACAGGCGTTATTTCCGGAAGTGCCTTCGCCAAAGACGTTCCATGCTGGGTTCTCGAACAACCAGAGCCCGTAGATCAATCTCATACCTTCATCGCGATAGATATAAATGCGATCATGCCCATCGATCAGTTCAAACAGCGAATGGAAACTTTGACCGGCATGATCAAAGAAACCCCCAAAGCCGAAGGAACAAACGAAATCTTCCTGCCCGGCGAAATAGAATACAATCACAAACAAAAGGTCCTGCAGAACAACCAAATAACCCTGCCCAAAGACGTAATGGATAGCCTAAAAGGCCTTGCCGAAGATTATGGCTTAGAATCACAAACTTTGTTTTCTTAAAAATATCTCATAGCTGGAAACTGCTCAAAATCGTAACCGTTCAAACCCTTGCAACCGCCAATGAACCCCAATAATGTATTTATTCGTGCCCATTCGTATTTATTCGTGTTTATCTTTCGCGTCTTTTCGCGCTCTTTCGCGGTTAAAAACCCTGACCTTTTCGCCCACACTCCCACCCAAGACTATTACCTCGTGCTTCCGAATTCGGCAGCTAAATTCTTATTAGTGACTATTAGTGTCAATTAGTGGTTCTCTTTGCTGTCAACGCTTACTCAAAATCAAGGTAATCAAAACATGAATTTCAAACAGCTTAATGATGATGTTCTCTTTGGCAGATCAAAGGGAAAGATAATATGGCAGCCGCGTATTCAGTGTTGGTACGATGATAAACTTTTTGCCGGAGAAAAACTGCCCAGCCCTTATGACGGAATGGAACTGCCGGATATTTATCGTGCCTTAGGATGCTCCGCTCGCCCCGAAAACAAAAAGAACGGTTACAGCAAAGCCTTTCAACGCGTCGAACACAAAGATGTCAATGTCACAACCAGAAAAATTGATGAATGGACCACGGAAATTATTACCAAAACACCGCTGGGTCAGCAGGTTGAAGTGCAAAAACAATCCCCCAACAACCCGGGCATCACACATGTGAAATGGCCTGTAGAAACAGAAGAAGAACTGAAAGTCGCAACCTGGCGGGCTGAAAATGCGACTTGGCATTTCGATCAAGACATATATTCCCAAATGGCCAATTATTGGGGCGACCTGGGTTCTCCAACAGTAATGATGCCGCGTGTGAACATACAGGACCTTTATGTTAATACTATGGGAGTCGAAAAAGCTATTTATGCGATCTACGATTGGCCCGACACAATTAAAGCCTATTTCAAGGCTTTGGACCAGCTGCACAATAGGTTGATAGACGTCATAATCGATTCGCCGATACAGATAGTGAATTTTGGCGACAACCTGCATTGCGGCACATTGCCGCCAAGATTATTTGAAGAATACGTCATCCCCGCTTATCTCAGCAGATGCCAGCGATTGCATGAAACAGGAAGATTTGTGCATGCTCATTGGGATGGCGACACCAAAGCTTTTCTGCCCTACGCACAGCGAACCACCCTTGATGGCATAGAAGCGATTACTCCCAAGCCCCAAGGTGATGTTACGCTCGAAGAAACTAAAGAAGCGCTCAGCGATAACATCTTCCTGCTGGACGGAATCCCCGCGGTACTATTCGACACAACCTATCCTGTAACCATGCTGGAAGAGTATGCTCACCGTATAATAGAACTTTTCGCGCCTAAACTGGTGCTTGGTATATCTGATGAGCTGTCTTCTACAGGCGATATCGAAAGAGTTCTGCTGGTGGGACAAATTGTGGAAAACTATAACAAACAATTCGATTCCTGCTGTTCATAAATAGGATCATGTTAATGGATAACACCTTGACTCATCGTCAGAGAGCGTTGATCGCGATTAAAGGCGGCAAGCCCGACTACGTTCCCACTTTCGAGCTTGTTTTCGAAGAGACCAAGCGGGATTTTCAAGGCCGGGAGTTTTTCGGAAAATCAGTCCCGCCCCAGCAAACCAGCCTAAATTACGAACAAATCTGTCAGCACAACGTGCAACTCTACCTGGATATCGCCCGTAAATTTGACCATTCCATAATTTATATCCGCCCGTTCAATTGGCCCTACGAAGAAAATTACCAACAGGTCGTTCGGATGATAGAAATTATCAGGGATAAAACCGGCGATGAATTCTGCTTGATGGCGCCAGGCGACCCAACTTATCGAATACCAGCCGATCCGGTCGAATTTTCCATGCGAATGTACGATGAGCCGGAACAAATGAAAAAACAGGCCCAAGCCAATGTGGATATCCTCAAGCCCATATACAAAACCATGATGGACGCCGGAGCTGATGGATTCATCTTCACTTCCGATTATGCCATGAATACCGGAACGTTTCTTTCGCCGCCTCAGTTTGCGGAATTCATTATTCCGTATCTCACCCAAGCGGTGCAAAACGTTCATGATCTCAGCGGAGTCGTGATAAAACACTCTGACGGCAATCTCATGGCCGTAATGGACGCCCTGATCCAAACCGGAATAGACGCGCTGCATTCGATTGACCCTATGGCGGATATGGATATCAAGCAAATCAAACAAAAATACGGAAAACAAATTTGTCTGTGCGGCAATGTTCATTGTGCTTGGATGCAGACAGGCACCACCGAACAAATCCGTTCCAGTGCCGAATACTGCCTCGAACACGCTAAGCCCGCCGGGGGTTATATATTTTCCACCTCAAACTGTGTTTTCCACGGCATGCCTCTGCAAAGCTATGATTTAATACACAAAATATGGATGCAAAAACGAGGCTATGAATAAAAGTAAAAAAGACAAAATAGCGATACCGGTTATTTCGACCACGCACTGGGATCGAGAATGGAGATTCTCCTTTCAGCAAACCCGGGCCATGCTCGTGGATTTGATGGACAATCTCATCCGCATACTTCAAAACAATCCCGATTTCAAATGCTATCATCTTGATGCACAAACTGTAGTTCTGGAAGACTATCTGGAAATAAGGCCTGAAAACACCAAGCTGCTTAAACAGCTAATCCAGGATGGTCGAATTCTCATAGGCCCGTGGTACACCCTCCCCGATTTTTGCGCTGTCAGCGGTGAGTCAATTATCAGAAACCTATTGATGGGACACAAACTCGCCAAGCATTTCGGCAAATGCATGAAAGTCGGATACACCCCCACAGGGTTCGGCAGCATATCCCAAATGCCGCAAATATACGCTGGTTTCGACATTGATACGATGCTGTTCTATCGAGGCGTGGATCGGGAAAACCTCAAGAAAGAATTCATTTGGCAGGCGCCGGATGGTTCAAAGGTCATAACTTACACTTTCACCCCAGAATTTGGCAGAATGCCGCTATTCCATCGCGTTGCCAGCCAGGTCTTCCGAGCCAAGGATTTTTATGATAGGCAGCACGAGTGGGACAGCGACGAAGGCGCTTTTCGCCTGGATGACGCCAGAACTCGCAAAGACATATACTACCACACCCAAGCCAACCAGAAGTTCGATCTGCGCACCCTGAAAAAGAATATCAAAGAACTTACCAGCACAGAGCTGAAACGCTCGCGAATGAATACTTTCCTTCTGGTGGACGGCGTTGACAGTACCGAACCCCAGCCGATGCTGCCGGAACTATTGAAAGAAATGAACAAGGCTTCAGATGAATATCATTTTTACCACACAAGCCTTTATGATTTCGCCCAAATGCTAAGACAAATATCTCCTACACTGGACGTCTATCAAGGCGAAATGCGCACCAGCGCTAAGTTTGGCGTACAGGTCAATCTAATGGGGGCCGCCATTTCATCACGCATCTATCTCAAACAAGAAAATCACACCATCGAAAACGCTCTCATTAATTGGGCTGAACCGTTTTCCGCGTTCGCCCATGCACTTGGTCTAGAGTACCCGACGCATTACCTCGATAAAGCATGGAAATATCTGCTCTGGAACCAATCGCACGACAGTATTGCCGGATGCAGTCAGGATGTAGTACATGAAGATATGATGTACTATTTTCGCCAAGCCGGCGAAATCGCCGATGTCGCTGTTGAACGCTCCTTACAAAACATCACAGCCAATATCGATACAAAAACCTTCGACAAAAACAGCGTCTTTCTTATCGCTTATAACCCGCTTACCCGTGCCCGCACGGAACTTGTATCAGCAAACATCGATCTCCCCTTGGATACAAAAGAAAATTCTATAAAGATAGTTGATACAAATGGACAATCGCTCCCAGTCGAAGTACTAAAAAGCGATAGCGACAAACGTATCCTTATACATAGACCAAAAGATGTGCCCTGTTTCTATAAAGCAAAACGCCTTAATATCCAATTCCAAGCGAAAGATATACCTTCTATGGGCTACAAGGTTTTTCAGGTCTTGCCGGAAACAGACGAAAACCTGCCGAATCTTGCCAATGCCGCTAAAAAAGGCCGAAACATACAGAATGAATATTTATCGGTTACAGCAAATCCTGATGGAACATTCGATCTAAAAGATTTGACAACCGGCCGCCTCTTTTCTCGCATAAACCAATTCGAGGATTCCGGAGAGGCAGGCGACCCCTGGACAAGAAAAGAACCTGAAAAGAATAAAATTATCCTTGGCCCTTGTTCAACCCCGACTATCAAATATGAACACTCAGCCCTGCGTAGCAGCATAACGGTCACCTTCACTATGGAAGTTCCCGCCCAGAGTGATGCCCTGAAACGCTCCAGAAAAACAGCCATAATCGAAATTCAAACCACCGCGACCATCAAGCAGGGATGCCCTTGGCTGGAATTTCACACTAAGGTCAATAATCACGCCAGGGATCATAGATTGAGAGTTGTTTTCCCATCCGGAATTGATACCGACCAATCCTTCGCTGAAATGCCCTTCGACATATTCCAAAGGCCGATCACCCCGGTTGACACATCCAATTGGTTCGAGCCGGGCTATACCACCTATCCTCAGCGGGACTTCTGCGCGATTAAAGATAACACCGGAGGATTGGCGATATTCAATAAAGGTCTGCCGGAATATGAAGTGGTTGATGACCCCCAAAGAACCATAGCCCTCACCCTTCTGCGATCCTATAAAATGTTCATTCCAAAGCTAAAAGAGCCGGACCCTAAACAAGAAGATTGCCAATGCCTTGGGCGATATGAATACGACTATGCGATTTATCCCTTTGCTGCCGATGATGCCTGCGACGCGGTTCTCAAGCAGGCAAAAGCATATCAACTACCCTTGAAAGTTGCTCAAACCGCACGCCAAAAAGGTCATTTGCCATTGGCACTCAGTTTTATCGAAATAAGCGACCCCCTTGTCGTCTCAGCGATAAAAAAAACCGACGCTCGCGATACCATTATGATCCGCCTTTACAATCCAACTGACGAGTCGCAACAAGGCTGGTGCAAGTTCTATAAGCCTATAGCCAAAACTTGGCTGCTGAACATGAACGAGCAAAGAAAAAGAAAACTCAGCGTGGCCAACAAAAACACTATCAATCTTTCAATGAACGCCAAACAGGTTGCGACCATTGAAATTGAAATATAATGTAGCATCCACATTAAAGGAGTCGAGTCCATGTCCAGAAAATACGATATTATGGTAGCGGGTCATTTGTGCGTGGATATTATTCCGCGTTTCACAAATACCGGTGCCAAGACAATAGAACAAATAATGAGGCCGGGCAAACTTATCAATGTGGCCGAGGCAAAAATAAGCACCGGCGGCCCCGTATCAAATACCGGCGTTAACATGAAAACCCTCGGCTGTAATGTCTGCTTCTGTGCCAGGGTCGGCGACGATGTATTAGGTAATCTGACAATTGATATGCTCGAAAAAAACGGAAATGCCCAGGGCATTCACAAAATCCACAGCGTTGCCAGCTCTTATACGATTGTCATCGCTCCGCCAGCCATCGATCGCATGTTCATCCATAACCCCGGCGCAAATGATACCTTCTGCGCTGATGACCTGGACCCGAATCTGATTGCTCAATGCCGCCATTTCCATTTCGGATACCCACCACTGATGGCGAAAATGTTCGCTGATGAAGGCTCCGAACTACGCAAGATATTCCAGATAGCCAAGCAGGCCGGCGCCACAACCTCATGCGATATGACCCTGCCGGACCCAGATTCCGAGTCCGGCAAAGCCCCCTGGAGAAAAATCCTCGAAAAAACCCTGCCCTTCATCGACATCTTCGTCCCATCTGTTGAAGAAACCTATTATATGCTACACCCCCAAAAATTCCTCCAAATGAAAGCCGAACATAATAACGCCGAACTTATCGACCATTTCACACCCGAAAATTACTCCCAGATAGCCGACGAAATACTAGCGATGGGCTGCAAAATGGTTACGCTAAAGTCCGGCCATCGCGGTTTCTATATCAAAACAACATCGAAAGACGCTTTCGACAGCCTCGGCGCTGCCCAGCCGGGCGATCACGACAATTGGTCGAATCGCGAACTTTGGGCCCCGGCCTTTAAACCGGCAAATTTCGGCAGTGCCACCGGATCGGGAGACTCATCCATCGCCGGGTTTTTGACCGCATATCTTCGTGGACTCAAACTGGAACAAGCGGTAAAATACGCCACATGCTGCGGACTGCAGAATGTCACCGTCCTGGACGCGGTAAGCGGCATAAAATCTTGGCAGGAAACTACGAAAATGCTCCAAGCGGATATGCCAATGATAAACATTAACATCAAACAGCCCGACTGGTACTATTCCAAAGATCACAAACTATGGTCAGGCCCTAAAGACATGCTAAGCAATTGAACCACTAAAGGATCAAAAAATGGCAGACATGGAACTCAAAAGAAAAATAAATATCCCTGCCGGTTCCCAACTGAGCGAAAAAGACTATATTGACTTCCTACTAGAATCCTATCAACTAATCAAACAGTGCGACCAATACCTCGCGCCTGAAGAAGACATCAATTCATTTGAATTGGCCCACCTAATACCACAAGTAAAAGAAAGTATAATCGCCATCTATGTCGGCATAAATGATGCCGTTTGTAACAAAGGCTTAGTGAGTCCGTTTCTCGTAAGGCATGGCCATAACAACGTCTTCGTTTTTGACCCCCAGCTGTTCCCCGGAGGCGACAGCGTCCCATCGGGAACCGTCGATGCCAAGCAAATCCTAAACGGCTTTGAGCCGCCTAACGATTCATGGAACAAGGACTGGACTTACGTAATGATAGAAGACCCAGCCAGAACATTCGCCGGCTTGTGGGCCGAGGCCGGTTATATTGACATGATACCCGCGAAGTTCGAGGATTTCACCGTAATAAGCGATCACAACCAAACCAAACTCTGCACCTTCATCGACCCCAAAGCCTTCGAACACCCCGTCAACAAAAGTCGCCCTTATCTGAAACAAGCGCGCGATCGCGGCCAGAAATCGGCCTCAGAATTCACCATACCGCAACCCCTGCAAGGCGAAACCGAGGGATTGGTACCCGTAGTATTAAACAAAGCTGAAAAGCTATATGTAGCAAGGCCGGACTTCGGCCCTTGCGCGCATTGCTGGAGTAATATTCATCCTGACAACCAAAACTTCGCCGTGGTAAACGAAAATTCCGCTGTCCCGCTAGACCTAGTTATCGCCAAGCCGCCCGTTGACAAAAAGTATGCCGCTAATCTCATACCAGCAAAAGGCAGCGCTGACATGACCACGGATTGGTTTTACCGCGGCCAACAAATCGTCAGAAACCCCATACTCCAAGGACTCTTCAAAGGATAAACCAACTAACAATCTCCCTGCCCCATCGCCTCGCCCCTGGCAACTATTTTTTCTTGCAGCGTCCAGCGGAAGCGTTATTTCCCAACCGACGATAATCGGTCAATCTATCCGTGCGATTCGCCACTTTCGCGGTTAAAAACTGTACCCATCCCCGGGTGGCACCCTTTCGCGTAGCTAAAGGGTGATCAAACCCCAACCACATCCATCACACCCCCTGTGCCATATATCCGCCCCCGGCAGCTAATTCTTATTCGAGAATATTCGTGCCCATTCGTGGTTCTCTTATTTTCGCGTCTTTCGCGTTCTTTCGCGGTTAACAACTCCCTGACCTCACCGCCCTCACCATGCCCCCGACTAACCCCCCTGTGCCATATATCCGCCCCCGGCAGCTTAATTCTTATTCGAGATTATTCGTGCCCATTCGTGGTTCTCTTTTTCGAGTCTTTCGCGGTTTCAAAGTCCCCGTTGCGCAAAAATGCTACCGACCAAACCGCGCAAAATCAGCCACCCCAAAAAACTCATCCGTTCTTGCAAAAAACCGCTTCATTTTTAGTCAAAACCAATCAAAACCGACAAATTTCGATTCATTTCTGATCGTCCCTTCTCACCCGTCCCACCCCCGCGCGCTCCCGACAACCCTTTGATCATCTCATGTTCCGTCCCGCCGCGCACACCTACCAACCCAGCGCGCCCATATCCCACCAACTCTCTCATTTCCGCGTCTCAAATTCGCGCGTTTTTGCTCCACTGTGGTAGCGACCGGATTAACTAATCCCAGCAAGAAGGATAATTTCGGGCAACCTGCCAGATGTTGCCCATACGCTTCCCTGACCTATCGTCCCCCGCGACAAAAGCTCCATGCTACTGCAGCCAATATGCAGCCAGGATGCAAACATCCTGCAAATCCACCACCCCATTGTGGCTGAAATCCCCCTGACTATGACCTATCGTAGCCGGATCGCTTCTGAGCCAATTATTCGCCAGATTCACAAAGTCACGTAAATCCACCAAACCGTTACCGTCAGCATCCCCCGGCTCCGCGATTGTCTCAACCCGGTTCATCCAAAAGTACAGCCCGTCAGTATTGTTCTCACTTCGGTGTCCGGTGAACACGCCGAATGAGTCAACCGTAAACGTATCACCCGCGTAGAGATCTACAACGGATGCATATATCGCGGCACCACCGTAATCACCCAAGTTATAAGCCGTAAGTTGGAGTTGGCCCGCGCCGTTGGCTCCGCTGCCGGGGGTGTAAACCAACAAATGGCTGACAAATACGTCTCTCGGCGCAGGATTCCATGCTGTTCCCACCAATAGCGTTCTGTTATCTGTAACAATATTAGCGTTGGCTCGTGCCGAATACTCCGGCGCCCATCCATTGTAAAGCCACATGCACACCGCGTTGATCGGCGAAGGATCAGCGACAAACCAGTCATTTTGGTTGAAGAATCCTATCCGCAATTCCTGCTGGCTCACCACTGTGGAATTATACCCAGCGTCAAAGGTCGCCCAGAAAAAATCGTCTTGAGTATAACTCCTGCCCAAAGGTCTATAGTAGCCTTCCACAACATGCTCTCTGACGTTAGAACCGCTAACGTACAAACCCGGACCATAATCAAAATTCGTCGCACTGGTATCGACCCAGCTTCGCGCTGTTGGATCAGTGCCGAAATCCTCCACGATGCCACTTAAATCCGAATCCGGAAGCTCACTGTGGACGCTGGAATAGGTCCATATTTCGTTCTTCAAACTATCGTTGGCGTACCCACCCACGACCCAAATCTTGTCATCAAAAACAAGACAGCCCGACTCATGCCGATTGGTCCAAACCAACCCGTTTGGGATTAGTTCCGTCCAGTTCACCCCGTCGCTGGAACACCAAACATCATTGCGATTGCCAAAGTGATAACCTCCAATAATCCACATTTTATCATCGTAAACCACGCTGCCGTGAAATCTCCTGGGAGTCCACCCCGCGTTCGCGGTCGCTTGCGTCCAGTTAACCCCGTCCGTTGAATACCACACATCAGCATAATCTGTCTTTGTGTTACCAGAGTAAGCCGTGTTGTACTCTCCACCGCCATAAATCCACATCTTATCGTCAAACACCATGCAACCCATCATACCTCTCGGCGCCCAATCCGCGGCCGCCGTCGCTTGCGTCCAAGTTATACCATCGGTCGAATACCAAACATCGTTATGGTGGATATAGCTGCCGAACTCGAACCCCCCCATGATCCACATCTTCCCGTTATAGACACAACCAGCCAAAGCGCCCCGCCCGCTCCAAGGAGCGTCAGCCACATGGGTCCAATCTTGTCCATTGGTTGAACACCATACGTCGTTCATCGATTGCAGCGTCGCGGTCGGTCCCGAAAACCCTCCAATTATCCACATCTTGTCATCGTAAACCAGCGAGCAAGGCAAATTCCTTCCAGACCAACCCGCGGCACTAGTCTCCAGCGTCCAGTTAACCCCATTCGCTGAAGACCAAACATCATTTATACGCGAGGGAATAAACCCCCCAAAAATCCACATTCTTCCGTCATATACCACTTCGCCCATCGAATCGCGCGCACACCAGTTCGCTTGCCCACGGTATTCCCATGTGCCGCTAAGCGACTGACAGAACGTTTGGGAATGAATCTGACAGAAAAAAAACGCTAGACAAACCATCAACAATCTACAACGCATCAGCTCTTTCCTCTGGGCCTTGCTCATCAATCTCTTAATCGCAAAACCCAACAATACCAACATCGGTATCGCATCAGTTATTGACTAAATCGATTGATTACTTGTTCAATAACTTCTTCCCCCTGCGTACTTAGAGATTAACCCCCCGACCCGCTCGGGCCGTCTTAACAACCTACACAGAAACAATCAATCTCAGCCGCTAAACTACTGTACTCGAAATCGCTCTAGAAATCTCTGGTCCCAGCCATAAACGCGTCCCAGTCAGACCACGCGCCCGTACCGTGGTAAACCATATCCCATGGAATATAAGGTCCGCCTGATGCGTATACCTCTCTTTCAAACGGTGTTCCGCCGGGCACCCACTCAGCGTGGCCGTCAAGATAGCAT
>JAFGKT010000025.1 GCA_016928435.1 Sedimentisphaerales bacterium | reverse complement strand
TCATACGCAGAACGGCAGTTTTTGGCGCAGCAGGAAGGGCCTGGGACCACAAGCGAGACGCTTGTGCTACTTTGAGCAACACGCCCTTACGCTTCGGGCTCTGATTGTTGGATTGGAAAAGGTGAACGAATGAGTGAAGTGAAGAAGACGGTTTTGTATGATCGGCATTTGAGGTTGACGGATAAGTCGCGGATGGCGGAGTTCGCGGGTTATGAGATGCCTTTGTGGTATTCTTCGATTGCGGAAGAGCACGCGGCGGTGCGCGAGGCGGCGGGGTTGTTTGACTGTACGCATATGGGGGTGATTGAGGTTGCGGGCGCGGGTGCGGAGGCGTTTTTGAATTACGCGACGACGAACGATGTGAAGGCGCTGAAGGTGGGTCAGGCGCAGTATTCGTATGCGTTGGACGGGGATGGGGGGGTGTTGGATGATTTGATTGTGTATCTCAGAGGGGCGGATAAGTTTATGGTGGTAGCGAACGCATCGAACGAGGCGAAGGTGCGGGGGCACTTGGCGGGGTTGGCGGAAGGGGAGTGTGCGGGGATGGATGTGACGCTGCGGGATTTGCGGGATGAGCGCTTCGGGGCGGAGTGTTTGGTGGATTTGGCGTTGCAGGGACCTAGTTCGATGGAGATATTGGCGGGGTTGATGAATGCTGAGGAGGCGGAGCGCTTGGGGCAGTTGGGGTCGTTTTGTTTTATGGAGGGGCGAGTGGGTGATATTGCGGTTTTGGTTTCGCGGACGGGTTATACGGGGGCGAAGGTTGGGTATGAGTTGTTTGTGGCACCTGGCGACGCGGGGCGGTTGTGGGATATGTTGTTGGAGCGGGGCGGAGCGATGGGGTTGCGGCCTTGCGGGCTGGGGGCGCGGGATAGTTTGCGGATCGAGGCGGGGCTACCTTTGTATGGACATGAGTTGGCGGGTGAGTTTGACATATCGCCTTTCGAGGCGGGGTACGGCTGGGCGGTGAAGTTGGATAAGGGTGAGTTTTTGGGGCGTGAGGCGATGGTGGAGCGGTGTGATAGTTATGATATGCAGGTGGTGCGATTGGCGGCGGCGGGTCGTGCGGGGGTTCGGCCTGTCCGTGGTGGTGACGGGGTGTTGAGTGCGGAAGGGGTTTGTGTGGGGCAGGTGCTGAGCGGCGCTAAGGCGGGTGAGCGGCAGATATTGCTGGCGTATGTGCAGTGCGGGACGGTGAAGAAAGGTGACGAGGTGGGGTTGTATTATTTGGCGCGGAACGCGAAACATGTGCAGCAGGGGCGGTTGGAGAAGGTGACGCTGGGTGATGAATTAAGTAGTGATTTGGCGGGGGAAGTTTTGAGGCGGTTTGGCGGCGAATCGCACTGATCGATTGACCGAAGAGAACCACTAATGGACACGAATTTTCGCTAATAAGAATTAGCTGCCAGGGGCAGGTATCAAGCGCAATGGGTTTTAATCGACAGTACAATGAAGTCAATAGGTCGGAGATATTTTCACCATGAAGATATTGAAGAAAAGAAGATAAGATTCTAGTTTGCCAAAGGCGAGTTAGGTGCTTGAATGGAATTAGTTGTTGGTTGGGATAGTAAATGCGAATGTGAGCGACGGGGATCGGGCTTGAAGAAGGTGAAGATATTGAAGGCTGTGAGGTCAGAGAATTTTGAATGAATGGGCACGAATGCGGCGAATCGTGAGCGGATAGATTGACCAGCGGCACGCGGTTGGAAAATGACGCTTCCGTTGGCGCTGCCACAAGGAAGCACAGCAGGAAGATTTAACCACGAAGAAAAAGAGTTTGCCGAAGGCGTGTGCGATGGCGTCAGAAATGGATATAGCAATAAGTGGATTAGGTTGGTTTGAGATGGATTTCCGTCTTCGCGGGAATGACATTGTTTCAGTTATGCCGTTTTAATGGAGATTTGATATGATACCGGAAGAATTGCTTTATACTCGTGAGCATGAGTGGATTAGGATTAAAGATGAGGATGCGGTGGTGGGGATAACGGACCATGCGCAGAAGATGTTGGGTAGTATTACGTTTGTGGAGTTGGGTGCGGTGGGTGAAGAGGTTAAGAGGCAGGGGGTTGTGGCTTCGATAGAGAGTTCTAAGGCGGCGAGCGATGTTTATTCGCCTTTAGATGGTGAGATTGTGGAGGTAAATTCGGCGTTGGAGGATGAGCCGGGGTTGGTGAATGATGATTGCTATGGCAAGGGGTGGGTATGTAAGCTGCGGTTGAGTGAGCCGGATGATATCGAAGGGCTGATGGGGGCGAAGGCGTATGGGGAGTATGTAGCGAAGTTGGAGGAGGAGTGAGGGGTTGGTAATGCTTATAGTGTACGGAATAAAGGGTACAGGCACCTGCGCTGGCGCTCCAGAGCCAGTCCCCTTTATTCTAGCGAAATTGGGATTGGGAGCATCAGGGATGGTGGGCATGGCCCACTCTACCTTGGGGATTTGAAGGTTGGTTTTGTTATAGGAGATGGTTAGATGCCATTTATTGCTAATACGGCGGAGCAGCGGCAGGCGATGTTGTCGGAGATTGGTTGTTATATGGCTGATCTTTTTGGTGACATACCGGAAGCGATGCGGTGTAAGTCGTTTGATTTGCCGGGCGGGATGACGGAGCAGGCGGTGTGCGGGCATCTGCGGGATTTGGCGAGTAAGAATTCGACGCAGTTGACGTCGTTTTTGGGGGGTGGTTTTTACGATCATTTTATACCGGCGGCGGTGAATGCGCTGACGGGGCGGAGTGAGTTTTATACGGCTTATACGCCTTACCAGCCGGAGACGTCGCAGGGGACGCTGCAGGCGATATTCGAGTATCAGTCGATGATTTGTCGGTTGGTGGAGATGGAGGTGGCGAACGCTTCGTTGTATGACGGGGGGACGGCGCTGTATGAAGCGATGATGATGGCGTTGCGGATTACGGGGCGAAATAAGATTGTGATTGATGATACGGTGAATCCGATCTACCGAAAGATGATACATTCTTATACGCGGAATTTGAAGATTGATTTATGCGAGACGAAAAACGATGGGGGGATGATCAACCGGGCGGCGATTTTGAAGGCGATGGATGACAAGACGGGGGCGGTGATATTGCAGAACCCGAATTTTTTTGGGTGCATTGATGACTTTACGGATATCGCGGCGGCGGCGCACGAGAAGGGGGTGCTGTTGATTGTTTCGTGTTATCCGTTGGCGTTGGGGATTTTGAAGACGCCTGGCGCGATGGATGCGGATATCGTAACTGGTGAGGGGCAGTCGATGGGGTTGCCTTTGTCGTTTGGCGGGCCTTATTTGGGATTTATGGCGACAAGGCGGAAGTATGTTCGGAAGATGCCGGGGCGGGTTGTGGGGCAGACGACCGATACGCAGGGGCGACGGGGTTTTGTTTTGACGCTGCAGGCGCGGGAGCAACATATTCGGCGGGAAAAAGCTACGTCGAATATTTGCTCGAACGAAGGGTTGTGTGCGCTGGCGGCGCTGGTTTATTCTTGTTTGCTGGGTAAGCAGGGGTTTAAGGAGATCGCTCAGTGTTGCGCGGACAAGGCGAGTTACGCGTTTAAGCGGTTGATCGCGATACCGGGGGTTCGGCCGCACTTTCCGGCGAAGTGGTTCTTTAATGAGTTTGTGTTGGACTTGCCTTGCGATGCGACGGATGTGATTGGGAAGTTGATCGAGAAAGGGATCGCGGCGGGGTTTCCGTTGAGCAGGTATTATCCGGGGATGAAGAATTCGATGCTGATCGCGGTGACGGAGAAACGGTCGAAACAGGAAATTGGTATGTTGGCGGAGACGCTGGAGAGTGTGTTGTGATTGGTATTGACGAATGAAGGGCGCAGGACGAATAAAGGGTACAGGCACCTGCGCTGACGCTGCGGAGCCAGTCCCCTTTATTCTGCGTCAGGGATGGATTCGGAGCCTTCGCGGGAATGACAAATAGGCGCGGGAATGACATTGTGGTGTAGGAATGATTAGGTTATAGGAAAGTTTGATTATGAAATTGATATTTGAGAAGAGTGTTAAGGGGCGTCGTGGGCCGGCGGTGGTTCGTAGTGATGTTCCGACTTCGATTCATTTAGATAAGCGGTTTTTGCGGGCGAAGGACGCGGAGTTGCCGGAGCTTAGTGAGTTGGATACGGTGAGGCACTTTACGGAGCTTTCGCGGCGGAACTATGGGGTGGATACGAATTTTTATCCGTTGGGCTCTTGTACGATGAAGTACAATCCGAAGTTCGCGGAGGTGGTGGCGTCTTATTATGGGTTTTCGAATTTGCATCCGTTGCTGCCTCAGTTGCGAATGGGTGGGAGTTTGACGCAGGGGGCGCTTCAGGTGCTGCATGATACGGATTTGCTGTTGCGTGAGATAACGGGGATGGCGGCGTTTACGATGCAGCCGATGGCGGGTGCGCACGGGGAGCTTACGGGAATAATGATGATCGCGGCGTATCATCGGGCGAAGGGGAACAAGAAGACGACGTTGATTATACCGGACTCGGCGCATGGTACGAACCCGGCGTCGGCGGCGATTGCGGGTTATGAGGTTAAGACGGTGCCTTCGAACGCGGAGGGGGTGATGGATGTTGATGCGCTGCGGGCGGCGGTGGATGAGGAGACGGCGGGGATAATGCTGACGTGTCCGAATACGCTGGGGTTGTTCAATCCGCATGTGCAGGAGATTTGCGATGTGATCCATGAGGTGGATGGGTTGACGTATTATGACGGGGCGAATTTGAACGCGATATTGGGTAAGGTTCGGCCGGGCGATATCGGGTTTGATATTGTGCATATTAATTTGCATAAGACTTTTGCGACGCCGCACGGTGGTGGTGGGCCGGGCGCCGGGCCGGTTGGTGTGGTGGAGAAGTTAGTGCCGTTTTTGCCGGTTTCCGTGGTGGTGAAGCGCGATGATGGGACCTATGCGCTGGAGTACGATAGGGAGCAGTCGATTGGGTATGTGGCGCCGTTTTATGGTAATTTCGCGATTGTGCTGCGGGCGTATGCTTATATTTTGATGCTGGGGCGGGAGGGGCTGATTCGCGTGGCGGAGAACGCGGTGCTGAACGCGAATTATATTAAGGAGAAGTTGAAGGGGGCGTTTGATTTGCCGCACGAGCGGGTGTGTAAGCATGAGTGTGTGTTTAGCGCGGCGCGGCAGAACGGGCAGGATGTGCATGCGATCGATGTGGCCAAGGCGCTGATTGACGCGGGGTTTCATCCGCCGACAGTTTATTTTCCGTCGATTGTGAAGGAGGCGATGATGATTGAGCCGACCGAGACGGAGAGTAAAGAGACGATGGACGCGTTTATTGAAGCGATGCTGGATATCGCAAAGCGGGCGGAGACGGAGCCTGGTTCGATTAAGGCTGCGCCGGTTAGTACGCCGGTCGGGCGGTTGGATGAGACGGCGGCGGCGCGGAATGTGGATGTGGCTTGCTTGGGTTAGGGCACGTGGATGCAGGAGCATCAGGGAGTTTCTATCCACAGATTACACAGATTAACACTGATTTTTTGATTAGCCAAAGGCGGGTCAGGGATATGAATGGGTTCGGTGTGTTGGCGGGATTGGTTTTCCAAGTAGCGCAGAAACGGATTTTTGGCGGATTGACGGGATTGGGGGGCAGAGGTTGGAAAAGTCAGGCCCCTGATGGGTTATAAGCGGACACGATTATTTTCCGCGATAGGAACTGACCTTGAAGGCCGTTCATTTGTTTTGGAGAACCTCAAAAAGAGGCCTGACGAGGGTATTGTAGCACTTGGGTTGGGCGATTACAAGAGGTTTTTTGTTGGTGCGACCGGGAAGCTGGGCAGGGGGATTGGGGGGAGTGGAGTTGGTGGGGAAATAGCGTTTGACAGGGGTGCGGCGGGGGTTTACGATGGTGGTGGTTGGTTTTGTGGAATTGGTGTAGAGAAGAAGCCTGAAATGTGACATTGTTGGTGGAGGGACGGAGTGATTGGATATGAAAGAGATATGGCAAGGATTCAAGGAATACGTTTGCGGGTTGTCGCCGATACGATTGGTGGTGTTGGGTTATCTTTCGTATGTGATGGTGGGTTGGATATTCCTGGCGATTCCATGGGTCCATCGAACGCCTGGCATTTCCAGTTTGGACGCGCTTTTTACCGCGACATCCGCGATGTCAACCACGGGTCTGGTGACGGTAAGCACGGGAAATGACTTCAATTTGGGGGGCCAGGTCATAATTCTGCTGCTGATTCAGTTGGGCGGCGTTGGTTACATGACGTTTGGGTCATTTGTGATACTCTCGCAGAGCAGGGCACTTTCGGAACGGCGCCAGAAGATCGGCGAGACGGTGTTCAGTATGCCGGATGGGTTTCGGATCGATAAATTCATCAAGAGTGTGATAGTCTTCACGGTGATTATCGAGAGTTTGGGGGCGGTGGCTCTGTTCTTTGCCTTAAGCGAGGCGAGTGTTGGGGTGCGATTGTGGTCGGCGATTTTTCATAGTGTTTCGGCTTTTTGCACGGCTGGTTTCAGTTTGTATGATACCAGTTTTGAAGCTTGGCGGGGTAACGTGGCGATCAATGTCATTCTCGGAGTGTTGAGTTATCTGGGAGCGATTGGTTTCATTGTGTTTGTGGATGTTTGGCGGCGTGTGATCAACAAAACCTCGGCTATCACGCTGACCAGCCGACTGATCATTGTGACGACCGCGTGGGTGAGTTTGGCGGCGATATTTCTATTTTTCACAGGGGAACCTACGATCCGGGGGCTTGCGGTACATGAACGGCTTTTGACGGCGGTGTTCCAGGTAATGACGTCGATTACGACGGTTGGTTTCAATACGATTCCGATTGGAGGCATTTCGCAGGCGTCGCTTTTTTTGATAATTCTGCTGATGACCATCGGGGCTTCTCCGTCGGGGACAGGCGGCGGACTGAAAACGACGACCTTTACAGCGTTGTTTGGCGTAATCAAGAGTGGTTTGACCGGAAAAGACGATATTAGCTTCTGGGGCAAGAAGATTCCGGAAAAGAGGATCAAGGTGGCGATGGCGAGTTTAGGTTTTTATGCAGGGGCACTGATTGTGGGGTGCTATCTGTTGGCTCTGACCGAGTCGTTTGCTTTTGAGGGATTGCTTTTTGAGTGTGCTTCGGCATTGGGGACGGTGGGTTTGAGTACGGGGATTACGAGTCAACTTTCGCCGATGGGGAAGATCATAATAACGGTTTTGATGTTTTTGGGGCGTCTGGGGCCGTTGACTTTTGGTGTGGCGTTGTTTTTACCATCAAGGATTGTCGTGCGGAGCGGGGCAGAAGATGAACCGGAATTGGAAGATATTGCGATATAAAGATTGGATCATTAGGATAGAATTCGGGTTAACGTGGAGTGATGATTTTAATTGGAGGTTGGAAAAGTTTGTGGGCAATTTTGGGATGGGTCGGTAGAATGGGTGCGAACCCCCGAGCTTAAAGCAACATAAATGTTGCTTACGTTCGGGGGCTAACGTGGGAGATTGGTTAGGTTTTGGAACTGGTTAGAAGTTGGGAGTTATTATGGGTAGTTTGCGGAATCGGATTTTGTTGGGGGTGTTGCTGGTTTTGGCGTCGGTGGTGTTTTATGTGCTGCATTATGTGATTTTTCGGGATGCGCATCATATTTTTATATATTTGGTGGGTGATGTGGCGTTTGTGTTTATCGAGGTGCTGATGGTTACGCTGGTGATTCATCAGTTGATCGAGGAGAGGGAGAAGAAAAACCGGTTGGAAAAGCTGAACATGGTGATTGGGTCGTTTTTTAGTGAGGTGGGCGGGGAGCTTTTGGCATCGGTGAGTGATTTTGATCCGGAGCTGGAGCAGGTAAAGCAGGAACTGGTGGTGAATAATGATTGGTCGGTGGAGCGGTTCAAGCAGGCTAAGGGGGCGCTGCGGGGATTGAAGTACGATATTCAGGTGGAGGCGGATCATTTGCGGCAGATGCGGGAGTTTTTGGTGGCGCGGCGGGATTTTATGCTGCGGCTGTTGGAGAACCCGACGCTGTTGGAGCATGAAGAGTTTACGGATTTGCTGCGGGCGGTGTTCCATTTGACGGAGGAGCTGACGGCGCGGAAGGATTTGGGGGCGTCGCCTGATAGCGATTTGAAACATATGGCGGGGGACATTAAACGTGTGTATAAGATTTTGATTTTGGAGTGGTTGGACTATATGCGACATTTACAGAAGAACTATCCGTTTTTGTTTTCGTTGGCGGTGCGGCAGAATCCGTTTGATCAGACGGCTTCGGTGATTGTTAAGGGGTAGTAGGGGTGGGATGAATTAGATGGATATGGTGCGATGGGCAGATGGCGGGCATGGCCCGCCCTACTTGGGGAGGGTTCATTGAGTTTGGAGGAAGTGTTTTGGTGGGGATTGGGGGAGTTAGATTGACGGTAAAATGATTTGACCCGCGTGGCTTGGGGGTGCTAGAATGTTTTTTGAGGGAAACAGGCCAAGTACTCAAGGGAAAGGATTTTGCAATGAAGAAGAAGCAATTGACTACGGCGGCGGGTATACCGGTTGATGATAATCAGACTTCTTTGACGGCGGGTGAGCGAGGACCTACCTTATTGCAGGATCATTATTTGCTGGAGAAGTTGGCTCATTTTAATCGGGAGCGGATACCGGAGCGGGTGGTGCATGCTAAGGCTGCGGGGGCGCATGGGGTGTTTACGGTTACGCAGGACATAACGAAGTTTACTAAGGCCAAGTTGTTTAGTAAAGTTGGCAAGAAGACGGAGGTATTGGGGCGGTTCTCGACGGTGGCGGGCGAGAAGGGTTCGGCTGATACGGTGCGGGATGTGCGGGGTTTTGCGCTTAAGTTTTATACGGAGGAAGGGAACTGGGACATGGTGGGGAATAATACGCCTACGTTTTTTATTCGGGACGCGATGAAGTTTCCGGATTTTATTCATACTCAGAAACGTGATCCGCAGACGAATGTTAAGGCTGATACGCCGCAGTGGGATTTTTGGTCGCAGGTGCCGGAGAGTTTGCATCAGGTTACGATATTGTTTTCGGACAGAGGGATACCGGCGGGGATACCGTATATGAACGGGTACGGGAGCCATACGTATAGTTTTATCAACGCGAAGAACGAGCGTTATTGGGTGAAGTTTCATTTTAAGACGCGGCAGGGGATCAAGTGTTTGATGCAGGATCAAGCGGATAAGTTGGCGGGGGTGGACGCGGATTATCATACGCATCAGTTGTTTGACGCGATCGAGAATGGTGATTATCCGTCGTGGACTTTTTCGGTTCAGATAATGCCGGAGTTGGACGCGGAGAACTATCGTTGGAATCCGTTTGATTTGACGAAGGTTTGGCCTCACGGTGATTATCCTTTGATAGAGGTTGGGGTCTTGGAGATGAATAAGAATCCGCAGAATTATTTTGCGGAGATCGAGCAGGCGGCGTTTTCGCCGGGCAATGTAGTGCCGGGCATATCATTTTCGCCTTGTAAGATGCTGCAGGCGCGGGTGGTATCGTATGCGGACGCTCATCGATATCGTTTGGGGGTGAACTATGAGCAGTTGCCGGTTAATTGTCCGCACGCTGCGAAGGCAGCGAATTATGAGCGGGATGGTAAGATGCGGTTTGGTGATAACGGCGGGGCTTCGGTGAATTATGAGCCGAACAGTTTTGATGGTCCGGTGGCGGATAAGAAATACGCTGAGCCGCCTTTGAAGATAAGCGGTGACGCGGCTCGTTATGAGCAGAAGCGGGGGGTTGATGATGATTATGTTCAGCCGGGGAATTTGTATCGTTTGATGCCGGGGGATGAACAGCAGCGGTTAGTGGAGAATATCGCGCGGAGTTTGCGGAATGTTCCGAAGGAGATTCAGGACAAGATGGTTGAGCATTTTGGGCGGGCTGACAAGGCGTACGGTAAGGGGGTGGCGCGGGAACTGAAGAAGAAGTAAGGCAATCAGCACGGGCTGATGATCCCATTCTACGGAACTAACACCCTTTAACTGCGTGAAAGGGTGCCACCCAGGGTGTTGGTGAATGGTTGGGTATGATGGAAAATGGAGCATCAGGGATGGATACCCGCCTGCGCGGGTATGACAGGTAAGGGGATTAAAAAAAAAGGGACAGGCGCGTGGTGCGTCGGTCCCTTTTTGATTTAGTGATTAGCGCAGTGGGCGTTATTATTTGACGGTAATGGTGTCGGAGACTGAGAAGGCGGTGCCGTCTTTGAACAGGCCTGACAGGGTTAGAGTCGCTTCGCCGGGCACTACGATGCCTTTGATATCTGAGCGGTCGAATCGAACGACCAGGTCGCCGCAAGCGTCGGCTTTGGTGAAGGTCGAGGGGATATCGTTGAGGGTGAGCGAGAGGGTATTAACGGTGCTATAGGGGATGTTGGAATGTACTGTAACGACGGTGTCTTCGCTGCCGAGGTATAGGGTCTTTGGTGAGATGGTAATGACGAGGCCGTCACCATCGGATGCTTGGTTGGCCTGGACAAGATTGGCGCCAAGAAGTGTGATTAAAACAACTGCCATTAGTAGAGATGCTTTTTTCATTCTGAGGCTCCTTAAATTTGGGGAGTGTAGTAAAAACAGAATAAGACTATGTTATTAAGATATCGAATCTCGCGTTAAATTGCAATAGTTTTGCTGGGAATTGAATGGGTATTTAAGTTTATGTTTTACCTAATTCCCAGTATCCATAATCCTAGTTTTATTTGTTGTTTAGCAGTGTTTTGCTGACTTGTTGAGGTATATTAGATGGGTCTTTTTGGCGTGGCGAGCGAGGAAAGTAACTTGCATGTGCTGTGTGAAGTAATTATGTTGGGTTTGGGCGGCCATATTTTTTCTGTTCTACGAGGAACTCTGATATGATATTTGGGAGTATTGAAGGGTGATGGAATCGATTTTGAGTAAGGGGGCAGTGATGGGTGATGGGGGTTGCCGATTTTCGGTTTGGGTGCCTCATGCTGATGCGGTTTTTGTGATGGGGACGTTTAATGATTGGGACAAGGAAGCAAATGCGCTAAAGCGGGGTGATAATGATGTTTGGTGGGGTGATGTTGCGGAGGCGCAGGTTGGGGACGAATATCGATATCGGATTGTTTCGGGCGATAAGGATTTGGTTCGGATCGATCCTTATGCTCGTTGGGTGACGAGTTCGGTGGGTAACGCTCGGATTTGTGAGGCGGGGTGCGGGATTGAGAAGGTTGAGTTTGAGGCGGCGGGGTTGAATGAGTTGGTGATTTATGAGCTGCATATTGGGACGTTTGGCAAGAAGTCGGGGCAGTTAGGGCCGGGCACTTTGGCGGGCGCGACAGAGCGGTTGGCGCACTTGAAGGAGTTGGGGGTGAACGCGGTTGAGGTGATGCCGCTGGCAGAGTTTCCGGGCGGTTATTCTTGGGGGTATAATCCTTCTTTGATATTCGCGATTGAAAGTGACTATGGTGAGCCGAGCGATTTTAGGGCGTTTGTGGACAGGGCGCATGAGTTGGGCATGGCGGTTATAGTTGATGTGGTGTACAGTCATTTTGGGCCTGGCGATTTGGACTTGTGGCAGTTTGACGGCTGGAGCGAGAACGACAAAGGGGGGATTTATTTTTATAATGATTGGCGCTCGGAGACGCCTTGGGGGGACACAAGGCCTGACTATGGGCGGGGGGAAGTGCGTGAATATATTCGTGAGAACGCTTTGATGTGGTTGGTGGGTTACGGCGCGGACGGTTTACGTTGGGACGCGACTGCTTTTATTCGCAATGTTAAGGGAAACGACAATGATGCGGGTAATGACTTAGCGGATGGTTGGAGTTTGATGCAGTGGGTGCATGAAGAGATTTATAAGGTGAAGCCGGGCGCGATAAGCATTGCGGAGGATTTGCGAGGTAACGCTTTTTTGACTAAAAGTAGGAAGGACGGGGGCGCGGGTTTTGTGGCGCAGTGGGACGGCAGGTTCGCGGGCCCTGTGCGGAAGACGTTGGGAGATGCTTTGGACGAGACGCGGGATATGGAAGCGGTGCGTAAGGCGATAACGCACAGGTACTATTTGAACGCGTTTGACCGGGTGATATATACCGAATCGCATGACGAGATCGCCAACGGTAAGTCGCGGGTGCCGGAGGAGGTTGATCCGGGCAAAGCGAGTTCGTGGGCAGCGAAGAAGAAGTCAGCGTTGGGGGCGGCGCTGGTAATGACTAGTCCGGGGATTCCGATGCTTTTTCAGGGTCAGGAGTTTTTGGAGGACGATTGGTTCCACGATCATGATCCGATCGATTGGACGAAGCGTGAGCGGTTCGCGGGGATATTCAAGTTGTATCAGGATTTGATTGGGCTGCGTTTGAACAAAGGCGGCGCGACGGCGGGGCTGGTTGGGCAAGAGGTTAATGTTTATCATGTGAATCAGCAGGATAATGTGATTGCGTATTGTCGTTGGCGGACGGAGGAGCCGGGCAGAGCGGTGGTGGTAGCGGCGAATTTCTCAGCGGAGGTTCGGAAGGGTTATGCGATTGGCTTTCCGGCGGCGGGGCGGTGGCTGGTTCTTTTCAACAGTGACAGCAATGATTATGACGGTGAGTTCGGCGGGGTCGGGAGTGTTGAGGTTGAGGCGGAGCCGGAGGGGATGGATGGTTTGGCGGGGCGGGGTGTGGTTGATATTGGGGGATACAGCGTGCTGATATTGTCGTTGGCGGGCGAATAGCGGGGATTTATTGTCAATTTTGTGGACATGGGGTATAATAGGGCAAGCTTGACGACGCTTAGGAGATAATGGCGTGTATGATGCTGCGAAGCTCTTTCACTTTATCCTTGCGATAATGTGGTTAGTTGGTGTGCTGTTTGTGCTGGGGGTGTTGTCTGTTATTGTGATTTTTTTGATCGCGAGGATTCGGGTTTGGTTGTGGCAGCGGAGTGTGGCACGGGACGAGCGGGAGGATTATGAGAGTAAGCACACGGCGGACGGGCGGAAGTTGCCTGACTTTGACCGTGGGATATGCGATAATTGCGAACGGCTTTGTCCGAAGGTGTATTATTTGGAGAACGGCAAACGGCTTTGCGAGAAGTGTTATAAAGAATTTGATAATGCTTGATATGCTTGATACCGGGGTGGTACGGGTTTTTGTGTCGGGCCGGCAAGAGGCCGGCGGTACTGATTAGGAGAATAACATATGGCAAATAAACCGACGATGGACACTCCGTTGTACCGAGCGAAGGACAAGCGGGTTCTGAGCATGCACGATTTGCTGAACTATTTTAGTCAGTATGGTTCGTTGCGGGTTTCGGATTTGCATCTGAAGGTTGGGTTGCCTCCGACTTATAGGGTGGATGGTGATTTGCAGCGAATGAAGGGTGATGCTTTGGACGCCAAGACGGTGCGTTTACTGGTAGAGGCGCTGCTGAGTGAGAAAGAATTGCAGTATTTGGAGAGGGATCGTTCGGTTGATAGTTCTTATATAAGTAAGGATATGCAGTTTCGGTTTAATTGTTTTTACGACAATGACGGTTTGACGATAGCTTTGCGGGCGTTGGATCCTACGCCTATCCCGATTGAGGAGATTGGTTTTCCGAATCGGGTTTGGCAGGATATTGTGGTTAAGCAATGGGGTTTGGTTCTGGTGACGGGGATTACGGGTGCGGGAAAGAGTACGACGATAGCCTCATTGATAGATCGGATCGCGAAAGATCGGCCTTGCAGGATAATTACGTTGGAGGATCCGATTGAATATTGCCTAAAGAGCAGTTCAGCGGTGATATCTCAGCGGGAAGTCGGGCGGGATGTTCCGGACTATTCTCGCGGCTTGCGTGATTGTTTGCGGGAAGACCCGGATGTTATATTTGTAGGTGAGATGCGGGACAGGGAATCAGCGACTTGGACTCTGACGGCGGCGGAGACGGGGCATTTGGTGTTTTCGACGCTGCACACGCGCGACACTCGGGGGACGATTACTCGGGTTTTAGATATGTTTCCGTCGAATCAGCAGGACGAAGTGGCATCGCAGTTGTCGTTGGGTTTGAGTCATATAATATGTCAGAAGTTGGTGCCTCGCGCGGATGGTAACGGGCGGGTCGCGGCGATGGAGATATTGAACAACACTTACGCGACATCGAATTTGATTCGCCTGCGCAAGATGGAACAGGTTTACACGTTTTTGCAGACGCGGACAAAAGACATACCGGCTGAACGGATGATAAGTTTGGAGCGATCATTAGCGACATTGGTTCAGAACGGTGTGGTGAGTGCTGCGGAGGCGATAAACTGGGCGAATCAGCCGAACATTTTCCAGGATGAGCTGGAGAAATACGAAAGCAACAGGCCTGGTACGAGCAGAGCGGAAAAGGTCAATTGGGACGCGTGAGGTGATCTAAGAGGTTCATGCCGTTGGCGGTTTTGGGTTATTGGAAGCACTGGTCGAGGTGTTCTTGGTGCGGGGGACGGGTTA
Organism: Sedimentisphaerales bacterium; assembly: GCA_016928435.1. GTDB lineage: Bacteria > Planctomycetota > Phycisphaerae > Sedimentisphaerales > SM23-30 > JAFGKT01. Next base: position 51,920 of record JAFGKT010000025.1, on the reverse strand, counting down.
CCATGCTGACGATGATGATGGTTAGGATTGACAGAGGCAGAGCGATGAGGATGGGATCGACGGTGGGCCAATTGGGGTAGTCAGCGAGGAGGCTTGGTTTTCCGTCGGAGAAGATTTGCACGATGCCGATGGCTTCTGCTTCTTTTGCTTTAATGAATACGAGCCAGAAGAGGGTTGCGACGAAGCCGACGCTTATTGAAGCGATGACGGCGGTTTTGGTGACGCGTCGGAAGAATAGTCCGCCGATGAAGGCGGGCAGGAACGCGGATGCGCATAGGCCGAAGAATATTGCGGTTGCTCGGGCGATGATGTATCCGCCTCGGGCATAATGGCTGATGAGCATGGCGAGGATGATACCAATGATGATGCCGATTCGAGTTAATCCGATGGTTCCGATTTTTTGGCGGCGCAGCGGAGTGAACACGTCATGAGAGACGCTGGTGCCGAGGGCGTGGAACTGGCTGGAAAGGGTACTCATAGCGGCGGAGAGTAGAGTTAGCAGGAACAGGATGCCGAACCATCGGGGCATAGCGGATCGAATGTAGGTGGGGATGATGCTGTCGGTGTTGAGGGCCCATTGGCCGTTGCCCAGAGGTACGACTACGCGGGTGTAGCTGGTTGCGTGGGATCGGACTTGGACGGTGCCGTCGTCGAGTTGGGTGATTTCGGCTTGAGGGAGGATTTCGGCGGCGGGTCCGACACCACGGCTGATGATGTAGGTGTCGGCGAGTCCGTCGGTGGGGGCGGTATCTATTTGGAGTATATCACAGGAGAGGTGTTTTTCGGTGTCGCGGGATCTAGCGGCAATGACATCGATCTCGTGCAGTTGCCCAACGATTTGGCCTTTTATGACTTCTTCCTGGAAGAAGTAAACATTGGATAGGCTTCCGACGATGTAGGCGCTGCCGGGGATTATGAGGATAAAAAGGGCTCCGATGAGGGTTGCGCGATTAAGTTCTTTTTTGCTTTTGACGGTCATGAACCTTACGATGAGTTGTGGTTGGGCGAGTACGCCGATGCCGACCCCGAGTATTATTGTGGAGACGACGAGCCACCAAAGGTTATATTGATTGTCACCCCAGCCAAAGCTAGGCATATTAGTCCAACCTTGATGTCCCATTGCTTGGAATCCAGCGAAGGCTTGATCTTTCATGTTGACCAATGCTTGGTGGGCGGGGGTAATGCCGCCGAGACTGATATAAGTCCAGACCAGCAGTATCAGCATACTGAAGAACATAATGGTTCCTTGCATGGCGTCGGCGTACATGACTCCTTTGAGTCCTCCGACGACGACATACGAAGCGACAATGACGCTGAATATCAGCAGAGCGAGGTTATAGTCCACATGAAACTGTACGGTAATGAATTCGCAGCCGCCGATTAGGACCGCGGCGGCATATAGTGGGATGAAGACAGTTATTATGGCGCCGGCGATGACCTGTATAGATTTGCTTTGGTAGCGTTTTCCGAGGAGTTCGGGGAAGGTATGGGCGTCTAGCCGATGTCCTAGTTTGCGGGTTGGTTCTCCGAGAAATACGAAAGCGATGAAGATTCCAACGAAGATGTTTAGGAAGACGAGCCAGAGGAGGCTCATTCCGAACATTCCGGCGACTCCGCCGAACCCGACGATGGCGCTAGTGGAGATGAAGGTTGCTCCGTAGCTCATTGCCATGACGAACGGGTGGGTTTTTCGACCGGCGATTAGGTAGTCGATTTGGTTTTTGGTACGTCGATAACCAAGCCACCCGAGATAAGCAATAACGAGCAGATAGAGGACGATTAGGACGGACTCTAAGATACTGAAGGATTGTGCCAACATGCCATGCCTTTCAGAATGTAGAATCGCCCATTTTTTCAATTATCTTATCGGTTGTTCTTCAACCTCATCTCCATATTTACCGACTTTTGATCTGTGATGCAATAGGCAAATTGATATTAGAAAAGGACTATCTGGGGTTGATGTGAGGTTTTGGCGGGGCCGGTGACTTTGGCGCTGGATCGACGTATCAAGCACCCCGATGACGAATTGAGGTTGGTTGGGGAGTCAATGTGTGGCGATATGGTAGGTCCATTGAGGGGTAGTGGTGGTATTATTACGCACTTGGATATTAGGGCATGATAGCTGGTTGCTTTTTGGGGGTTGGTGGGCTAAAATCTGAGGAGTTGGGACGACGATCACTTCGTAGCAACAGGGAATGGATGTGGATTTAGGGCACCTCTAATAATTCAGTTTTGGTTTAGAACAGGAGATCTAAGATGGAAGAGCTTTTTAATAAGTTGCAGGCATGGATCACTGAGTACGGAATGGATGTTATCTCAGCGATAGCGATTCTTATTGTTGGGCGTATTGTAGCTGGTATTGCGCGGGGGCTCTTGAAAAAGCTGTTGGTCAGGAGCCGGGTGGATGAGACTTTGGTCACCTTTGTGACAAAAGTTGTTTATGTGGCGTTGATGGTCTTTATAATCATCGCCGCGGTAGGTAAGCTGGGTGTTCAGACGACTTCTTTTGTCGCGGTTATTGGTGCCGCGGGTCTTGCTGTGGGCTTGGCGTTGCAGGGTTCATTGTCGAACTTCGCGGCGGGAGTGTTGTTGATAATCTTCAAGCCGTTCAAAGTGGGCGATTTTATTGAGGCCGGGGGCGCTACGGGTGTTGTTGAGGAGATAGGAATATTCACGACGGAGATGAAGTCTCCGGACAACAAGAAGATTATTGTACCTAACGCAAAACTAATGGGTGATAACATCACGAACTATACAGCCAAGGAGCAGCGTCGTATTGATATTGTTGCTGGGGTGAGCTACAGTGCGGACTTGGACAAGGTGCGGAAGGTTTTGCAGGGGATATGTTCGGAGGATGAGCGGATCCTGGCAGAACCGGCGCCGACGATTGGGGTGTTGGAGTTGGCTGACAGCAGTGTGAATTTTGTTGTTCGTCCTTGGGTAAAGACAGCGGACTATTGGGATGTTTATTTCGCGACGCAAGAGAAGATCAAGAAGCGTTTTGACGCTGAGGGCATCGGGATACCATTCCCGCAGCGTGATGTTCATATGTATCAAGAAGTCTAGGGTAGGTGTGGTCAGGTTCGGCGGCGGTTTGTTTGTGGAAGTTTGCTTACACGATGGGAGGCTTGGTGAATGAGCAAGGCTGAGCAGCCGAACATTGTTGTGTTCTTCTCTGACCAGCAACGTTGGGATACTTTGGGTTGCTATGGTCAGCGGTTGGACATAACACCGCACCTGGACGCGATGGCGGCTGAGGGTGTTCGTTTTGATCGGGCGTTTTCGGTCCAGCCGGTCTGTGGTCCGGCGCGGGCGTGTCTGCAAACGGGCAAATACGCGAGCCAGTTGGGCTGTTTTACGAATCATCGTCGGATGCCTTTAACGGAGCGGACTCTGGGGCATTTTTTGTCTGAGGCCGGCTACGAGACGGGTTATATCGGCAAGCTGCATTTGGCGTCGGATTGGCCTCGGGATGGTCGTGAGAGTTACGGCGATAGAGCGATACCTGCGGAATTGCGTTTTGGCTACAATGACTATTGGCTGGTAGCGGAGACGCTGGAGTTTACGTCGCACAGCTACGACGGCTTTATGTATGATGGTGACGGGAACAAGCGGTTTTTTCCTGAGGGGCGGTACCGGGCGGATGCGCAGACAGATTGGGTTTTGGAGTATTTGGAGTCGTGCCGGGACGATAGGCCGTTCTTTCTTTTTGATTCTTATGTTGAGCCGCACCATCAGAATGACCATAATCATTTTGAAGGGCCTTGCGGTTCGAAGCAGAAGTACGCGAATTTTGAACCGCCTGGGGATCTGGTGAATTCGCACGGAGATTGGCGTGAGGAAATGCCCGACTATCTGGGCTGCTGTGGTAGTTTGGATTACAATCTGGGGCGGGTTCGCGCAAAGCTGGCGCAGCTTGGTTTGGCGGATCATACGGTTATTATTTACTTCAGCGATCATGGCTGTCATTTTCGTACGCGTAACAGCGAGTACAAGCGTTCGTGTCATGAGTCGTCGATACGTGTTCCTTTGGTAATTTATGGGCCGGGCTTTACGGGGGGTAAGGTGGTGGATTCGATGGTGAACACGGTTGACGTGACGGCGACGATACTGCATGCGGCGGGGATTGATTTGCCGGTCTATGTGCAGGGTCGGCCGGTACAACAGTTGTTGGACGGCGACTGCGCGGATTGGCCGGGAGAGGTGTTTGTGCAGATTGGGGAATCGCAGGTGGGCCGGGCTATACGAACGGACAGATGGAAATATTCGGTTTATGCGCCGGATAAGGATCCGGGGGTGGACGGCGGTTCCGATGTTTATGTGGAGCAGTACTTGTATGATCTGGAGAATGATCCGCACGAGCAGAATAATTTGGTTTCTGATGCGGCATATAAGGATGTTCGGGCGGAGCTAGCGGGTGTTTTGCTGCGTTACATGGAGATTGCGGAGGAGCCGTGGGCTGAGATTCGAACGGAGTAGGCGGTTGTTTTTGTCGGCGGTTTTGATGTTGGGCTTCTAGGATGGACGGGGAGCGGCAGATAATATTTGGTTGCAATAGGAAACGGATTTACTTAGAATTATAGGCAATACGGTATGGGCACACAGTAACCCTGTGCCGAAATTTGGTCTCGACGCCGCTCTGCCAAGTATGCGTTGGGGCCATTTTTTTTGGTTCATTCGGGGATAGTTGGGAATTGAAACCGCGGATTGCACGGATTATCGCGGATTTTAGATTAGCCAGAGGTGGTGATTAGGCACGGGGGATTTATTCGGCAGCGCAATGGAAACGATTAGGCCGGGGACTGCTACCGTCCGTTGCAAAACAAGTTTGTTTTTCAGCTTGTCTATCGTCTATTTGGTTTAGGAGTCCTTGGGTTTCTTTTCTGGATTTGTCGCGGGTGTCTGGGGCTTATGGGGGGTGTTGGCGGGTTTATTGTCAACGGTGTTAGTGTCCGCCATTTGACCTAGATAGCTGGGCAGCTCGACCCCGGCCATAGCTGCGACATCCTGCAAAGGCGGGATAGATTTTATCATTCCCGACAGGAAATTCGCGGTCGATGTTCCTGTTTGGCCACCGGCTCCGCTGTCCCATACCGTTATCTTGTCGATCTTGAGGTTTCTGATGGCTTCGACCTGTCGGGCGACGATATCTTCGATTTTTTCGATCATCAACAGAGTTGACGCGGCTTTGGCGTCACCGTTGCAGCTCTTTACCAGGGATTCATAACCGGCTGCCTTGCTGTCTAGTACTTGGCGAATACCTTTGGCTTCGGCTTCATATTTGGCTAGGATCGCGTCGGCTTGGCCCTTGGCCTCGCGTCGTAGCTTCTCGGCTTCGGCCTCGGCGGATATCTCGATCTTACGCTTGTCAATTTCTTTGCGGACGACTTCCTGGGCGTTAAGACGTTCCTGCTCGGCGAGGTACTGAGCTTTTTGGATTTCTACCTCCGCTTGGCGCTTAGCGACCTCACCGCGTCTCATCGCCTCGGCAGCTTTGACGGCCAGTTCGGCTTCATAATTGGCGATGTCGGCCTTGGCCTTGTTCTCGCCGGAGACTGCTTCGGCTTCCTGCTCGTTGACGTAAACACGACGTTCGGCTTCGGCTTTCTTTTCGCCTTTGACGGCTTGTGCTTCCTGCTGCTGTACGAAAACGCGTTTGTCCGCTTCGGCTTTTTTGGTGCCTTTTTCAGCTTGCGCGGCGTTTTCAGCGATGCGGATTTCCTTGTCGCGGTTGGCGTCGGATTCACCGATGGCCGCGGAGGTTTCCTGCTGCTGGACAAAAATACGTTTGTCGGCTTCGGCTTGTTTTTGCCCTTTTTCGGACTGAGCGACGTTCTCGGCGACGCGAATATTCTTTTCGCGATCCGCTTCCGCCTCACCAATCGCACCCAGCTTGACTTGTTCGGCCACGTCCACCTTCGCTCGGTTGATGGCTTCCGATGCCGCCTTTTTACCGATGCTCTCGATGTAATTTGATTCGTCGGTGATATCAGTGATGTTTACGTTGATTAGGTATAGACCGATCTTATTCAATTCCGGCTCGACGTTTTTGCGTACGGATTCCAGAAAGCTTTCGCGGTCCTGATTGATTTGTTCGATGGTGAGCGAAGCTACGGTTAGACGCAACTGACCAAAGATGATTTCCTTGGACATTTCTTCGATTTCGCGCGGCGCCAAACGCAGGAGACGTTCGGCGGCGTTGTTCATAATCGACGGGTCGGTGCTTACGCCCACTGTAAAGGTGCTGGGCACGTTGATACGGATGTTTTGCAGAGAAAGGGCGTTTTCCAGGGGTATGCTGATGGTCATGGGGGTGAGATTGAGGTAGGCGTAGTCCTGGATGAGAGGCCAAATGAACGCGCCGCCGCCGTGTATGCACCGTGAGGATTGATCTCTGCCGACCTTACCGAATATGACCAGGATTCTATCGGACGGACAGCGTTTGTAGCGGGACGCCAAGAACATAATGGTCGAAATGACCAGAACCACCAAAGCTACAATTACATAAACCCACAGATTATCCATAGCTTGCTTCCCTCGATATTAGAATAATTTCCAATTAGATTTTCTCGACCACTAAAGTATTCCCGGCAATGACGCGCATGACTTTTATGCGCTGGCCGGTCGGGATTGGCTCCTTGCTGTCGGAGACGGCGTCGTAAACCTTAAGGTGGTCTTGCACGCTGACTCGCACCTTGCCGGTTCCGCCGGCGGGAATGTTGAGGTAAACATCGCCTTCCTGACCAACAGCATTTTGCAGATTAATAGTGCCGCTGGACTGGAGCTTCTTCATGGCGTTGAACACTTGCTGAATGATCCACACGCTGGCGATGCCGGCTGCGACAGCTCCGAGTATGGACCAATGCTCGGCGACTTTGCTCTGATGCGACAGAGCCAGGCCGACCAGTCCAAACATGAGGAAGAAAGCTGTTAAACCCTGAAACGAAAGGAGCTTAAAGCTCATGTCCACATCGCCGCCGTCAACATCTGCCCCGGTGTCCATATCAACGTCAACATCGACATCGGCATCAACATCGGTATCGCCGCCGATAAACTGGAAGACGAGTCGAATTACCAGAAATACCCCGCCCAGGATCGCGCAAATCCCAAAAAACTTCTCCAGAGTATTCAATTCAGAGATCAATGCAATCATGGCAGCCTCCAAAACCATATAGTTGTCCATCTCAGGCGGACGATTCGCGGTTTATTCAAACCGTCGGCGCGGCGATGGCCAACAAACTCCCTACGTTCTTGATTGAGCCTTATTGTATGGTTTTGGCTCTACATTGCAAGAATATAAAAGAAGGGGCGGCTGATGATTTGAAGACGGGCTATGCACGGGTAGAATACGCGCGTAGAGATACCCCCCGAGCCTTATTGCACGTTGTTGGCTGTGCGGCAAGGCGGTTTGGATTGAGGGGGGTGTTGATTTAGGATTACTCTACTTCGAAGAATTTTTCTTTGGGAACTCCGCAGATGGGGCATTGGTCTGGGGCTTGGTTGTAAACGGTATTGCCGCAGACTGGGCAGACGAATATTTTGGTTTCGGCTAGGTCGCTGCCTGCTTGTACCGCTTTTAGCGCGTCGGTATATAAGCCATGATGGATTTCTTCCACCGCCAAGGCGAACTTGATTGAGCGGGCGGCGGGTTTGTTGCCTTCTTTTTCGGCTTCTTCGAGGAAGCCTGGATACATGCTTTGGAATTCGTGTCCTTCACCTTCGATTGCGGCTTGGAGGTTTTCGGTGGTGTCTTTGATGCCGCCCAGTACGCGCAGGTGAGCGTGGGCATGAACGGTTTCAGCGGCTGCGGCGGCACGGAACAGACGAGCTACTTGGGGGAATCCATCCTTTTCAGCTTTCTCGGCAAACGCCAAATATTTACGGTTTGCTTGACTCTCACCGGCGAAGGCTTCTTGCAGATTATCTTGGGTTGACATTACGATCTCCTATGTTTGAACAAAAATTTACTTATGTTTTCTTTTGGTATTGGAAAGCGGCTGGTTTATGAGGTGATTATTTGACCAAGCGCGCGTTTAAGCTGATGTTGGTTCCGGCGAGTGCTTTTGATACGGGGCAGCCGGTCTTGGCGGCTTGGGCTATATCTTGGAAAGCTGCTTGTTCGATGTCGGGGACCTCGGCTTCGGTTTCCAGTTCGATGCTGGTGATAGCGAAACCGTCTTGGACTTGATCGAGATGGACGCTGGCGACGGTGTGAACGCTTTTGGGGTTATAGCCGGACTCAGCCAGGCTGTGGGCGAACGCCATGGAGAAACAGCCGGCGTGGGCTGCGCCGATGAGTTCTTCCGGATTGGTTCCGGGGCCCTGTTCGAAGCGGCTGGGGAATGAATAACTGCCTTTAAAGGCGCCACTACCTAGTTCTACTTGGCCTGAACCATCGGCCAATTTGCCTTTCCAGGTCGCTTGTGCTTTGCGTATTGCCATTTTGATTACTCCTATAGCTTCTGCGAGATTATCCTTAACATACTGCAACTACGATACTTACATTTTCCTATTTCCTATCAGGCGAGATGAACCCGCAGGCAATCTTAAACATTATAGACGCCCCAAGTTAGTATTATGGCAAAAACCGGATAAAATTATAGTGGTCGGCCCTTGTGCTAGCAGTAAATTAAAGCCGGCATGTTACTCTATCGATCGGATGCAATATAATAGGAGCAGCTCTGGTTCGATGTTTTTTGGGTGTGAGGGTACGGGAATTGCGGTGGTGCGTTGAGGTTTGATTGAAAGGTTTGCGGATGTCGTTTCGTTTTGTGGCAACAGAATCGCTGGGTGATAACGTCAAGCGGATAGTTGACGAACAGATCGGGAGGATTCTGCGGGAGATCGAGCGTGATCCGAGTTGCTGTGATACAACGGTTCATGAGATTCGCAAACGCTGCAAAAGAATTCGCGCGGTGTTAAAGTTGGCTCGGGGCGAACTGGATTGTGGGGGTGTGTTTAAGTGTGAAAACCAATGGTTTCGTGACGCGGCTCGGAGTTTTAGCAGCGTGCGTGATGCTACAGTTGTTATCGAAACGTATGACGATATTGTGCAAGGCTGTTCGTGTGAGAGTGAGATGGGGGTTTTTGCTCCGATACGCCAGGGGTTGATTGTTCAACGTGAGAAGACTATCTCGCAGCATCATGATGATCAACGGCTGATCGAGGAGTTTGTATCTTCGATGGCGCAGGCTCGGGAGCGTGTGAAGGATTGGCCTATAGGGGACAAAGGTTTTGCTGGGTTGGCTGAGGGACTGAGGAAAACTTATCGTGGGGGGCGCAGAGCGATGAGGGAAGCTTATAAGGTTGGTTCAGAGGAAGCGTTTCACGCGTGGCGTAAACGGGTTAAGGATTACTTTTATCAGGTTTGGACGCTTAAGGGTATTTGGGAGCCGGTGCTTACGGCTTTGCAGGATGAACTGAAGAAGCTATCGGATTATTTGGGGGACGATCATAATCTGACGGTGTTGAAGGAAGCGGTTGCTGGTGACGGGGAGCGATTGAGGGGCGTTTGCGATATGGAGAAGTTTTACGAGCTTGTGGATCGGCAGCGTAGTCGGCTGCGAAGTAAGGGTTGGTTGTTGGGTCAGCGGATATACGCGGATAAGCCTGGGGTGTTAGTCGGCAGAATGAGTAAGTATTGGGACGCCTGGCGCGGCGGCGAATCGCCACGGATAGATTGACCGACGACAGGTGGTTGAGAAATGACGCTCCCGGTGGTCGCTGCTAGATGGAATCCGACAGGAAAGATTAGTGTTCAGCATGGGCTGATGAGGTCATTCTACTTTACTAAAATCTGAGGAGTTGGGACAACAATCACTTCGCAGTGACAATGAATGGATGTTGATTTAGGGCACCTCTAATAATTCAGTTTTGGTTTAGAACAGGAGATCTAAGATGGATGAGCTTTTTGATCAGTTGCAAGGAAGCAGTTTTGCTGGACGGGTTTGGTAGTGCGGTGAAATTCGGGCATTTCTACCACAAAATAGCGCAAAGAACGCAAAAAAAATACAGGGGTTAAGACAGGTTTTTTCCCGCTAAGGCGCAGATGGAAGAGGATATTAGTTGCTGGGGTGGGGTACTGCTGGTATAGTTGTTGGCGATGGTTGATTAATTACGTGATGGCGGGATGGTTCGCCTATTTGGTTGGCGGGGGATAGGAATTGATTATGGCGGAAGTGGAATTGATTGGGCGTAAGGATTTGTTTGGGAATCCGGATCGGATGAATGTTCAAGTTAGTCCGGATGGTGCTTTTATTAGTTATCTTGCGGATGTTGATGGTGTGTTGAACATTTGGGTTGGGGGGCGTGATGATATTGGCGGAGCGGAGGCGGTGACGCACGATAAGGGGCGAGGGATAAGGGATTACAGTTGGGCGCATACGAGCAGGCATATTTTATATTTGCAGGATGAGGGGGGAGATGAGAATGATCATGTTTACGCGGTGGATTTGGAGACGAATGCGGTGACGGATTTGACGCCTTTTGAAGGGGTGCAGGGGCGGATTTATGGGGTGAGCGCGGAATATCCGGAAGAGATTGTAGTTGCGGTGAATAACCGGGTGGGGCAATGGCATGATTTGTATAAGGTGAATATTGTGACGGGGGAGCGGGAATTGCTGTTGGAGAACAATGAGTTCGCTGATGTGGTGGTTGATGATAAGTATCGGGTGCGTTTGGGGATGACATTCAAAGAAGATAGTGGTCAGGAGTTTTATCGCTATGAGGAAGGGCAATGGCGGTTTGATAGTGATGTTCCGGCCGAGGATGGGATGGTGACGGGGGTATTGGATTTGGACAAGAAAGGTGAGGTTGCTTATCTGCGCGATAGCCGGGGGCGGAATACGGCGGGGTTGGTAGCGTGGAATTTGGCGACGGGTGAACAGAAGTTGTTGGCGGAGGATGCGAAGGTGGATGCGGAGGGTATTATGGTGCATCCACAGGAAAGGACGGTTCAGGCGGTTTCGTTTGTGTATGATCGGAAGCGTTGGGAGGTTTTGGATGAGGCGATTGCGGGGGATTTGGCGTATTTGCAGGAGTTGGGTGATGGTGAGTTGGAGGTTGTGAGCCGGGACTGGGCGGATAGGTATTGGGTGGCGATGCTGGTGGTGGACGATGGGCCTAGCCGGTATTATTTGTACGACCGGGAGAGGGGGGAGGCGGAGTTTTTGTTTTCGAACCGGTCGGTGCTAGAGGGGAAAGAGTTGGCGAAGATGCGACCGGTGGTGATAAAGGCGCGGGACGGGTTGGAGTTGTTGGCGTATTATACATTGCCGGTGGGTAGTGATAGTGATGGGGATGGAGTGCCTGATGAGCCGTTACCGACGGTTTTTTGTCCGCACGGCGGGCCTTGGCATAGGGACTATTGGACGTGTCATCCGTGGCATCAGTGGTTGGCGAATAGGGGGTATGCGGTGTTGTGCGTGAACTTTAGGTCGTCGACGGGATTTGGGAAGGCATTTGTGAACGCGGGTGATTTGGAATGGGGCGGTAAGATACACGATGATCAGATTGACGCGGTGCGTTGGGCGATTGAGGAGGGGATTGCGGATGAGAAGCGCGTGGCGGTGTTTGGTGGTAGTTTTGGGGGGTATTCGACGTTGGCGGGTTTGACGTTTACGCCGGAGGTTTTTGCTTGTGGGGTGGATTTGGTGGGGATTTCGAATTTGGAGACGTTTATTGATTCGGTGCCGGATTATTGGAAGCCGTTCATGAGTGTTTTGGTGAACCGGGTGGGTGATCCGGCGACGGCGGAAGGGCGGAAGTTGCTGAAGGAGCGTTCGCCTTTGACTTATGTTGACAGGATTTGTAAGCCTTTGCTGATTGCGCAGGGTGCGAATGATCCACGAGTGAAGCAGGCCGAGAGCGATCAGATTGTGGAAGCGATGCAGGCGAAGGGGATTGCGGTGACGTATTTGCTGTACGGTGATGAGGGGCATGGTTTTGCGCGGCCGGAAAACAATTTGTCGTTTTACGCGGTGGTGGAGGCGTTTTTGGCGGAGTGTTTGGGGGGACGGGTGGAAGCGATTGGTAATGATTTTGAGGGGTCGAGTATTGAAGTGCGGGCGGGGGCGGAGCATGTTGCTGGGTTGGTGGAGGCGATGGGGTAGCGGGGGGTTGTTGGAGTTTGAACCCCCGGGATGTGACCCGGGGGCTAACAGTTTTCGGTTGTTGGTTGATTGGCGGTGGTATGGTTGGAATTCGAACCCCCGAACGTAAAATTCGGGGGCTAACGTTGGTTTTATTTTGTATTGATTTTGTTGGTTATTTTTTCGAAGTGCAGGCCGTAGATTGCTAGTTCGATGGCTAGTGGCAGGGTTTTGATTCTTCTTAGTGAGGTTTTGAGCAGTAGTTTCCAATAGAGGAATCGGGAGCGGGATAGTATGCCGATGCTCCACATGCTGCGGATTCCAGGTATAATGTCTTTGAAATTGAATCGGCTTTTGGCACTTGGTTGGTAGTGTTTGATGAAGGTGTTTATTCGGGCGTAGTAGTGTTTGGGGGAATAGATGTGGTTGAGGATTTGGCGATAGCCTTGTACGAGTTGGCTTTGGCCCATTTTTGGGATGAAGTTTAGGGTTGCGTCGGTGTTTTCGCCGGATGTGTCTTTGAGGAGTCGGCCTTCGGCTTTGAGCCGGTGCCAGAGTCGGGTTTTAGGTATGGCGTTGAGGATGCCGACCATAGCGGTAACGATTCCTACTTTTTGGATGAATTTGATTTGTGCTTCGAAGATGGATTCGGTGTCGTTATCGAAGCCGACGATGAATCCGCCCATTACCTGCAAGCCGTTTTTGTGGATTATTCGTACGGATTCTTCGAGTGATTGGTTGGTGTTTTGGAATTTTTCGCATTCTTTGAGGCTGTCGAGATTGGGGGTTTCAATGCCTAAGAAGACTTTGTGGAAATTGGCGGCGCTCATGAGGCGCATGAGTTCCTGATCCTGGGCGAGATTGAGGCTGGCTTCGGTATAGAACTTGAATGGGTATTTGTTTTTCTTCTGCCAAGCGATGAGCTCGGGAAGCATCTGCTTGACTTTGGATTTGCTGCCGATGAAGTTATCATCAACGATGAAGATTTCACCTTTGTAGCCGGCGTCGTGGAGGGATTGGATTTCGTTGATTAGCTGTTGCGGGGTTTTGGTGCGGGGCACTCGGCCGTACATTGATACGATGTCGCAGAATTCACAATTGAAGGGGCAACCGCGGGAATATTGGATAGCCATGGTGGCGTAGTCTTTGAGATTGATGAGGGACCATTGGGGAATAGGGGTTTTGGTGATGTCGGGCTTGTGGTCGGAGGTATAGGAAGGTTGGGCGGTGCCTGCTTGGAGGTCGGCGACGAGTTGTGGTAGGGTTTCTTCGGCTTCGTTGAAGACGAAGTGGTCGACACCGGACAGTTTTTCGGGGAAGCTGGAGGCGGCGGGTCCGCCGGCGACAATGGTTTTGCCTTGGGCGCGACAACGTTGGATGACTTCTTGGGCGCTGTCCATTTGGATAATCATAGCGCTGATGAAGACGAGGTCGGCCCATGCGATATGTTCATCGGTTAGCTCGGTGATATTGAGGTCAATGAGTTTTTTGTTCCATTGTTTTGGCAATAGGGGTGCTATGGTGAGCAGTCCTAGAGGGGGGAAGACAGCTTTTTTGGAGATGAATTTTAGGGCGTGTTTGAAGCTCCAGAAGGTGGCAGGATATTCCGGGTAAACTAACAATACATTCATTTTTCTAAGCCTTTATTGACGAGGGCGTCACGAGGCCGGACCGATCGCGATATGAACTTGGAAGTGCGTTATCAGGATTGGAAAGGACTTTTTGACGTTAGCGTCTCAGTGGGACAAAGCGGACTTAACCGCTTTTAGGGTCGTGATATTAACCATTATTCGCAGTGCGCGCACCGCATCTGAGCAAGCTATAGTGGCATGAGAGGATAGGAAGGCGATATACCCCAATTAACCGTGCTTGACTATCCCGACACAGCGGGACCAAGCCACTCAATATATATTATATGTAATTTGGGTGGATTAGTCCAGGTTATTATGGCGAATGGGGGTTCGGGGGCTAACAGTTATGATTGGTTGATGGAAAGCGTGGGGTTGGTTTACAGTTTGCGGAAGTCTCTTGGGCTTTGGCCGGTGTTTTTTCGGAATACTCTGGCGAAATAGCTTTGGTCTCGGTAGCCGCATGCTCTGGCGGTTTCGGCGATATTTAGGGATGAGGTTTCGAGGAGGTATTTGGCTTTTGTGATTCGTTCCTCGTTGATGTATTGGGTTAGTTTGATGCCGGCCTCACGATGGAAAAGGTGGGAGAGGTAATCAGCGGAGCAGTGAAGCTGTTGTGCTAGGTATTCAACGGACAAGTCGGGGTTGGCGGAATCATTAGCAATCATTTGTTTGCACTTGACGGTAGTGAAATGAAGTTTTTCGGGGGTGACTTGGGTTCCTTGCAGGGCTTCGAGTACGATGGCGAATGCGGTGAGCAGTGTTCCTTTGATTCGGGCTTGCTGGGCGGGTGGATTGGTGTGAAAGGTTGTGGTGATGTCATCGAGGGCGCTGAGGAGGGTGTTAATGTTTTTGATTTGGCACATTACTGATTTTGTTACTTCGGGTATGTGGTTTGGCTGGGCTTGGCCGATATGGCAGGTGGTGTATTTACTGACGGGGCAGATTACGAGGGCGTTGAAAGGCCCGCGCCAATCGGCGGCTTTTTCGGCGTGGTTTACGGTTCTGGGCATGAGGCATATTTGGCCTGGGTAAAGTGTGAACTTTTCTTGGTGGAACTGGAACTTAGTTAAGCCTGACAGTTGGATGAATACTTCGGGGTAGACATGGAAGTGCGCATTAGGGACGAATTTTATTTGATCGTGGACCTGCGGAACTTTGAGAGTGTAGTGATCGGATTGGATCATTTTGATCTGTTGACGCAGCGTGGATTGGAATAATTGGGCGAGTTCTAATTGGCCGGCGAGGTATTGTTGGAGGGGTTTACTAGAAAACACGGTTTTGTCCTAATGGTTCAGGTTTTGTACTGGTTAATCGTCTTGGGAAACGAGCTTTATAAGTTTATAATATAACATAATGGTTTATATTGGTGCAATAATTTTGTAAGAGGTTTTGTCCTAAACGCTGGGTAGTTTGCGATGGCTGATAAGGTTAAAGTTACAGTTTGGAACGAATTTTTGCACGAGAGGACCAACGCAGCAGCCAAGAAGTTGTATCCTGACGGCATGCACGCGGTTATTGCGGAGTCTTTGAGGGCGGCTGGTGATATTGAAGTGCGTACCGCTACGCTTGATGAACCGGAGCATGGATTAACCAAGCAGGTAGTTAATGATACTGACGTGCTGATTTGGTGGGGTGATATGGCTTGTCATGAAGTTAGTGCAGCGATTGTGAAGCGGTTGGAGAAAATGGTGTTGGCAGGGATGGGTTTGATTGTGCTGCATTCGGGCCGTTTGTCGAGAATTTTCCGTAAGCTGATGGGGACGAGTTGCTTGCTGAGGTGGTGCGGGGTTCCAGACAAGGAGCGGCTTTGGAACTTAGAGCCAGGGCATCCGATTACAGAGGGGATTGGTGAATATATTGATTTGCCTGATACAGAGATGTACAGTGAGCGTTTTGATATTCCGGCGCCTGAGAAGTTGATTTTTGTTTCGAGGTTCAAAGGCGGGGACGTTTTTCGCAGTGGTTGCGTTTGGGAGCGTGGACATGGTCGGATATTCTATTTTCGGCCCGGCCATGAAACGTGTCCGGTTTTCTACAATGAAGATGTTCAGAAGGTATTGGTTAACGCGGTGCGTTGGGCTAAGCCTCGGATTGTAAAAGATGGTACTTGTTCTAATACGCAGGTTTTGAAAAAGTTGGAGTCTAAGAAAGTAGGCTGTGGATTTTAGTGTGGTTTGTGGTTGCGCTTTGGTAATATAAAGGTGCTTCTGAGTATAATAAGTTTGTTTGTGAATCTAGGAGTTTCCATAATGGCAGACAAGATTAAGGTTACGGTTTGGAATGAGTTTCGGCATGAGAAGACTAACGATGCGGTAAAGAAGTTGTATCCGGACGGTATGCATATGGTTATTGGCAAGGCTTTGAAGGCCGCTGGGGATATGGATGTCAGGTACGCGACGTTGGATGAGCCGGAACACGGTTTGACGGAGAAGGTTGTCAACGATACGGATGTTATGCTTTGGTGGGGGCACATGGCGCATCATGAAGTTAGTGATGAAATTGTCAAGCGGGTGCAGAAGAAGGTGTTGGAAGGGATGGGTTTGATTGTGCTGCACTCGGGACACTTTTCGAAGATATTCCGTACGATGCTGGGCACGAACTGTTCGTTGAAATGGCGTGAGATGGCGGAGAAGGAGCGGCTTTGGAACTTGGAGCCTGGGCACCCTATCACCGAAGGTATTGGCGAATACATTGAGTTGCCCAATACGGAGATGTACGGCGAGCGATTTGACATTCCGACGCCTGATAAATTGATTTTTGTTTCATGGTTCGAGGGTGGTGAGGTTTTCCGAAGCGGATGTGTGTGGGAGCGGGGGCATGGGCGGATATTCTATTTTCGGCCCGGCCATGAAACGTATCCCATTTTCCACAACAAAGAGGTTCAGAAGGTTTTAGTGAACGCGGTACGTTGGGCGAAGCCTCGAATTATGAAAGAGGACATTTGTCCCAATACGCAGCCTTTAGAGAAGATTGAGCCTAAGCATGTTGATTTCGGCAAGGCGGGGATTTTGCAGAGCAGTTAGGCGGCGGTAGATTGGCTGGTGATAATTGGTTGACGAGCACCCTTTAGCTTCGCGAAAGGGCGCCACCCGGGCATAAACAAGTTGCTCACCTACGGCTTCACGAAAGGTCGGGTACCCGGTTCGGCTCAGTTTGAGTAACAAAACATAGGAAACATATTATGATAAAGATCGCGGTAATAGGTACTGGTGGGATGGCGCATGCGCAGGCGGATCAATTTAAGTTGGTTCGCGGCTGTAAATTGGTGGCGGCATGTGACGTGGTGAGGGAGCGAGCGGCGGCTTATGCGGCTAAGTATGGCATTCCTGATTCAGCGGTGTTTACGGATGTGGGCGAGATGTTGGCGACGGTTGATTGTGACGCGGTGACAAACGTTACGATCGATGCGTTTCACGCGCCGATCTCGTTGCAGTGTATCGCGGCGGGTAAGCATGTTTTATGCGAAAAGCCTTTGGCGGTGAATTATGCTGACGCGCGTAAGATGGCAATGGCCGCGAAGCGCAAAGGCGTGATCAATATGGTGAATTTGTCTTACCGAAATTCGTCAGCGATTCAGAAGGCGCATAAGTTGGTGGCTGAAGGCGCGATCGGCCGGGTGATGCATTTTGAGGCTAGTTATTTACAGTGCTGGTTGTCCAGTAGATGCTGGGGAAATTGGCGTACGGAAGAAGGGTGGCTATGGCGACTGTCGTCCAAGCACGGCAGCAAAGGGGTGTTGGGTGATGTTGGTGTTCATATTCTGGATTTCGCGACTTTCCCGGCAGGGGACGCTAAGCGGATTAGTTGCCGACTCAAGACATTCGACAAAGCTAAAGATAATCGTATCGGCGAATACGTTCTGGATACCAACGACTCAGCGGTAATCAATATGGAGTTGGTTGACGGAGGTATTGGTACGATTCATACGACGCGTTGGGCGACCGGGTATAATAATACGCTGGCGTTGCGGATTTTTGGTGACGAAGGATCGATACGCGTTGACTTAGACAAGTCATCTACGGATTTGGATATTTGCAATGGGCCGGGTATTCACAAGACGCGGTGGAAGACCGTGAAATGCGGCAAGACGCCGAGCATCTATCAGCGGTTTGTTACGAGCATAAAGACCGGCGAGAACGATCAGCCGGACTTTGCGCGCGGAGCGCAGATTCAAAAGATTATGGATGGCTGTTTTGAGTCTGACAAGAGCGGGAAAGCGGTAAATGTTTGATGGGACGTGCGATGGGAGTGGTTGGTCAGGGATTGATTCGGCGCTTGCGCTGGAATGACAGACGTAATGAGTTTGGACCCCCGAGCTAGAGCAACATAAATGTTGCTTACGTTCGGGGGCTAACAGAGGAATTTGTTGGGTGTTGGCGGGTGGATATTTCTCATTTGCTTTGGATGAGGTTTGCGGTTAGGCTGTGGTAATGTGTCGTGAGGATTGACGTTACTATGGCAGGAGCGAACTTATGAGTGATGAGATTTCACATGGGGATATAGAGCCGGAAGTTTTGCGGCGGGCGTTGAAGGCGTTCAAGAAGACACTGAAACTGGCACGGCTGGACGACGAGTCGAGTTTGGGGCGGGGTTCCAAAGACAAAAGCCGAGGAGCGGGTATTGTCGCGATTCGGGCTCCGGAGAAGTATCCTCAAGCGGTATGGGACAAGCTGGTTGAACTGGGCAAGCTTCGGCGTGTTGAAGCCGGTCTTTATCAACTGCCTGACTAAAGGGCACCTCTAATTAATTCAATTTTAGCTGAGAACGAATTTTTTTACGCCAATTGAAAAAAGCTTCTACTTATTAGGCGGAAGTGTTGTTTTCGCATTGCTCTTTGGCGAGTTGAGTCCAATTAGGATCAGACAAGAACCGCAGCAGGTCATTGACTTCCGCCTGCAGGGCATCGACAATGCTCTGGGCGGATTCAAAGTTCTGATCATTGCCGGCCTGTTCCAACATGGAAGCCTTTTTTGAGACGGTTCTTGCGCCGATGGTTAGGGTTGCGCCTTTGAGCCGATGGGCGTGGAGCGTTAACTGGGACCAATCTTTTTCGTTCATTGCTGATAAAATGCTTTGTATATCCTCACGGGCATTATCGCAGAGGGCGCAGGCGATCTGCACAATGGTGGCTTCATCGTCGCAGATTTCCATCAAGTATTTCCAATCGATGAGAGTTCGTGCTTTGGGGTTTTTGGTTGGTGGATTCTGCGGGTCACAGGTCTGAGCAGGAGCGGGTTTTAGTTGAGATTTTGTGGTATCCGCGGGTGCTTCTTTGGTTTTTAGGTATTTTTCCAATACTTGGTTTAGTTGTTTTTTGCTGATAGGTTTAGCCAAATAGGCATCGCACCCGGCGTCGAGACATTTTTCCTGATCGCCCTTCATGGCATGAGCGGTCAGCGCGATAATTGGCGCGTTATTACCATTGTGTTTTAGTTTTGCGGTGGCTGCATAGCCGTTCATAACAGGCATTTGCATATCCATAAAGATCAAGTCAAAATCATGCGCCATTGCTTCTTGGACAGCTTTTTCCCCGTTATCAACGAGAATCGGATCGAGTCCGACCTTACGCAGCAGCGCCATGATGAGTTTTTGGTTCGCTACAGCATCTTCAGCGACAAGTACATTGCCTTGATAATAAATGCCGGTGCCGGTCTCTGAGCCGGCAGAGTATTCCTGCAGGTGTTTTCGTCCCAGATTGATCTGAGTCGAGACATCTATTCCAGCGGGTACTCTAAGCGTAAAGACACTTCCTTTATTGAGCTGACTGTTTACTGTGACGGTTCCCTGCATTAGTTCAGCGAGTTGTTTGGTGATGGTCAGTCCCAATCCTGTGCCGCCGAAATTGCGTGTTGTTGACCCGTCGGCTTGGGTGAAAGAATTGAAGATAGTATCCAGTTTATTCTCCGCGATACCAACGCCTGTATCTTCGATGTCAAATTGAATATATGGTTGATCTTGATCTTGTTCCAACGATACGATAACATGCACATGTCCGGAGTTGGTGAACTTGATAGCATTGCCGACGAGGTTGATTAGACACTGCTGCAAACGAGTTGGGTCAGTTTGGATAATTTCAGGCAGGGCGGTTCGGTGCAGTATAGCGAATTCCAATTTTTTTTCTATCGCCTTGGGAGTAAACAATGAGCCTACTGTTTGGAGGGTTTCCTCGAGCGAAGATTCGATTAGTTCGATTTCCATATTTCTGGACTCGATCTTGGAGAAATCGAGAATATCATTTATGATAGTCAGCATGTTTTTGCCTGAATCGACAATTGTGGTGACATAGTCCATTTGGTCGGGGGCGAGGCTTTCTTGCGCGAGTATTTCAGCGAAACCGAGAATAGCATTCATTGGAGTGCGGATTTCGTGGCTCATATTAGCGAGAAATTCACTTTTAGCGATATTAGCCATTTCGGCTTGTCTCGCGAGATAGTTTGCCTGTTCGGTTGCCTCTTCGAGTTCGGCGTTGATTTTGAGAAGATTCTGCTCAGCGGTTTTTCGGTTGGTTATATCGTCTATTGCCATAACAACGTGTTTATGGCCATCGATGATAACGGGCTCGGCGCTGACTCTGAGCCAAATTGGTTGTTCTTGGTCATCTACCAATCGGACCATTCGTGTTTCAAGGCCATGCACTGAATTGTTATGTTTTAGGACTTCATCGACTTCTTGTCGCAATGGGCATTGCGGACAAACCGAAGAGGACCCGCAGCCTTCGTCGTTCCGTAGTCCATTGGCGCAGCTCAGGCCGTTGCCCAAAACTTGTCCAATGATTTCACAAGGGTCTTTTAGCACTACGCTTGCCAAGACGTTATTGGTGTTGGTATTAACGATATGGTAGTCTTCGTCGATCAGCAACATGCCCACAGGCGATGAAGCAAAAATAGCTTTGAGATTTTCGCGTTCGGTTCGGAGCGCGTTTTCAATCCGTTTTTGTTCGGAAAGATCGCGCCACAAACAGTGCAGAATAGTTTTGCCCTGATAGTTGATTGGTGTAAGTGAGACTTCGACGGGAAAATCGGTCCCGTCCGCTTTGCGATGAATCCACTCAAAGCGATTGAATCCGGTCTCAAGAGCTTTGTTCATCATTTCATCCGCTTTTTTGAAGGAGCTTTTTCCATCGGGTTGATCGGGCGGGGATAATTGTGATGGGTGGGTATCGAGGAATTCTTCTCTGCTAGAGTAGCCCAGCATTTTGGCGGTGGCTTCATTGCAGTCGACGAATTTCTGGCCGTCAATCAGCAAGATCGCGTCACTGGAAGCTTTTAGGATATCCATGAAGCGTTTTTCGCTCTCTCGTATGGTTGCTGTTGCTCTGGCGAGTTTGAGATTACTGTATCCGATGGTAGAGATCATTTCCGCCAGTTTCATATAGAAACTCATGACAGAATCGACCTGTTGGCGACTCCATCGCGGCACCCTGTCATAGGCGGCCAAGTATTGCTCTTCGTCAAAACCATATAGTTTTGCCTGTTCTCGCATACGCTCGCGATCGGGTTGTTCATCCTCGAAGATAAATTGCCCCAGGAAAAGGTTTCCCATGTGAATTCCGCCTACGGTGACTGGCGTCGCGATGTCCCGCAAATGATTTTTGCACACATATGTTTTGTAGGTTCCGGGCGCGACCCCTTCTGAAAGGACGGTGTCGCTTTCGAGACAATGCCGGGCGGTTTGCGGATGAACGCGATGGAACTTTGTGCAGATATCTTGCCAACCGGTTGCGACCAGAACGCTTCCTTTTTTGTCCAGCAGCGCGACTCCGAAATTGGTGATTTTATAGAAATCGTCCATAAGACTTTGAATAACGGGTATGTCAAAGATGTCGGTGAGTTCCAACTGACTGATATCGGTATCTGGTGAGAGAATAGTATCGAGTTTGTGTCTGGCCTGTTGTTCGCTTTCTTGGAGTTTAGCCTCGACCTGCTTCCGATCGGTGATGTCTGTTATCACTCCGACCATCCCGGCAGGATCGCCGGCATCGTTCAAATATACGGCCTTATGGAAAATAACGTTTCTGCGCCCTTGTGCGGCTTGGATTTCGGATTCGTATGTCTGTTGGCCCTTTTGGCTAATAAGCTGTAAGTCTTTTTCGCGATAGATTTTTGCGAGATCATTGGGGGCTATGTCATAGACTGTTTTGCCGATGATCTGGCTTTTTTCCAGGCCGATAAAGGCCTCAAAAGCCTTATTGCAGCCTAGGTAAACGCCATCTTTATCTTTGTAGAAAATTGGAGTCGGCGTCGCGCTGAGCAAGGTCTCGATGAAAGTGTACTGTTCCTTGATCTTTTGCTCCGCTCGCTTGCGATTGCTAATATCATGGATTGTGGCCTGAATAAGAGTTTGTCCTTGCAGTTCTAGCTTTGCCAATGCCACAGTGGCCCACATTTCTTGGCCATTGACTGGTTTGTATTTCCATTCAAAATAATTGGATCCACCTGAGGCAGCTTGATCCAGTATTTTTCGGGCTTTTATTTGGGACAATTGTCCGTCGGGCTGGTATTCTGGTGACAAGTCGGCAATTGTTTTTGAGGCGAGTTCTTCGGCGCTATTACAGCCGTACAGTTTTCTCGCAGCGGCATTGGCATCGACACAGATACCATCGGGGGTTCTCAGTATGATAGCGTCTCGAGATGACTCATAGAGCAATTTATATTTATCTTCGCTTTCCCTCAATGCTCTGCCGATTTTCGCGGCGGCGTTTATTCGCCCCTGAACGAGTCTTCCGCTGGTTATGATCACCACCAAGCCAAAGAGCCAAATGAAGCTGTATCCGACAATGAGTTCGGAGGTATATTCGTGAGCGATGGTCCATAAAGGTGCCATCGGAATTGAGACACTTATTCCTCCTCGAATATCTCCGACTTGGTATCCTTGGGACGCATGACAAGCTAAACAACCTTGTTCAGCATTCATTGGTCTCATCATTCTCATGTATTCTTGGCCGTCGATGTCGGCGATTTCGTAGATTTGCTGGCTGCCGTTCTCGAAGCTTTGCAGTGCCTTTGTTTCCCACTCATCGGGCGCGTTGGCGGGCCGAATTGGATTGAGACTAGTGATATGTCCTCTTAGACCATACTGCGCGGTGGCTAGTTCATGCACTTGACGGGTCATATAAGATGGATTTATCAGGGTGAGTTGTCTGCCTGACGGGGTTGTGATGTCGCGTTCCGGGATATGCGCGAGATAAGGGTTTGGGGGTGTGTGTTCTGTTATTGGGACATAGGCGCCGCCGTGGTTTCCGATCCATCTGCGATACACCAGGTCTTTTTGGAACGCGGCATCGAGATGGTTGCGGGCCATCTCAAGAGTTACTTGTTTTTGGTTATAGAGATTCAATATACAAAGGCCGGCGATCAGCAAAGTCCAGAAGACGCATGTCAACCATATATACTTTTTTATTCCAACTGGACGTTCTTTTACCGGTTGTTCATTCTGTTTTTCTGTGCTACGCATAGATTTCTTTTCCCGCAAACTGCTGTTAGTTTGTCTGCTGCGTACTTGGGCAGTTCAAATGGCCAAATGTACCTTCACAGACATATCTCCGCACACGAGCAATATCTAAATTATTCTTTTCGCGAATCCCAGGCAAGTCCTATAAGTTCAAGAGTAACCTTTAGACAGGCTGTTTACGCTGACGTTAAGGTGAGTCTCTGAAGGTTCACCCTTGAAGCCTTAGAGGCTCTTAACACAACCAAATTCTCTAACAACAGAGTTCCGATAATCTTGTTTTAGGTCGGATTATCATGTTCTATTGTTGTTGTGAGTTAATCGCGATGCAATTCCCAGGGGCTTTTAGTCAGACTTTGGTGCAGAAGAATTGTCGAAGCTAACGTTTGTCTGACTAGGCTGTCCGCTACATAGATGGCATTGCAGACAAACCAGCCTCCAACATATTTGATTAATCGGCATGTGCGTAGGGCTGCATTAGAGGGTTGTTTTGGACCTGATAACCGGTGATCTCGGGGGGGTGGGCCGCTATCCCGATTGGTCCCCTCTTCAACCATGATTTTTATGAGTCTAATCCCTATTCATATGCTGATTCTACCGGGTGGTTTAATCTTCGCAACGATTGAGAGGATAGGGGGTGCTTGCGGTTATGATGTGGGTGGTTTTTCGATTGGTCCGCCGAAGATTATCGAACGGGAGTATATAGACAAAAGTATTTCTGGGTATATATTACGACTGTGAAAAACCGCGAAACTACACTTTAACATTATGGGGTTTGTTGATATAATCCCAGCGTTTAGGAGCGTGGTATTTTGCAGGCATGGAGTGGCTGGGACGCTTTTATAGGGAAATAAGGAGTGACGCTGACAATGGGTAATGTCTGGTTCGCGTTGGGACTGACGTTGTTTGCTGGGCTGGCAACGGGTATCGGCAGTGCAATTGCCTTTTTTGCCAAGCGTACGAATTATCGGTTTCTGTCGGTGGCGACTGGTTTTTCCGCGGGGGTGATGCTCTATGTTTCGTTTGTGGAGATATTCTTCAAGGGGGTCAATGCGCTGGCGGAATGCTATGGAGATTATTGGTGCCATTGGATCAACGCGGCGTCGTTTTTTGGGGGAATTCTTTTGATTTGGCTTATCGATGCACTGATTCCCGCGGCCGAGAACCCGCACGAGACGCACGCGGAAAAGGAAATAGCGCCGCTGCATAATCCTTCAGCCCCCATTCCTGATTTTGGCGCGTTGGCCCAGGCAGATGGTGGGGCGAAGGCGGTGGGGATGCATGATCACGGGCACTATGACAGTAAACTGATGCGTATGGGGTTGTTCACGGCTTTGGCGATCGGCATTCATAATTTTCCTGAAGGCTTGGCGACATTCTTGGCTGCTTTGCACGATCCAACGTTGGGGGTGTCGATCGCGATTGCGATCGCGCTGCATAATATACCGGAAGGGATAAGCGTGAGTGTGCCGATCTTTTACGCGGTCGGCAGTCGCAAGAAAGCGTTTGTGTATTCGTTTTTGAGCGGGTTGGCGGAACCGGTGGGAGCGGTGATTGCTTATCTGGTGCTGCGGTTTTTTGTGGGGGGCGAATCGGGGGTAATACCGCCGCAGTTTATGGGGATCATGTTCGGCGGAGTAGCGGGGATTATGGTGTATATCAGTTTGGATGAACTGCTGCCCACCAGCCGTGCCTACGGCAAGGGGCACGACAGCATTATCGGCTTGATAGCAGGCATGGCGGTTATGGCGCTGAGTCTGCTGTTGATGAAGTGAAGGGGTAAGTGATGTTTTGTAGGGATATTGGCTGATTAGATGATAATCTCAAAAGCCGTTATGGGGGTCGGAATTCACACGTCAAGTTACGCGTAAACCTGGTCCCATAGCCTTGCTTGGTGGCCCAATACCCTCTTTATGGATCATGTGTATCCTGTTTAATATAGGGTTATTGTGTAGATAGATATTCTTTGGTAGCCCCTAAGCAGTTTGGTATATTGAATTATGTTTGGTTGGCGGAGCTATTGTACCATAGATTGCTGTCTTGCTGGGCGATATTGATATTAGGATATAGATTGAGTTGGTCCCGTTCTGCCGGTCCGGTATTGTGGGTTGATTATTGGCTTTTGCGGTTAAGGTCGCTGGAGGTTGAATCATGTTTGGTCGCCACGTTGGTTTTGTGGTTCTGGTCGGCTGGGTAGTTTTTGGTCTGTTGGTTTTGCCGGGCTGGGCGGTGGTAACCGACAATGCCCAAACGCTTCATGTGCCCGTCGGCGAAAGTTACACCTTGTACGGTACGCACAGCTATACTGAAAACATTCTGATTGAAGGCACACTCAACGTAACCGCTTATAATGGCACCGGTGACACGGGGGTCCTTGTTCTTACTGCTCCTGAAATATCAGTGTCGGGAATCATCGATGGTGCTGGTAAAGGGTTTCGCGCCGTTGAAGGTCCGGGGACCGGAACGGATGGCGGTGGAGGCGGTTATGGCGGACAGGGCGGAGCATCTGGTTGGGGCGGTGTTGGTGGTTCAAGTTATGGTACTCTGGGGGAAACTGAAATTATCAAAGGTTCCGGCGGCGCAAACAGTTCGGGAGGTTCCGGCGGCGGCAGGGGCGGGGCGGCGATATCACTGAATGCGGTGCTTGTTTCAATTACTGGAACCGTCAGTGTTGCTGGCGCTTCAGGTATCTATGGAAGCAGTTGGGCGGCAGGCGGCGGCAGCGGCGGCGAAATACTTATTCAATCCTCTGAGATCGAGATATCAGGAACACTATCCGCTGTTGGTGGTAATGGCGCATCTTCTGTTATGGATTGGGGCGGCGGCGGCGGGGGCGGCGGACGGATCAAGATTTTCTACGGCTACCTTGATACGACCGGCAGTACAATCATTTACAGCGGCGGCAGCGGCGGGTGGGGATCATTCATGGGATCAGCAGGCCAGGCCGGTACTTACTTTGCGAGTCAAGATGTTTTTTGTGATAGTATCCATGCACTTGTCATACCATCGGGTCAAACATATACATTGTCCGGTTATCATGGTTATACTGATACGGTACTGATAAACGGTACTCTATATATTGCCGGCTACGATGGCACGGCCGGTACAGGTGAGTTGACTTTGGAGGCTCCGACTATAACCGTGGGAACAACGGGCGTCATCAATGCTGACGGCAGAGGATTTCGTGGACGACAAGACTACCAAGAAGGTCCCGGTATAGGCAGCTATCCCTCAGGTGGGGCAGGTTACGGCGGCGCGGGTGGTCAAGCGACGGCCACCAACGGAAAACCATACGGCACCGCCTGTGAAAACGACATCGCCAAAGGCTCCGGCGGCGGCGATACCACATCGGGTCAGTATGGCGGCGGCGACGGGGGCGGCTGCATCGTTCTTTACGCTGACGATCTGACGATTGAAGGAACCGTTACAGCCAACGGCAATAACGGTCTTAGCACGACGATGGCCGCGGGGGCCGGTGGGGGCAGCGGCGGAGGAATTCTGTGCAGATTTGGGCAAGGAGTCGTTGCCGGCACCTTAAGTACTCGAGGCGGCACCGGCGGCACGAGTCCGATTGGCGGCGGCTGCGGCGGGGGCGGCGGACGCATCAAGCTGTTCTACAATTTCCTCGATACCAGCGGTGGTACGATAGATGTCAGCGGCGGAGCAGGGGGCAACAGCGCCCCGGGCGGACAGGACGGCAGCTATTGTGTGCAAGCCAACCTTACCGGCGACCTCAATCACGATACCAAAGTGAACGTAATTGACTTTGCTATCTTCGCTGGGCATTGGCTTGATGGTGATTTATAGTCCGTGTTCTTATGCTGGACTGAACGGTCGGCGTATATACTGTGTTTTACTTGGGGATGATTATCTCAAGCCCAGTTTCCCTGTCTGAGCTTTGCCCTGGCATCGTATCGCAGGAAGCGTTACAATGGATTCCGCACACTGATGCTGTCTGTTGGGCAGCAGAGCGTATTGTTATCCATAAGGCAAAAAGGTAATATTATTGTGAGAATCGTGTTTTTTGGCAGTGGTGATTTTGGTTGCGACACCTTGGCGGCGTTGACGGAGTCGGGTCATGAGATCGCCGAGGTGGTGACTCAGCCGGCTCGTCCGGCGGGGCGGGGCAAGAAACTGCTGGAAACTCCTATCGCTATGAAGGCCCAAGAGCTGGGATTGAATTGCCGAAGCTGCGCGGATGTGAACACGGATGAATTTGTGGAGCATATGGCTGGTCTCGGTCCGGATGTGGCGGTGGTGATAGCGTTCGGGCAGAAGATCGGGCCGGACCTTTTGAACTTGCCCAATTGTCGATTTGTTAATTTGCATGGCTCGTTGTTGCCTGCGTATCGGGGGGCGGCGCCGATTAACTGGGCGATAATCAACGGTGAATCCGAGGCGGGGGTAACGGTTATCGAGCTTAACGATGCTTGGGACGGCGGGGCGATGTTAGGGCGTTCATCACTTACGATTGAGCCGTATGAAACGGCCGGGGAGTTGCATGACCGGCTCGCGGAACTTGGACCGCAAGTAATTCTCGAAGTGCTGAGCCAAATTGAATTAGGCAGTGATAAACCGATAACGCAAGATGAGACCAAAGCCTCACGCGCGCCGAAATTGCGTAAAGAAAATGGCAAAATCGATTGGTCCTCTGACGCGGTCACGATTCGCAATCATATTCACGGCATGTGGCCTTGGCCGGGCGCTTGCTGCCGATTGCAGCAGGCCGAGAAAGACAAAATCGAAAAGGTGACCATCGCTCGGGTATCGGTAGTCGCTGAGGATGATTCGCTTGCCGCGGAGCCGGGGGCGATCGGCACGGTAACTGAAGATCTAACCGTTCAATGCGGGCGGGGGCGTTTGCGGATTTTGGAGCTGAGGCCCGAAAACAGCCGGCTGATGAATTTTGCGGATTTTGTCAACGGCCGTCGTCTGCGAACCGGTGATCGTTTCTTGAATGGTTAATCAAAGGCACTTCTAATGAGCAACTCTTGTTTAAAACCTGATTCCGCCCGCAATGTGGCGGTTAATTCTCTGGTGCAATTCGTGCTGAGCCGACGTCGTATCGCTGATTCACTCGATGAAGCGTTCGCCCAGGGGCAGTTGGACCATCGTCAGCGTCCCGCGGCCACGGAATTGGCTTATGGCACATGTCGTCGCTTGATAACGATAGATCATTTGATCGCTCGGCAGAGCAAACGCGGCCTGCGCAGTGTCGATAATGTTGTGTTAGCCATATTGCAGGTGGCGGTTTATCAGTTGATTTACAGCGGCGACAGTCCGGATTTTGCCGTGGTGGACGAAGCGGTCAAGCAGGCCAAGTGTGTCAATAAGTTCGCGGGTAGTTTCGTCAACGCGGTGTTACGTAATATTCAGCGGAGCATTGTCGCCCCGGTAACCGCAGAGAGTGAAAATAAGCCTCAAGCTACCATTTGGCTCGACGATCAGCAGGGAGTTCGTTTTGATAGCAATATCTTTCCGCCGGTGGACCGTAACGCCGCGAAGTATCTTAGCCTGGCCTACTCGATGCCTCCCTGGCTGACGGAACGCTGGTTGAAACAGTACGGTTTTGATCAGACCATGAGGATTTGCGTGGCGCACAACATTCGGCCGTCTCTGACTCTGCGCGTGAATCGATTGCGTTGTACCCCGGCGGAGTTGCTGATGCGGCTGACGCAGATGGATTTGGCGTGTCATTGTCATGGCGACGCGGTGCAATTGGATGTCTCGACCAGCCCCGACCAACTGCCCGGTTACCAGCGGGGCGAGTTCGCGGTGCAGGATATCACGGCAATGGATGTCGCTGGGCGATTGGGTGTGGCACCGGGTATGCGGGTGCTGGACTTCTGCGCAGCCCCGGGCGGCAAAACAACTCACCTGGCGGAATTGATGCGAAACCAAGGTGAAATCATTGCCTGCGATATCAGCGATGAGAAGTTGGCGTTGATTGATGAAAATTGCCGACGGCTCGGACATACCATTGTTCGCACTTCTCTGGCGGACAATATCGACGCTGAGTACGCAGCCGGGGCGTTTGACGCCGTTTTGCTGGATGTCCCCTGCAGCAACACGGGTGTATTAGGCAAACGCGTCGAAGCGCGCCATACGCTCAGACCTAACATCATCAAGCAGCTCGTGCAGGTTCAGAAGCAGTTATTGGCCCATGCCGCGACGCTGATCAAGCCCAAAGGCAAAATCCTCTACAGCACCTGCAGCATCGAAGCCAACGAGAACGAGCGCCAAGTGCAAGACTTTTTGGCCGACCATGCGAATTTTGAATTGGAACAGCAATGGCTCACTCTGCCGACCTACAGAGACCCCCATTTGAACCATTGCACCCATGACGGGGGCTTCACGGCTCTGCTGAGACAGAGCTGAAAATGACCTGGGCCCCGCGAAATCGCCCAGCCAACGGTGGGATTAATCATTTTCTTACATCATCTTTACGCCAAGCTCTTGTGGTTAGACTAAACTATCTCAGCGAACCAACCGATATGAAAAATGTTGCCGTTGGATTGACGGCATTGGCGGGGCAAAGACGGGCAATTGGGACGACCAATTTTATTGGAGTTTGGCTGATTGGATATGGAAACGCTTATCTTAGTTTTTGCTTTGACAGCCTCCGCGGCGGGTACGCTGATACTTCTGACCTGTTTGGCTGGTCGAAGGGCTGAGCTGGTCAAGGCGTTTAATCTCCAGCAGCAAAGCGGCGATAATAACGGGCCAACCACTGAGGCGCAAGGGGCATCCGGGTCCTAAAACGCGGCCGTTACTCATCCAGGGGGTGTTTCCGCAATCGAGAGTCAAATACCCATAGGCTGTTTAGTCGCTGAACCTTTGCCTTTGACGCGGGCGTACACAGGGGATTTCTTCGGCGGGTTGTTCAATGACGAGGCAACTGTCTTGTGGTGACTGTTGGTACCCATACCGTCGGTTTGGGCAATGGGCAGCCTCATATCATCATAAAAATCCAGCGCGATGCACTGATCCCGCCAACGACAGTCGCGGTTCTTGCATTGGTACCCCTGACCAAAGCACATCTCGGATCCCTCGTTGTGCTGAATCGCCCAAATCAGATCCACCTCGGGCATATCCCCGGTTTTGACCCCCATCATCAACGCTCTGTACCTGATAAGGTGATGAGAAAGCCGATGCGAAAACATGATAGATCCTTTCGCAAATCCATCTCGTTCGAGTATCACGTCTTTAAGATTGCTCAAATATATTATAGGACGTTAAACGAACAGGATTCCACCGAAACTTGATATTTTCTTGTTCGTGACAGATAGGTTGCGTAGTAGTTTGGCTTTATAACGAAAAAAAACTTTTTCTCACAACCTGAAAACCAATGCCGTCTATGGCAAATGGATTGTGAAAGCGACATAATCCGGCATTACCGGGGTGTAGGGGAGTTACTTGACAGCGGCGGTGATTCATGCCATCATGTGCCCGAGCGTTAGGAGTGTGGATCGACCGCTGTATAAGCAGAGATCGTTGGTTTTGACGTTGTTTTTTTCCTTCTGCCGGCATTAAAAAGAAGCCTATGAACGATACTGCAGAGACTATATTCATTAGTGCCGCGGAAGTCAGCGGCGACATGCACGCCGCCAAGCTCATTAGACAATTACGTCAGACGCAGCCGAATGTTCGCTGTGTTGGTCTTGGCGGACCGGAGATGGCGGGGCAGGGGTGCGAACTGCTGGAGGATTTGGTCGGGCGCAGTGCCATGTTGACCCATGCCTTGGCGCAGATAGGGTTTTATTGGAAGCTGCGTAAAAGAGTCCGAAAGTATTTTCGGGAAAATCATGTGGATACGGTGGTGCTGGTGGATTCGCCCGCCTGGAACTTTCACGTAGCCAAGGCCGCGAAACGCCAAGGTATTCGCGTGGTGTACTATATCGCGCCGCAATTGTGGGCCTGGGGCGGGTGGCGCATCGGAAAACTGCGGCGGTGCGTGGACAAGGTAGCTTGTATTTTGCCTTTTGAGCAGGAGTGGTTCCGCCAACGACGAGTCGATGCGGAATATGTAGGACATCCGTTATTTGATCATGCCGAAGACATCGCGGCAAGCGAGAGCGAGCTTTGGCAAAATAAGGAATTCCCCCGCATTACACTGCTGCCCGGATCGCGCAAACACGAGATCGCCAAACTTTGGCAGCCCATGCTGCGGGTTGCTGAGCAGATCAAAGCGAGATTTCCCCAAGCATGCTTTTTGGCAGTGGCCAACAATGAGACCACCGCTGACGAATTAAAACGCGAATGCCCAGCGGAGTTGGATTTGCGAATCCAGTGCTGTTCCATCGCCCAAGCTTGTGCCGACGCTGATCTGACTTTGGTCGCTTCGGGAACCGCTACGCTGGAAGTGGCAGGTGCCCAATGTCCGATGGTGGTTATGTATGATGTTAGTCGTTGGCAGTGGTATTTGGTGGGGCGGTGGCTGATTAAGACCAAATATCTCTGCTTGGTCAATATCTTGGCGCAGCGGGAATTGGTTCCGGAGTTTATGCCCGTGCTGCCCAAAACGCAGGTCCTAGCTCAAACGGCCATTGGATTATTGTCCGATGAAAATCTTCAGCAAAAAACGCGCGCCGAACTGACGGACCTAATGAACCCTCTGAAAAAAACCGGAGCTTCGCGACGCGTCGCTGAGATGGTTTTGCGGAATTCGTCGCTGTTGGATTAGATCACGCCGAGGAAACACATCCCAGCAGTGAATCGCGGTAGGGGGGTAACGTATCTTCGATAATCCCCCTTGTTTTGCGCCAACGGGCAACCCTGCGGTCAATTCTTCTGATGGATTACGCTATTTGGGGCTTCCGATTTTAACTGTCTGGTCATCAGTTCTGAAAAGCCCTCGACCACCGATTTGCCGTTGAAGATTACATCGTAAACAGCTTGGGTGATCGGCATATCCACTTTATGACGCTTAGCCAATTCCACCACGCTTTTGACGGTATTGACACCTTCGACTTCACCGGCGATGGCTTTGAGGGCTTGTTCCACGGTTTTGCCTTGGCCGAGCAACTGTCCGAACGTGCGGTTGCGTCCTTTGGGGCTGACGCAGGTGGTTATCAGATCGCCCATTCCCGCTAAGCCGCTGAAGGTTTCGGGGTGAGCGCCCATTTTTTCTCCGAGCCTTGAGATTTCCACAAGCCCGCGAGTCAGCAGGGCGGCTTTGGCATTGTCGCCGGCGCCGAGTCCGTCGATGGTTCCCGCGGCAATGGCGATAACATTCTTAGTAGCCCCAGCCAACTCCACGCCGACCACATCGCTGTTGGTGTACATGCGAAACCAATTAGTACTGAAAGTATTTTGAACATGCGTCGCCAAGTTCATGTCGCTGCTGGCGACGGTGGAAGTGGCCGGGAGGGCGCGGGCCAACTCGTCAGCAATATTAGGACCAGATATCACCGCCAAAGAACGAGGACCAGCCAACTGAGACAGTATTTCGGTGGGGCGTAATAGGGTGCCGTTTTCGATGCCTTTGGTACAAGAGGCGACAGGCAGACTGCGCGGTATCACCTTGCCCAGCTTTTCCCAAACGCTGCGTACGAATTTACAGGGAATCGCGGAGATTACCAAAGTCGCGCTGTCGAATATCTCCTCAGCGTCGCCTGTCAGCTCAATGGAAGGTGTCAAAACATAGCCCGGCAAAAAACGCTCGTTCTCCCGAGTCTGCTGCATTTTCTCAACATATTGCTTGTCATAACTCCACAGCCCCACCCGAAAACCCTTACGCGCCAGGGTAATCGCGCAAACCGTGCCCATTGCGCCATCCCCGATTATCGCTACTTTTTGCGTCATGGGTTCTCCTGCGATAGCGATCAACCAGAGCAGCTAGGACTTGAATAAACACCGCAGACTAAGCTGGGCCTCCCAATTCTGGCTGAGTTTGACATGAACACGTACCACCTTGACACGAATTGTTGACTACAGCCCGCTATTTAACCACTTTCGCCCGCGTCTGGCAAGTGAATTGGCCATCCCGCTTGCGAACAGCGTGGTTGGGCCTGAGCTTTGGCATTCCAGCCTACTGTGACTCTTCCAGGCTCTCACTGACTTGGGTCCATTGTTCGTAGAGCCGTTCCAGTTCAGTTTGGGATTGGTCGAGTTCTGCTGATAGTGATTGGCCTCGCTCGTTGTCGCCTTGGGTGTACGCTTGGGCGATCTGTTCTTGAAGTGTTTGCTGGTGTTGTTCGGTTTGGGCGATTTGTTTTTCCAGTTGCGCAGCTTGTTTCTGATTTTTGCGTAAGGTGGCTTGCTGGTTTTTTCTTTCTTGCCAAGCTTTGCCGCCCGCTTTTTCTTTTTCCGCGTTGCGTTGCTGTCTATTTTTGCCTCGGCTGGATATTCGCCCGGTCAAGCTCTTGTGATCGTCATCGACGCTTTGACGGTTACGCCAGAAATCGCTGTAGTTGCCCCGATATAATTTCAGCTCGCCCTGGCGAATCTCAGCGACATGATCCACCACTTCGTCCAAGAAATATCTATCGTGCGATACCACCAATAGCGTCCCCGCGAAATTCTTCAACGCTTCTTCCACCGCTTCGCGCGTATCGATATCCAAATGGTTGGTTGGCTCATCGAGAATTAGAAAGTTGGGTTTGAGCAGCATCAATCGCGCCAACTGCAAACGGTTTCTTTCGCCGCCTGAGAGGTTCTTCACTTTTTTGTACACCTCTTCGTCGGTAAACAGAAAACGCGCTAGCAACCCCAACACTTGCTCGTGCGTCACCTCAGGCAGATACGCCAGTTCATCATAAACGGTATTCTCACCATCGAGTACCTCTTGCTCCTGTGCGCAGTAGCCGATTTCCATGCTCGGACCGATGCGGATCACCGGATGCTCCCATCGGCCTTGACTTATAATATCACGCAATAGAGTAGTTTTGCCCGAACCGTTAGGCCCCAATAGTGCCCAGCGCTCTTGCCCAGCGATATCCCATTCCAGTTCTTCAAACAAAACCCGCTCGCCGAACGATTTACTGTAACCCTGTATCCGCATGGCAATATCAGCTTGGGTAGCTTCGGTATGAAAATGGGCTGATACTTTGCGCTGCTGCGTTATGGGTTTCTCGATGGCTTTGTTTTTTTCGCGTTCCAATTGCGATTTGCGTGATCGCAGACGTTTACCCCACGTGTTGTCGCTGGCGTGACCCGCGGCGATATCGCCGAACTTGCGAACCAACGTTTCCAATTGTTCAATACGTTTTTGTTGCGCTTCGTACTGCGACTGTTGCGCTTTCAAACGCTCCGCGCGGATCGTACGATAAGCTGAGTAGTTGCCCGGATAGGTGTTAACTTTCCCGTGTTCAACTTCCAGGACGGTTGTTACCACCTGGTCGAGCAAATATCGATTATGCGAGACTACCAAAACCGCCCCGCGAAACCGATTCAAAAAATCTTCCAGCCAAGCCAGTCCCATATAGTCCAAGTGGTTGCCCGGCTCATCGAGAATCAACAGGTTAGGTTCGATCAAAAGCGCTTGGGTCATAGCCAAGACATTCTTTTCCCCGCCGGACAATTGACTTACCGGCTGAGCGATTCGGTCCGCCAAACCTAACGCGTCCAGCATGGCCGCGGCCCGGTCCTCAAAATGATCGCCCCCGATATGATCGTAAGCGTCGCGCACGTGTTGGTAGTTGGCCAAGACTTCCTTCATCTGTTCGTCCGCGGCGCTGCTTACCAATTCCTCAGCGCGGTCCAACTCCGCTCTTAACTGCCGATGCTCCTGAAGCAAAAAGTCTCCCACATTGTCGTCGCCCACAAAGTCCACATGCTGCGGCACATAACCAATCCGAACCGCCCCGGAAACCGTAATACTGCCTTCGGTGGGCTGTTCGTGGCCGCAGAGCAAACGTAGGATGGTCGTCTTGCCGCAGCCGTTCGGTCCGATAAGGCCGACCTTCTGCCCCGCATTGATCTCAAAAGATGCTTTGTCCAGCACCGTTTGACTGCTGTACTCTTTGCTAACCTGATAAAAACTTACTATTGCCACAAATAATAACCATCGAAATATATAAGTCTATAAAAACAAACTGTTTACGCCAAGACACAAGCGACGTCTCAACGCCTCCAGTATGATTGGACGGGCCGAAATCGTCAAGTAATTCTTGCCGGACTGTCCGGAAAACACGCCAAACAACCAATTATATGTGGGCGAATAATATTTTTTTGTTCTTGGCAATGTCACATCTGTCGATATCTCTAATGCCAACAACTTTTCGGTAGGGCCCAAATAGTAGTCAGCAATGGCTTACTAAGTGGGCCCTTCTTTTTGCGCCTGTCCCTAATTATTGTGGTCGTCGTTTCCCCGCGTTGTCCGATTACTATTGGGCACGCAAAGCCCCTACCCTGACATGGCGATTGTCTAGTGATATTTAATCTTGAGTTGACACGCCGAATAACGTCAAAGCTGAAGCCTTGATAATGCGCACCGGCACAATCTTACCTATGTATTGTTCGGGCGCGTTAAACACAACAATCTGATCGCCCTTGGTTCTTCCCACCAGTTGCGGTTTCTCGCTTGGAGCATCGCTATTATCTGCTGTACTTCTCTGCGTTTGGGCATCGAGGTCCGACTCGGCCTCTTGGTCTTCTTGCTGGTCGGTGTTTAGATGAGGTTTTTTGCTAAGCCCTTCCACGAGTATCTCGAATTCTTGTCCCACTAATTGCTGATTGTCCCGCAGCGATATTGAGTTTTGCAGTTCCAGCAATTCAATATTACGTCGTTTCTTCACTTCATCGCTTATATCATCTGCCAATCGGTCATCCGCCCGCGTGCCCGGCCGAGGCGAATACTTGAACACAAAGCAATTCTTATAACGAACCTGCCGCACCAACTCCTTGGTCGCCTCAAAATCATCTTCCGTTTCGCCGCAGAAGCCCACGATAAAATCGCCCGCTACCGTCAGAGCCGGCACTGTCTGCCGCGCTTCAGCGATTAAGTCCAAATACTCCGCCGCGGTATAATGACGATTCATCGCTTTGAGAATTCGATCCGAACCAGACTGCGCAGGAATATGCAAATATTCGCACACCTTGGGCAAGTCCGCCATCGCCTGCAATATGCGTCTGTCGAAGTTACGCGGGTAGTTGGTCACAAAACCAATCCGCTGCAAACCGTCAATGTCGTGAATCGCTTCCAGCACATCCGCCAAGCCAAGCTCTCGGCCGTTCTGCTCATAACGATAACTGTTCACCGTTTGACCCAGCAAGGTAATCTCCAGCACGCCCTCATCAGCCAAACGTTTGCACTCTTGCACGATATGATCCAAAGGCCTGGAACGCTCCCGCCCGCGCACATAGGGCACAATACAATAATGGCAGAAATTATTGCACCCCCGCATGATCCGCACGAACGCCGCGAAAGGCCGAGCCACGTCTATCCGCTGTCGTCGTCCGTCCAATTCTTCCAGCTCTTCCAGTTCCGCGGGGTCGTTGAGCTTAAGGCATCGCTTGTGTTGCTCAGCCTGCTGTATCATGTCCACCAAACCATGAATCCGACCGGGCCCGCAGACAACATCCACCTGCGCATAATCATTCAGCAATTGCTCGCCCAGTCGCTCAGCCATGCACCCGATCACCGCCAGCACCATCGCAGGCCCTTTCTTGTGCCGATTGGTCAATTGCCCGATCTTACTGATTACCTTATCCTCAGCGTGCTGCCGTACCGAACATGTGTTGTAGATTATCACCCCGGCATCAGCCAAATCGCCGGTCTGCTGATAACCAGCCCGGTGCATTTCCGAAATCACCAGTTCCGAGTCCAGCTTGTTCATCTGGCAACCCATATTCTCGATGTAGAACTTCTTATTCATTTGCGTATCATAACCGTAATTGGAGGTTTTGTCACTATCATCCCCCGCTTTGTGCGTATTGCCGGCCTTGGGTCTTTTCACCTATTCCATCGCATCTAACTCTAGTGTCTCTTCAGCCCAGCTTCGCAATAGTTCCAAACGTCGGCCCCATTGACCTGGATCGGTCGCGGTGGTCGCTTGTGTTACTTCTATCACATGCGTCACTTCCGCGGCTTGGCCCTGGGCTTGCAAACACAACAAGCTCACTATCCGCGCTTCCCACCAAAGGTCTATAGCTTCTGAGCTTTGCTGTTGTTCCAGACCCAGCCGAATTTGCTGCCACCATCGTCTGGCCGTTTCATAGTCTCCTTGTCCCATCGCCGCGACCGCTCGGCCGCGCATCCCCCACACATTCACCAACTCGATGCCCTGCGACTGCAACTGCCTCAATGTCGCCGCCAACTCATCCGCCAAATCCGCAGCCCGTTCGCCGTTTTCCATCGCCGTCAGTATTGTCCAGCACTGAACCTCCACCAGCGCACGCCCCGCCGCGGCGTATAATTGTTCTCCAACCTCTGCGTCTATCATCTTTTGCTGCAGCATCGCGAAATACCGCGCCGTCAGTTCGGGCAACTGCTCTCGAACCCATTGCTGAGACTGCTCGCCGGTCCCTGTCGCCCACGCCGTTCTAAACTCGCCCGCCCAACTGTCCAACCAACCGCATACCTGCATCATTTGACTACTATTCAAACGATCACCTTCAAGGTAAGCCAAGAGCCCCCGGATCGCGTCGCCATGATCCCCCAGTTTCGCACAGGCCTCTATTAGTTGCCATTGCCCTTGTCGGGCTCGATTCTCATCGCTCATCCAATAGTCGTGGTATTGTTCCAATAATGTCAAACAACGCTGAGGATCATTGGGTGATCCATCCAACCACAATCGTCCCAAAAGCAAAACGCTTTGCCCCATCAGCGTTTGATCTACCGCTTCGCCTTGCCGGACTTGCGCGATCAGTTCGGCCAGTTCGTCGCGCCACTGCTGCCATGCCGGGCTTATCGTTGCGTTCTCAGCATAGCTGTATTCAAGCCATGCCGATCGCACCGCTTGGTAACGCGCTGTAAGTTTATGCTCGTCGTTATCAGGCACCAAAGCGAACGCTACCCGCGCCGATCCGTATTCGCCTCGCGCCGCCAAAACCAATCCGTAATAAAAACGATACTGTCTGCTGAGCGGCGTGGCTGTATAGGGCCCAGTCAACTGACAACTCTGCATATCAACGCGCCCCACCAGCGTCGCCAACGCCTCTTGCGCCAACTCCGCGTAGGTCGATTCATCCTGCAGGAACAAATTATACGCCGTTGTCCCCGCCGCGATTGCCGCCCGCAAAGCGTTACGTTCATCCGGCTCCATCGCTGAAACCCAAGATGGATAATCCCGCGCCAATTGTGCCCAGTTATCAACAGCTTCGACCAACAACGCTTGTCTGTGGTTCTGGTCCTCCGCGAGCATCCCCAACTGATACGCGCAAAAACCCAGGTCGTACAGAACTTCTTCGTACCGCCTTGCGTCGCCGCCGAACTCCTGTTTATATCGTTGCCACAATGAAGCCGCTTGGCCCCATTGCCTTTGGCTGTCCTGCAATTGCCTACCCACGCACCACAATTCAAAATCGGTTGTCGGTAATCTGTCTTGCTCCTGTGTTTGCTGTTGCGTCGTAGATTGCAGGTAGGGCCAAGCCACCAACTCCGTCACCGCCGGGCGCGACAACTCTTCTGTGTTCCAAAAACGTTCCAAGTCCGCTAAGGCGTTGGTGGAGATAGGTCGGGAAGACTCCATTGGCTCGACTTGCCGGGCCATCTCCAGCAATAGTGTCAATCGCAGCATATATCCAATCCGCTGGGACGGGGTCCATTGCTGCTGCAGCATCCATTGACGCACTTGCTCCCATTGCGATAACCACCCAGCCGTCCCACCCTGTCCGTTAAGCAGATTGCATCGCAAAATCTCCCAACGCAACTCGAACTGATCGGCTGAACTTAACCGCACTTGCAGCATTTGCGTAATCTGATCCCGCGCCAAATCCAGCGCCCGCGGCTCGAACGCCGTCAGCACCCGCGCCAAACGCACCACCCACAACATGGGGCCGCTCATCTGTTCATCGTTACGTCCAAAATACGCCAACTCATCCAGCAACGAGTTAAGCTCACCCTCCAACATTGTGCGGGTTTGCTGTTGCTGTTGTTCGCTGCTTTGGCTCCAATGTGTTAGCTGCACCTGCCAAATGCCGTAGCAATAGCAATATAACCTTTCCTGATCGCGATAACGGCGGCGCTGGTTCTCTGCCGCGGCATAAAATCCGGTTATCTCAAAACGCTCGATCCAATCGTCCGGCAAATAATTGTCCAGATAATCACGTAACTGCCCAACTACCGCACCCGTCTCATCCAAACACCGCCGCGCCTCAGCGAGTTCCTCCCCTAATCGTTCTGCAGCGTACTGCTGCGCCCAGCCGTGGTATAGTTCCATTCGCTCGGTAAACTGTTGCACCCGGTTAAGCAACAGTTCGCAATGGTCCAGCATTTCCGCTACGGGCGAAATATCGTTCTGCTCAGCCATCGCCGTGATTACCCCCTCGTCCGCGCCGCCTGCACTGCCCGCCGCCGCGCAGCTCAATATCACCCCCAATAGAACTAGAGTTGGTAATTTCACTAATCTACCTCAAAAAACGCGTAACCGTTCACGCTCTCGCAACCACCAATAAGCCCCAATAGCCGCCCATGACCAACGTCTTTATTCGTGTCTATTCGTATTCATGCGTGTTTCTCTTTCGCGGTTAAGATATTTCCCTGCCCATTTTTCTTCATTACGCTCACCGACTAACCCCCTGTGCTTGATGCTCGCCCATGGCAGCTATAATTAGCGAATATTAGTGTTAATTAGTGGTTCTCTTTACTGTGAACTTTTACAAACACGATAAAAGCGCACCTCAGTTGGCCACCGCGAAAATCACATTCTGCAAATCCAATTGCCGAATAACATCATAAGTCTTCACCACATGGTCCCAGCGGGTTTGCGTTAAAGGCATCAGCTTGATCGGGTCTTCCGTGTAGCGTCTTTGGGCTTGTAGAGTTTGACTCAGTTGTTCGCGCAATTGATCGAAGCCGCCGCCGTCGCTGCTCGAACGGAACACAAACCCGCCTTCGCCCGCCACACTCACTTGGCATTGGCCGTTGCCCAACGTCGCGATCACCAACTCCAACGGTTCGATCTCCGCCAACTCAGCCCGGGTCACTCGCCGAGGCAGCTCAGCGGGCAAAAAACCCTCACGGCTGCGAAAATTCGCCGTCAGCAGAAAAAACACCAACAGCAAAAAAACCACATCGATCATCGAAACCATCTGCAACTGCAAAGACCGCCCCTTGTGTGAACCGCGTTTGCCGTGTAATTGTCGCAATGCCGTGCCGATACTCATTGCTGGTTTCCTGTTGCGTGGTTGTTGTTTTGCTCGCCGCGAAACGCCGCTAGTTGCACTTGCCTTACCTGCGCCTGCGAAAGCGCCACCAGCACTTGCTGCACCTGTCCGTAAGTCATATTGCTGTCGGCCCGTAGATGCACCAGGGCCGTTTCCCGCCGGGCGGTGTCTTGTTGTATCGCTTCGGTCATATCTCGCAGCAACGCTTGCGGGTTTTGTCGATACCGCGGCGCCAACGGGTCAAACTCCGCCGCACGTACTGCGTAGATCACGTTATTGCCGTTCCATTGCGCGGTGGTTGCCGTGCCTTGATCCGCCCCAACCTCTCGCGGCACCACCGAAACCGTCACCGCGTTACGATCCAACCTGTCCGGCACCGTCGCGCTGACGCAGTCATCGGGCAAAACCAATTCATAGTTCTCCCGCACAATAAACTGACATATCAGCATAAAGAAAATGATCAGCAGAAACACCACGTCGATCATCGCCGTCATGTTAAACTGCATCTGGTCCCGGTTTTTAGGTCCGAACGTCAACTTCATAATACTATCCCAAAACTTCTGGTTTTCTATGTGCGTTTTTCATCTATCACGCCGGACAACATCCTGTTAATCAAAAACTTCCTGACCAAATATCAAACTAACCAACTTGGCGTCTCGCCGCGTCTATCTTCTCCCGAAATGAAGTTGTCATTGCCGCTTCTTTGTCCCCGTGTCGAGCGTTTACATTCGATTAAATATCACGCCTCCGGCAAATCTAATATCCTGAAAATCTTGTCAATCCTGTCAAAAAAAATCTCTGACCCTTTGGTTGCTCACTAGACCGCCCTATGACTTACTCCGGCGCCTTTGCGGTTTTGGCTGAATCCTCCAACTGTTCCGTCAGGCTCTCCGCCGCCAAAGCCACTTCCGCCGCGGCCGCGTCAATCCGATTACGCAGCGCCCCAAAGGCCGCCAACGACGGTATTGCCACGATCAACCCCCACCATGTCGTTACCAACGCCACCGATATGCCGCCTGCCAATTCGGCCGGCTCCGGCTGACCGCCCGCCCGCACAATCCCATCAAAAGCGTCGATCATCCCCCACACCGTGCCGAACAGTCCGATCATCGGCGCCACATTACCGATTATGTGCAGCCATTCCACTTTACGCATCAACCCCATGCAGTTCTGTTCCAACACATCCGCCATTACCGTCTCAGCGTGACGCGTTCCTTTGTCACGATGCGCCAGGCCGCCGATCAAAACCTGAGCCAACAGACTGGGATTGTTCGAGAGTTTCTGCTCAGCCGCGGCAAAATTCTTCTCTTTTATCAACTCCACCGTACGTTGAGCCAAGCCGCCCGGCAGCAGTTTCTCCCGCCGTATCGTCAAAAACAACTGCACCACCAAGCTGATCGTCACCAACGACAAAGGCAGCAGTATCACCCATACCAACAATCCCCCCGCGACAAAAAACTTGTGAAAGTCGCTGCTTTCCGCCGCCCCGTCCCCGCCGGCATTGCCCACCGCTTGCCCGCAACAGACGCTCATTGCCGCCCAGCACAACATCACGCAGACTACCAACCATAACCAAGTTTGCTTGCTTTGCTTCATTATCAAGTCTTTCCTATGCCCGCCCATCTCACCAACGTCTATCCAGCTCCGAAAATCCCATGCTGGTCGTTTCTTCATCCGTCAAAAAACGATATTCTCCGTTATAGCTCGTCGCCAATTCTCGCAAAAAGGCTTCACTGTCACGACTGCCGCAAGCCACAACGCTTATAGTCACCGGCCTCGATTGCCCCGCCTGCATCTGCCGCAAACGCGACAAAACCTGCTCACGGTCGTATTCGCCGTCGGTAAGCAAATAGATCAAATCCACTCCTTGGCCGCGCACATTCCGCCCCGCAAAAGCCGCTTCCAGCGCATTCACCACCGCCTGCCACCCCTGGCCGCTCGCAACCGTCTGCGCCAATTCCATGTTCGCCACGAATTCCATGCCACGTTGTCGGTTGGGGCCGTTGGCGCGAATCAGTTCACCTGGTGCCAATTGCACCGGCTCACCCTCGGCATAATAAATCACATTGTAATAATGGCCCGGCGTCAAACGCTCGATCGCCAACTGCAACTGATCCCGCACATAGTCATGAGCCATCACCATACTCAACGAATGATCCACCACAAAGCAAATTCGCTTACCCGATCCCGACGTTCCGCAAAACCGCGTCCGACCATCGACGGCGGCTCTCCCTTGGCCCCCGGTCCCTGGCCCGATCAATCCTGCCACCGCGATAACGTCACCGCTGCCGTCCCCAACAGAACCCATGTCCAACTCACTAGGCAGTACCATCGGCTCACTAAGCTCCGCTGCTCCCTGCCACCTATCTACCTGCAAATCCTCCACCAGCGGTTCTATCGGTTCGGGCGGCTCCTCCCGCATCACCGAAGCCTGCGCGGTTTCGTACTCAGCCTGCTTCGGTCCGCTATCACCCAGCGATAACCAAACCAACAAAGCTGCCGCGACAATATGCAGCAAAACCGATATCAACCAGCCTTGCAGCCTCGGCCCCAAATGTCTTTTCAGCTTGGCAATATCCATCAAAACGCCAACTTGGTTTCTCTTAAAGCCTGTAATACAAATACTTTCACGCCGATCGCCGCGCCCGCTGCGCTGCCCCATAATAAACCCGCCCACCGTCACTTGCAAGCCATATAACCTTCTGAAACAATGGTTGCATTGGCCGGGACCAACAAACTCCGACCAATCTACTTACATAAACAATTGT
The DNA here is from genome assembly GCA_016928435.1 of Sedimentisphaerales bacterium. GTDB lineage: Bacteria > Planctomycetota > Phycisphaerae > Sedimentisphaerales > SM23-30 > JAFGKT01. The sequence goes on along the minus strand of JAFGKT010000025.1, from coordinate 8,717 downwards.
CTTCCGGCGCCGTTCTGCTATACTCGGTGTCATCGGGGGTATGCCTTGCATACCACGCCTAGCCCCAGGTTCTATCCTGCCAAATGCCGTGGGCCTTAGCCTGCGTCTCCGGACGGGTAACTCGCTTACCCGCTGGGCCATTTATACTATATATATCCTATTATAAAACGTCCCAAGGAGTCCCCATGATCCGTTTTCGACCGGTTCTTGCCGCCTTAATAGTAATTTCTGCCCTTATATTCTCTCACGCCGCCGCCCAGCAACAGCTCACCGTCCGCGACCGAATCGGTATCGCCGGCCCTTCGGATAGTTCCCAAAGGCTTTGGCAACGTTTCGCGGAGTTGGGATTCCGTCATTTTCGCATTGTCGGCAACTTCTGCGAATCCGCTGCCGCCCCGGACCAAATCGATTTCACTACCTATGACAATTGGGCTCAGCTTTGCCGCCGGTACCAACTCGAACCGCTAATCGTACTCGGTTACGGCCACAACCAATCTTGGGCCACCACCGCACCGGCCTCAGTGAGCGGTTGGCAAAAAACCAGCTACCCGCCGGACTTGCTGCATTTTACCCAGTGGGCCCGACAATTGGCCGCTCGGCACCCTCAAATCTTCCGTCAGTTCGAGGTCTGGACCGAAACCAACCATCCCAATCTTAGTTGGGCTGGCTCTTATGCCCAATACGCCGAGATGCTCCACGCCTGCTATCGGGCCGTCAAGAGCGCCAATCCCAGGGCCCTTTGCGCCATGGCCGGCACCGATGGCGTGGACTTCGGTTTTATGCGTAGCATTACGCAATCCGCCCCCGCCGCCGACTGCACCGATGCCCTCGTCGCTCATCCTTATGGTATCCCGCCTCGCCTTTGGACTCCCGAGTTCCCAGCCGCCTGCGCTGAAATGGTTCGCCTGGCGGATTCGCTTTCGCCCCGCCGCCAAGTGTGGTTCACCGAGTTCGGTCTTGCCTATGAACCCGCAAACGACCAAGACCGAGGCCAAGAACTCGCCAAGCACGCCATCCTTTCCATGGCCCTCGGCATCGACCGCGACTACCTCTTCGCATTCGACAACGATCCCGATTACGCCATCGTCAATCGTGACGAAAACTTCACTCCCCGGCCCGCATTTTTCGCCCTACAGGAGATGATGCAGAACATAGGCCCGATGATCTGCCTCGGACGGATCGAAACCGAATACCCACTCGTCGCGGTGCTTTTTGCCCTGCCCGATCGTTCCGCCGGGGTCATCGCCGCCTGGAGCGAAGCCGAACCCGCTTCTTGGACCATCCCGCTTACCGGCCAATCCCAAAATCACCCCCAAGTGCAGCTCACTCGCACCATAACTTATTTACCCATCGCCAACCCCGCCGCGATCAACACTTTGCCTACCCGTTCACTGCCCCGTATCGATGCTTCCGCCGCCGTGCCAGGCTTTATCGAAGCGCCCGCCGCGCCCATCGCCGTTGTTTGCGACCAACCCTATCAACGCTTCAGCGTTCGGGCTCGAATCCACAACAATACCGATCAAGCCGCTATCGGCTCGCTTTGGATAGCCGCCCCGGAAGGTTTCAGCGTCCAACCCGATATCGCCGCGGCCAACCTGGCGTCCTATCAAGCCTCCTGGGCTACCTTCGAACTCGTCGCCAACCGCCCACTTGCCCAAGCTGATTACCAAGCCATCAAAATCTACGGCGCCATCAACGACCAATCTCTACAGCCGCGCGAACTTGCCTTTGAATTTCTTGACGATATCGGGCTAACCACCGAAGTCCTGCCCGCCCGGTTCGATGTTTCAAGACAAACCTTGGTGCTGCCCGTTCGCGTCATTGCGCAGCCGCATATGGACGCCGGCACTGTAGTTCTTCGTCCCGCCGCCACGGCCGGCATTACTTGGATCAACGATTCCGTTCAAGCATCATTGGCGCCCGGCCAAACCGTCACTTTCGATCTGCCTTTCCAACTAGCGCCCAACGTCCCAGCCCAGTCGCTTATCTTCTCCGCCATCGTTGCCACTCCCAGCAGCACCGCCCAAATATCCACCACTATCGATATGCCCTTTGCCTTGCCGGCCGAGATCACCGTTGATGGTCAAATTGCCGATTGGCCCGATACCGGCGTATTGCGCATCGGCCGCCCCGAGCAGTTCGATATCTCCCAATCCCAAACCTGGCAAGGCCCCGACGATCTTTCCGCCCGAGTGCGTTTGGCGTACGATGTTTATAATCTCTATATCTTAGCCGAGGTCACCGACGATCACATTCTCGACAACCATCTGCCCATCGCCGAGGCGTGGAACGCTGAATGCTTGGAAATCTTCCTATCCATGGCTAACCGTCAAAACCTGCCCGGCAATGTCGTGCCGCCCGCCAACGGCGATTACCGAATTGTAATTCCAATCTCCGCCACCGCCCGCGCCGACGGCCAAACCTGGGCCCATGTCTATCGTCCCGGCGCGAACCCCTCATCCCAATACGTCAGTGAGTTCGGCCCCCTGCGCGACCTACACGTCGCTATCGCCGCCACTACCACCAACAGCTACGTCGTCGAAATCGCTATCCCTTGGCCTACCCTCAGACCATTTGACCCAGCACCCGGCACAACTTTCGGTTTCGACTTCGCCATCGATGATGCCGACATCGCCGTCCGCCAAAACCAGGCAGCGTGGCATTCACGTCAATTCGATATCTATTCCAATCTCGCCCAATGGGGCACCATAATGATCCTGCCCGAGCGACCTTAAGTTCTCTCTTGCGCCATATACCGGTGGGCCATGCCCGCCGTCTGCCTGTTAATCCTCTTAGAATCCATCCCACTGCTCCTACAAAAAAACTATTTGCGTCCAACCCCAACTCCCCCATATAATAAAAACCCCAAAAGTCCCTGTGGCTCAATTGGATAGAGCGTTGGCCTCCGGAGCCAAAGGTTACAGGTTCGAATCCTGTCGGGGATATTAACACACGCCAGGTTTCGAACCTGTAAGCGTTCTGCGCAGCAGACGCCAGTTACAGCGTTTGACACGTAGCGCAGCGAAGAGCCGCGCTAGCGAATCCTCATCGGGGATATTTTAGATTAGCCCCCTGACCTGCTCAGGCCGTTTTTGCTAACGGGAATATTTAAGCCACGGAGGGTCGTGTTCAGGCACGGCAGGTAGGGTACCCCATGCCCACCATCGAACCACAGAGGGACTGTAAGAAGATGAATCACACCCCAACACCCCAACCTCACGCAACATGGCAGGGAGACATGCTCTTTGGCATCCTGTCAACCAAACACAACTCAACCCGATTCACAGCCTCAGCAGACAGCCTTATCCTAGAGGGCCCGCTTGGCAAAAAGTTTGAACTGCCCGCCCAGCATGTCAAAATGATCGAGCCCGGCAAATGGTCCATCTGGTTCCTCTCCGGACTCATCCACGGCTGCATCAAAATCCATCATGACATAACCGGCATTCCGACCCACTTACTTTCCTCCACAAGAACAGCCTCCTGTCATGAGGTCACTTACAAACTAAAGGAACTCGGATACAACGTAGCCTAACTACAAAAGTCCGTTCTCAGGAAATTACCTTATTAGCCCGGAAACAGAAAATATGTCCAATTATCCACGTGTTTCCATTCCAAATACAGAATTACGAACTATAGCTTCCTCACACGTAGGCGAAGAATACCAGATATATGTCTCGCTGCCTATCCGATATCATTCCTCGTCGAAACGGTATCCCGTTCTGTACCTCCTAGACGCAGACCATCTCTTCCCTGTCGCCCAAGGATTGGTAAGGCCCTTGGAATGTCAAGAAGGCATCCCTGAGCTAATAGTGGTTGGAATAGCGTACGGCAAGCTTATCTGGGAAGGCACAAATCCCCGAGTGCGCGACTACTCTCCCACATTCGTTGAAAATTATCGTGTACCTACCGGAGGAGGCGAACGCTTTTTCAAATTCTTAAACGAAGAACTAATTCCCTTTATTGATGACAATTATAGAACTCAACCCGATGACCGATCCATCTTTGGCCATTCGATTGGCGGCTGTTTTGTGCTTTATTCTCTATTTAGAGATGACAATCCTTTTTATCGGCATATCGCGTCAAGCGCCTCTCCCACCTGGGATAATCGATGGATCTTCAAACATGAAGCCGCTTTTTCCAATAATCACACCGAATTAAAAGCCAAACTCTACCTCTCTGAAGACAACACCGATCCGCCCTCCATTGCCGGATGGCGCGACCTGGTCGAGACTCTTGAACAAAGGCAATACACAGGTCTCGACTTTTCCAGCCGATTTTATGAACATGAAGGGCATAACACAGTACGCCCATATTCCTTAACAGATGGTTTGCGATTTATTTTCTCTGATATTCCACCCTGCAAACCACAATGGCTAACTTAAAAGAAAAAAACACACCGGCAAATCCCAATCCGGGATATGAAGCCACGACACTACCGTCCTGGACAGCGAAAAAATGAAACACAAACATATCCTTTGGGATTTCGATGGCACCCTCGCCTATCGCGATGGAATGTGGACCGGCACGCTGATCGAGATTCTACGCACTGCCGAACCCGATATCTCAGTCACTCGCGACCAGCTGCGTCCTCATCTTCGCAAAGGTTTCCCTTGGCATAAACCGCAAGTCCCTCACACGCACATCCGCGACGCTGCCCAGTGGTGGCAAGCCCTGCTTCCTGCTGTTGAGCAAACTCTTGTTGTGTTTGGCCTCAGCGCTGCCCGCGCCGCCGAACTCGCAGCCCAAGTCCCCGCTCAGTTCTGTAATCCAGAAAATTGGCAATTGTTCGAAGACACAATCTCAACCCTCACCGCTCTTTCGGAAACCGGCTGGTCGCACTCTATCCTCTCAAACCATGTCCCCGAATTACCCGACATCGTAAACGCCCTCGGAATTTCAAACTTCTTCACCCACATTCACACCTCTGCTGTGATGGGCTTCGAAAAACCGCACGAAAATGCCTTTCGCATCGCCTTGCAGCCCATTCCCGACAATTCCGTTGTCTGGATGGTAGGCGACAACCCCATCGCCGACATTCGCGGCGCCCAACAGCTTGGCATCCCCGCCGTTCTGGTCCGGCAAACAGACCCCACTGTCCAGCATCAATGCCCCAGCCTAATCGAACTCGTGGAAATCATCGAGAGCGACCCAGTAGACAGCAACAATAGCGGTATCCCAAGATGACGAACGCACCGTTTTAGAAATACTTGTGCAAGCGATTGTCCGATAGTTCCTATTACAACAGTTGTCCTCTGATGTACTGGGCACAGGAGACCAGGGAGACTATCAATCCTGTCCAGGTCATGATGGCGACCTTTTGTCGTGCAGAAGCTGCGATTGTAATGAACGCTAGGTTCAGCAAAGCCATGATTGCCCCGAGAATGAAGCCAAGCATACTCCAATTATCCTCGAGAGACTTGTAATCTTTAGAGTCCCGCCAGAGCGCCAAAAAGAAGGACACGTACACCACAACCTGTAGAATAAGAAACAAGTTGGAATCGGTTTTTTTGTCGGGTGCCGGTAAGAATACCCGAATACCTTGGACAACGAAGTACACATAGAGCATGCAGGGAACTGCGAGCAAAACCACAGCAACCAGTGACAGTGACGGCGTGAGCATTCGCCATACCATTGCTGATGCAATCATGAATGGCATGGAGAGCAACGCCCAGACAGCGAATAGGCGCAGGCAAATCGAGTCCAGCTTACCTTCCACAACGAGCTTCGGATTACTTGTCAACCAGGTTCTTGTATCCATTTTCTTGTGTCGAACGGTGGGGCTAAGCGGCGGCCTTTAGGCTGCCCAGTTTCAACCCTATATTTGCCAACCTCCTCGGTATAATAGCACGGCTAATTAAATGCTTTTTATTGTTAATACTGTGAATTATATCGGACCAATTTTATTTGCAAAGAAGAATCTTCCCCCTGCACAGCTGCTATTACGCAAATGATTGTTTCTCAAGGTCAATTCCAATAGAATTGTCGAAAATGTAATGTGACTCTTAGCCCCTAGGGTGGGTAATTTTGAACATCTTGTTCAATGTTACCCACGCGGCCCCTGATCAATGGTTTTAATATTGTCCTCACCAACCCCACAACGCATCCTAGCCACCGGCATAACCTCTATCCACGGTTGGCCTATCTGGAAAGCCCTCCAGTCCGCCTACCCCAGCGAATCACTGCTAGGCATCTGTCCGCCCGCCACCAAATCACCACCTGCCCCAAACGTCGTCCCCCTCTGCGTCACCGACCAAGCCCAACTGCAACAACTCCGCGATAAATTCCAACCCACCTGCGTCGTTCACTGCGCAGGCGTATGCGATCTCGACGTATGCGAAGACCGCCCCCAATGGGCTTACGACATCAACGTCAACGGCGCCCAAGCCATAACCAACGTCTTCGCTCCAACTTGCCCCATCATCTACATGAGCACCGACCTGGTATTCTCCGGCAACCAACCGCCACCCGCCGGCTACGACGAAACCCATCCGCCCGACCCCGTAAGCGTCGCGGGCAAAACCTTCACCCAAGCCGAACAAATCCTCCAGCAATTCGAAAACGTCTGCATCGTCCGCCTAGGCCTGCCCCTCGGCGATTCATTCACCGGCACCAAAGGAGCAATCGACTGGATCAAATCCCGTCTCCTCAAAAACCGCCCCGTAACCCTATTCTACGACGAATACCGCAGTTGCCCCTGGTGCGATCAAATCGAACAAATGATACTCGCCGTACTCGCCCTAAACCTAAAAGGTCTATACCACTTCGGCGGCAATCAATCCTGGTCCCTGCACCAAATCGGCCAATACGTCCTCAAGCAACACAACTGCCCACCCCATCTCCTAAAAGGCATAAACCGCCATCAAGAACTCAACGGCCCACCCCGAATCGGCAACGTAACCATGAACTGCGACAAACTAAAAGCCACCCTAAACAACGCCAACATAACCATAAAAAACTTCAACACACCCCCCAACTAATCCCCGCCATCCAACCTCGGGCCATATCGACTAAGCTGTCAAAATTAACTCCCCATCGGGTGGCACCCTTTCACGAAGTTAAAGGGTGTTGCATCCACCAACCAAAAATAAATTCCATTAAAGCACCCACCACGCCCCCAGCAGACCGAATAACTGATTCCCTCATTTACCCCACAAAACACTTGTAACTCCCCATCCGCCCTATTACCATATGCCATGAATAATCGACAACCCCAACATCAACCCAACCTCATGCCTCAACGCACCACCAAAACCCTGCAATACACCCAGCTCGCCGTACTCACAATCGTCCACGCCCTCTGCGACCTAAACGGCGGAATGATCCCCGCTCTCCTGCCTCGCCTACGCCAAGACTTTACCCTCTCGCTCACCCAAGGCATTTGGCTCCTCGCCGTACTTCACATCACCTGCAACGGCGTACAACTGCTCATCGGCCATCTCCGCGCCCACCGCGAAACCTGCTTCTTCATCCCTATAGGCCTCGCTCTCGCCCTAACCATGCTGTTCCTTGGCTTCCTCCCTAAAGGCCTACCCGGCCAAGTAGGCCTGTTCGCACTCGCCGCTATCTCCGCCATAGGAATCGCCTTCCTGCACCCCGAAGCCCTTCGCGCCGTGCACCGCCTAGACGCCATCCCATCTTCTATCAGCAGCGCCATCTTTTTAACCGGAGGATTCTTCGGCTTCGCGGGCGGAGCATACCTCACAACCACCATCGTCGAAAACTTCTCCATACAAGCACTCGCATATCTCGCTATCATCCCCGCAGTCTCCATCCCCCTAATCTACATCCTTCGCATCCGCATTGCCGTCGAGCCCGTCCTAGCACCCATCCCCATCCAAAATAACCAAGACCCAACACCACGCCCCGCGCCAACTTCCAAATACAACTTTTGGCCCATCTTCTTCATGGCTGTACCCGCCGCCATATCCGGCGTAATGATCGTCGGCCTGGTACCCACCCGACTAAACGAACTCGACTTCCCACTATCGTTCGGCGGTTTCGCCGTCATGCTATTCGGAGCCGGCGGCGCAGCCGGAGGACTGTTCTGGGCATTTCTTGCCCGCCACAAATCCGAAATCCCATTCTGCGCCATCACCTCTCTCATTGGCGCACCCCTAATGTTCGCGTATTTCCTACTCCTAAAATACCAATACGCCGTGGCCCTCTTTTGCCTAAGCTCTTTCTTTATTAATGCCGTCACCACCCTGGCTGTTTCCGCCGCACGCCACGCCCGAGGATTAAACATCGGCCAACGAATGGCCTTCATGCTCGGCGGAACATGGGGCACAGGATCCGTTCTCCTGCTAGCCGTCGGACCTATCGCCGATCACATCGGAACCCAACCAATACTATACGCCGCCGCCGTAGCATACCTAATCTCCGGCATCATCGCCCTAACAATCCTAATCCGCAACCGCCCACCAACTAACAATCGTTACCGTTAGCCCCCGAACTTTACGTTCGGGGGTTCAAACCCATTGCCGATACTTATCTCTCCCTATCACCTGTCCCTATTTATTCCTCATTTCCCGCTGTAGGGTGTGCAACTTGTTTGCACACGCGTTCCGCTACTTCCGACAAACCCCCTGTGCTTAATCCATGCCCCTGGCAGCTAATTCTTATTCGAGAGCATTCGTGCCCATTCGTGGTTCTCTAATTTTCGCGCCTTTCGCGTTTTTCGCGGTTAAAAATTCCCTGACCTTTTGCTCCAATTGTGC
>JAFGKT010000024.1 GCA_016928435.1 Sedimentisphaerales bacterium | reverse complement strand
TTACATTATCAAAACCTACCCTCCATCCACCACTTTCCCTCGCATCCAAGCGAATTCAATACTTTGTAGTTTAGCGATACGATGATCAGGCCAGACTTATGACTACATCGTCAAATTAGTACGCGAATTCGGTCAATATCCGCTCGACCTCAAAGAATACGACGAAAAACTGTGAGCGAAAACAAATCCTTGCACCGGTTAATTTGTCCGTACACACCACCCAGCGAGAACACCTTTTCCCAACCACCTGCCGTCGATCAACCTGTCAGTGCCAAATCACCACCTGCCCCGTTTTCCTCTTGTATCTCGCCTGTTATTACTCTACCATATCCTGCAAATCTGTAGGGTGGGTAATTTTGAACATCTTGTTCAAAGTTACCCACGCGGTTTCTATCAGCTCATAACCCTACATGGAACCCAAGATCAAGCTAGAGAACATTTGGCAGCCGACATGATCGTAATGCGCAAATTATTGAAGTACAGCATTCCATCTTGCATATTTTCCTTTAATGTTGATCGTCTATAGCAACGTAACCACCCCATGGGATGCCTCGCAAATGGAAAACACCGTCTTCAATCGTACTGAGCAAGACTCCCAAGGCCAAATCATCAACCCCGGCATCTACAACCTCATCATAGGCCTCGTTCTCTGCTGGGGTTTCTTCGTCAACTACTTAATGGTAAAATTCATCCCCACAGAATCCATCGCCGCCGTCAACCCTTTAATATTCTTCATCGGCTACTTCGCCCTGTGTTTCGCCGGCATCATGATCTTCACAAGATCCGCCGACCCCATCATCAGCTTCCTCGGCTATAACCTCGTCGTTATCCCCTTCGGCTTCATAATCAACATTGTCGTCTCCCGTTACGACCCCGCCATAGTAGTCAACGCTATGCAAGTCACCGCTTGGGTAACGCTCGGCATGATGATCCTCGGATCCATCTTCCCCAACTTCTTCAAAAAAATCCACGGCGCTCTAACCATCGCTCTCATCGTCGTTATCATTGTCGAACTCGTCGAAGTCTTCATCTTCCATATGCATCACGGCATCATTGATTGGATCGTCGTCTTCATCTTCTGCGGATACATCGGCTACGATTGGGGCCGCGCCAACAGCATCCCAAAAACCGTCGATAACGCCGTAGATAGCGCCGCCGCTCTATATATGGATATCATCAACCTATTCATCCGAATCCTAAGAATAATGGGCCGCAGCCGCCGCTAAAAACCGCAGCCCCAATCCGAGCCCAAAGCGTCAGCATCAGAATTCTTCAGGCCCAATAATTCATCCCCCAATTATTCGAAAATCCTGATATTTCTTGCTATCAATCTCGCCCCAACCCAACGTAACGCAGCCCACTTGTTACCCGTCCAGCCCATCAACACACCAACCAATCTAGCTCATACCATCAGCCTATAAACGCCAAATACAAAACCCTCGCCAACGCCAAACGCGTTAAGCTAATAATTCAAGAACCGGTAAAACAACCCAAACAACCCGGCAGCTAGAGTAACTTTGAACATTTTGCTCAAATTGTTATCCATAAAACCACTCATCTACGCTCTAACGTAACTCGACCGCAAATAATACCGTTAAATACTTGTAAAACGCGTAATAATAACAACTTAGAATATCAAACCATCCCGGCCGCCGCGTTTAACTTGAATTTTTTTATATAATTTGTTAAGTTTCACTAACAAAACTATTGACATCCGCCCCTCTACCCTGATATACTCACAACTGACGAGTCCGGGAACATCCTCAATAAGCGATTTCCGGAAACCATATCGCTAGCGCAAAAAAAACGTAATGTTGTTGTGTTGTTGTTGCTTTGTGTGTTGTTGTGTAAATGTTCCAGTTTAACTCTATTCAAAAGGAGAACGGTTATGAAAAACCTAGCAAAAGTAGTGGCTGTCGTACTGTTTGCTTGCGCAGCGTTCGCGCAAGCGGAAATTGTTTTCACAGATGGCTTTGAAGGCGTCACAGCCAACCCTTACACCGTAGCGGCACAAGTTGCCGATGGCGGCCTGCGCACTGACGCAGACCCCCTCACTACCCCGCCCGGCTCCACCGTAAACTCTACCGTGGACGAAACCTTGCTGTATATGACACAGGTAACCGACGTTTCACCCATTGGCGCCCACTCCGGCGACAATTACCTGCGCTGCCATCGATCCGTCATCAACGGCACCACTCAGTATGGATACTATTACATTTGGACCAAAGTCATTGACAATACCGAGACAATGACCGCGGAATTCTGGATGAGCGGTGCGGACACCAATCCCGCCGGCGTCGGTTTCTCTTACATGACCGTCACCAACTCCGTCACCAAAGACTCACTCAACTTAGGCCTGAAGGACGACGGCAGTGTTGTTTACTACAACGGCGGAGCTGATTGGGTTGCCACCGGCGACACTTGGGCCGTCGGCAGCGAATGGGTCAAGTTCACCGTTGAGTACACCGCATATGCCCCCACCATTTCGTTTGCCGTCAATGATGGTGCCATGAACACCATCAACATCTGGGGCGATCCGATGACCATGGACATCTGGCGCCTCCGTTTCATGGGCTACAACATGGAATGCTTGCTTGATGATGTCTCCATCGATGTTGTCCCTGAGCCCGCGACCCTGACCCTCTTGGGTCTAGGCCTGGCTGGTCTCCTCCGTCGCAGACGCTAAACCACTATGACGCAAAAGGACACATCTTTGAAGTCCTTACAACATGATCACGTAATAGAAAACAGGGGCAACAGCACGTTGTCCCTGTTTTTCTTTCCGCACTTCTGATGAAAACTCCTTGAGTCTTGTTCTCAGCAAAAACAACTAAGCTGCTATGAGTCATAAAGCCCACAGATTAAAAACAGAGCCTAAATTGGGCAACTCTTTGCGAACTCTCCAACTGCTGGACCGCAAAGGCCCCTTAGCCAAAAAACAAGTTGCCCAAACCCTCGGCGTAACTAAGCCCGCGGCGCTCGATCATTTTCGCATCCTTAGCCGCGAAAACTTGGTTATACCAGTGGACCGCAAATTCATGCCCGGCCCCGGACGCCCACTCGAACTGTGGGACATCAACCGCCAGGACAATTACACCATCGGCATCGTTATCGAGCCGCCTCTGCTCGTCGCGGGACTATCCAACTTCTCTGACAAACTTCGCATGCGATGTGAACATGATATCAGCTCCCTAAAAGCCACCGAGGATATCTTGCCCCTCATCGACGAATTCATGATCGGTGCAATAGAGTACATCAAATCCCACAACGGCAAACTCCGCGGCGTTTGGTTATGCAGTGCCGGACCAGCTCATATGCCCAGCCAAAACCGCGTCGATTTCCATCAATATCTTGCCCAAAATTATGATTTGCCGGTCAACGTATCCGCACTGGATGTTGCCGCGGCCTTCGGCGAGGCCGCTCGCTTTGAACGCAACACTATCGTAGGCGTCATCGTCTGGGACATGGGAATTGCTATTATACCCTGCCAGGACCATCGAGTTCTCAATTTCCACGAGTTGGCACCCGCCAAAAAACTCGGCCTCCACGACATCGCACACGTCATCATTGATCGCCGAGGCCCAAAATGCATATGTGGACACAACGGTTGTTTGGAAGCCTATACCGGCGGCCGCGCCATAATCAAACAAATAGACCGTCCGGATGTCAATACTCTCAAAGACCTGATTAAGCTGGCCCAAAACGGCGATGAACACACCCTCACCGTCCTACGCGACGCAGCCCGCATACTAGGCGACTTCGTTGCCTCCAACGTACAAATCATGGGCATAGAAAAGCTCATCTGCACCGGCCTCTTAAGCCGCGTATTCCCAATGGTCCGTGACGCTTTCTGTCAGGGCCTCGACCGCTGTCTGTCCCCCGAACAAATTCAGTCCCTCGAGATAGCCCCCAGCGACGGTCCATTGGATGGAACCCTCTTGGGAGCTTGCCGAGTGGCACGTCAAGTCTTCATAAGTAACGGTAACTATACTGCCGTTTCCTAACTTGCACACCATCGTCGTTTCTCATAGCCGCCCCTTAAATCACCCTCTCGAATAAATCAAATCCCTTCCCAATCCACAACCAACGTCTGATCCACCGCCACCCCATTAACCCGCTGCCGCTCACCGCCCGGCCACAAAATCTCCAAATCCACATCCTCATCCCAATCACCCAAACCAAAATGCAGCGTTAAATCATTCTGATTCCCTTCACCTGTACCAGCCTCCACCTCCCGCGTAAGCGTATCATCGCCCAACTCGATCCGCACCTGCGCCCCAATCGCCCAACGGTTCACCGTCTCGCCATCGCCCGCCAGTCGAACCTTCAGCCAATGATTATCATTCCCTTCATTAACCCATAATCGCCCAGCCGTCGCCAAATCCAAATCACCATCATTGTCAAAATCCGCCCAAGCCGCCTGATACGTCGCGCCCATCTCCGCCAAACCAACTTCTTCCGTCACGTTCCTAAACCGCCACCGCCCGTCGTTCCGGTACAGAACCGCGTGATCACCCTCGTACACCGTCGTAAAATACAAGTCCAAATCACCATCGTTATCATAATCCCCCAGCGCCGGCGAAGCATACGACTCCTGCCACATCAACCCCGCTCTATAACTCACATCCTCAAAACGCCAACCATTATCCTCTCCCATGTTCCGGTAAAACTTCGGCCTATCCTGATAGTCCGCCGGATGACTAAAATTCCCCACAAACAAATCAATATCCCCGTCGTTATCAAAATCCCCCCAAGCCGAACCAATCGTATGACCATACGCGTCATAATCCCCGTCGCCGGCCACACCATAGTCCGCCCCCTCTTCCCAAAACACCCCCGTCCCATCATTCACCCAAAGCAAATTCGGCAGCAGACGATAATTCGACACATAAATATCTATATCTCCATCCGCGTCAAAATCACACGATGTAATCCCTCGCGCCCGCAAAATCAACTCCTGCTCCCACCTGATACCAAAACTCCCGCCATAATTCTCCAGCATAACATCAGCATACTCCTCGTCAGGCCAAACCTCATAACCGCCAACATACAAATCCAAATCACCATCACCGTCATGATCACCCCAACTCGCACCCCGCGAAACCTCCGGCAGCAAATCCCCCAACTCCTGCTCCTCCAACTCAACCCCGCCAACATTCCGCCACAACCGCCTACTCCCATAGCAGAACACATCCAAATACCCATCATTGTCATAATCCCCCATCACCCCGTCGCCGCAACTAACCAGCCGAGTAAACCCTCTCCCCTCATCATTCACCCATAGCGCTCCACCCGCCAAAATATCAACCCAACCATCATCATCAAAATCACCCCACGCCGCTTTACCACCCAACGACCCTTGCCCTATCAATTCCTCCGTCCGATCCACAAATCGAACCTCGCCCCTTCCAACCCCCGTTATCACCAATACCAAAAAGACAATTACCACCATATTCTTCATCTTCTATTCCTCAGCCCTGCTTACGTTCTTTCGTCCTTAAATAAAATCCACAGTAATTCGCCGCTTCGGCGCATAAAAAAGGCCGAGCAATCACTCACTCAGCCTTTAATCAAATCCTTAAATTATTCTTAAACCGCAACCTCACGGGCCGCTTTCTCAAAGTAGGTTTTCGCTTCGCCGACCAAGTAGAAACTACCCGTTATGCAGATAAGGTCTTCGTGCCCAACCGCCGGGCGGGCGATACGCAGCGCCTCGTCAAGGTTCGCTGCCGTCTGACACATCTTGCCGCATATCTCCGTGTATATCTCCGCTAAGTCTTCCGGATAAACACTGCGAGGCGAATTCACCCGCGTAAATATCACTTTGTCCGCACCGTACTGCAACTGCTCCAGCATACCGTGAACATCTTTGTCACTGCAGCAGCCCATTATCACTACCATCGAATCGTACGGTATGTGCTGACCCGTCGCTTGGATCATCGCGCGAATGCTCGCCGCGTTATGCGCCCCGTCCACCAGCACCCGAGGGTCACGACTAATCAGTTCCATTCGGCCCGGAAGCTTCGTGTGCGACAAACCCTCAATCGCCTGAGCGTCGTTAATCTCATAACCACGGCTCTTCAAGCAATCCAAAAGCGACAACGCCAAACCGCAGTTCACCGCTTGGTGTTCGCCCAGCAACGGAACAGGCAAATGCTCGAACCGGCTCGAAGGTGTCGTCAAACATATACGATTGTGAGGCCCCAACGAACGCGAAGACTCAAATCGGCAACTAAAATCAATGTCCTTGCCCGTGAAACGCAACGGCGTCTTGCTCTTGCTTGCCGCCCGACGCAAAACACCCATTGTCTCGCCGTCCTGCAAAACCGATACCGCCGGAACACCCGCTTTGAATATCCCAGCCTTCTCTTTGGCGATCTTAGCCAGAGTGTCACCTAACTGACGATGATGGTCGATACTGATACTCGTTATGCCGATCGCTTCCGGATTCAAAACGTTGGTACTGTCCAAACGCCCGCCCAAACCCGTCTCAACAACCGCCAAATCAACCTTCTCAGCGACAAAATACACAAAAGCCATAGCCGTCAGTATCTCAAAAAACGTCGGCGGATCATCAGACATCCGCTTGATCACCGGAGCTATCTTCTTCACCAAACGAGTCAACGAAGACTCCGGTATCATCTCACCGTCTATCTGAATCCGCTCACGCAAATCCATAACGTGAGGCGAGGTGTACAAACCAACCTTGTACCCGTTAGACTCCAACATCTGAGCCAACATGGCACAAGTCGAACCTTTACCCTTCGTGCCCGCGATATGAACCGACGCCAGCTTCTTATGAGGATTCCCCAACTCGTCCAACAAACGCTCCATACGGTCCAGGCTGAACGTATCCTCGTTGTAACGCAACCGCTTCGCCGTCTCGTAATTCGTGTTGCTGAACAAAAACGTCAAAGCTGAACGATAACTGTTGATCGCACCACTCTTTTTCTTTTTAACTGTCGTAACCACGTGTCGTTTCCTGTATGCAGTAAAAGCAAACTATATGCAGCCCTTTATAATACCACAGATCGCTGAAAAATCAAGAGCTAACTTGTTTTATTGGCTAAGTTTACAGTCTCACAAATGTTGACGTCTTTCATAAACTCTTGTAAAATACCATTCTATGTAATCCAGATTCTAGGGCCGTCCCATGGAAAATGACCAAGCTAATCTGCCCAAAAATACTCACAGGCCATCCATATTGCTGCGATATTTCATAGGTATTCTCGCCATTATCTCAGCGCCTGGAACTTTTTCCTTCTTGGTCATACCAGCGATTCTACCGACTGCCTTTATCTATGCTGCCGAGGCCCAGGATCAGACACCACGAGGGATCAGCGAACCGGACAATTTTTCAGAATCCGCTTCGCAACCCCCTGTCCCAGCAACCCAAACAGACCCACTAGGCCCACTGTTCGACGTCCAAGACCGCATCGACACCATAGTTCAAGCCGGATTGTGGTCTTTATTGGACACTGCATCGACTACGAGAGACAATTCACAACAACCAGCGTCACCCACCCAGCCGCCGCTGAGCATCAGCCCGGAGGCGATTGTTTCTGACCCGCAAGCGTATCGTGGGCAAAGAGTTAGCTTCACAGCCGTACTCCATCCAACTATCGAACAAATCATTGTTGATCGACCACGTCTTGGCGAGCACACCTTATATTACGTCACCGCCCAAATTCCGTTCGGCCAAAACCAACGAATGCCCGCAATATTGCTTTCCCCAGACCCCTTGCCCAACATAACTATTGACCAGCAAGAAGTTTCGGGCTATTTTTATATGATACTACGAGCGCCGACCCAGGCTAGTCCCGGCTCATCAGACGCCAAGCAACTAGACTTCTTAGTGTTCGTGCTGCAGAGCATGACGCCGGCTGCTAAGGATTCTGACGATACCCAAGACTTTGGCTTCGCAGACAAGCAAATATGGTGGGCCGGCAGCCTACTCATCTTAACAGCAACCTGGATTTGGCTACGCCGCCGTATGGCGACATTTCACAAAGATAAAGGGCAAAGAAGATAAAATAGATAAATGGGTGGCACCCAACAGGATTTTTATGAAAGACAAGCAGATGGATTTAGGCTGCGAAATAGTACCCGTGGAGTTAGGCCCACGGAGTTATCCGATATATGTAGGCGCGGACATATTACGCCATTTGGGCAAAGTCTTCGCTCAGCGTTTCCCCGGCAAACGCGCCATAATCATCACCGATGAAAACGTCGCCCCATTGTACGCAGCTAAGGCACAGCAAACATTGGACGCCGCCGACATAAGAAACAGCCTATGCACCGTCGGCCCCGGCGAAGAAAGCAAAACCCTCACCGTGCTGGAAAAGGCCTACGACGCCCTGTTCGACGCCCAAGCCGAACGCAGCGATATCGTCGTGGCGCTGGGCGGCGGCGTAATAGGCGACTTAGCGGGCTTCGTCGCGGCCACATTCAAACGCGGCCTCAACTTCATCCAAGTACCCACCAGCTTGCTCGCCATGGTCGATAGCAGCATAGGCGGCAAAACCGGCATCAATCATCCGCGAGGCAAAAACATGATCGGCGCCTTCCATCAGCCAAGATTGGTCTTGGCTGACGTTGCCACCCTGCAAACCCTGCCCAAACGCGAACTAGGCTGCGGCCTCGCTGAAACCGTCAAGCACGCCATAATCCGCGACGCCAAATTCTTCGACTTCCTCGAAGCCAATGCCGCAGCTATCATGCAATTGGACCAGCGACTCATAACGCAATTGGTCGTGCATAACTGCAAAATCAAATCCGCGGTCGTCGCCGCCGATGAACGCGAATCAGGACTGCGCGGCATCCTAAACCTGGGCCACACCATCGGACACACCTTCGAAACCGTACTGCCGGGCCATCCGTATCATCATGGCGAAGCGGTATCACTCGGCACTGTCGCGGCATTGCGCCTGGCCCAGCACCGAGGGCTCATGGACGAACCGGCAGTGCAACGCTGTATCCGCTTGCTGGAGGCCTTCAACCTGCCCACCAAGCTCGCAGCCGATGTACCCATCGACGACCTCTACACCGCCATGCTGCAGGACAAAAAGGTCAAAGCCGGAAAAATCGTCTTTGTGCTGCCAACCCAAATCGGCGACTGTAAGTTCGTGGATGATCTAACGGTGGACGAAATTAAAAACGCAATCGCAGAATTGCGATAAAAACTTTGCTCCATGGATATGCGGAGCGCAGAAGTTGATTGGCAGCGGGATAGTAAAGGTCGCGGGTCGGTGAAAGCTAAAGAGTATCGATGGCCGAGGACTATCCGGACTTGAAAAAATGGCTCCGTCTCCACCTCACCAACCAAGTGGGCCCCAAAACGTTCACGCGCTTGTTGGAACGTCTAGGCGGTATCGACAACGTTCTCGGCGCGAGCGCTGGTCAACTGGCGACCGTACCTTATGTGAGTCTGAAAAAAGCCGAGCAGATTGCCGCCGCCCGAGACAGCGTCAATGTCGATGCCGAACTCGCACTCGCTGATAAGCTGGGCGTAAAAACCATCACCTTGGAATCGCCCGAATATCCCATCACCCTCCGCCAAACTTCCGATCCGCCGCCCGTCCTTTACATTCAGGGCGAATTCACCCGCGCTGACAATCTCGCCATTGCTATGGTAGGCTCGCGCTCTTGCAGTGTTTATGGCAGAGAGCAATCCAGCCGTTTTGCGTACCTGCTCGCCAAAGCCGGCTTCACGATCGTATCAGGCTTGGCCCGTGGTATCGACACCGCGGCCCACGTCGGTGCCCTCACCGCCCAAGGCCGAACCATCGCCGTCCAAGCCCGCGGACTCGCCGATGTCTTCCCACCCGAAAACCTCAACCTCGCTCAGGATATCGCTCAGAGTGGCGCCGTCATCAGCGAATTCCCCCTCAAATATGAACCGCTGCACAAAACATTCCCCATGCGTAATCGTATTATAGCGGGTCTTTCCTTAGCCACCCTGGTCGTGGAAGCCGCCGCCAATAGCGGTTCACTCCATACCGTACGTTACGCTTTGGAAAATAATCGCGAGGTGATGGCTGTGCCCGGCAGGGTCGATGCGCCCGGCAGCGCCGGCTGCCATAGACTAATCAAAGACGGCGCCAAGTTAATCGAAAACATCGAGGATATCATGGAAGCGCTGGGCTATATCGGCCGAGACCTGCACAGCCACGTCCAACAAACCACCGACCACGCGATCAAAAATGTCGATAAACAGCACATGTTATTTGATGACCCCCTACCCCAACTACCAGAAAACGAAGCAAAAATAATTGCTTGCTTAGATCATCAACCGGTGCATATGGATGAGATCGTAAGTCAAACCGGTTCATCAGTCGCAGCGGTATATTCAGCCGTGACCTCACTGCAATTGAAAGGCTTAATCCATCAGTTGCCCGGCAGCTATTTCCAAAAACGCTCTTGCGCCAACTAATCAGCCAACCATCAAACTCCTGAGAGTTTAATCTACTAAGCTCGGCTCTTCTTCGCGAGCCGAAGACACACCGTCGCAAAAGCTCAACCCCACCCTGACCGCCGCCGACGTCAAAGAATCCGAACGGTCGATCCGAACCACCTTGGCGTTCTTGATCCGGGCAAAGCTGCCTTTGTCCTGAGCCAGGCTTTTCGTCCGCGGAAAATTCAGCTCCACATCTTGCCCCGGCTGCAATGGAGTCTTCAACGGCAACGTCAACATTACCCCGCTGCGGGAAACATTTACACTGTGACCATTAAAAAATCGCGACGCCTGAGGATGCCACAAACTTACCGGCCAAGTAACGTCCGTTCGCTTTGCCTGACGCTGTTCATACGCTGAAACCACTTCTGCATGTCCTTTCTACACGACAGTCCCTCTTGCGGACTGTCGGAGCAGTCGTGCCCGTCCGATAAAAACCTGACCAACCATACTGCCCAATCTTACACACCATTGGCAATACACCCAGTATCTGCCTACTGGCATTTAATCGACTGCGAATACCATGTGGTTTAGAACGTTTACATAAGATAGAAAAACTTTATTACAATAACCGGTAATGCCTATTTTACCGCTCGTTTCAACCCCTTCTCCGCACAAATCTACACGGCCGCCATCGATCCATCACTAATATGGGACCTTTGAGAAAGACACTCTAGCTGTAAGGGGAATATTTCAGAACGGCCAATGCCAACTCTTGTAGATACTCAAAAATCTGCCAATGTGGCCCGCCCAATTGGCCGATATCGCCTATGGCCAGATCAATCCCCCATAAAACGGGACAAACACTACAGAGAGGTTGTATATGCCAGGCACTACCACAGAGCATAAAATGTACAAAAAAGAGGTCGCGGAAATCAGAAAATTGGTCTCCGAGCTGGAAAACCAACTGGAATTCGATGAGCTAACGGTAAAACAGGCCCGAAAATTAGGTGTTACCGCCAGCAAAATCATCGATGCCGCAAGAGCCTTGCACGGACAAATAGCATTTGATCTAGCTTAGGGCCTACCAATAACCGCCTCCTCACTGCAATCCATAACTCCTTATCCGTAAGACTTTACCATCTTGCAGTCGTAATAGACTCACCGTAATTATAAGAAAAACTGTGAATGCTGCGAAGTAATAGACCACCCCAAGCAATAACCCACCCGTCTAGCCAAACCATACGGTGTGAATACTTTTTTCGCCTAGACCATAATTCTTACTAACCAAGCCACCGTACTAAATGTCTCTCTTGTTGAAACCGTTATTGAGATGCAAAAAAAGCGTAAGTATAACTTGCTTCATCAATTGCATGGGTTTATATTTAACCCGGACGGAACATTCGAAAACCTATTGTCAGGTATGTTGGCCACAAGGGCAACCAACAAAACAATCATTACTAGCGTAAAGGAGCACGACATGACAGCGAAATGGTTATCTAGATTATTACTGACTTTGCTCGCAGTGGGACTGCTGAGCAGTGCCGGCCTGGCTGAGGTACGGCATGGTCGCCTGGAAGATGGAGACGCGATTGCTGACGACGGTAGTTATTACGATGAATACACCTTCTCAGCACGACGCGGCAGCTCCATCGAAATCCTGCTTACGTCAAATGACTTTGACACTTATCTGATCGTTATCAGTCCATCCGGGGAAACGATGGAAGATGATGATGGTGGAGGCGGAACCAATTCCGGCCTGCTGTTCGAGGCTGAGGAATCGGGCGAATTCACCGTGGTCGCCAATTCCTATGCTGCAGGCGCGACCGGCCGATACGACCTGCAAGTGGACGGCGGAGGACCGCTAAGCATGGGGTCCGGCGCGACCATGGATGACGATGAAGATGAAGATGACGGCGATGATGTCGTCGCGACCGGCGATGAAACACGCGTCAACGGCGAACTCGATGAAGACGACCAACTGCACGATGATGGTTCCTATTTCGACGCCTACTCACTTACTGTTCGCCGCGGCGAAACCATCCAGATCGACCTGACCTCAGACGATTTCGATACCTATCTCGTAGTTCTCACACCTTCCGAAAACGAATTGGAAAATGACGATGGCGGCGACGGAACCAATTCCAGTCTGACATTCGAAGCCGAAGAATCAGGCGAATGTCTTGTTGTCGCTAATTCATACCATGCCGGCGCAACCGGGGAATATGAGCTAGTTGTCACCGGCGGATCGGATCTCGTGCCTACTACCATAGACTTCGACGATTACGCTGACGACATCGATGACAATGACTATGGTTACGATGATGAAGACTATGAGACCGGCTTAAGCTGCGATGACCCCCTCGAGATCGAAGGCGCTCTCGAACGCGGAGATAGCAGAGCCGACGATGGCGCTTATATCGACTACTATACCTTCAATGCTAGTCGAAACGACGAGATCGAAATCGCTCTCAACAGCGATGATTTCGACACCTATTTGATTCTCGAAACCCCAGACGGCGAAACGCTCAGAGATGACGACGGCGGAGAAGGCTTGAACTCACTGCTGCAGGGAACCGCCGAGGCATCAGGCGAATACCGTATTGGGGTCACATCCTACTCCAGCAACGCTACCGGTGATTACGAACTGGCCATCTGCGGCGTCGATGATGTCGAAGCAATAGAGCCAGAACCCAGTAATATGAGTGATGCCCAAACATCCGAAACAGGAAGCCTGGACGAAAACGACGAACTCTGTTTCAGTCGTGAAGGATGTTTTGTTGACTACTATTCTTTCTCGCTCGACAGAGGTGATGAGGTCGAAATCGAACTTAATAGTGAAGACTTCGACACCTATCTCATCTTGGACGCCCCTAGCGGCGCACAAACCACCAATGATGACGGCGGAGAAGGCGCCAATTCCCTCATACTGACGACCGCCGACCAATCCGGCGACTACACCATCGGAGTTACCTCGTTTGGCCCCGGCGCAACCGGAGATTATGAACTTACCGTCTATGGTGTCGATGAAATCTTTGAGGTCGAAGGACAGCGATTTCCCGACCCCGTAACGGAAACCGGACAGCTCGAAGAAGGCGACCGCACCCGCAACGACAAATACATCGATTACTATACCTGCAGCCTGCAAACCGGCGATCAGGTGGCTATCACATTGAACAGTGATGATTTCGATACCTATCTTACCGTCGATTCTCCTTCAGGCCAAGCTTACACCAACGATGACGGCGGCTCCGGCACCAACTCACGCCTGGAATTCACCGCCGATGAAAACGGTACATATACCATCGGAGCGACCAGCTACAGCAGCGGCGCCGAAGGTGAATACGAATTGGCTGTGTATGGTGTGGACGAGATCGATCTGCAAGCCGGTAACGGCGATGACGACGACAACGGAACCAGACATCGCGGGCACGGCAGACACCGCGGCCGTAGAAACAACAATGACCGTAATGACAACACCGAAGTCATCGAATACAGCGGACGGCTGCAAACCAGCGACAATACCCTCGATGACGGATCATACTATGATGAATACACCGTGGACGCACGCCGAGGCCAACGCATCCAGGTTTCAATGACCAGCGACGACTTCGACACCTACCTCAGACTCATTACTCCCGATGACGAAGTCTTTTATGATGACGACGGCGGCGAAGAACTCAATTCACTCCTGACCGTCACTGCCACAGAGTCCGGTGAATATATCATCCAAGCAAACGGCTACAGTGAAAACGACACCGGACGTTACGACTTGGTCGTCACTATTTACCAACCAGGCCAAGCCGAAGTCATCAGAGGCCGACTGCAGCACGGAGACCTGCTCTTCGAAGAAGACGATTCCTACTATGATGAATACTCCTTCTATGCCGAAGAAGGTGACCAAATCGATATCAGTATGACCAGTGACGATTTCGACACTTTCCTCATGGTCGATAGCCCGTCCGGTGAACGCTTCTACAACGACGACGGCGCAGACGGCACCAACTCCACCTTGGGCTTCCCTGCCGATGAGAGCGGCGAATACCTCATCATGGCTAACTCCTATGAAGCCGGTGAAACCGGACGATACGAACTCGAAGTCTGCGGCGCTCAAGACCTAGAAGAAACGCAAGAAAGTGCTTCATCTTCAAGCAGCGACTATGATGACGAAGATGCTGACGACGAAGACTACGATGACCAAGACTACGATGAGGATGACGCCATTATCTATAACGGCAGACTCCAACGCGGCGACGAAGTCTATGAAGATGGCTCATATTATGATGAGTACTCCTTCAGAGCCCGTCGCGGCGATGATGTCGCCATTGAACTCACCAGTGATGATTTCGACACCTATCTCTTTATCATGAGCCCGTCCGGAGAAGAACAGTCCGATGATGACGGAGCCGGCGGAACAAACTCACGCCTTGAATTCACAGTTGATGAGTCAGGTGAGTACACCGTATGGGTCAATTCCTATAGCGCCGGAGAGACCGGCCGATACGAACTCGCCATATACGGCGCCGAAGAATAAAATCTTCTCCACCTCATAAACAAAAACCCTCACGGCAATAACACAAAACGCCGTGGGGGTTTTCTTTTGCGCATCATCCAACCATCAACATAATCACGTACCGCCGGCATCTTGCCGGCCTCCCAGAAGCCCCGTCAACCCCACAAAAACATCCGCTAAACAACCAACAACAATTACTGTTAGCCCCCGAACTTTACGTTCGGCGGGTTCGACATCATTGCCGACACTAATCCCAGACAATTACCTGTCCCCATTTTCTTCCCATGTAGGGCGGGCCATGCCCGCCGACTTTTCGCCGCTCCGCCTTCAATATCTTCATCTTCTTCAAGCCCGATCCCCGTCGCTCACCTTCGAATCACTCATCCTAACCCGCAACCAATTACATTCAAGCACCAACCCCGCCTCTGGCGACTATTTCTTTTTTTCGCGTCTTTCGCGTTTTTCGCGGTTAAAAATTCCCTGACGCCCCGTCCCCATTGTACTCCCGACT
>JAFGKT010000023.1 GCA_016928435.1 Sedimentisphaerales bacterium | reverse complement strand
TCCTTATCTATGGTGATAAGGATTATAATATATATTTTAATGGAAGTATAGGCTGTTTGGGCAACACGCCCTGAGAGCCCATCCTACTATTACGTTAGGCGTTAGAGTTGTTTTTTGGTCAGGGATGGTGGGCATGGCCCCCTACCGGGGGTGATTTAATGAGGATTCGAATAGTGAAGATAGATTGTTTGGTATTAGGTGATTTTCAGACGAATTGTTATGTTGTGCGGGAGTCTGATGATAGTCAGGACTGTGTGGTTATTGATCCGGGTTTATCAGCGGGGCCTTTGCTGGATATGTTGGCGGCGAATGATTTGAGGCCAAGCCGTATTTTGCTGACGCACGGACACATTGATCATATCGCGGGTTTGGAATCTTTGCGGAAGAAATATCCGCAGGCAAAGATTTGCATAGGCAAAGAGGAAGCATCGGCTTTGAGCGACCCCACTGCGAATTTAGCGGTTATGTTGGCGATGAAGCTTACTGTTGGGCCTGCTGATGAGGAGTTGGCGGCGGGGGATGTTTTGAACTTAGGCGATTTGGAATTTCAGGTTTTGTCGACGCCTGGTCATACGGTAGGCGGGGTGAGTTATTATTGCGGCGAGGAAGGGGTTGTTTTTACGGGTGACGCTTTGTTTGCCGGGTCAATCGGTCGGCACGATTTTCCGGGGGGTGATTTGGAAACTTTGCTCCAAGGCATAAGAGAGCAGTTGTTCACACTGCCGGATGACACACGGGTGTATTCGGGGCATGGACCTGTAACCACCATCGGCGAAGAAAAACGCAGCAATCCATTCTTCTAAGAGGGAAAAAGGTAACTACCAGCGACAGTAAATGGGTATCACCGTTCTTGACCTTGCCCGCGTGAGTCGCTAGAATAGCGGATTCTAGGACAAAGGAGATTCTTTTTGGGTTGGGCGGCCTTTGGTTGACAAACGTAACCTGGTGCCCAGAAAGGATTTATGTGTTTTGCATTAGGGACAGAGGGTCTTTGGACGGGACCACAGTTTGGTGTGATATTAGGCCGAGCTAAGTTGTCGGCATTAGAATGGGATTAGAATTTTGCTTACTCTGAGTATACTTCAAGGGCCTGACAAGGGCCGCAGCTTCGACATTGATCTTGATGAAGTTTTGATCGGGCGTGACGCTCCGGATGCGCCCTTGGGTGACAATACGGTGTCACGGCGTCACGCGGTACTGCGCAACGCGGACGGCGTTTGGATGATTCGCGACCTGAACAGTGCCAACGGCACATACGTTAATGGTGTGAAGGTTGCCGGCACGATGGAAGTGGAGGTGAAGTTGGGGGACCAATTGCGTTGCGGGACTACGCTGTTGGTTGTAGGCGGTACTCAGGTTCGCGGCATCGCGGGGGAACTGGGTGACAGTCTTCGCATTGACGCCGACGGCAACATCGTGGAATCAGCCATCATGACTCGGGTTCCATCGATGGACGATTCGGTGATCATCGCAGGGCCTGAGACTTCGAACGCGGTTGGGAATCTACGGCTTTTGTATGAATTGTCCACGGCGATAAGTTCGATCTTCGATCGTCAGCAGTTGCTGGACCGGGTGATGGATATGATTTTTGACAACTTGCCGGCCGATCGTGGTTTTGTTCTGATGCGTGAAAACGAAGACGAAGAACTAAAGCCCATGGTGGTGCGTTATCGGCGTAAAGAGCACTCTGGGGAAATCGCGATTAGTCACACGATTGTCAATCATGTTATGGAAAAACAAGAGGGGGTTATCTGTTCCAACGCGATGCGTGATCCTCGTTTCGCCAAGGGCAAGAGCGTTCATGATTACGCTATACATTCGGCTTTGTGCGTACCGATTACGGTGCATAGCCGCAACATCGGGGTGATTTACATTGATACGACCGTTGCCACTCACACCTACAACCCCGAACAATTGCGTCTGTTGACAGCCATTGGTTTTCAAACGGGGATGGCATTAGAACACGCTCGTTTGTACGAAGCGGGGGTTAAAGCGGAGCGATTAGCGGCAACCGGCGAAACGGTAGCATTTTTGAGCCACGGGATTAAGAATATCTTACAGAGTTTGCAGAGTGCCGCGGACCTTGTTGAAATGGGTCTAACACGCGACAAAATTGACATGGCCAAAAAGGGTTGGAGCATAATGCAGCGTAATCTTACGCGGGTGCAAAATCTGGTTTTGAACATGTTGGCCTACAGCAAGGTGCGTCAGCCGAATCTGGCGGTGACCCAATTCAACCACGCGGTAGAGGAAGCGGTGGAACTGCTTAGTACTTATGCCGACGGCAAGCACGTGGCTGTTATCGCCGACGTAGATGAGCACTTACCCCCTATCGCGGTGGACGCTGACGGTATGCAGCAAGTGATGCTGAATCTTGTTCTGAACGCTATTGACGCAGTGGAACCGGGGCAAGGGGTGGTTACAATCAAAACGGCTTACGATGAGTCCGGCAACAATATGATTCTTTCGGTTGGTGACAACGGCAAGGGCATACCGGAGAAACATCTGGAAAAGATTTTTGACGCTTTCCATTCGGAAAAAGGTCAAGGTGGTACCGGCTTGGGTTTGGCCGTGGTGAAGAAAATTGTTGAGGAGCACAAAGGTCAGGTATCTGTAACCAGTAGCCCTAGCGAAGGGACTACATTCACAGTGACTATACCCGCTAGTAGTGAAGTTTCTGATAGCGGGGGCACTGCCGGGCCGGCGTAAAAGGTGGTTTCCGCTACGTTTAAAGGGGAATAAACACCTATGGCCCGTCCTGTCCAACTCAGTTTTTGTCTGCGACTAATCCAAGAATAATTGAAGTTAAGGCTCGTCGGTTGTCGATACAATTCGTGGAAGGGTTGGTGGTCTGCCGCGACGGCAGGGTATGGAGGTTGCAAGCAATCGAGATTAAGTGACTACAGTGCGTTTTGTTGTGGCGTACTGGGAACCTGTGTGTGCCGAGTATGTGTGCTCGTTTGCGTTGAAGGTTTCATGGTCATTCCGGTATGTTGATTGTTTGCCAACAGTGATGGAGCTGTTGGCGTACCAAAGAAAAAACCTGTTTACTAAGGATGCGTTTTTCTATCGTAAAATGTAATTAGCAATCTTGCGCCTTGAAGATCAAGTTGCTTGGTATTCAACGCCTCACAAGATAGTCAATTTGCCGGCTTTGCGAATTTACGGTAATGTCGGTTGATATAGAGGTTTTGTCAGCCAATAAAAAACCGTAAGTTTGAACCTGCGGTACTTTAATAAGCTCTCAGTAGTGTCTGGCACGGTAGTCTGTTCTTTCTCCCCTCTGGCCGACGGGCGCCATGCCAGCTCCTTTTTTTATCCCCTCTCAAATTCACATATTGCTGAATAGCGGATGGTACAGGACCATCCCGGTGATATCGTCCAGGGCATTGGGAATCAGGGGCTTAACCATGAAGGTTTCCGGTGGGACCTGATAAGGGCAGTGGATTTGATATTTTTCCGCTGGGACGAATCCGAAACGCTTATAGTAGGCGGGATGGCCCAAAACGATGACGTTGGAATAGCCTGCCTTTTGGGCGATTTGCAGCCCTTTTCTCACCAATGCAGATCCTATTGCCTGATTTTGATATTGTGGTAATACCGACAAAGGCGCAAGTGCCAGGGCATTGAAGGAGCTATTGTCAGGCTCTATGGTGACACGAGTAAAAAGGATATGTCCGACGATTTGTTGGTCTTGCTCGGCCACCAAGGAAATGACATTAGCATTGCTTTGGCGCAGATTGTCCACAAGCTGAGCCTCCGCATTGGTGTCAAAAGCTGCTTCATTTACCGCGCGTATGCCGTCGATGTCTTCGCGGGTTTCGTGACGGATGGTTACCATGGCGAAATCCTTATGTTTTTCGGTGTCTGTGTGCTTATAGTTCCCACATAAGCAATATAGTTTTCGCTGAGGTGTGAACGCAAGGGAAATTTTCTCAGCATGGCTTCCACGCGGCGTTAATGTTCTCGGGTGGGCGGGGAGTTGGAAACCGCGGATTTCACGGATTTTAGATTTGCCAAGGGCGGTGATTCGCTTGGCGTTTGATCACCCTTTAGCTACGTAAAAGGGTGCCACCCCGGAAGCACAGGGGGACGTATCGATGGCACAATTAGGTCAAAGGATCAGGGATGAATCCGGTCGGTGCGAGCCGCACTGGCAGATATTTACGCTCGCGGCTCTGTGTTTTTTTGGTCAGGGATGAATCCGGTCGGTGCGAGCCGCACTGGCAGATATCTACGCTCGCGGCTCTGTGTTTTTTTGGTCAGGGATGAATCCGGTCGCTTACGCTCGCGGCTCTGATTGGGGGATGGGATTCGTGTAAAAAATCGGTCAAGGCGATAGCACTCATTGACTTTGTTGGACATAAAGTCTATTATGCCTGCTGTCGGGATTCGGCGGTCGTTGACGGGCTGGGGGCCGACCGGACGGGCTGTGTGGCTGAAAGCTGTAAAGGCTTGTTTAAAAACAACTTGCGAGCGTGGCGGAATTGGCAGACGCGCTAGATTTAGGATCTAGTGTCTAATTGACGTGGAGGTTCGAATCCTCTCGCTCGCATTTTGAGTCAGGGTGGGTTAAGGGGCAAAAAAAAATCCAGACACACTATTGGGTATGTCTGGATTTTGGGATAAGGAAGTGAGGGTGCTGGGACTCGAACCCAGGACCCACGGCTTAAAAGGCCGTTGCTCTACCAACTGAGCTACACCCCCAACCTTAATATTTACAGTAATTTACAAATCTAGCGGCTTACTATCGCAAGCATATTGTGCCGTTGCTTCCGCTAAGGCCCCACCACTGTTAGCGGCTTAGCAGAGTCCCTAAATTTATCGTGAACTCAACCATCTTGCAAGTATAATTGTGGGAAAGAAAAACTTTTGCGATTCATAGGGCGATGTTTACAAAAGCTGACTCATTAGAAGGTTGCGTAGCTGCGACCTTGAGGCTACAAAAGTCTTACAAAGCCCGAAGATTGGGCTGCGAATGTCTTATACTTCTTATGCTATCGTAGGAGGTTTATCATGGTGCGTAACGCTTTTGTTTTGGTTTTACTGATTGGGATGTGTTCTTGCTCGTCTGGTGAGCCTGCCGATTCGTCTGATGCTGCAGTTTGGCCTGAGGCGGGTGAGAGCTTTGTTAATTCGGTGGGTATGGAGTTGGTTTATATTCCGGCTGGTGAATTTATGATGGGCAGTTCGATATCTCCGTCGGAGGTGTCTAGCCGTTACGGCGGCAGAGAGAACTTGTATGAGTCGGAGCATCCGCGACATTTGGTTCGTATAACGCGACCTTTCTACATGAGTACAACGGAAGTTACCCAATCGCAATTCGAAAGCGTAATGGGCAGCAATCCCAGTTGTTTCGCTGATAATCCCAATTATCCTGTGGAGCAGGCCAGTTGGGACCAGGCTGTGGAATTCTGTCGGCGGTTAAGTGAAGCTGAAGGTCGTTGTTATCATTTGCCTACCGAAGCTCAATGGGAGTATGCTTGCCGGGCTGGTACGGAGACGGTATTTTATTTTGGTGACGATGACGCTGAGTTGGGCCAGTACGCTTGGTATTATGACAGCGTTGATGAAGGTCATCCTTTCGACGTAGGACAGAAGCTGCCCAATGAGTGGGGGCTTTACGATATGCACGGCAATGTGGCGGAGTGGTGCCAGGACAGGTCGGCGGATGACTACTATGCTGAGAGTCCCACCGACGACCCTACGGGGCCGAGCATAGGCGGCCATCGTATGCTGCGCGGCGGCGCTTGGAATAGCGATAGCAAGTTTTGCCGATCTGCGATGCGATTTCACAATGCCCCCGGTGTTCAGTACCATTACTTTGGTTTTCGCGTATGCGTTACCCCGCCGGTTGCGAAATAGATTACTATCACAGTTAGTTTAAGGATTATCAATGAAGCTTGGAAGAATCACGGAGTTGTCGCAGTTTTATAAATCCGGTTTATTGGAGGATACGATTCCTTTTTGGATGCAGCATAATAAGGATGAGGAACATGGCGGGTTTTTCAACTATTTGGATCAAGACGGGAGCGTTTATGGAACAGACAAGCCGGTTTGGGTGTTGTGTCGATATACTTGG
This sequence comes from Sedimentisphaerales bacterium, assembly GCA_016928435.1. Lineage (GTDB taxonomy): Bacteria > Planctomycetota > Phycisphaerae > Sedimentisphaerales > SM23-30 > JAFGKT01. Next base: position 73,018 of record JAFGKT010000023.1, on the reverse strand, counting down.
TTGATGAGTCTGCTGTACAACAATGTGGCAAAGCGGAACGAATGGCTGGAAGCGGCTCAATGGGGTATTAATTTCATTCGGAAGCACTGTTTTGACACGGACGGGCGGATGTTTTTTTTGGTTGATCGTCAAGGCCGACCGCTGATGAAACGCCGATATCTATTTACGGAGACTTTCGGTGTAATCGCGATGTCGGAAGCAGGGTTGGCCAGCGGTAACGAAGAACTGATTGATCACGCGAAATCGCTGTATAAGCTGATTCTGCGTTATTATAACGATCCATCTTTGCTGCCAGCCAAGATAAACCCCGCCACGCGTGCAGCCAAAGGCCATTCAATGCCGATGATTCTTTTGGCAACGAGCCAGGAGATTCGCAAGACCGGCGCTGAGGCGCTTTACGAGCAGGTGATTGATAATTCACTGAAGGAAGTGTGCGAACACTTTATGCGTTATGACGAAGAGGCGTTGTTGGAGAGTGTGGGTCCGAACGGTGAGCGATTGGACGGTCCTGACGGGCGAAGTATTGTGCCGGGGCACGCGATTGAAACCGCTTGGTTTATGCTGCGTGAAGCTCGGAATCGTAATAATGACGCGGCTCTTATCGAAAAAGCGTGTTTGATTATCGATTGGTCTTTGAAACGTGGTTGGGACGAGGAGTTTGGGGGGATACTATACTATACGGATGTTGAAGGCAAACCATGCGTGCAGTACGAACACGACATGAAACTTTGGTGGCCTCACAACGAAACACTGTATGCCTGTCTGCTGGCTTATCATCTGACGGGCCAAGACAAATACGCCCAGTGGTACGAGAAGGTCCACGCATACGCTTTTAGTCATTTTCCTGACGCGCAATACGGTGAATGGTTCAAGTACCTTCATCGCGACGGGACGGTATCGCACCGATTAAAGGGTAATATATGGGCTGGTCCTTTCCATCTGCCTCGTATGCAATATAACTGTTGGCAGCTTTTGGAGGAGATGAAGGCTTCGCGACAATAGGGATTAACGGAAAGTCTCGACGGTTACGGTGTTTGATAGGGTTGCTGACAGCGCGCCTTGCTCAAAGGTATGGTAGATTGGTCGATGGCTGATCAGTTGGTCCAGTTCGGCTTGTTGGCTTTGGTTGAGTTGGGCTGAGCTGTTGAGTATGACTTGCGGGTTTACAGCGTCAAAGAACGGCGGGTATTGACTGCGGCGGCTGCCTTGGTGGGGCAAGAGTAAGAGGTCGGCCTGGAGGCACTGAGCGCCTAGGGTCTGCTGCAATTGCTGTTGGATGTCTCGGCCTATATCGCCACATAGCAATACGCTTGCCTGTCTGCTCTGGATACGCAGTACAATTGAACTATCGTTGTCGCTTAGGTCTGTCAGTTGCTCAGGTTGAGGCCAGAATACTTCCATTTGCCAAGCTTTTTCGCTTTGGTCAGTCTCGGCTGCGCTTTGCCAACCGGCGTGAACAAAGCAGTATTCTTGTCCTATGGCGGCGAGTCCATCCATTAGGAACTTATCCGGGCCGGTAAGCGATATTTGGGGGTTATCAATGTCAAATCGCGGATTGAGATAGACCATTGTTACCGGGAAGGACTGACACAAATCCAACACGCCGCAATAATGATCGATATCGGGATGGGAAACAAACAACATATCGATTCTGTTGATTCCTTGTTGTCGCAGGAATGGTAGTATTATACGGTCGGCGACGGTGAAGTCGGTCAAGCTGCCGGCATCATAACAGATTGTTTTGCCATCGGGTAAGGTGACAACAACGGCGTTGCCATGGCCGACGGCCAAGACATGGCATTTCATTGGGGCGGTCGTGAACAGCGGCTTGGTCAGGAGTAGAACTGTCGCCAAGATCAGGTACCCCCCTACCGCGACGGCGGAGATACGCATCAACCTGATCCGTCGTTTTGCCACAGCGTAAGCCAAGATTACTAACAAACCGTAAAAAAGCCAAATGGTCCATAAAGCTGGTTTGCCGGTGACTATTGAACCCATCGGCAGTTCGGCCAGGAGCTGGGTGATACGCAGTACCAATCCCGCCAAGAAACGCAGGACAGGCAACAGTACAGGCTGAAGACTTGGGATTAGTCCGACCAAGATTAACTGAGTGAAACCGAATAATAAGGTTATGCTGATAAAGGGCGCCAATACAAAGGAAGCGGGCACGGCCCATAACGGTATTCGGTTGAAGTGCCAAGCTAGGAGGGCCAGCCCCGCGATCCACGCGACCAAACACACGATAAACAAGGCCCAAACCCATTGTTTTATGCGATGTTTCCAGCGTTGCCAGGGAGTTTCTATCCATAACAGAGTAGGTGTGACGGCAATGGGCAGTTCTCGGCCTCTTAGGCCGGCCCACAACGCCGATGGAGTTAGACGGTATATGGGAACCGCTAAGGTGACTATTGCCAAAGATACGACAAAAGACAGTTGAAATCCGGCGTTGAACAGATCCAACGGCCGCCACAGCAGGATGAATATCACGGCCCATGACAGGGCATGCAATATATTACCTTTACGTTCGGTGATGAAACTCAGACAAAACAGGACAGTCAATATGGCTGCACGCAAGATCGGCGGTCGCAGCGGTACCAGAAGCAAAAACAAGGCGAGCATTATTAGTGTCGCAACGGCTTGCCAGGGGCGTAACAAACCAGCAACAACCACGATACGCCAGATGAACACCATGAACAATCCTAAATGCAAACCGGATATCGCCAAGAAATGAATGGTACCATTACGCACGAACATTTCATTGATTGAGTCGCTTAGCTGATAGCGTTGGCCCATCAGCAGCGTTCGCAGGAACACGTCGATATTTTGGGGCGTCGCAATATTTTGCGGCTGTTGGAATTGATATTGCGGGTTCCGCTGGGTGTAATCGGCATCATCGAGCAGAGCTGTTTCAGCGATTCTTTGTACGCGGTGACGTATTGCGGTCCAGAAATCGCCTTTGGGCGGCGCCGCTTGGATTTGCACCGCTTCGACGGTGTTGACTTTGAGGCTTGCCAGTATTCGTGACGCTCGATGGATGTTAGTAGCATCAAATTGCCCTGGATTGTTTGGTCCGCGGCGGAACGCCAACCAGCCTTGCACTTGGATTTCTTGGCCGATCTGCAATCGCAATACGGGCGGGCTCACATACACTTGCAATAGCCCTTGGGCTTCCTGCCAACCGGTGGTGGTCAACACTTCTTCGCAACGCAATTGGAAGATTGTCGCGGGTTCGCGCATAAAATTGAAGGCGGAGAAAGTGCTTGTGTCGGCGGTAGTATAGGGATCGCTGATTACCCGGCCGCGCAGCGTCGCCAATCGCGGTTCGTCCCGACAATAACGTATGATATGACGTTGTTCGAAATAGTCACACAGCAATAGACAGCGCATACCGGCACAGCCAAACAGCAGCAACAGCAGAACCAGCATTCCCAGACAACCTCGCAGGGCAATGCTTTTAATTGAACACGGTAATAACAGAAGGACCAGAGCGGCCGAGGCCGCGGCGATGACCAGGCCCGCAAAGAACCATAGCGGAACGGGCAGATAAAACGCCAGCAAAATGGCTGCTATTATCGTCACGGCGGTTGGTATAATGACCGCCCTTTTCGGCAAGAGCGCCTCCATAGCAATTTTTAACCATGATCTGTATCCCATCATTCGGGCATTATAGCCTATGTTCGGGTGTTTGTCCGCAAAGTATTTAATCCAGCGATGATAGTACCGGTATCGCCGGCTTTGGCTATCCCATTGATTTGACTGACGAACCCGGTTAATATAGCGTGATAAGGCTTATTGCAGACGAAGGGATTTTGGTAATGGCAAATCGTTTTTCTTGGAAATCGCGCGTTTTGGGCGTAGTGCTTTTAAGTTTGAGTTTCTGTTCATACGGGTGCGGGGATTGTCCGCAATTCGAGGCGGGTGAATCGTTGGGCAACGTTGAATCGCCGCTCATTAACGAAGCATCGGGGTTGGCGGCGAGTCGTCAACATGCCGGGGTATTGTGGGCTCATAACGATTCGGGGGACTCGGCGCGGATTTTCGCGTTGGCTGAGGATGGGACTCATTTGGGGGTTTATAATATTGTGGGCGCAACGGCGCGCGATTGGGAAGATATCGCAATAGGCCCAAGCGCCGACCCCAACCAAGATTATATTTACATTGGTGAGATCGGTGACAATAACGCTGTACACAGCAGTATCGTGATTTACCGGGTTCCAGAGCCGGAGGTGGATGTTCAGCAGAGTCCGGTGACCGTTAATCTTGGCGGTATGGAATCGATTACTCTTACGTATCCCGATGGCGCGCGCGACGCTGAGACGTTGCTGGTGGACCCCAATAACAATGACATATATATAGTTTCCAAGCGTGAGGCGCTTTCGAGAGTGTATCGAGTGGCTGCGCCGGAGTTTGTGGGCGAGTCGATCACAATGAGCTATGTTTGCAATTTACCTTGGGGCTGGGCTGTTGGCGGTGATGTTTCGCCGAACGGCAGCGAGGTTATCGTTCGCGGGTACACTTACGCATCACTATGGCAGCGACCGGCGGGTGAGTTGCTATGGGAGGCCTTTACTGAGCCGGCGTGCAGCCTTGGGATCATTTCTGAACCGCAAGGCGAAGCGATCTGCTTTGACAGATTTGGTTGCGGTTATCTGACTACCAGTGAGAATAGCTATCAGCCGATTTATTACTTCGCGCGGGTTCACACTGGTGACGTAAACGGGGATTGTTCGGTTAATCTTATTGACTATGAAATGCTTTGCGATTGCTGGCTGGGAGACGGAAGCGGCGTTTGCCTATCAGCTAATCTGGATGGGCAAGACGGTGTGGATTTGGTGGATTTAGCGTTATTGGCCTCGGGTTGGCTGCGCTGACCCCCCCTACCGAGTCTAGCGCCAGGCTAATGAGGCGATGATCAGCAGCACGACGGCGACCAGGATTAGAAAGCCTATGATTGTAGCGACCAATAGAGCTGTTTCGACAATGAAGGGCTTTAGCGAGAGTTGGTTGTCTTCGAGCTTTACAGCTTTATATACCACGGCGATGCCGATACAGATGGGCAGGGCCCACAGGAGCGAAGCGGCGTTGGTGGGTATGTTCATAGGCTCAAGCAGAATGCCCGCCAGTATTGTTGTTGCCAGGTTGATCATTTAGTTTCTGCCTTTTTTGCTGACCACGGCTTCGGCTGCGCCATCGTTTTGGCAGCGATGGAGAACGTCCAATAAGCATAGAAGATTTAGCAAACCAGCTACGCCGGTGTAGAGTTGGCCTAGATCTATGCCTCGTCCGGTACCCACGGACATTTTGTAGTGTTCGAGCAGGGTACCGATAATGGCGGGGAGACCGGAAAGAATCTGGGCGAGAAACCATAGCTTATGGTAGTTGGGTCCAACGGATCCGATTCCACCCAAAGCGACACCCAAGAAGAATAACACGCAGATTCCGACACAAGCTATGCCGCCCCGTCTGGTATGGCCTAGATAGAAATATCCGCCTCCTGGAATCAGCCAGCTTAGAATTCCCGCGATAACAATATTATCCGACTTGCCTCTGCTTTTATATGCCGCCACAATAGCCTTTCTTTGGGCTGGGGGTCAGGAACTAACAGCCGCCGTCGCAATCGCCTCTGGGTTAGGGACTGCGAGGGGCATATCAGCTGTCCCGCGGTAAGCCTTTTTCAATACTGCATTTACACACGCCAATGATTGAGTTCAAACCACCAAGAGCCGGTTTGAGGGTGTGAGCAACGCTGTTTTCCAATAATGCTGCTGTTATTCTAAGATGCTGTGACAACGGCCGTTAATACACCAAATATATAGTTGCTAGGGATTATAGTAAAGCACAAGCGGCATTTACGCAAGTATGTCGTGAACAAAGCGCGCGGCTTATGGGGGGCTGAATCGCAGACGGGGATTATTCACATTCGGTTATTGAAAACGGCAAATCGTGAGCAAATAGATTGAGTGATACTTGGTTGGGGAATGGTACTGATTGGTGGCCTGTCCCTTTTAGCTGCGTGCAAAGATGCTACTCGGCGATAGACACTACGACAGGAGAAACTATTGAAGGCGTGGGTAGTGTTATCGTCTGACTTTGACGTTCTGGGGCGAGAGGATGAAGTCGCGGCCTTCTTCTTGAGTCACCCGCTTGAGGAATTCGCAGGCGAGGCATTCTTTGAGTTTTTTGACGTAGGCGTCCTGAACGGAGTCGCCGCAGAAGGTACCGGCAACAGCCCAGCAGAATCTGCCGGCGTATCGACCTTTGTTGATGCCATCATATTCGCTGGGCAATGCGGCGGGGCATACGCCATGCTCCGCAACGTTTTCGCCGCCTGGTTCGCGACCGCACATTTGGACTTCCCAACAGTTTTTGCGTTCCATTACAAGGGCCTCCTACCAGAACCCCGATGTTTATTTTATCGGCGATTGAGGGTGAGAGGTTTAGTGCTTGGTTTGAGAAATAGATGGTGGCTTTTGGTTAAGAGTGGTAGTACCCAGGAAACAAATAGCGGCCGGTTTTATTGGGCGTATTCGTTGGCGTGGGCGAGATTGTGCAGGAGGGTGTCGAGGGCATGAGTGGTGTTGTATTTAACACGGCGGGCAATTAGGGGGTAGGTGATTAGCCATGGCAGAACGGGGGTAAAGGCAAGGATGGGCGTATAGGTGGGTAAGGATGGGATGAAAGCGAGAATGAGGGCGACGAAGGCGCAGAGGGCGGGCGGGAGAAAGAAGATAAAACGCTGCATGAAACGGACGGCGGCAAGTTCGGCTTGGAGGTCGATGGTGTCGGGATTGATGGTAATGGTGACACGCGATACGCCGAGTATGGGGTTTTGGTTGGTGCTTTGCATGCCGGGCCCGACGGCAACGAGTTGGTTGGGGACGGGTTGATCGACTTGGAAACCGTGAACGGCGAATTGGAGGCGCGCGGTTTCGAGGGCGTCAGAGGGTGAGCCGTTGAAGGGGATGGATTTGGTGTAGGACATTAGGGGCTCCTCAAATTTTATCAGAGGAATAGACCTCCACTAACGCTGCGGAGTATAGCGGCCCGTTCTTCGGCACAATGCCCCCCTCTGGACTATGCCCCTGGGGGCAAGAGGCGGAGGAAGTAAAAAAACCATATTAAAACTTAACACATCCTATCGATAACTCACAGAAAGGTTGTGGATTGGGCGGCCCTTTTGTGAAATAGGGTGTTGGGGCTTCGTGGTTTGACTTTGCGGTTAAGAGAAACGTTGTCTTTGAAGTAACGGCAAATGTTATAATAACGGAGTCGGCGTTAGGTTGATTGTAGAGATTCGATCTGATCTTCGCGCTGGGCCATTTGAGCGAGGGTGCGGGATTCGAGGACTTCTTTAACAGCAGTGCTAAGGTCATGCCAGAGTTCCCGGGCGGCACAACTGTCGGTTCTGGAACACTCTCCCATGCCATCAGCACAATTGCTATTGCGGCAATCAACCAACTCGGTGGCGACATCCAAAACGCTGTAAATGTCCCATATAGTGATCTCAGAGGGGGATTTGGCGAGTCTATAGCCGCCTTCGGCACCGCGGACACTCTGGAGGATTCCGGCGATCTTCAACTGCACAGCCATCTGCTCAAGGTACTTCATGGAAAGCTGCTGACTCGCAGCGAGTTTTCTTAGAGGCACGTACTTATTATGATCCTGCCGAGCCAGTTCGGTGAGGGCCCGCACAGCGTATCTAACTCTAGTTGAGAGTTTCATTAAGGGTCTCCTTCTTGCGTCATTTCCTACTAAACCCTAGGCAATTATACCTTGATCGCCCATGATGGTCAAATGCCATTCGCATTTGAAATTATGATAATAAAAACCGAGGCTGAAAAACAAGTGACATTGGGGAATCGGTAGCTATAATGGCGTTCTGGAAGATGAAGATTTGGCAATACCGGGCAAAAAAGAGGGTTTTCTCGCTAACAATGAACTAGAATTCTGGTCTTGGTATTATGGGCTTGCGAGAGTACCGGGTGATAAACGCTTTTGCCTGGGTAATACTGTTTTTTGATAACTCCCACGAAAGACTGGGAGTGGTTTTTGGGCTAACAGACGGGTTTCATTTTTAAGATAGGAGATGTCATGAAAAAGTTGGGAAATTATCTATTAGTTTCGTTGTGTTTGATGATGTTGAGTTGTGCGGTGGTGAACGGGGAAATATCTGATGCTGTCAGGGCGCTGCCGAGCGACGCTCCGCTGATTATCGCTACGCAGTCGTTGGACGACATTGACGAGCAACTGATACCGTATTTGATACAGTTGGGTTTGCCGATTGAAGAAGGAACCAGCGTGGCGACGGAATTGGGGAATATATTGGAGATCGACGTTGACATAGACTCGACGCGTGGCGCGGCCTTAGTGATTATGGATATGGATAACGCGGACGAGGCGGTGGCGATGCTGCTGCCGGTCAGCCGGGCAGGTTCGGCACTGGAACGCTTGGCACGTGATGAAGAAATAGAAGAGATCGGCCGGGGCAGATATTCGGTGATCGGCCGAGATGATATGCTTCTGAAGGGGCTCGGCGACTACCTGGTTTTGGCAAGCACTCTTGATGTATTGGATTCGATATCGGAAAGTGCCGGCGGTCCGGAGCTGTCGCAGGCGGAAGAACGGATGTTTGACCAAGGCTTGGTGGCCGGCAAGGTGCAGTTGCAGAACCTGGGCGAGGGTTTTGATCAAGCTCTATCAGGGATGAGCGAGGGGATGCAGAGTGGGACGGTACCTCCGGGCATTATGTCGATGATGGGTGTGTATATGGATCGTCTTGAAGATCTGGATACGCTGACGTTCGGGATGAACCTTGGTGAGAACAACGTGGTGATTAATACGTATGTTACGGCTTTACCAGGTACGGTTCTGGCTGATTGTCTAGATGAGCAACCGACGACAAACGTAGAAAGCGCGTTGGAGATGCTGCCGAACAGAGCTTTGGTGATGGCGGCGGCGATGAGCGGAGATGGCGAGAATTTTCGGCCTTTCGTTGAAGCGTTTGTTGACGCCATGATGGAAGAAAGTGATATCGACGCGGACGAAGCGGACGAAATCGTTGACTCGATGATGGCTTGGACGACTGGCTGGGAAGGCCCCAGCGCGTTCGCTCAGTATTTGTCACCGATGAACGATGACGGTTTGATGGAGCCTCCGGTGATTATGGGTTGCTACACTTACAGCGACGCCGAGGAAGCATTGGACTTAGTGAGCGAAAGCCTGCCAACGATGAACCGGCTGTTTGGGGATTCGCTGGGGATGTCCGTAGATGTTGATGAGAACGCAGGCCAAGTGTCGGGCCACAGATATTCGACAATAATGATGGATATGTCAGGAATGGATTTGGGGGCCGAAGGCATGGCGGCCATGGAATCCCAATGGGGCGAAGACATGGTTCTGACGGAATATCTTTGTGCGGTTGACAATCAATTGCTGTTTACGATGAGCGAAGATTCGTTGGAAGACTACATTGATTTTCTGGGCAGCCGTCGTCGCAGTGGTCTGGATTCATCGGAATCGATCGGGATGGCTGCTTCGGATTTGCCTCGTGAAGCAAACCTGTACTTTTTCCTACATGCGGGAAATATGATCAGGCAGTCGCTTGGTCAGATGCCGGACGCGGCACCGGAAGAGATGATGGCGATGGGAATGTTTTCTGAACTGGAAGGCGTGATCGGCTTCGCGGGGACAACGCACAGAAACAGCATGGAAGCTACGATAACGATTCCGAACGAAATGGTCCAATATTTTGGCACGATGGCGATGATGTTTAGTTCGATGGGTCAGAATAATGGGATGGGCGCACCAACTGTGCCGGGGCCGGATGATCAAGGTCCTCCGCCGCGTATATTCCATAAATGATCCGGCGTGGGCTGAACAGGTAGTCGCATAACAGCGACTTTGTGACAATTTGTTTATTTGATTTGGGTTATAAACGCCTCTGGATAACACCAGGGGCGTTTCTTTTTGGTGGGCAATCATTTAACCTTGACGGGGGCATTGGCGGGGGTTAGAATCACGGTTTGCTTTTCGCGTCGCGCAACAGAATGGCCACACTATCATCCAGAACGGGGACGTTACATGACAGAGAAGATTCTTGCTGAAGGTATAACATTTGACGATGTTCTGCTTCTGCCGGGGCGTAGTGATTTTCTGCCTCGGGAGGCGGACACGCAAACGCAGTTTACTCGTAACATCCGGATCAATATTCCTCTGGTCAGTTCGCCGATGGATACGGTGACGGAGTCGGCGTTGGCGATCGCGATGTCTCAAGAAGGCGGGATCGGGATCATCCACAAGAACCTAACGGTGGCAGAGCAAACGCGCGAAGTTGACAAAGTAAAGCGAAGTGAAAACGGTGTGATTTTGGACCCGGTGACGCTGGGTCCGAACGAGCCGGTCGGCCGAGCGCGGACTCTGATGCAAGAACACAATATCAGCGGCGTACCGATTGTGGACGGCAGGAAACTGGTGGGCATATTGACCGAGCGTGATTTGAAGTTCCTCGAAAATTTGGACCAGAAAATCGACTCGGTAATGACCAAGAAAGATTTGGTTACCGCGGCGCCGGATACGACTTTGGAACAAGCTCAAGAGATATTGAACAAGCACAAGGTGGAAAAACTGCTGCTGGTGAACAAGGATTATTCGCTGGCGGGCTTGATAACGATGCGTGACATCGAGCGAACGAATCAGTTTCCCAACTCGAGCAAGGACAGTCGCGGCAGATTGCGGGTGGGAGCTTCGGTAAACGTGTTGGATTTTGAGCGAGTTGAGCAGTTGATCGCCACGGACGTGGATGTACTGGTGGTGGATTCGGCGCACGGTCACTCGCAGAACGTTTTGAATACGGTCAAGGAAATACGCAAGAACTACGACATTGACATTGTGGCAGGCAACGTAGCGACGGCGGAAGCGGCAAAAGATTTGATCGATGCGGGCGCTGACGCGATTCGGGTGGGCATCGGTCCTGGTGCGATATGCACTACGCGGGTGGTATCGGGTGTTGGTGTGCCGCAGGTAACAGCGGTGATGAATTGTGCCAAGGCGGGTGACGCGGCAGGTGTGCCGGTGATCGCGGACGGCGGCATACGCCACAGCGGTGATATTACCAAAGCAATCGCGGCGGGAGCTTCGACGGTTATGCTGGGTTCGCTGCTGGCGGGGTTAGATGAGTCGCCGGGCAAACTGGTCATCTTTAGAGGCAGAAGGTTCAAGGAGTATCGCGGTATGGGCTCGCTGGGGGCGATGGTGGGCGGCAGTGCGGAACGGTACGGCCAGAGCAGCAAACAGGAAAAAGGCAAATTGGTACCTGAAGGCGTAGAGGGGCGAGTGCCTTACCGGGGACCATTGTCGGAATATGTTTATCAGTTGGTAGGCGGTCTGCGTGCGGGGATGGGCTATTGCGGCACGCGGGATATTGAAACGCTGCGGAAGAAGTCGCAGTTCATTCGCATTAGTTCAGCGACGGTTACGGAGAGCCATCCGCACAATATCGCGATTACACATGAATCGCCTAACTACCATTCGCAATACGACCACATGGAGGCTTGATATGTGCCGTAGTAATTTCATTTTGAGTGCGGTTTTGGTGATATGGACAGCGGGACTGATCGGTGGTTGCGTGAGCGAAAGCGTAGAACCCCAAGATAGTCCAACCGAAGCTGAAGCGGCAATGATAGATTACATGGAAGCGCGAATCGCTGAGGCTGATGAAGAACAGACCGCGGAAGCGGCTAACACAGAAGCTGTTGAAGCCCAAGAATCGCAAGCAACGTGTATGGGAGAAGTGTCAGTTAGCTATGTTGAGGCATCGGAGACTGCGGATACTGAATATGTGAATCCGATAGGGCGCAATTGGCAGCCGCGAACGGTGGGTTATCAGAACGTGACGGTAAATCATCCGAGGTTGTATTGCGCGGATACGCTTTTTGAAAATGAATATGGTTACGACCACGAAGAGTATTCAGCGAATGATTTGATTTCTTTGGTAGCGAGCCCCCCTATCGCTTTGGGCAATATCGCGGTGGTTCCGATCCAGTTAATGCTGGGCGGGATGCCTTGGGACCAAGACCAAAGCCGAAGCAGAATGCCCAGTGAGATGGAGATGGGATATACTCCTGACGTGTTTGCCACGAGTGAAACGACGAATTAAGAACGTTGGGGATGGATTCGGAGCTTTCGCAGGAATAACATGAGAAAACTGAATATAAGAGGATTTCATTGAAGCACGATACGATTGCTATTTTGGATTTTGGAAGCCAATACGGACAACTGATTGCCCGGCGGGTACGGGAACACCATGTTTACAGTGAATTGCTGCGGCACGATATGCCGGTCGAGCAGTTGAAGCAGAAGAATCTGAAGGGGATTATTCTTTCGGGCGGGCCGGCGAGTGTTTATGCCGATGGCGCGCCGAAGTGCGATTCGGAAATATTCAAGCTGGGTGTGCCGGTTTTGGGGATATGCTATGGGATGCAGATAGGATGCAATCTGCTGGGGGCAAATGTTGATGTGGCACATTCGCGGGAATACGGTTCGACGAAATTGCAGTTGGTAGAGCCGGACGCTTTGCTGGCGCATCTAAGCGGGGAAAAAGTGGTTTGGATGAGCCATGGGGACCAGGTTAATGAACTGCCCGATGATTTCATGGCATTAGGTAAGACGGGAACGTGTCCGTTCGCGGCGGTAAGACATAAGACGGTGCCGTTCTTTGGGGTGCAGTTTCATCCGGAAGTAACGCATACACCTTGCGGGACCCAGATATTCCAGAATTTTCTTTACGAGATATGCGGCTGCAAAGGCGATTGGAAGATGGGGAATTTTATCGAACAGGCTTGCAGCGATATTCAGGCACAGGTGGGCAAGGATACGGTTATTTGCGGGCTGAGCGGCGGTGTAGATTCGTCGGTGGTGGCGGCGCTGCTGCATAGAGCCATCGGCAAACAGCTTACGTGTATATTCGTAGATAATGGTTTGCTACGAAAAGGAGAACGAGACAATGTCGAAAGCACCTTTCGCGATCACTTTCAGATTAACTTGCGCGTGGTGGATTGGTCCGAGCGTTTCCTCACTCGGTTGGCCGGGGTTACAGATCCTCAGCAAAAGCGACGAATTATCGGCCATGAGTTCATCGAAGCATTTAGGAGCCAAACAGAAAGCATCAGCAATGCCCGGTTCCTGGCCCAAGGAACTCTCTACCCAGACGTTATCGAATCAGGTCACAAAGACGGCAATCCCGCGGCCAACATCAAGCTTCATCACAACGTCGGGGGATTACCGGAAGAATTGGGCTTTGAATTAGTTGAGCCCCTACGCGATCTATTCAAAGACGAAGTCCGCATATTGGGCGAGCATTTGGGATTGTCCGAGCAGATGGTTTGGCGTCACCCGTTCCCCGGGCCCGGCCTAGCGGTGCGAATTGTGGGCGAGATTACCAAAGAACGGCTCGCAATGCTGCAGGAAGCCGACGCAATCGCCATTGAAGAGATCACGGCTGCGGGGTTATATAAGGGGATCGGCCAGGCGCTGACGGTTTTGCTGCCGATCAGCTCGGTGGGCGTAATGGGCGACGACCGCTCATACGAAAACCAACACGTCGCGGCGTTTCGCGCAGTAGATACAACCGACTACATGACTGCTGACTGGACACGTATCCCCTACGAGGTCCTAGCGAGAATATCCAACCGAATCATCAACGAAATCCGAGGCATCAATCGGGTGGTTTACGATATTTCGAGTAAACCGCCGGCCACGATTGAGTGGGAGTGAGGGATGATATTGTTGGTTTAGTGTTCGGACCCCCGAACGTAAAGTTCGAGGGCTAACGTTGGGGGTGATTATGTATTGGGGATTAGAGGGGATCGGGGGATCCGGCTTCGCCGTGGTAGTATTCCATTGCTTCGGGAAGGTAGTCGTTTAGGTTTTGGATACGGGTGGCGTCGGAGGGGTGGGTGCTGAGGATTTGCGGGGGTTCGGCGCTGGTTCGCATGTCGGACATGCGTTGCCAAAACTCGGGGGCAACGCGGGGATCGTAGCCGGCCATGGCCATGAAGATAAGACCCATGTGGTCGGCTTCGCTTTCGTGAAGACGACTATAGGGAAGCAGAACACCAACTTGGGCGCCGACGCCATAGGCTTGCATAAAGAGTTCCTGAGTTGCTGCCGGGTGCTGACGCAGCGCAACAGAGAGGCTCATAGCGCCCATTTGGGCTACAAGCATTTGGCTCATACGTTCATTGCCATGTTCAGCGACGGCGTGGGCGATTTCGTGGCTCATGACAACGGCCAGGCCTGACTCATCGCGGGTAACCGGGAGAATGCCGGTATAAACGACAACTTTGCCGCCGGGCATACACCAAGCGTTTACAGCATCATCTTTGACAAGGTTGAATTCCCATTCGTAGCCTTCCAAGGAAAAATCGTTCTCGGAAGCATAGTCCTCGACAGCGGAGCTGATGCGTTGGCCGATACGCTGAACCATGGCCCGGGCGTCGTAGTCGGTGCTGACCTTGGAGGAAGCCATGAAATCCTGGTACTCTTGGAAACTCATGTCGAAAACAACACTGTTGGGCACGAGGGATAACTGACGGCGTCCGGTGATGGGCACCTGCCGGCAAGAAACGGCGGTAATCATTAACAGGGTGAACCAGACAACTACAGCGGTACGTTTTTTGATGTTTCTCAAATAATTTGCCATGACGTTACTCCCAATCCTACAACATTTTAGATCATTTGCCTAATATCGCGAGACTTTATTTAAGATTATAGGCTCAGGGGACGGTAAAGTCAGGGGCCGGTGACATTAAAGGTTACGGTGTGGTGCCGGACGCGAAACATGGGGAAAATAAGCATGGCTTCGTCAACATCAAGGTTATCAACGACAGTGACGTCGTGGGGCCCGGGCGTTCCGCCGTCTTCGGGCCGAGGAACGGTAAAGGAGCCGCAGAAGGGATCGCGGATGACTTCGCCGTCCCATAGCAGGGTTTGGCCGGTCGGATCGCCGAACATGCCGCAAGTATCCACATAAACGGGCATTCCGGGCGGCCCAGATTCAGGATCCATGGTCATGACCTTGGCACAGCCTCCAACTAAGAGCAGAGAAGTTATCGTGAAGAGTGCTAGAGTGGTTGCTCGCATTGTCTTTCCTTTCGCCGGATGAGCGGATATTTACAGCATGAGCTGAGAATCCTACCTGATTTCATAGCCAATTTAACGTTTGCGCCTCGAATCGCAATCCCCAAATCACAGTGTTTTTATACCGCAAATTCACGGGGTGAGCAAGGGTTATGGGAAATTTTAGCGCATATTACTTTAGCGGTGTGGCATGGAGAGAATTGATGGTGTGAGAGCATGGGCCTGATGGCAGTTTGTAGGTGGTTAATCCTTTTGACCATGAGGGAAAGCGCTTCTATAATGGTGGAACGTCGGGCAAATGATGGGCACGGCACAGCCTACTCAGGACAGAACCAAGAGTCAAGTAAAGGTCTCTAAGTGAAAGGAAGAATTGTGCAACGAACGTTGATTATATTGAAGCCGGACGCGGTGCAGCGTCAGTTGATGGGGCAGATCATTACTCGGTTCGAGCAGCGCGGGCTACAGATGATAGCTTGCAAGTTTATGCGTATTACGCCCGACTTGGCGGCGAAGCATTATGCCGAACATGTGGAGAAGCCGTTTTATCCGGGGCTGGTTAAATATATGACGAGTGATCCGGTGCTGGTGATGGTTTGGCAAGGTGATGATGTAATCGCGGCGGCGCGGAAGATGATGGGGGCGACGTTCGCGAATAATGCTGAGCCGGGTACGATTAGAGGCGACTTGGGGTCGGCACCGAATACATATAATTTGATTCATGGCAGCGATAGCGCAGAATCTGCGGCACGAGAGATTAAGCTGTTTTTTGGTGAGGATGAGATTTGCGATTACGATATGGCGACGGCGGATTGGATTCGGCCGAAGTAGGCGGATAGATGGATTGGGGGATTGAGACGGTTTATGGGTGAATCAATTGAGAAGCAGATAGAGCGGCTGCGGGAGGAGATACGGCGGCACGATCGTTTGTATTATGTGATGGCGCAGCCGGAGATTTCGGACCGGGAGTATGACCGGTTGTATGCGCAGTTGAAGGAGTTGGAGGATGCGCATCCGGAGTTGGTGACGGCGGATAGTCCGACGCAGCGGGTTGCGGGACAGCCTCTGACGGAATTCGCGACGGTGAAGCACAGCCGGCCGATGTTGAGCATGGACAACACCTATAACGCGGAGGAATTGCGAGCGTTCGATAAGCGGGTGGCTAAGACGCTTAACGGGCAGAAATATGAATACGCGGTGGAGAGCAAGATAGATGGGATCGCGGTAGCGCTGCGGTATGAAGGCGGAATGCTGACATTGGGAGCAACGCGGGGCGACGGTACGCAAGGGGATGATATAACGACGAATTTGCGGACGATTGCTTCGATACCGCTTAAGTTGAATGCAATCAAGGGGCAGGGCAAGAAGAAGGATTCGCTGTTTGATGATGGGGACGATGTGCCGGATTTGTTGGAGGTGCGGGGGGAAGTGTTTATGGACCATGGGCAATTTGGGCGGATTAATGAGCAAAGAGAGGATGAGGGTCAGCCGTTGTTCGCGAATCCGCGTAACGCGACTGCTGGGTCATTAAAATTGTTGGACAGCAGTTTGGTGGCGAAGCGGGGTTTGCGTTTTTATGCTTACGCGGTGGGAGAGAGTACGGAGGTATTAGCGGAGACGCATAGCGAAAACTTGGAGCGGTTGAAGGCGATGGGGATGGCGGTGAATCCAAGTTGTCGGACGGCGGCAGATATCGAAAAGGTGATTACGATCTGCCAGGAGTGGGAAAAGGAGCGACGGCACGAGGCGGAGTATCCGATCGATGGAATGGTGATCAAGGTCAATAGTTTGGCACAGCAGAGGGTTTTGGGGCAGACGGCGCGGGCGCCGAAATGGTGTATCGCGTATAAGTTTGCCGCGGAACAGGCGGAATCGCGGATAACGAGTATTGATATTCAGGTTGGTAAGACGGGGGCGTTGACGCCGGTCGCGAATTTGGAGCCGGTGGCGTTGGCGGGGACGACGGTTAGCCGGGCGAGTCTGCACAATTTTGATGAAGTTGCGCGCAAGGATGTGCGGGTGGGTGATACCGTGGTGGTGGAAAAGGCTGGGGAGATTATACCACAGGTGGTGTCGGTGAATTTGGATAAAAGGCCCAAGGGAAGCAAACCGCTGGCGGTGCCGAAAGATTGCCCGGTGTGCGGGGGCAGTGTGGCGAAGGATGAAGACGGGGTGTATGTGCGGTGCGTGAATCCGAATTGCGCGGGGCAGTTGGTGGAGCGGATAAAGCATTTTGCGGGACGCGGGCAGATGGATATCGAAGGGCTGGGCAGCGCGCTGGTGGAGCAGTTGGTGAAAGAGGGGTTGGTGAAATCGTTCGCGGATTTGTACCGGTTGGACGCTGAGACGGTGGCGGGGTTGGAGCGGATGGGGGCGAAGTCAGCGGAGAATTTGATAAAGGGGATCGAGGCGAGTAAGGCACAGCCATTGGCGCGGGTGTTGGCAGGGCTGGGGATATTGCACGTGGGTAAGAATGTGGCGGAGATTTTGGCGGAGCGGTTCGGAGCAATGGATGGGCTGTTGGAGGCTGAGGTAGAGCAGTTAGAGGGAATTGATGAGATCGGGCCGCAGATTGCGCGGAGTGTGTATGATTTTTGTCATGGGGATGAGGGCCGGGGGTTGGTCGAGGAATTGATGGCGGCGGGTTTGCGGATGCCGGGGCCGGAAAAGGCAGATGTGGAGCAGACGTTAGCGGGGCAGACGTTAGCGGGGCAGACGATTGTGGTGACAGGAACCGTGGAAGGTTATTCGCGCGAGGACATGCAAGATTTGATCAAGCAACGCGGGGGAAAGTGTTCATCATCGGTAAGCAAGAAAACATCGCTGGTGGTGTACGGGGAGAATCCGGGATCGAAAGTGGAAAAGGCGGAAAAGCTGGGGGTGAAGGTTATGCCGGCGGCGGAGTTTCTGGCGGGATTATAGTCGAACGCGTGTGCAAACAAGTTGCACAATCTACGGTTCGGCGTACCAGGGGGAGCGTTGGAGCCATTGGGTGGAGATTAGGGCGAAATCTTGGGTGTCGATGGTTCCGTCGCAGTTTACATCTTCGGGGAGCCAGAATGGGTATTCGTTGTAGTATGGTCCGGTGCCGTGCCATTTGTCCCATTCCCAGGTCCACTGGAGGATGTCGTCAACGTTGACGATGCCGTCGCGGTTGATGTCGGCGGGTAGTTGGTCTCCGATCCAATTTTTCTGGTTGAGGGCGTATGCCAGGCCGAAGGTTTCGTATTGCTTGACGGGGCCTGATAGGCCGCGAACTACAAGGGCTAAGCGGCAGGAACGGTCGGATTGCCAATAGATGTGGCCGACGGTGTCGCGGGGGCTGGCGCAATAGTCGAGTTGTTCGGAGAGTCGGCCTTGCTTATCGAGGGACCAGAGTTCGAGTGAAAGGCGAGCATGAGGGGCGGGCGTGAAGACACCGCCTTGCTGATAGTGCTGAAGCCAAACGATGGTGGCTTGGAGGGTGGTGTTCGCAGAGTAGGTGCCGGCAAGGGGATAGACGCGGATCCAGTTGGGGTCGTCAGCGGCCAATGCGACAGTGTTGAGGTCCCAGCCTTGTTCGGCGGGCTGGATAGGATCGTAACGGCCGGCGATTAGCTGGTTGAAGGAGTTGGTCGCGTCGAGCAGGCCGGCGCCTTGGCGGAAATCGAGGGGCCAATCGGCGTCGTCATCGGGAGTCATATAGCCGCGATGCCAACCAAGGAGTTTGTCAGCACCGTTGAGCAGCAGAGCTTTGACAACACGGACATCGTCGGCGCCTTCGAATTGATATTGGCGGGCGGCATCGATGAGCAGTCCGGCGACACCGGCGACCTGGGCGGTGGCGAAGCTGCTGTAACCGACAGGGCCGGGGCTTGAATAATAGTCTTTGGTGCTGTCGGGGCGCGGGCCAACGGTTAGGCCCACAGCGATAATGTCTGGTTTGCAGCGGGCGTCGTCGGTGGGACCAAAACAGCTTTCGTCACCTAGGGGACCGCCGACATAACGAAGGCGATCAGGGAATTCGCCCAAGCCATTGGCGGTACCAACACTGATAACGTTGGAACCCCAGGAAGGTTTGCGAATCTCGGATCCTTCGCCGCCGTTGCCGGCCCCGGCGACTACGACACAGCCATGACGTTCGACGAAGGCATCGACGCCCCGCTGCCAGAACAGGGTTAGAGGGTCGTCGGAGACGGTACCCCAACTGCAACTAAGGACGTCGGCGGCGACAGGTTTGTCGAGTCCGCCCATGACCCGGCGGTAAAGGAACCAGTTGGCTTCGTAGAGTTCGAGTGAAGCGTTGGGGACTATGCCGCGATAGGCGAAGTCGCCCAGGGCAGAGGCTTGGGCGGCGGTGTCGTTGCCGAATAATAGACCGGCGATGCTGCTGGCGTGTTGGGAATAGCAGACGGGACGGTCGGGATTATCGTAATAGTAAAGACCTCGCAGGCGGACTTGGGATAGACCTACATGTTCGAAGTTGGGCATGAAAGCGTAGCCGCCGGCGGCACAATCGCCTTGCTGGCACAATTCCACCAGACCGACTGTTACCGTGGAACCATCGAGTTGGGGGTTGGCTTGGACAACGCTGCGCAAACCGATAGTTTCAAGGCAGATCGGTTCGAGTTGAACCCCTGAAGCGATGGTTGCCAGCAACCCAGCCATACCCGCGATGATAAGGCTATGGAAAGAGATTGACCGCACGCGCCTTCTCCCAAAAACTATAGCGATCTAAGTTATTCGCATTCCCTTTTCTAAACTATTGCGGCACCTAGACCTTTATTGTACCCGAATTGAGTGTTCAAGGCCACGGCAAAGAAATTGCCCAAATTAACATTTCACAGCGTTGACCGGTGGTGCCGGTTGAGGTTAAAATGCTGCCATGAAGCGTTTTGAACGGGAAATAATCGATATATCGATGCCAATATATGAGCAAATGCTTCGTTATCCGGCTGATACGCCGTTTTGCCGAAGGTTGGACAATGAGACAGCCGAGGATAACGGAGCGGTGGTATCGACGATAACGCTTTCGGCGCATTTGGGAACGCATATTGATGCGCCGAGCCATTACTTCGCGGGGGCAGCGGGGATCGATGAATTGGATGCGGGGGTTTTTGTGGGACGTGCGAGGGTGGTGGATTGTCGCGGGTACGGGGTGATTACGGCGGAGGTGTTGGAGCGGGTTTGGCTGGGCGAAGTGGAGCGGCTGCTGATAAAGAGTGATAATTCACGGCTACTCGCGGGCAGTGGTGAGGCTGGGCAGGACGGCGCGGCGTATATCGATGAGTCCGCGGCACAGCTTTGCGCGGAACGGAAGTTACGGTTGGTGGGGTTTGATTATATCAGCGTTGATCCGGTGGGCAGTGAAAAGCAGATAGCGCATCGTGTTTTGCTGGGTGGTGGGATGGCGATATTGGAGGGTATCGATTTGAGTGCGGTGGAGCCGGGTGAGTATGAGTTGAGTTGTTTGCCGGTGCTGCTGCGTGGCTGTGAAGCGGCGCCTTGTCGAGCGGTGCTGATAAAGACAAAGGGACAAAGCGAACCAGGGGGCAAACAATGCTGAAGGTTACCGAGACGCTGATAATACCGAGGCAGTATATTCACATAAGTTATGTACGGTCGCAAGGGCCGGGCGGACAGAATGTGAACAAGGTTAGTACGCGGGCGCAATTGCAGTTTGATTTGGAAAATTGCGAGCAGTTGTCGCCCGGGGTCAAGAAGCGGCTGCGACCGATATTGGGCAGGCGACTGACAAAGTCGGGGCATGTGATTATTCAGTCGGATCGGTTTCGGGATCAAATTCGTAATCGGCAGGAGTGTTTGGACCGGTTGGCGCGGTTGATTCGGCAGGCGTTGATTCCGCCGAAAAAGAGGATAGCGACGAAACCCACGCGCGCGGCTAATCTGAAACGCATGGAAGACAAAAAGCATCGCGGTGTGACGAAGAAGTATCGTCGCAGGCCTGACATGGAGGAGTGATTCGCGCAGCCGTTCATTGTAAAAGAGCAACTAAGTGAAAATGTGCCGCTGGTCGAACGTATAAAGTTCGAGGGCCGGCGCCGGAGTTAGCGGCAATTGGCAGTTGGTGGGGTTTGGAGTGGGAATTAGAAAGCTGGGGCGAATTAACGGGGATTTTACATTGTGCTTTGGGAAAGAGGGCTCTATACTGCAAGACTTGGCAGAGCGTTATGAAGGCAGTAACGCTTATTAGTTTGTTCACAAGTTGCTGTTTTTATGGAGATTATATGAAAAGTCTCGAGAAGGTTCCTGTACGGATTTTTGCGAATGATAGTGATGTTTCGGTGGCGGTTGCCCATCGGATTCGGGAGATAATTCTGGCCAAGCAGGCCTCGGGCCGGCAGGCGGTGCTAGGGTTGGCGACAGGGCATACGCCGGTGAAGGTGTATAAGGAATTGATCCGGATGCACCGGGAAGAGGGGTTGGATTTTTCGAATGTAGTGACGTTCAATCTGGACGAATACTGGCCAATAGAGCGAGAGGCGTTGCAGTCGTATTATCGTTGGATGCACGAGAATTTGTTTGACTCGGTGAACATACCGGCTGAGAACATTCATATTCCTCGTGGTGATGTGAGTGAGAATGAGATTGACCAGCATTGCCGAGCGTATGAGGAGGCGATCGCGGCCGCGGGCGGTATTGATATACAGTTGTTGGGGATTGGTCGCAGCGGTCACGTTGGTTTTAATGAGCCGGGTTCGCGGAAAAGCAGTAAGACACGGCGGATTCATTTGGATGTTGTGACACGCAGGGACGCGGCAAGTGATTTCTTTGGCGAAGAGAATGTGCCGGAGATGGCGATCACGATGGGGGTGGGTTCAATCTTGGCGGCGCGTGAACTTTGTTTATTAGCGTTTGGTGAACATAAGGCGCCGATCGTGAAACGCGCGGTGGAAGGTGATATATCGGATAGTGTGGCGGCTAGTTATTTGCAGGAACATCCCAACGCGACGATATTTTTAGATGAAGCGGCCGCTGCGAGCCTGACCCGGATGAGCAAACCTTGGTTGGTGGGCCGATGCAAATGGGATGACAAACTGAAACGCAGCGCGGTGATATGGCTTTCGCAGGAAATCCAAAAGCCGATTTTGATGTTGACCGACGAAGACTACAGCGAAAACGGTTTGTATGATTTGATACGCGAATGCAAGGGGTCGTATCATCTGAACATAGACGTGTTTCGCTATTTGATGAAGACAATAACGGGCAAACCCACAGGTGAAAATGACAAGCAAAAGGTGCTGGTATTCAGTCCGCATCCGGACGACGACGTAATTTGCATGGGTGGCTCGATAATGCGGATGATTGAACGCGGGCACGAAGTGCATATCGCTTACATGGTAAGCGGATGTTTGAGTGTGTTCGATCATGATGTGGAACGTTACGCGGAGTTTGTTCGGGAGTTTGGCGAGATATTTGGATTGCCTCAAGACTCGGAAGTGATCGATAAGCAGGTGATCCAGTTTTTGCGCAGTAAGAAACCGGGGCATGTTGATACTTTAGAAGTGCAGAAGATCAAAGGTCTTATTCGCAGGAAAGAAGCTGTTGACGCAGCAAAATTCTGCGGTTTGAGTGAAAACCAGACGCATTTCTTGGAGCTGCCTTTCTATAACACCGGAAAAGTACAAAAGTTAAGCATCAGTAATGCCGATGTAAAAGCGGTGCTGGATATTCTGAACGAGTTGCAGCCGACGGTAATATTCGCGGCCGGCGACATGTCGGATCCGCACGGGACGCATCGTTTGTGTTTGGAAGCGGTGCTAAAGGCATTTGATGAATACGTGGCGGGGGGCAACGCGAAGCCGGAGTTGTGGTTGTATCGGGGCGCTTGGCAGGAATGGAGTCCTGAGCAAATAGAGCGGGCGGTTCCGATGGCGCCGGATGAATTGAAGAAAAAACGTTACGCTATATTCCGTCATCAGAGTCAGAAGGACCGGGCGATGTTTCCGGGACCATATGACAGCCGTGAATTTTGGCAGCGCAGCGAAGACCGTAACAAGACAACGGCGCAGACATATGACAGCTTGGGATTACCGCAGTATTATGCTTTGGAAGCTTTTGTACGTTATCCGTTGGGTCGATCGGCTCAGTGGAAAGATGAACTGGAAACTGTGAAGGAAGAATAGATGTCTGACAGTATGATGAACAAAGCGGTGATATTGGCGCGTGGTTTGGGTACTCGGATGCGCAAGGCGGACGATGGCGCGGAACTAACGGCGGAACAAGCTGCGATTGCTGAAACCGGCGTCAAGGCGATGATACCGATTGACCGGCCTTTTTTGGATTATGTGTTGCATGATCTGGCAAAAGCGGGTTATGAGCAGATATGCTTGGTCATCGGGCCGGAGCATGACGCGGTTCGCGATTATTATGGTAATCTTGCTTGCGATCGTTTGACGATTCATTTCGCGGTGCAAGAAAAGCCGTTGGGCACCGCCAATGCGGTGGTCGCGGCGGAAGAGTTCGCGGGTAATGATTCGGTATTGGTAATTAATTCCGATAACTATTACCCGATGGCAGCGCTGCGGGGTTTGCGGGATTTGGACAGCAGCGGGTTAGCGGCGTTTGACCGAGACGCGATGTTGGCTGGAAGCAATATACCCGCGGACCGGATAACGAAGTTCGCGGTGATTGAAGTTGATAGTGATGGTTATATGTCTCGGATTATCGAGAAGCCCAGCGCTGAGCAGATCGCGGCGTTGCCGGAGCCGGTCGGGGTGAGCATGAACTGTTGGCGTTTTGGGCCTAAGATTTACGAGGCATGCAAAGCGATCGACCTTTCACCTCGTGGTGAATATGAGATTACCGACGCGGTACAATACGCGATTGACGTTTTGGGAGAGCGTTTTAAGGCTTTGACGTGCGCGGCACCTGTTTTGGATTTGTCGAGTCGCAGTGATGTTGCCAGTGTAACCGAGAAATTACGTGGTATGGAGCTAAGTTTGTAATGGGTGAATTGCGGTTGGAGAAGTTGTTGGACGGCGGTAGTGTAAAAGAGTTGTTGGCCGGCAGAGGTTTGTCGGACACGGCGTTAGAATCTAAGACTGGTCTGTTCGTTCGCGCGGCTGAGTGTCTGGCTAAGAACGGGGTGGCAGCGGACATGCCGGTCGTGGCGATGATGGTACCGGGACGCATCGAGGTTCTGGGCAAACACACCGACTACGCGGGCGGGCGTACGATGATTACGGCAGTTGACAAAGGCTTCTGTTTGGTGGCCGCGGGACGCAGCGACCGTAAAATGCGAGTCTGGGCGAGCGAATGGGGACAAGAAGAGCAATTCGAGTTGTCCGGTGATATCGAACCGCGTTTGGGACATTGGTCTAATTATCCGATGACGGTGGCACGGCGAGTGGCGCGAAATTTCCCGGGAGAACTGCGCGGCGCGGATATCGCGTTCGGCAGTGATCTGCCCCCCGCTTCGGGGATGAGCAGCTCGAGCGCGTTTTTAATCGCGGTGTTTGAAGCGATGTCAAAAATTAACGCCCTGGCCGAGAGAGCGGAATATAAAGAGAATATCACCGACAGGGAATCGTTGGCGGGTTATATCGCCACGATCGAGAATGGACAGAACTTCGGCACTTTGGTGGGTGACAAAGGGGTCGGGACATTTGGCGGCAGCGAAGACCACACCGCGATATTGTGCTGTGAAGCGAAGAAGCTGAGTGTTTATTCTTATTGTCCGGTGCGTTTCGAGCAGATATTGGATGTTCCGGCGGGTTATGTGTTCGCGGTAGCGTCAAGCGGTGTGGTAGCGGAGAAGACAGGCGCAGCGATGGCGAAATATAACCGGGCTTCGGCTTTGGCAAGGCGTTGCGCGGAGATTTGGCGTGAAAACACCGGTCGGGATGATTTGCATATCGCAGCGGCACTAGCTAGTGGAGCGGACGCCGGGGACGAGCTATCGGCAATGCTGAGCGCGAGCAAAGACAGCGAATTTGACGCGAAATCGTTAGTTGCGCGTTACGAACATTTCCGGGCGGAGAGCGACGATATAATTCCGCAGGCCGCGGCGGCTTTGGCGGAGGGGGATTTGGCGCAGTTCGGCCGAATGGTGGATGTTTCGCAGGCGTTGGCGGAAACTTTATTAGGAACACAAGTCCCAGCAACGATATCTTTGGCGCGGACGGCAAGGGAACTAGGGGCAGTCGCAGCTTCGGCTTTTGGCGCAGGCTTCGGCGGGAGCGTTTGGGCGCTGGTGGCTGAGGACAAAGTGGAAAAAATGCTCAAAGAATGGGAAGCGAAACACGCGGAAGCGTTCCCGGAATTGATGCAAAACGCGGCGTTTTTTGTAACGCAGGCTGGTCCCGCGGCTAGCACGCTATAAGTGCGAACCGCATAGTTGGGGTTGAGAATACAATGGTGGCACGGGGCGGATCTTCGTTACTGCTTTTGGGCGAGAACGAGGACACGGGTGTCACGGTTGGTTAGGGGATTACCATCAAGATCGCCGTAGGCGGCAAGAAAGTTCATGCCGGCGTTGGCTAGGCATTGGCGCAGTTCGCGGCCGTAATAGTGGCGAAGAGTGAAGCCGGTACGGTGGCGGTGATTGTCCTTGGTGATGTAAAGGACGTTGTTTTTGATGGTTTGGTTGAAGGTGTCGTGAAGCATTTCGTGCAGCATGATGGTGCCGTCGTCATACTCGAAGTATTCTTGGGTTTTCCAATTGGGCATACGACCTTCAAGGCAGGGGTAGTCGAGGAGGAATCGGCCCTTGGGTTTCAGGGCACAGCCGATTACATCAAGAACGGCTTGGTTTTCGTGGTCGTGTTCAAAATAGCCGAAAGCGGTATAGAAGTTGAATATGCCGTCGAATTGGTCGGTGTAGGGCAATTCGCGCATGTCGCCTTTGACGAATTCGACGTTGAGGCCCTCAGCTTGGGCGACGCTGCGTGAATGATCCAATAGGGTATCGCTGAGATCGTAGCCGACTACTTGAAAACCGCGCCGGGCAAGTTCGAGACTGTGGCGACCTTGGCCACAACATAAGTCAAGCACTTGGCTTTGGGGGGTCAGCTCAAGATAGCGGATGATGGCATCGACCTCGCGATTGGTGCGCTCGGCGGTGATGGGTTGGACCCAATACTTGAGATACCATTCATCAAAAAAGTTTTCGTACCAAGCCATGATGACTCCAAAATGGATTTATAACTGTTTTTTCAGCATGGGCGCCCCCCTACCGCTATGCTTCGGGTACAAGAAAATCAGGCACGGGTTGCAGTTTCCCGGCGGCGTTGACGTGGACTAAGGTGGTGGAGGCTTTGGCGATCAGCTTGCCGTCAGCGGACCGGGTTAATTGGTAGTCGTGTTCGAGTTTGGCTTTATTGGATCGGACCAGGGAGGTTTGCAGTTCGAGGAGGTCGTCATAGCGAGCGGGATGGTAGAATCGGCACTGGTAGCGAGCGACAACGAGAAATACACCGGCGGCTTCGAGGTCACGGTAGTCATAGCCGTTATCGCGGAGCAGTTCGGTGCGGCCCATCTCGAAATACACAGCATAACGGCTGTGGTGAACGGCGTTTTGGCGGTCCACCTCGGCGTAGCGCACCTGGATAGGGATACGGCCGACAGTAATATTACATTTGGATTGCTGGGACATCGGATAAGTTTCTACTGCTTCTGAATTCGTGCCATTTGACGGCATTGTCACGGTCCTTATGTTGCGTTTTGCCGGAAAAGGCCGCTTTTGTCAACCAAAACCATTAGGCGACCCGGTTCCGACAGAACAACCGGTCGGCTGGAAGCCGGTCGGCGGCAAGTGAAGGAGTTAAATGTAAACCCTTAATTAAAACACACTTAGGCAAAAATTTCGCCGCCAGGCCGCGCTCCGCGGCAATCATAATGGGCAGGCAGACGAAAAAGGGGATAATTTTCAGTAATTTTGGACGGCTTTTACTTGAACTTTTTGCGTTTTCACTTACACTTGACAGTCTTTATGTCAGCGTATTAATAAGAATGTTTAGTACCGCCCGCCGGCGGAAATGAGTTTGTTAAAGAACGAGGATATACGAGTTTATGATCAAAGTCAAAGCAAGAGCCAATGAATCCGTCCAGCAAATGATGAAGCGTTTCAAGAAAATGTGCGAAAAAGAAGGGCTCATCAAGGATATCAAAAAACGCTCTTATTACGAAAAACCCAGCGAGAAGCGCCGTCGTCGCGACCGTAAGACGCAACGTTCGTTCTAGTGTTGCTCGCGGCCATATTGGCCGACTGCAAGATGTGTGTAGCGATCGAGAATGGCGGGCGTAACGTGCGGTAAGTAGTCAGCGTTATTTCACAAACGGCAACCCAATTCAGTTCGTTGTTGTCGCCGGATTCGGGCAGGAATGCTTAATGACGTCGGCAGTTCTTCGCGGGACTGATAAATTCGCTTGGGCACTTTAACAACTGATACCACGGAGGGTACGGTTTGTTGTTTCCAGTCGATACATACACGGGTTGGGCTGATTATTTGGGAGATTGTCGGTTGGGGCATCTCTTTTTCGGAACGGCCGAGCCGGTACCGGGGGTCGAAAGAAGTTATCATTTGTTTTTACAAGGTGTTTGTACGAAAAGCACCGTCTAATTGGAAAAAGAACCGCGCCGATGGGGCGCGTTCGCAAAATATTCGCGTCAGTCGAAAGGAGACCACTGTGGCAAGGGTAAATCTAACGAGAAGTTGGCCCTTCTGGCTATTGATTCTCACAATAGGATTATTGTTCATTTTCGGTACGGTCAGCCAAGCCGCTTCAAGCGGCACTGACTCAGCGCAAACCGCACAAAACAGCAGTACGACCGCGGCGGTAACAGCAACCGAAAGCAGCAACGCAGCAACCGAGAGCGTTGCTACAGAAGCGGCTGAGGAAGAGGAAACCGGGGTATCGTCTTGGCCTTTCTATGTATTCTGGTGGTTGGCGCCCCTGGGCGCGATTGGCGCGTTGATATACGCATTCAAGCTATACAAGGACGTGGTTAAAGCCGACCCGGGCGACGCGAATATGATCGAGATCGCCCGGCACGTAACCGAAGGCGCAATGGCGTATCTAAAGCGTCAGTATAGAGTAGTAGTTATGTTCTTTATCGCCGTGTGCATCATTCTGGGCATTATGGCTTTTGTATTCCATGTTCAGCACCCGCTGGTGCCGTTCGCGTTCTTGACGGGCGGCTTCTTCAGCGGCTTGTGCGGCTTCTTGGGAATGAAAACAGCGACGTTGGCGAGCAATCGTACGACGCAAGGCGCCAAAGAGAGCTTGAACCGTGGTTTGCAAGTAGCCTTCCGGGCTGGTGCCGTGATGGGGCTGGTTGTGGTTGGTTTCGGCCTGCTGGATATCACGTTGTGGTTTGGCATTCTGAACTTCTTTGGGGGAATGAGCCTGGTGGAAATCACCGTGGTTATGCTTTGCTTCGGTATGGGTGCCAGCTCGCAGGCGTTGTTTGCCCGCGTTGGTGGTGGTATCTACACCAAAGCCGCGGATGTTGGTGCCGACCTGGTTGGTAAAGTTGAAGCCGGCATTCCGGAAGACGATCCGCGTAACCCAGCGACAATCGCTGATAACGTTGGTGACAACGTCGGTGACGTGGCTGGTATGGGCGCTGACCTATACGAAAGTTATTGCGGTTCGATTCTGGCTACGGCAGCGCTGGGTGTGGCGGCGGTGATGGGCCTGGGTTTGACCGGGACGGATTTGATTAACGCTCAGCTGCGTATGCTGGCTTTGCCGATGATTTTGGCTGGTATCGGTATCGCGATGAGCATTATCGGCATCAACCTAGTGCGGACC
Organism: Sedimentisphaerales bacterium; assembly: GCA_016928435.1. Lineage (GTDB taxonomy): Bacteria > Planctomycetota > Phycisphaerae > Sedimentisphaerales > SM23-30 > JAFGKT01. The sequence continues at coordinate 44,128 of JAFGKT010000023.1, read as the reverse complement.
AACGAAAACGCGACAATGAAGCAACTGCTGGGCGCTCTTAACCGAGGGATCAACGGCAGCAGTGTTTTGATCGTTGGTGGGTCTTTCTTGTTCAGTTGGCTTTTGCTGGGCGGGATTCATGAGGATGTGCATTGGTGGGGTATTTCGCTTTCGGTGGTGTCCGGTTTGGTTGCCGGTATCCTGATTGGAAAAAGCACCGAATACTACACCAGTTATGAATACAAGCCGACCCAGGGCATCAGTGCCCAGGCGGAAACCGGCCCGGCAACTGTTATCATCGGCGGTATCGCGACAGGTATGAGAAGTACCTGGGCTTCGCTGGCTACGGTGATCGTGGCGATTATGGCGTCGTTCGCGTTCGCGGGCGGTTTCACACACTTCTCGTTGGGTCTGTACGGCGTAGGTATCGCGGCGGTTGGTATGCTCGCAACGTTGGGTATTACGTTGGCGACGGACGCTTACGGCCCGATCGCGGACAACGCAGGCGGCAACGCCGAGATGACCCACCAAGATCCGGAAGTTCGCAAACGTACCGACGCACTCGATAGTCTTGGCAACACTACCGCGGCGACAGGCAAAGGTTTCGCTATTGGTTCCGCGGCATTGACAGCGTTGGCGCTGATGGCGGCATACGTAGAAGAAGTTCGCGTCGGCCAACATCGTCAGGCGGAAACGTACATGCAAACGATAGACAACGCGCAAGTCAATCAAGCGTACTACATGGGTGATTACAAATGGGCCGCGGAAATACCTGCTGAAGGCGAACAGGCAGAAGGCCAAGAACGTGCGACGAGAGTTGTGTGTTTTATGGACCTCACTCATAACGATTCCGTTGAAGAAGGAACTAGGACTGATGAGCTTACCCCACCTGTTGCACAACTGGACAATATTCGCGGCGGATTGATCGCGGGTGTGGAGCACGCCTTCCAGCTAATAGAGCATGACAAAGCCACGATGGCGCAGTACATGGACTTCTATGAAGTGACATTGATGAATCCGAAGGTATTGTGCGGCATGTTTGCCGGTGTGCTTTTGGTGTTCTTGTTCTGTGCGATGACGATGGAAGCTGTGGGCCGCGCTGCTTACGCGATGGTCCAAGAAGTTCGCCGTCAGTTCAAGGAAATCCCCGGGATTATGGAAGGCACAGGCAAGCCGGACTACGCTCGATGCGTAGCGATCTCTACCGCTGGCGCACAAAAAGAAATGGTTGTGCCTTCGCTGCTGGCGCTGTTGGTGCCGATCGGCGTGGGCTTGGTACTGGGCGTGCCCGGTGTGCTGGGTCTATTGGCTGGTGGTTTGACTTGCGGCTTCGGCGTGGCTATCTTCATGGCCAATGCCGGCGGTGCTTGGGACAATGCCAAGAAGTACATTGAAACCGGCCAACACGGCGGCAAAGGCTCTGATAACCACAAAGCCACTGTCGTCGGTGATACCGTCGGCGATCCGTTCAAAGATACCAGCGGACCGAGCTTGAACATTCTGATTAAGCTGATGAGTATGGTATCGGTCGTGTTCGCGGGCTTGATTGTTCAATGGGCTCCGAAGATCGCTGATCTGCTGGGCATTGGCTAAAAAAGTGCCAGCCTAAATGACGGCTATGGGCCGTCCAACCAGGCTTTATGACGCTTGTAAAGCTAGTATGAATTACTAGCATTTGTACCCAACACGGCCATCGCTGAGACCAAACGAAAAAACGTTCGGTTAACGCGGTGGCCGTGTTTCTATGCGCATTTCGAGGGGTGTGGTCCGGATAACTAAGCGACAATACAAAAAGTATAACCATTACAACCGGTACGCCTGCAACGAACGCTTAGGAGAGGTATTTACAGCTTTTTTGTTCGGGAAATGGCAAATGTATCGACACTTATAGTCGATAACTCTAGAGTAAATAAATTGTCCGTACAAGGCGAAAGCAGAAACGCCAAGGATATTAAAAATGGACCAGAAAAGAGTAATCGAGGAGAGCGAATAACTTCGTGGGGCGGATTCACGGCAAATATGAACCTTTAAGGTCCATAGCAATCAGCCGATAACTAGTCCAAATAATCCTTTGAACTTGAAGAAGCGGAATTACCCATATACAATATATCGTCTAAGATAACTCAAGCAGCGGAGACCAAATAATGTTTGAACGTTTCACCGATAGAGCCCGGAAGGTAATGGCGCTGGCGAACCAAGAGGCTCAACGTTTTAACCACGAATATATCGGCACCGAGCACGTCTTGCTGGGCCTGGTAAAAGAAGGCAGCGGCGTGGGCGCCAATGTTCTCAAAAATCTGGATGTTGACCTGCGTAAGGTGCGTCTGGAAGTTGAGAAGTTGGTCAAGAGCGGGCCGGACATGGTTACCATGGGCAAGCTGCCTCAGACTCCGCGGGCCAAGAAAGTGATCGAGTACGCGATTGAAGAAGCGCGAAGCCTAAATCACAATTACGTCGGCACGGAACATTTGCTTTTGGGCTTGTTGCGAGAACACGACGGTGTGGCTGCGCAAGTACTGATGAATCTGGGTCTGAAACTGGAAGAGGTACGGGAAGAAGTATTGAATCTTCTGGGCGCCGGTATGGACTCGGAATCAGCCGGAGCTCCCGGGGCGGGAACCGCCAGTGGCGAACGTTCAGCCGGAGGCAAGGGCGGCAAAAGCAAAACCCCGGCTCTGGACAGTTTCGGCAGAGATCTAACAGAGTTGGCTACACAGTCGCAATTGGACCCGGTCATCGGGCGAGCCCGTGAAATCGAACGTATAATTCAAATCCTTTGCCGACGCACAAAAAACAACCCGGTTCTGCTGGGCGAGGCCGGTGTGGGTAAAACCGCGATCGTCGAAGGACTGGCTCAGCGAATCATAGCACGAGAAGTGCCGGAGCTGCTCTCGGGCAAACGTATTGTGGTGCTAGACCTGGCGATGATGGTGGCGGGGACGAAGTATCGCGGCCAATTCGAAGAACGTATCAAAGCGGTTATGAACGAAGTGCAGCGAGCCAAGAATGTAATATTGTTCATCGACGAACTGCATACTTTGGTTGGGGCCGGCGGTGCCGAGGGCGCAATCGACGCGTCGAATGTACTGAAGCCTGCACTATCACGTGGGGAAATTCAGTGCATCGGAGCTACAACGCTGGATGAATATCGTAAGTATATCGAAAAAGACAGTGCGCTGGAACGACGCTTCCAGACCATAATAGTCGAACCGCCTAACAAGGCCGAAGCGGTGGAAATATTGCGTGGACTGCGTGATCGTTACGAAGCGCACCATCGAGTACGAATGCTGGATGAGGCATTGGTAAGCGCGGTGGAGTTGGCGAGCCGTTATATCACAGGGCGCTGCCTGCCGGACAAAGCGATCGACGTTATCGATGAAGCAGGCGCGCGGATGCGATTGAAGACCATGACCAAACCGCCGGACCTCGCGGAAATCGAGCTGAAGATCGAAAAGCTCCAAATGGAAAAAGACGAAGCGGTCAAGAACGCTGACTATGAGCGGGCCGCCGATCTGCGCGATGAATGCCAACGGGTGCAGCAGGAAAAACAGGAAATGCAGCAGCGTTGGCGCGAGTCACGCGACGAAGTTGACGGCGTCGTGGATGAAGAGGTCATCGCCGAGGTGGTAAGCTCCATAACGGGCGTGCCGTTGACGCGACTGGAAAAGGAAGAAGTCACGCGTCTGCTGGAAATCGAGTCCGAGCTGCATAAGCGAGTTGTCAGCCAGAACGACGCTATCAATGTGATCGCCAAGAGTGTGCGTCGCAGCCGAGCGGGCTTGAAAGACCCGAATCGTCCGATGGGCAGCTTTATATTCATTGGTCCATCAGGTGTTGGTAAGACGCTGTTGGCCCGGGCGCTGGCGGAATTCATGTTCGGAGACGCCGATGCTATTATCCAATTGGACATGAGCGAATACATGGAGAAACACAATGTATCGCGATTGATCGGCGCGCCTCCCGGATACGTCGGTTACGAAGAAGGTGGTCAATTGACCGAACGAATCAGACGTCGGCCTTATTCGGTTGTACTGCTCGATGAGATCGAAAAAGCGCATCATGACGTTACCAACATGCTGCTGCAGATTATGGAAGAAGGACGTTTGACCGATTCGTTCGGCCGACACGTTGACTTCCGTAATGTGATTCTCATCATGACCAGTAACATCGGCGCGGACCTCATCAAGAACCAAGCAGGATTCGGGTTCGGCAAACGTACCGAAGAAGCCAATTACGAAAAGATGCAGGATATGCTCAAGAAAGAAGTGGAAAGACACTTCCGACCGGAGTTCCTCAATAGGCTCGACGATTTGATCGTGTTCCGTTCGCTAACACGCGACGACCTGGAAACCATTGTCGATTACGAACTGCGTAAAGTGTTCGACAGAGTCAAGGACCAAGGCTTTGAGCTTAGGGTATCCAAGGAAGCAAAGGCCTTCCTTATCGAGAAGGGTTACGATCCGGAGTTTGGCGCTCGGCCGTTGCGTAGGGCCATCGAACGGTATGTTGAAGACCCGCTTTGTGAAGATTTGCTGCGCGGGACCTTAAAGGATTTCAACGTGGTGAAGGTGGCTGTCAAAGACGAACATTTGTTCTTTGAAGGGTCGCATGAGGACCTTCCTACAGACGCCTCCAAATCCGGTGATTCGGAGCAAGATAACACCTCGGAATCCCAAATGCATCAAACGACTTGACAAAAGTCGCAGCTACTTTAAGAGAATTTGTGACAGGGCGTTTGTCTTCAATAGGCAAACGCCCTTTTTTTGCGCTTAGGGGGCACCTAAGTCTTCGCGGTTGGTACAAAAACAGCATCGTGAGCAAGACAATTTCTTCGCCAGACGACATATCCGTTACAATCGGATAAATCGTCTTATATTAATGCGCGCGATAATGGGTGAATGAGATAATTTGAGGATGGGGTTTGCTTGGGGTGGTTTTGAATTTTATGTTTTTAGTGACAATTGAGGAACCAAACGCTTTATGTGAAAGCGTAGTATCGGTCGGTAAGGACACAGAATTCTATCTTTCTGCGAGCCTACAGGATTAGACCTGGAAGCTGGATAGGCTTCTACAGAGCAGATGCCCTGTTAGCCTGTAAGACTGATAAATAACCTTCGGAATCTTGGCGACTCTGAACCTGAGAGCCGGTTTTTACAGGCTCTGGAAAAGTTGTCAACGCGTTGAGACCATAAGTGTCTTATTCTGCCCTGGTTAGGGGCCTAAGTCTGACTGCCTCCTACAGACTTGGGCCCCGCCTTTTTTTTGCGCACGTAGCTATGGTTTTTAGCGCAGCTTTTCTAGGACGGAGGGATTCACAATATCCAGGGCGTGGTAGTCTTGCGCCAAAACGGCAGCGATGTTTTTGAGGGCGCGTTCACCCATTCGTCTGCAGGCGGCACGAGTGCTGGTGGCGATATGCGGGGTTAGTACAACATTCTCCAATCGGCGAAGGTCCATTTCGGGATCGCGCGGTTGGTAGGGTTCGGTTTCGTAAACATCGAGGCCGGCCCCGGCGATAGTGCCGCCTTTGATGGCCTGGTACAAAGCGACTTCATCTACCAAACTGCCCCGGGCGGTATTTATGAGATAGGCGCTGGGTTTCATTTGGGACAGAAAGTGTTTGTCGATGTAATGCCGGGTGGCTTCGATGGACGGCAGATGAACGGAGACAAAATCAACCTGGGGCAGTTCTTGCTCGACGCTGCGGATTAATCGAGAGATGCCGTACTCAGCTTTCATGTGGTCAGCGTCAAGCCCGGCAATGTCAAAACCGATAACTTCCATGCCAAAACCAAAAGACGCCTTACGCGCAACCATAGAACCGATACCACCACAACCAAGAATCAACAAACGCTTCCCAGCCAGTTCCATGCCTATGCGGGGCAGCCAGTGCTGCTGGATCATTTCTTGATGATGGCCGGTGATGTTTCTGGCTAGGGCGCCGATGAGCCACATGGCGTGTTCAGCGACGGAGACATCTAAAACGAGCGGGGTATTGGTTACAATTATGCCGGCTTGGGTAGCGAGGTCTTTGTCGATATTGTCGTGGCCTACGCCGTAACGGGCAATCACGGAACCGCTAGGCAGCACGTCGTACAACGGACCTGTATAGGCATCGACGCCGACAATTACCGCGGTGGACTGGTGTTGCCGAACAGCCGCCGCCAAGGTGTCCTCGGCACTGCCCACAGCGACACATTCAAAAGTACTGCCGTCAAACAGAGCGGCGCTCTTGATGTACTCTTTTTCGGTGATACAAATGGTCGGTTTCATTGCTATTCCCATTCTTTTTGATTGTGACTTTATTCTGTCATTATACTCAATCACCGCTCATGATAACACGATTATTCGCTGAAATCCTCAGCCATGGGGAAAAACCCATCAATTGGCGTCTGGCTGAGTTCTACGAGAAAATCCGTTATGCGTTCGCAGACCAATTCGAGATATTTCTCGCCCTTTTCAGCGCTTGCGCCGCGGGGATCGCCGCAGCCGCAGTGGTCGTTGAGTTTGGCGAAGTCGCGACTGGTTTTTACCCAACCTTGCCGCAGAGCCTCAAACTTGAAATCGCGAGTTTTGCCGTCACCAGCCACATCGTATTCTACCAATTCCGGATACAGTGCCATAGCGACAGAAGTCTCGAAAGTACCAGCGTGATCATCGGGACGGTCAAAAATCGTGTCGTATTTGTCGCGCCCGACGGTCCACCAGTTGCAGAGAAAAATATGAATGTCGGTATCGGACTGCATTTGGCGAACTAACGGCGCGAAATCGTTGCCGCCGTGGCCGTTCAACAGCAGAATCTTCCGAATACCGTGTTTACGCAAAGAAACCACAACATCCTTTATCATCGCGTCCAACGTAGCTTGCGAAACATGGATGGTAAGTGGATAATCCATCAGATTGCAATCGACACCATAGGGGATGCCCGGCAGACAAAGAACCTCGGCCCCGCGCTGCCACGCGGCTTCACAAGAGCGACGGGCGACATAGGTGGTATGCAGGAAGTCCTGTCCGTACGGAAGATGCAGATTGTGCGGTTCGATCGCGGCCAGCGGAAGAACGGCGACTTCATACTTACGGTCGCGAGCGCGGAACTGATTGGTGGAGATCAGCTCCCATTCCTTGTCCGTTGACGGTTCTCGCATTTAATATCCTTTACAAATAAGTTTATTTTCAACCAGCCGGATTAGAAACAATGGTCACCAAACCATCATGGTAGAAAATGCCGGCCACAGCACCGGTCATCAAACAAGCCAAGGTCGCAGCTAATAGAGCGCGAAGGGAAACCGCGGCGATATCGGCCCGACGTTGCGGGACTAGAGCGGATATACCACCGGCAAACACCGCCAGAGAAGCAACGTGAGCAAAACCACAAAGAGCGTATGTGGCAACGACAACACTGCGCGGATTGGCAAAGACGTTATCGTCTATCATCTGAGCTAGGTGTTGGTAAGCGCAAAGCTCGGTTACGACTGCTCGCTCGCCGAGGAGCCGCCCCACTTCCATAGCATCCTCGATGGGTACACCGATGAGGGCTGCTAAAGGTCCCATAATATAGCCCAACAGCATTTGGAGAGACCATTGATCGACGGTTCCGGGTTCGGCTCCAAAGAAACCCCCTAGTTGAGCGATAAGCAAATTGACCACACCAAGCATACCCAACAGGGCAATCAAGAGTGCGGCCACTCCTACGACCAGCTTCACCCCGGCCATGGCGCCGCTGATGATCGAGGCTACCGCCGAGGGTTCGCGTTCGTAGTGAAGTTCGATGTGTTTGCCGAGAGTCAGGGGGCGGCCGGTTTCCGGTATGATAATCTTGGACATTACAATCGCGGCAGGCGCCGAGAGAACCGAAGCCGAGATAAGATGGCCCGCGATCGTAGGAAAAGAATCGCTCAGAAATATAACGTAAACACCCAAGACGCTGGACGCCACCGTCGCCATCCCGGCCGTCAAAACGGTGCCAAGTTCCGAACGCGTCATGTCTTGCAGATGAGGCCGAATCGTCGTACTCGACTCGATGCCGACAAATATGTTGCTCGCGGCACAAAGACTCTCAGCGCCGCTGATACGCATAAGCCGAGTGAACAGCCAGGCAAAACCGCGTATCACCGCGGGCATAACACGCCAATGGTAAAGCAAGGCCATCAGAGCCGAGAAAAAAATGATAATCGGCAAGGCTTGAAAAGCCAGAATGAAGCCAACCGAGTGTTCGCTCGTATCGGAACCCAAAGCGCCAAACAGGAAAAGTTGCCCTTCGCCCGCGGCCGAGATGAATTGAATAACAGCGTCGTTGAGCCAAAGAAAAACGCGGTTACTGCCAGGCAAACGAAACACCAGCACCGCCAAAGCCAACTGTAATCCCACACCCCACAATATACAGCGCCAGTTCAGACGACGACGGTCAGCGGAGAACATCCAAGCCAGGACCATCAACGCGACAAGCCCACCGATGCTGATAAAATTGTATTTGTCCATAGACGAATCACCGGTCGAGACGATACCCAGGCGACGTTGACCACGCCAAAAAATACGCAAATCCGAGCGGGTAAATAATAACGGCTATGGGGAATTAGTGCAAATACGAATCGCCGCCCCCGCTGGAAAGGAATCCTAGACAGCCAAGCAAAGGGAGAAACCGGTTCGTTCTCCTTGTTCCATGTGGAGTCGGGCGTCCAATTGGCGCGACAGAGATCGTATCAAGCGTAAGCCCAAAGATTTGGTCCGGTCCGGATCAAAATCCGGGGGAAATCCAACACCGTCGTCGGTAACGGCCAGATGGACCAGTCCTTGGGAATCGCGACCCAGTTCGACGCAAACCCGCCCGGTTCGACCCTGCGGAAAGGCGTATTTGAACGCATTGGACAACAGCTCGTTCAGGATCAAGCCGCATGGTATGGCTTTGTCGATAGCCAAGGGTACTTCTTGGATATCTAGTTCGAGCTGCACTTGATCCCGGCAAAGACCGGAAGCTTGATACAAATCGTTGGCCAAGATTTGGGTCAATTCAGCCAAGTCTATCTGCGAAAGGTCTTGGGACTGATAGAGGCGTTGATGGACCAATGACATGGCCGTTACCCGCGATTGACAATCAGCTAAAATCTCGGTAATGGATTTATCACCAACATTCGCCGCCTGAAGGCTCAACATGCTGGAAACCAATTGCAGGTTGTTTTTCACACGATGATAAACCTCCTTGAGCAGCAGTTCTTTTTCATCCAAGGAAGTTCGTAGGCGCGTTTCAGCTTGACGCTGTTCGGTAATATCATGGCCAAGACCGTAAATGAGTTTTTCAGCCGGGTGCGGCACAACAGACCAATTGAACCAAAGACATGCACCATCCTTTCGACAACAGCGACTAACAAAACGACGCGGCGATTCAACAGCAGTGGTCTGCGACAAATGCTCTTGGACAGCGGCGCGATCGTCGGGATGAATGAAATCCAGGAAAGGCTGATTGACAATCGCTTCCGAAGCAAATCCGAGTTTTTGCTGCCAAGCGGGGTTTACTCTTTTTATCTTGCCGCCAAACTCGAGAATCATGAGAAAATCAATAGCTAAACTGAAGAATCGAGTACGTTCTTCTTCAGCGCGTTGCTGGTCAACAATCAAGCTCCATTCACGCAAGACCCGTTGCGCAATCCGCGGCATGGCGGCGAGGCTTTTGGCGGTCTTTACAACGTAGTCAATGGCACCGCGTTTCATGGCTTCGACGGCTATTTGCGTATCTTCTCCGGCGGTAATCAGCAGAACCGGATAGGGCGCTAGCCGGTTTTGGCAGGGAAGCAGATCAAGGGCCTGACCATCAGGTAATACCAAATCAGCGATAATGAGATCAGGACATTTTTGGTCGATTAACTGCTGTGATTGGGCCAACGATGTGGCTTGGCGCAGATCATAGCCATTGCCGCTTCTTTCGAAGGCACGGCACATCAAATTCATCTGTGCGGGGTCGTCCTCAACTAAGAGAATCGACACCAATTGACTATCAGCTCGCATTATACACTTCCTCTGGCCACGCTTAGCATCCCGCTGTCCAACTCAGCTCACGCCGGCTTCATCCATGAGAAGCGGTAGTCTAGCCTATCGCCTTTTCATACGCAAGGCCGTATTTTCTAGAAAAAAGTCCCCCTTCCCCTCATGCCGACCAACGGCGGACATAGAGTTTTGAGCATTATGAACGATGTATTGGATATGTGACTCGTGAAGTCAGATTTGAGTGCGGTCGAGCGCGACCCCAGCCATGGCAGTACCACAGGAAAAACATTTGCCGCCCAGCAAATTGTAGTCCCCCAAGCGATAGCCGGTGCGTTGGATCAGCAGTTGGCCGCATTGATGACAATAGGTGCTTTCACAATCGTCGCCGGGAACGTTGCCCAGATAGACATAGTGCAGCCCTGCCGCTTTGCCGAGTTCATAAGCGTTTTTCAACGTATCAATGGGCGTAGCGGGAATATCGGCTCGTTCATGTTGAGGATGGAAACGGCTGATGTGCCAAGGAACCGAGGGATCGAGTTCGTCAGCGATAAAATGAGCGATGCTGCGCAATTCCTCCGTGCTGTCGTTGAGCCCTGGAATAACAAGAGTGGTAACTTCCAACCATATCTTGCTGTGGTGGGCGATATAACGCAAGGTGTCCAGCACGGGCTCCAAACGCGCCTGGCACTGCTCGTGATAGAAATCTTCAGTGAAGGCTTTCAGATCAACGTTTATCGCGTCAAGAAAATCGCCGGCCAACTCAAGAGCGTCACGCGACATATAACCATTGCTAACAAACACGTTGGCCAAACCGCGACTGTGAGCCAGACGACCGCAATCAGCAGCCAACTCCATAAAAATAGTAGGCTCGGTATAGGTATAAGCGATGCTCGAACAACCGCTGTCAATCGCGGATTGAACTATCATTTCCGGGTCAGCGGATTGACCGTTGATTATACGCTGACGAGGCGCTTGACTTATTTGCCAATTTTGACAGAACGCACATTGGAAATTACATCCCATAGTCGCGATGGAAAAACTCTTACACCCGGGCTGAAAATGAAACAGTGGCTTCTTTTCGATAGGGTCCACACTCGCTGAACAAACCGAGTCATAGACCAATGAATAAAGTTTCCCAGCCACGTTTTTGCGGACTCGGCAATGGCCGGTGCGACCCTCAGGTATAACGCAATGGAAAGCGCAGAGTTTGCACTGTACGTCTTCGCCGTCGAGTTTGTCCCACAGTACCGCTTCGTGCAATTGCTCAGCCATCAAATCACCTTCCGTTAAAGCAGACCGTAAGCCTTCGCCAAAACTTTGATCGGGTGCAAAACCTCTTTGCCGCTGCCCAGTTCCATCTGCATCTTGCATGTCCCGCATTCAGTCAGGCCAAATTCAGCTTCGCTTTCACGCAGGGGCCCCAACATGGGTTCACCTACCTGCATGGACAACTCGTATTTGCCCTTTTGGAAACCAAAAGTCCCAGCAATCCCGCAGCAACTGTTGGGCAGTTCTTCGATCTCAAGACCTTCGACCAGACTCATCAGCTGGCGGGTGCCGCCTTCGATCTGCATATAACCATAATGGCAAGGCTCGTGATACGCAACCTTGATATTGACCGGCCTTTCGGGAAGCACGAGTTTGCCTTGGCGATGGAGTTGGCTAAGAAACTCGGTGAACTCCAAAGCGTTTTTACTGACCAGACGAGCGTCTTCGCTGTCAACGATATCGAGATATTCTTCCTTTAAGCAGAGCGCAGCCGTAGGTTCCGACGCCACTATCGTATAACCGTCGCGAACCGCTTCGGCCATGTGCTTAAGATTAAACTCAACGGCTTTACGCGCATAATCTATAGCGCCATAGCTGATCGCGGGCATAGAAACACCAATCTGCGGCGGCACGATAACTTCAACATTGTTATGACGAAGAACATCAACAGCACAACGACCCAACTCATGATCGTTAAACGTAGCGTATAAATCCACAAAATACGCGACCTTCGCCACTGGGTGGGCAATAGGAGTTGCCCGACGGAGATAGCGACGCAATTTCTTGACGTTACTGCCCAACTTGAAACGAGGCATCGCGCGATGATGGTCCAACCCCCCTACCCATTCCAAGATACGTCGGAACCAGCTCGCTTGCAGAAACATGTTCGCCAAGGGCCCAAAAGTACATCCCATACGGCTCATAAATTCACTGCGGGTCAACATAAACTGCGTGCGTGTCAGGCCATGCTCTTTCACATACGCAGCCCGAGCTTCCAACATGAGCTTCGGAATGTTCACCAAAGAAGGGCACTGCAAAGCGCACATCTTACAATTAACACACATATCAGCCACAGCCTTGAATTCGGGACTCGCGAGAATATCGCTGTCCAAAAGACCGTAAGCCCAATGACGCATCAGATTGCCCTTCGCCCGAGGACTAAACGCTTCGTTGCCGGTCGCGCGGAATATAGGACACATCGACAGAAGCGGATCACTCGAACGACACAAACCGTTTCCGTTGCATTGCTCAACTTCGCGAGTGAATTCGTCATCGCGCCACTGCAGATTCAGAGGCCGACCGTCAAACGGCTGCGCATAGGAAAAACGCAGATCTTTGGTCATCACCTCCGGATCGTCATTGATAATTTTACCGGGATTGAGAGTGCCTTCCGGATCGAATATCTGCTTGATTTGGCGAAAAACTTCGTACATTTCGTCGCCGTACTGCTGCCGGATATACCCAGCCCGAACCAAACCTTCGCCATGCTCGCCGCTTATTGTCCCACCCAGCTTCCATACCAAAGCAAAAACCTCATCAGCCAATTGCCGCAGCTTTTTGACATCCCGTCCCTCATGCAAATTAAGATAAGGACGAGGATGCAGCTCGCCATGCCCAGCGTGCGCGTAATAAGCTATGGGAATATCCATCCGATGCGTTATCTCGCTAAGGCCTTCCAGGTACTCAGCCAGTTGCTCCGGTGACACCGCTACGTCTTCAATAACCGGAATAGGCTGCAAAGCGCTTTTGTTACGAAAAAGAAGCGGCACTCCCGCTTTACGCGCCGCCCAAACCCGCGATTGCAGGTTCTTGTCGCGAATTTCTTTCAGACTCACGCTTTGCGAGTTGCTGGGCAAACCTCGAACCAGTTGGGTCATCCGAGTGAGCTTTTTATCGATCTCGCCTTCACTGTCGCCGTCAACTTCGATAAGAAGCGACGCAGCCACGTCACCAGGCAAAACATCATGATATTGCTTATACGCATCACGCGCAAGCTTGAGTAAAGATTCGTCCATCAGTTCGCAAGCATAAGGATCAGCCTTGACAATCTCAGCGACGGCGCGGGCCATGTTGCCAAGCGAATCGTAATTCACCTGCAGCAGAGCTTTGTGACGCGGCAAATCAACTATACCTATAGTGGCTTCGGTAACGACGGCGAGAGTGCCTTCAGAGCCTGCCAAGAGTTCCGCAAGATTCACACCACCGTTTTGCAGCGCAGCAAAAACATTATAGCCGCTGCCGTTACGATCACTCTTAGGCTTTACCCGATTCAGCAGCTCACGCTGAGAATCGAGCAATTGGTAAACTTGCTGGGACCATTGGCCGACTTTGCCGTTGCTTCCATTAGAAAGCAAAGCATCAAGACGCAGCATTTCACCATCCGCGGCCACCACTTCGAGACTGCGCAGATGATTGCCGATATAACCATACTTCAGAGAATGGGCCCCCGTGGAATTATTACCGATCATACCGCCGATAGTCGCGCGATTGCCGCTGGCTGGATCGGGACCGATCTGTTTACCCAACGGCGCTAGTCGCCGGTTTAACTGCTCCAGCACCACCCCCGCGCCGACTTTGACATAGCCCTCGGCGCTGTTGATCTCGACGATATCAGCCATATAGCGACTCATGTCGATGACGATACCCGGACCAATCGACTCACCCGCCAAGCCGCTCCCAGCCCCGCGAGGAACCACAGAAAGATTATTCTCATGAGCAAAACGCACAACCGCTGCCACATCAGCCCCGTCGCGAGGAAAAGCCACACACAACGGCTGTATCTGGTATATGCTGGCATCGGTACTGTACATAGCCCGGGTCAGGGGATCAGCCCACGCGTCACCGCGTAAGATATCGTTCAATTGGGCCGCTATGGCACCACAGTCACGTTTATCTGACATCCAAACTCCTGATAGCAAAAAGAGCTGGCCCCCCGAACAACCGCGGGTAAATCTAGGCGTACACTAACATTGTAGGCACAGATAGGACCCCAGGCAAGGGGGATTTTTCCGGCAAGACTTACAAGCAAACCGCAGATTTGGACAAAATGAAACTTGCCAGCACCGCGCTACCTGCTAGAATTTGGGGAAGCGTACCTTTTACGAGAAGTACAGCGTCAGTCGTTAGAGCCATTTATCACAAAAACAGTGGAGAATCCTGGCAGTGTCAAAAATCAAACCGAGAATAGGCGTCATAGGATTGGGCATGGGTCGGGTTCATGCTGAGGGGTTCGCGGGATACGATAACTGTGAGCTGGCTGCCCTGGCGGATGTGGATGAAAAACGACTCAACAAGGTCGGTGAGGATCTGGGGGTCAACGCCCTTTATACGGACCCGGAGAAGATGATCCGGGACGCCAAGTTGGACGCGGTGAGTATCGCCGTGCCGAACAAATTTCATTGTCCCTTGACACTCGCAGCCATAGACGCAGGCCTGCATGTGCTTTGTGAAAAACCGATGGCGATGAACGTGGCCGAAGCTGAGAAAATGAACATCGCCGCCCAGAAGGCCGGCAAGAAGCTCATGATTAATCTGTCTTATCGTTTTCAACCAACTTGTCAGGCGTTGAAGCATCAAGTGGATAAAGGTGTGATAGGGCCGATCTATTTCGGTCGAACGGTTTGGCATCGGCGCCGCGGTATGCCGGGGTTCGGCGGTTGGTTCGGGAACAAAGAACTCGCCGGAGGAGGCCCGTTGATTGATTTGGGAGTACACCGTATCGACTTGGCGCTCTGGCTGATGGGACACCCACAGCCGGCGGCGGTCAGCGGATCAGCGTATAACATAATCGCCGCCGCGGAGGCAGCCAAGCAACAAAAAACTTTCACAACTGAAGACTTGGCTTGCGGTATAGTCAAGTTTACCAACGGCGCGACGTTGCTCGTGGAAGCCAGTTGGGCCCTCAACGTCAATGAAGAAGAACACATGACCACCGAGCTGTATGGCGAAAAAGGCGGTTTGGTGCAGCGAAACATCCGCGGAACGTATGATTGGGAAGCAGAACTTTATCTAGAAGAAGACGGATTGTTCTTTACGAAACACGTCGATAAAGTTACCACCCCAACGCCCTCGGCGTATGTGGATTTCGTGGACTGCATTATCAATAATACCACCCCTTCAGTCACAGCCGACGAAGGCATCAAAGTGCAAAAAATACTGGACGGCCTATACAAAAGCGCCGAGACCGGCAAAGAAGTACGATACGAATAACCCCTACAATATTAAACGGTTCATTCAACAAATTAGCCCCCTGACCTGTCAGGGGGTTTTTCTCTCAAGACTTCCAAAATTTCCCCGGCCGATTAGCCCTCTGATCCGCCTCTCCACTATTCAGAGATGAACCACAAAAAAACCAAGGGTCGAAAACCGCGAATAATCATCGCTGCTTTCGGCCCTTTTTTTGCTCCGGCACATTAATGTCGGCAATCAACACTGTTCTAGCGACCACGCATGAAAGTGCTGAATCCACCAACACGTTGTTGCGGTTTGTCGCCGGGCAACAAGGCTTCATAGTTAGCAGCAACCTTCTTCCAAGCGAGGACATGCTGGTCTATGATTTCTGGTTTATAATGCTTGAACCAAGGCAGAGCCAAAACATGACGGCCGATGTCTTCGCTGACGGGCAAACTGCCTATCGGCTGTGACAAGGTTGCGCCTTCAGGCAGATTGGCGACACGCGTAGGTTTGCCATGACCGTAAATATCTTGCTCGCTGAAAATCGGATGGGTATGCAAAGCTTGGTTGCATCCGGCATTGGCAATAGAACCTTCAGCCACCACGGCTTCGGCAAAACGCACATTGCTCAATCCACCCAGTTCTTCGGCAGCATATTTCATGGTGGCGAAATACCAACCGCCGCGGGTCGAGTTGGGATACCCCGGCCGAATCGGGGCCAAACCGGGAGTATCTTCGATTTGATCGCAGAAGTAGTTCATGGCTTTGTCGATTTCGCGAATTTGATCATAATACAGCTTCAACTGGACCCGGCCGAAAGCCGAACTCAACTGATGCATCCGGTATTTGTAACCCCCCGCAGGCAAACCCGCGTAACGTTTGGTTTCTGGCAGCTCCAGCTTGTTGTGGCGAGCATAATGACCAAAAAGTATCGCACGCTCGTAAACCAATTGATCGTCGGTAAAGAGAATGCCCCCTTCGCCGATAGCAAATGATTTGCCCGACATCAGCGACATGGCAGCGACTTTGCCAAACGTGCCGATTTCCTTGCC
This sequence comes from Sedimentisphaerales bacterium, assembly GCA_016928435.1. Taxonomy (GTDB): domain Bacteria; phylum Planctomycetota; class Phycisphaerae; order Sedimentisphaerales; family SM23-30; genus JAFGKT01. The sequence goes on along the minus strand of JAFGKT010000023.1, from coordinate 27,677 downwards.
TTTGTACAGAGCGCCATGGGCATGAGAGCAGTCTTCCAAAATAGGAATATTGTGCTTCTCGGCAATGGCCATGATAGGATCCATATCGCAAGGCATACCCGCGTAATGCACCACAACAATCGCCTTGGTACGCTCGGTAATACGATGTTCGATATCATTCGGATCGATGCAAAGCGTATTGGGATCGATCTCCGCGAAAACAGGCGTCGCACCCAACGAATAAACCTGCAATATCGAGGCCCAATAGGTCATGCTCGGACAAATTACCTCATCGCCCACGCCGACGCCAAGGCCGTAAAAACCGCTGTGAATCGCCGCCGTACCCGTATTGCACGCCAAGGCATAACGCCGTTTCAGTTTCGAGGCATATTCTTCCTCGAACTTCATTGTCACATCCAAACCGGACATATTGCCCGCCCGCAAAACTTCAAGAACCGCAGCTTCATGCTCGGCAGTCACAATGGGCCATTTGAACATCGAAGAGTGGTCATCATTAATGGTCTTGGAACCACCCAATAGCGCCAAAGCCTGACCGGATACCGCCTGATCGACCATAGTCATCTCCTAAATTACCCGAAAAATACTTAACTTCTCTGATAAATCATAAGAGCAATGCTCTAATATCAATATTAACGATAATATTATAATACTGACAAAATACGGGCATTGTCAAGCTAAAAAGGCATTCCATGGCTAGTTTTTTTTCGCCAGAATAAAAATAAACAGCTTTTTGTAATAACGTTAATACAGCAAATCTAACAACCAAACAGGGTTTGAATCATGCAAAACAAGCAATGTATCGTGCGAAATAGACTATAGTTTGGCGTCTCCATTGACAGACGCAAACAATCTGTTAACCTCAGTCAAGATCACGTTAGAACGCAAAAAATGACATGAAAGGACCATAATGGCACAGTTAGCGGATAAGGTGGCACTGGTGACAGGCGCCAGCAGAGGGATCGGCCGGGCGATAGCCGTGGAATTAGGACGAGCCGGCGCCAAGGTCGCGTTGGCGGCAAGAAACCAGCAGCATCTGGAAGAAACCGTCCAACTGGTGAACCAGGCCGGCGGGCAGGGCTTGGCGGTCCAAACCAATCTGGCGGAAGAGGATTCCATCAAGAATCTCGTTCGTACCACCCAGAAGGAATTCGCCGGATTGGATATACTCATCAACAACGCCGGCATCGTATATGCCGGGCCCCTCGAAAACACTCCCACAGATCAATACGATCAGGTCATGGCCGTGAACGCGCGGGCTCCTTTCATCCTATGTCGCGAAGCCCTGCCATTGCTCAAGCAGTCAACCCAGCCGACAATCATCAATATATCTTCTGTCGTGGGAATAAAAGGATACCCCAACCAAACTTTGTACACCGCCAGCAAACACGCGCTGCGGGGAATGTCGATCGCCTTGGCGGAGGAACTGCGCAAAGATAACATTCGAGTGCATGTTATTTGCCCGGGCGGAGTGGCAACCGACATGGTTAGCCAAGTCAGGCCAGACATAGCTCAACAGGACCTTATGGCGCCGGAGGAAATCGCGGACCTGGTCCTGTATCTTCTCACCCACAAAGGCAACGCCGTAATCGATGAACTGCGCATCCGCCGGGCGACATCCAGCCCGTGGTTCTAGAGCAAAGTAAAAAACATCTAGCGTCTGCAACACTAGACAAATTAGCCCCCTGACCCGTCAGGGGGTTTTAACAAACTAGAATAATCGCCCCTGATCAATCCCAACCAAGCCGATAATTGTCAAAAAGGTGTGCGAAACATGACACCTATTTTGAAATTGCTCTGGCCGGCTTCGATACGATAGCTTATCTTTGCTCGCGTTTGTTGTCGGACATATTCTTACGCGTCAGATGCAAAACATCGTATATCAGCTTCTGATTGGCACCAATCAAGTCGCCCAATATACCCAGAACCACCAGAAGGAACGAAAGCAGCAGCAATATAGTAGCCAACAGCAACGACTGAAGGTGCCCCCCCCCACTGCTGGAGAAATAGAAGAACAAAAATCGAACACACAGAGCCAAGCCCGCCAAGCCGGGCAAAACCGACAGGTACAAAAACGTACGCAAAGGACGGTATCGCACATATGAGCGTATGATGATCGACGTGGACCGCCAAATATAGCGCGGGACAGACGAAATCAAACGCGACTCACGGGTCTTGGCGTTCACTTCGATAGGGACATGGGTTATACGCAGGTTCATCGCCCCAGCCTGGATGATAGTTTCCAACGTATAGGTGTAGCGATTGAACACTTGCAGAAGCATCGCGGCCTCGGCCGTATAGGCTCGGAAACCACTGGTGGTGTCGGGAATATCAGTGCCGGAAAAACGCTGGACCATACGGCTGCCGAATTTCTGCAAACGTTTCTTGAGCCAGGAAAAATGCTCGATATCCTCGATGGGTCTGCTGCCGACTACGATATCAGCTCGAGCAGACAAGATGGGCGCGATCAAATCAGGAATGCTGCGCGCAGCGTATTGGTTGTCGCCGTCCGTGTTCACTATGATATCAGCACCTAGATCAACACAAGCACGAATACCGGTAGTGAACGCCACAGCCAAACCACGATTAGACCCCAGTTCGACGATATGGTGTACCCCCAATTCGCGCGCGACCTCAACGGTACGATCGTGGCTGCCGTCATCGATGATCAAGTACTCAACCACATCGACGCCGGGCAAAGACCGCGGCAGATCAGCGACAACCTCAGGCAGGGTCTCTTCCTCATTATAGCACGGAATCTGAATGATAACCTTCATGAAAACTCCCGCTTGGCTGCGCCAGGTACGTAAATGTCTGACCTATACGGAATTGTACTTGCCAGGCCGACAATTGGTCAAGCCTTTTCACGCAGACCCCCAATCAGAGCCGCGAGCGTAACATCTGCCAGTGCGGCTCACACCGACCGGATTCTTCCCTGCCCCATACCACCAATTGTGCTTAGGATTAAACCCCAAACAAAAAAACGCACGTCAGGCATTGCGTCCAACGTGCGTCATTCGTAATACACCACCAGGGACTCGAACCCCGAACCCGCTGGTTAAGAGCCAGCTGCTCTGCCAATTGAGCTAGTGGTGCGACTAACTTCATCCTAATCAACGCCTTACAATCAAATGCCCCCGCCGCCACAGCGCCGAATCAGAAAAGTATTTATATCGTACTATGCGATTACGGTCAATAAATTATTGGCGTGACCTGCCAGAAAATCTCGCCGGGGCATTACGCTGCCGCAACGGCGACCACATTAAATTTCCATGATCTCGTCGGTCTTGGCTTGAAGCACCTCGTCGATCTTGGCGACATATTTCTTAGTCAGCTCGTCCATGTCTTTTTTGGCTTCGTCGCGTTCGTCTTCGGAGATAGTCTTGTTCTTCTCAGCCTGATCTAACTGTTTGTTGGCGTCACGGCGGGAATTACGGATACTTACTCGGCCTTGCTCAGCCATCTGCTTGATCTGCTGGGCCAGCATCGTCCGACGTTCCCCCGAAAGAGGAGGCAGCAACAAACGAACAATCCGGCCGTCGTTGCTGGGAGTCACACCAAGAGAAGATGCGATTATAGCTTTTTCGATATCTTTGAGACTACTGGCATCAAAAGGCTTGATGACAATAAGGTTGGCCTCGGGAGTGGAGAGATTTGCTACCTGCTTCAGCGGAGCAGTAGAGCCGTAATAGTCCACTTTGATATGCTCTACCAAAGAAGTGGAAGCTCGACCGGTACGGATACCGCGGAACTCAGCCCGCAGAAACTCGACCGCTTTTTCCATTTTTTCTTCAGCTTCAAAGCTAATTTCTTCAACATCCATAAGTGATCCCTCATAACTTCTCAGCACGACTTACACGTGTACCAACAGCCTCACCCCGCAGAGCATTGAGAACCGCGGGAGGCTTCATAAGATTGCATACTATAATGTCGATATCGTTGTCACGGCACATAGAAATGGCCGCATGGTCCATAACTTTTAAGTCTTGAGCCAAGACCTCATCGAAGCTCAGTTTACTATACAGCTTGGCGTCGGGATTCTTCACCGGATCGTCGGAAAACACCCCGTCAACTTTCGTCGCTTTGACAATAACATCAGCGTCGATCTCAGCGGCGCGTAACGTCGAAGCGGTGTCGGTCGTGAAAAAAGGATTACCGGTGCCGCCGCAGAAAATGACAACTTGACCTTGTTCCAGATAACCAATCGCTCGTTGTCGGGAGAACTGCTCACAAACATTGCCGATAGGCATCGATGAAAGCACTTGAGCAGGCGTACCCTTGCTGATTAAAACATCACGCAGCGCCAAGCTGTTGATCACCGTGGCAAGCATCCCCATTTGGTCACCGGTCACACGCTCCACCGCTACCTTGGCGCTTAGAGCTTGGCCCCGAACGAAATTACCCGCTCCCACAACCAACCCCACCTGAGCGCCTTCGTTGACGATCTCGGCAATCTGGTCGGTCAGCTTATCGAGTTCACTGCCGTCCAAGCCAAAACCACCCGTGCCACTTAGCCCCTCGCCACTAACCTTCAGCAGAACACGATGGTATTCTAGATCAACCATATTTATTCGCTCAGCATTTTAGAAGCGGTTAAAAAGAGAGACGCAAAACTCATTGCGCCTCTTCTATTTGCAATCTCAAAAGTCAAGTAAGGTAGGGCGGGCCATGCCCGCCGTCTCTGACCGAAAATCATTCTAATCCCTAATGTAGTCAAGTAGGACGAGCTCTCAGCCATGCTGAAAATCCGTGAACACCCTTAGCCGATCTGCAAGCGGGCAAAACGCTTCAGACTCAATTTGCCGCCGGCAGCTTTGCTGATTTCGTCGATCAACTCACCGACGGATTTCTTGTCGTCCTTGACAAAAGGCTGCTCGAGCAGAACGCTCTGCTGGAACCATTTGTTCATCTTGCCATCCACGATCTTGTCAACTATCTCAGCAGGCTTGTTTTTGACCTGGGCCGCGGCAACTTCACGCTCCTTGGCCACCAGCTCAGGATCAACATCTGCACGGGACAAAGCCTCCGGATTGACCGCGGTAATATGCATGGCCAAATCAGCGGCTAGTTCCTTGGTAACATCGTGATCGGCGGCAGCTTGGCTTTCCGCGTCTATTTGGACCAGAGTGCCAATCTTGTTGTTGAAGTGTACATAGCAGAACAACATACCGGGCCCGGCCAGTTCGTACTTGGCGAATTCACCAATTGTGGTCTTCTCACCGGTCTTGCTCAGAATGTCGTTTACGTGATCGGCGCACTTGCGGCCGTCAGGAGCAGCCAGCTCACCTAAAGCCTCAACCGACTCTGGTACACCAGGAGTATCCAGCAATGCCGAGACCAAGGCCTGAGAAACAGCGCCGAACTCGTCACTCTTGGATGTAAAATCGGTTTCGCTGCAAAGCATCGCCAATGCCGCGGCCTTGCCGTCAGCGCTTACCTTGCTGACAATGCGACCTTCTTTGGTATCACGGCCGGAACGTTTCTCCATAACCGCCATGCCTTTTTTACGCAGCAGCTCTATCGCTTTCTCTACATCGCCGCCCGTTTCACCCAATGCTTTTTTGCAGTCCATCATCGGTTGACCCGTGCGCTCACGCAGATCCTTTACCATCGAAGCAGTAATCTCAGCCATTACATCAAACTCCTTATTTCTGGTTCATCCGTAATTTCCGTGGATGATCCCAATTGCTTTTTCATTGTTCACCCAACATATTAGCCCCCTGAACCTGTCAGGGGGTTTTATCGTACGACTTCCAAAAAAATCGCCGAACAATTCGCCAACCTGACTCCACACTATTCGCGGATGAACCTTGTTATATGTCCCAAGCAACACAAGCACTCTCGGGACAAAAGTTTCGCAACGAAAACCGCGCGGGGACAAACACCCAACCAGGCCTATGCCCAGTCATGAGAATTATAAAATCTCACTAATTGGGTTCGTCCGCGGCAGTTTCAGCACTGGCGGAATCACCGGCGTCTTTAGAAGCGTCTGTTGCGCTCGAGTCTTCCAGCATCGCCTCAGCCATTTGGGCGGTACTCGGACGACGACTACGGCTGCGGCGATCCGAAGCCGCATGATCAGCTTCACGCTCGGTCGCGGCCGCTTTGCCCTCGGCAACCGAATCAGCCAACTGCGACACTATCAGATCGATAACTCGCATCGCGTCATCATTGCCGGGAATAGGCAGATCGACCAAATCCGGATCGGAATCAGTGTCGATCAGACAGACAGTCGGAATCTTTAACTTGCGGGCCTCGGCGATCGCCAAGTGTTCCCGCATAGCGTCGATTATAACCAAAACCCCAGGCATCTTGTCCATGGTACGAATGCCGTCCAAGTTACGCTTGATCTTACGCAACTCACGACGAAGCATCGATTCCATTTTCTTGCCTTGAGCAGCCAAAGTACCTTCGGCTTCCATCGCTTCCAATTCTTCCAAACGACCCAAACGCGAGCGAATCGTACGGAAGTTGGTCAGCGTTCCACCAAGCCAGCGCTCCGCCACAAAAGGCATCGCCACACGCTTGGAGTGGTCCATGATCGGCTGGCGAGCTTGACGTTTTGTCCCAACAAAAAGAACGTCTTTGCCAGACGCAACCACATGGGTCAAAAACTTCTTCGCACGCACTAAACCTTTGATCGTTTCTTTGATGTTAATGATGTGGATTGAGTTCCGAGCACAAAAAACATAAGGTTTCATCTTCGGGTTCCAACGCCCTACGCGATGACCAAAATGTATGCCCGCATCAACCAGTTCGCGAACAGTCGCACTATCCAAAATTACGTCCTCCGAAAAACGAGGCCTTACAACGCCGGGTAACCACTACCCGACAACTCTTTAGAATCTAGAAGATTATGTCAATCACAACCACCTGTCAAGCCAAAAACCCCAAACCATAATCAGTAAAACGCCCTGCCCAAGCGCCTCTTCCCAACTATCTGCCGTCGGTCAATCTATCCCTTCGATTCGCGCCCCAATCAGAGCCCCAAGTGTATGCCGGGATTCTTTGCCAATACAGCACACACCAACCAGATTAACATCCCAAAATTCAACAAAATAGGTAATCTGGGCAATATGTTAAAACCACCCGCCCAATCCCCGGCTATCCATTTTCATTACGCCAAGAACACACCGACCAGCATCTGACTACCCCGCCATTTCCACATATATCCCATCCTTTTTGGTACTACCGACTTGACAAACGCCCCAAAACCAGTTCAAATACCCACTATCAATACTGCTATGCTGGACTACACGCCATGAAACACAGTGCCAGTTAACAGGCAAGGGCTGACAAAGTACGGGCTTTTGATCGATGCCCTAGCCAAGTAGAATAAACACGGAGAGATGAGATGAGCAGAGAGAGAACCCTGTCGTATTGCGCATTCTGCGCTACTTGCTTCCTTGCTATTGCAGCCGCCCCAATTCTGGCTGCCCCTACTATTGTGGACACCAATTGGTCCCTTACCCAGACTTGGCCTGTTGAAGCTGCATGGTCCGTAGCATATAACAGCTTTGAAGGCCTCGCTTACGCAATCGAACGGACAACAACAGGCGGAGTTCACCGCCTCAACGCCGACGGCACTACCACAAAAATCGTAAGTAGCTATAAAGGCGGGGGTTTAACGTTCGACCCCGACGACGGCGATATGTTTCTCGCAGAAGATTATTGCGGAGACATCTTTCGCGTAGAGTTTGGCCAAACAACCAGATCCACATGGGTTTCAGACTATGATGGCGGCGAAAGCGATATCGCCGGACTCGCGACTGTCCCCTCAACCTACACCGGCGGCTTAGTGGCACCAGGCAGCGCGCTCGCGACAGACCGAGGCTCCGGAAATCCCGACGAACTATGGGCCTGGTCTCCTGATACTGCCGAAGGAGAAACAAAACTCATCAGCGATTTTACCGCCTTGAATGACCCATTTGATGTCGCCGTAAACGACAACCATATCATCGTAATCGACGGCGGCGCAACCGGGCAGCTATTCGAACTCAAAAAATACCCTTCAGACCAGCTTTATCTTGAAGAAATTGCTACCCAGACACCACTCCACAACGCCGAAGCAGCGGTATTTGACCCCATTACCGGCGATTTGCTCATGACTGTATACGACAGCCTCGACGGCAACCCCAGCGGATCGGTTCTGCGTATCAACCTGAACACCGGAATCGTTTCGACAATCATCTCCGGCCTGGACGACCCTCGATGGGGCTGCCTAGATATCACACCTGACGGCAAAACACTATATGTCACGGAATACGCCGACGGGACTACCAACGGTATGGCCTATGAGTTTACCGTGCCCGAACCGATGTCAATCAGCCTATTCGCTTTGGGAACCATAACATTATTGCGATCCAGACGCCGGAAAAACTAAAAAAACTCAAACAAAATGCTAGTACCTAATACAGGCGGTTGGGTAAAACCAGCCGCCTTACTTTTTTACCCCCCCGCCACACGCCAAAAAACCACCAATCAACACTATAAACCCCGATTTTCTCCTTGACGCACCCAGCAAACTATGCTATATGGTTAAGATTCGCTAACTTTTGCTGGATAATAGACTTAACATCACTTTTCACGTAATAGCAGGGCCTGGGCTTTGAGCGAACTTGAACAACTAAGAAACAAGATCGATCAACTCGACGAGCAGATTGTCAATTTGCTCAACGAGCGCGCCAAGGTTGTAATCGAGGTTGGCGAGTACAAACGCCGCGAAAAAGACGCCCCGCCCGTTTACGCTCCCGACCGTGAGCGGATCGTACTCGACAAAATCAAAGCCAATAACCACGGCCCACTGCCCGACCGCTGCCTCCAAGCCATCTACCGCGAATTAATGTCCGGTTCGTTCTTCCTCGAACGCCCCCTGCGTATCGCTTGCTTGGGCCCCGAAGGCAGTTTCAGCCACGCCGCAGCCTGCGCCAAGTTCGGACAAAGTGTCGAATACGAACCCCTAGCCGACATATGGGCTGTGTTCGATGAAATCAGCCGCCAACACTGCGATTACGGCGTCGTCCCCGTCGAAAACGCCATCGCCGGCGGAGTACTCGAAACCCTCGATCTGCTAATCGAATCCAACGTCCTAATCGTGGCGGAAATGCAAATGGCCATCCACCACAACCTCTTGGCTAAATGCCCACTGGAAAAAATCCAAAAAGTCTATTCCAAACCCGAAGCCTTCGCTCAGTGCCGACAATGGCTCTCAGCGACTTTGCCTAATATACAAACCATACCCTCAGCTTCGACCGCCAGAGCCGCTCAGCAAGCAGCCCAAGAAGATAACGCCGCGGCAATCGGCTCCAAACTCGCAGGCGAACTCTACAACCTGCAAATCGTCTGCGAAAACATCGAAGATATACCAGACAATATTACCCGTTTTCTCATTATAGGCCGAGAACCCGTCAAGCCGACCGGCAACGACAAAACAACCCTGATCTTCCACACCGCCCACAAAGCCGGTGCCCTCGTCGATGTACTCCAGGCTTTCCGTTACAATAACGTCAATCTTACCAACATCGAATCTCGCCCCAGCAGAAAACGCCAACGCGAATTCGCTTTCTTCGTCGAATGCCAAGGTCATCAGGAAGACCAAAACGTCGCTCAAGCCATCACCGAAGTCAAACGACATTGCCTCGGACTAAGCGTAATCGGCAGTTATCCGATGAGTACCGAAGTCGTCTAGCCCTAAACCAAAAAACGTTTTTGACCGTGTAAACCTTAGAACAAGATATTTTAGTACCATGCTTGTAATTCTACAATCCGGCGCCAATCAAGAAGTTGTCGATCATGTCGTTGAACGTATCGAACGACTAGGTTTGCGTGCGCACATCTCGCAAGGTGAGTTCCGCACGATTATCGGCGCTATCGGCGAAGAAAACGCCGCTTTCTACGACCAAATCCGCACCATCGAAGGCGTAGAAAACGTCGTCAGCATCATGAAGCCTTACAAGCTCGCCAGCCGAGACTTTCAGCCGCACGATAGCCAGGTCAAAGTGGGCAACGTGACCATTGGTGCCGGAGCGTTCGCCTCGATCGCCGGACCTTGCGCCGTCGAAGATAAACAATCATGCATGGAGATCGCCCGGGCCGTCAAAGCATCCGGTGCGAACATGCTAAGAGGCGGAGCATTCAAACCACGAACCAGCCCATACAGCTTTCAAGGACTGGGCGAAGAAGGATTGAAAATCCTGCGCGATTGCGCCGACGAGTTTGATTTGCCTTTTGTAACCGAAATTACCGACCCGCGCAATGTCGAGTTGGTTTCAAAATACGCCGATATGCTCCAAGTCGGCGCGCGGAACATGCAGAACTTTGTCTTGCTGTCGGAGATCGGCAAAATCAGAATGCCCGTCCTGCTCAAACGAGGCGCCAGCAACACCGTCAAAGACTGGCTCATGAGCGCCGAATACATCCTCAGTGAAGGCAATAGCAACGTAGTACTGTGCGAACGAGGCAGCCAAGGCTTCGAAAACGAAATGCGTTTTACGCTCGATGTCGGCGCGGTCGCCCTGGCCAAGAGAGATTCGCATCTGCCCGTCATCGTGGATCCATCTCATGCCGCCGGTCGCCGGGATTTGGTAATGTCTTTGGCGTTGGCGGGAATCGCCGTAGGTGCCGACGGGTTGATCGTTGAGGTGCATAATTGCCCCGACAAAGCTAAATGCGACGGCCCCCAAGCACTAACACCCAAAATGTACGAAAAGTTGATGCAGCAAGTCAAAGCACTGGTTGAAATCATTAAGCAAAATCAGGTATTGCAGGAAACAGATTAAAAAATCTCCGGGAGTCAAACATGCGTAAATTATTTATTGCCGGCAATTGGAAAATGAACTTGGACGCCGCAGCCGCCAAAGAGCTGACCACAGGCCTCAAAGACAATCTCTGTGATTGCACCGCCGCGAAGGTCGATGTAGCCGTTTGCCCGGCATATGTATATGTTCCCCAAGTCGTCGAAATCGCTCAAGGCTCACCCATCGCCGTTGGAGCGCAAGATGTTTACTTCGAGGGCAACGGCGCGTTTACCGGCGAGGTCAGCGTGGCAATGCTCAAAGACGTCGGCTGCAAATACACCATACTGGGCCACAGCGAAAGACGCCACGTCATCGGCGAAACCGATGAACTCACCAACCAAAAACTACTCGCAGCCTTGGCCGGCGGCTTAGATGTCATTCTCTGCATCGGCGAACTCCTCGAAGAACGCCAAGCCAACCAAACCGAAGCCGTCATCGAAAGACACCTGCGCAAAGGCCTGGCCGGCGTCACCAAAGAACAAATGGCCAAAGTAACCATCGCCTACGAACCAGTATGGGCCATCGGAACCGGACAAACCGCTACCCCCGAACAAGCCCAGGAAGCCCACGCTTTCGCCCGCTCCATCATCGCGGATATGTTCGACAACAACGTAGCTCAAGAAACGCGTATCCAGTACGGCGGTTCGGTAAAACCTTCTAATGCCGCTGAACTGCTAAGCTTGCCTGACGTGGACGGCGCATTGGTCGGCGGAGCAAGCCTCAAAGTACAAGACTTTATGGGAATCATCAACGCCGGAGCCTCAACCTGCGGATGTGGATGCCAATAATTTAAACAATAGTAACAAACAACGAAAATTCAATGTGTCGCCCGTTACGCGGCACTAAAACAACCAAAAACCGGAGTCCTAGACAATGAATTTTATTCTAGCCAATACCGATATTCCTTGGTGGGCACAAACTCTCGCGGTAATATTCATCATCATCTGCTTGGCATTGATACTGCTCGTACTGCTGCAGAAAGGCCGGGGTGGCGGCTTGGCGGCCGCGTTCGGCGGAGCGGGCGGACAGAGCGCGTTCGGCAGCAAAACCGGTGATGTGTTCACCTGGGTCACTATCGTTGCCGTTGCCATGTTCTTACTGCTCGCGATGGTTCTAACCCGCAGTTATAAACCCGGCACACCAACAGAGTACGGCCCATCCGCGGTACCAACAGCCTCCGCGCCCGCCAACAATGCTGCTGCGCCGCTGACAGATGGCGGCGAAACTCCTACGGCTGCAACAGTGGCACCTGAAACCACCACCGCGCCCGCAACGGCCCCGGCTGCCCTGCCGGAAAACGCTCCCCAACCGCCGGCCGACACCCAGTAGAACACACACCATCAGACATTGATTGCCAATAAACAAAACCGCTAGAGAACAATAATATGCTACAAAGCATGACAGGCTATGGAGCGGCCCAACTGGAAACGCAAGATATCAGCCTTCTAGTCGAAATCCGTTCGCTCAACAACAGGTTCCTAAAGGCATCGGTCAAGCTGCCTGATCCGTTGATGTTCCTCGAACCAAATATCGCTCGCCTGCTGCAAAAACACTTGGCTAGAGGATCGGTCACCTGCGCCGTACATATGAAATATACCGGCGCCGAAACCGCCTACGATATCAACACCGCCGCGCTGGATAAATACGCACAAAAACTCGCAGCCGTGGCACAGGCGCAATCGGGCCTGTCCGTCGATCTCGCCGCTTTGCTGCAACTGCCCGGAGTGTGTCAATCAAGAGAGTTCACCGATGCAGAAAACGTTCGATTTGAACGCGACGTCCAAGCTTTGGTCAGTCAGGCTTTAGACAACTTGCGGGCAATGCGACTCGAAGAAGGCCAATCGCTATTGGCTGACCTCAAAACGCAGTGTGAAACGATTCGAAAAAACCTAAAGGCCATAGCGGCTCTCGTGGACAACGTGGTTGCGAACTATAAAGATCGCCTGCAGAAACGAGCCGACTCTCTGCTCGCCGCGGCAAAACTCGAAATCGATCAGGACAGCCTATTACGCGAAGTGGCGATATTTGCCGAACGCTGTGACATAAATGAAGAAACATCTCGTTTGGAATCGCATCTAGTGCAGTTTCTGGAAAACTGTGAGAACCACAGCGAAGAACAAGTCGGACGCAGGCTCGATTTCCTCACCCAGGAAATGCTTCGTGAAGCTAACACCATGAGCAGTAAAGCCAACGACGCCCAGATAAGTCAGCACGTCGTAGAAATCAAAGTAGCTATCGATCGGCTCAAGGAACAGGTTCAAAACATCGAATAAAAAACATGGCCCAGGCGGATAAGAAAAAACCAGGAAAACTATTAGTAGTAAGTGGGCCAAGCGGATCGGGCAAAAGCACTCTTTGCCGATTGGCGGTGCAAAAAACCGCCGCCCAACTGAGTATTTCAGCCACGACCAGACCCCGGTCCGATCAGGAAGTTCACAACCAAGACTACTTCTTCCTCACCGAAGTGGAATTTCAGCAAAGAATCGACGCCGATCAGTTTTTGGAATTCGCCAACGTGTTCGGTAACTACTATGGCACACCAATCGAACCGGTGGAAAAATGCCTCGAACAAGGTTTGACCGTAATTTTGGAAATTGATGTCCAAGGCGCTACCCAGGTTTTCAGCAAAAATGCCCAAGCGATCGGCATCTTGATTCTGCCGCCAAGCGACGAAGAACTCAAAAGACGACTGTGTAACAGAAAACGCGACAGCCAAGAAACTATCGAAAAAAGACTTGCTGAGGCCAAAAACGAAATCGAAATCGCTCGTCAGTCCGGACGATTCAAACACACTATCGTAAATGATAATCTCGAAGAAGCCCTGCAAAAACTCGTCGATATAATAAACCAAGGCCAACCCCAATAAAAAAATATTGAGGATTGAAGCGAAAAATGGAAGCTCGTAAGAAAGATTAACCTTATAGGATAAACTGTTCCGGAGAATATAAAATGATTCATGATCTAAAAAGTGACGAACTGATTCGCAGGACTGGAGGCGCGTTTCGCCTCACGGCTTTGTTGCAGCGACGCCTGCAAGAACTCGTTGACGGCGCTCGACCTCTGGTCGAAACCAAAGGCAAAACCATGATCGAAATCGTCGTCGAGGAAGTCGCCCAAGGTAAAGTTGTTATCGACTATGAAGCCAGTGAAGGCATTGATCCGCCGGACAAACTTTCCGACACCGAGATTCTGCCCGAAATGGACGCAGCCGAACGCGTCGGCAACGAAGCTTAGTGCCCATACTGCCCGAAAAAACAATGGCATTCCCGCGCCCATAATTAATTCCTGCGAAAACGCCGAATCCAGGGAATAATAGTTTCGACTCGTATTCCATTATTCCAACATATAGATTAGCCCCCTGACCTGCTCAGGGGGTTTTAACTGATATCGCAGACCGACCTAAGGCGAGTCCGCTCCACAACCAGGCAAGGTGATTGCTTATGACTACCAATCTAAAAGGCTTTGAGATCCTGCTGGGGGTGACCGGCGGAATTGCCGCGTATAAAGCCGCGGCCCTATGCTCCATGCTAAGTCAAGCCCACGCCCGCGTAACCGTGGTTATGACCGAAAACGCCCAACGCTTCGTAACACCCTTGACCTTCAGCACCTTGTCCCATCGCCCGGTGTACACCGACCTTTGGGCCCCGCAGCAAGACCCCGAACATATCGCGCTGGCGGACCGGGCTGATATTGTCGTCGTCGCCCCAGCCACCGCGAACATTATCGCCAAGTTCGCTACCGGCATTTGCGACGACCTGCTTAGCACCACGCTTATCGCTTCAGATGGCGATATCCTGCTCGCCCCTGCCATGAACAACCGAATGTGGCAAAACGCCGCTACCCAACGCAATATCACCACGCTTACCAACCAGGGCATCCAATTCGTCGGACCCGCCGTCGGTATGTTGGCTTGCGGCACCACCGGCACCGGCAGAATGGCTGAACCACAAGAAATCCTCGAGCGGATCGCCAAAATACTGCAAGGCAAATCACCCAAGAATTCCTAATAGCTTAATCCGCGATTACCGCCGGATAATTTCGACTCGTCTTCCATTGTTCAAACACATAGATTAGCCCTCTGACCTGTCAGGGGGTTTTAACTTAATATCTCACTTTTTCAAAACGGAACATCTTGGCGATCAATGAGGAATTCCAATGCGTTTCTTGATAACCGCAGGACCAACTCGCGAATATCTCGACCCGGTACGTTTTCTGTCGAACGGCTCGACCGGTAAAATGGGCTATGCCTGCGCCGCCACAGCCGTCAAGCTCGGCCACAAAGTAACGCTAATATCAGGCCCCACCGCCCTACCAAGACCAGCCGGTGTCAAATTCATCCCCGTCGTCTCAGCCCAAGAAATGGCTCAAAAAACGCTCGAAGCCTTCCCTAACTGCGATTGCGTCATTATGACCGCCGCTGTCTGCGATTATCAGCCCGCAAAAATCGCTAAACACAAAATGCAAAAACAAACCGAAGACCTGCTCCTCCAACTAACCCGCACACCCGATATCCTAGCTCAGTTGGGCCAACAGAAAACTCACCAAAAACTCATCGGCTTCGCCGTACAGGACCGCGCCGCCAAAACCAACGCACGACGAAAACTCGAAAATAAAAACCTCGACGCAATAATCCTAAACGGCCCAGCCGCCTTCGCCGCCGACCGAACCGACGCCCACATCCTTACCCCCCCCGCACCCTGGCAAACCCACACCAACATAACCAAAGCCAAACTAGCACAACAAATCATCAAAATCGCCCAAAAACTCTACCGCCCCGCCTGAACCTCATCTTCGCCGCCGTAACCCTCGGCCGCGTAACCCCAGCCCATACTCGCCTTCTGCGCCTCATCTACAATCCGGTACACTTCATCCACGTTCGGAATCATCTCAAATTGCGGCCCAACCTGCTGCCCCTGACCTCCGGAAGAAAATCCCCCCCAATTCCCCATCCTTCCTGACACGCCAAACGTAATCGTCCCCGACCCGTCATTCTTTTTGGTGACTGCAATCTCACCCAAAGTCCGCAGATTCAAAAACCGCACTTTCGTCTTGAAAAGGCCGCTCTGAATAATCACCCTTTCGTTCGTCACTCCGTAGAAGGTCTTCGCCCGCATCTTCGCATCCACCCAAAACCGCCCGAACATCATATACAGCCCTATCAGCACAAACGGAACACCCCACAGCGGAAATAGCCACCTCACCGCACTCGGCGGCGCCCCTTCCCCACCGCCGCTCTTCAATATAGCCGTCAACGCTATGTATTCCCAGACTATCGCAAATCCGCCCCACATCACGCTGAAAGGAATCATAAAAACATCACTCGCCCGCAACCGAAGTCCCGCCGCCGGCTGCCCCGTCCAGAGTACTCTTTCGCCCGCCCTGACCTGACTGCCGATCACTTGTGACGCATAATGAAACTGCATAACTGTCGCCTTTCTATCTCCCCAAACTGCTTTTCCTCAGCCTTCTGTCCCGCCTAAAACTCATCCACCGGCCGCTTCACCTTGCGATACTTCCAGTAGTGCAGCAATGCCAAATAGCCAATAAACAACGGCGCTGCCGCCATCAGATACGCCCCCGCTTTGTTTTCACTTTCTAGATAAATCCGCACCCCGTTAAACAACCCCAAAGACACCCAAAAAAACGCATTCCAAACAAAGCAAAACGGCGCCGGTCTAAAATACGCCAGCACCCCCCCCACCAAAAGCAGCACCGCAGGCACCAGACTCAGCACATCAAAACCGTAAAACCTCGGCCCCACCGACCCTGCCACATAGTACGACAGCACAATACAAACAATCCCCATAACAACGTTCGACTTCGTAACCTGCCATAGTGCCGACCGCATATTCTCAAAGGTAAAAGGCGGCATAAACCCCTTCAGCACTTCGTACCCCTCCTTGTCAATCCGATAGTTTCGCTTCTTACCATCCAGATTGGCCACCAGAAAATACGGCGCCACATCAAACACCGTATTGAAATCCGCCCGATCAAGTATGAATGCCTCCTCTGACCAACCCTCATCGAATACCGTAACCTGATCTTCGTATAGTCGCAGCATCGCCGGAAACTTCCGACTGCCATAGGTCATATGCACTTCCTGATATTCCATCGATTACCCTCGTCGCCCAATAATCCTCGTTTACCCAATTTCCACCTCAACCCCTGAAATTCTATCTGCAACCCACCTCTCCCGCAAGTGTATCTCGCCCATCCGTTTTTTCCCGACCCCCAAAAAGGGGACATTCTACTTTTTAACCCCGAATACACACCTCAACATGCTGTTAATAAACAACTTATGATCTAAAAGCAAACTTCTCCCCGTAGGGCGGGTAATTTTCGGGCATTCTGCCCGACTGTTACCCACGCGGTTCCCCAGCCTAATCACATCAATTGTGTTCTCGACTAAAACCCTATGAACATCCGCCCAACCCCCGGCAGCTAATTAGCGAAATTTCGTGTCCATTAGTGGTTCTCCCAGCCGTTTAACCGCTCCCACACCCAAATCTTGCAGTTTTTCCCCTCTTTTGCCCGATAATAATGTTGATACTAACATCAATAATTCCCTATTTATCGAGTGCATCGTCATGAGCGAACCTACCCAAAAACATTCCAAAATCGCGACTTATCTGATCGCCGTCTTACTCATTTTTGTAATGGTTAGCGTACTAAGTTTTGATGTTCGGGATTGGCCCAACCCGGACGTGGCGCCTGCGCGCGCAAATCACAACCTTTGCGGCTCCGCCGGCGCCTTCATCGCGTATTATTGCAATTATTATCTGGGGCCGGCCACCCTCCCTCTGCTCATTGGCGCGATAGTCTATATTGTACTCACCGCCGTGCGACGCCCTTTGGACCAATTGGTGCTGCGGACCATAGGCCTGTTCCTGGTCGCCGCCGTAGTCGCGGCATCTTCATACCTTCTCCACCACGGCATAGGCCTAACGCCCAATGCCGAGAACACCCTTTCACACGGGTACGGCGGAGTGTTGGGCATAGCGTTGGGGCATTTCCTACTGGACAAAATGGCCGGCTTTGGAACCTTCCTGGTTTTGGCGGCAACTTTTCTGGTGGGAATGATACTCGCCGCCGACAATCTGATATTCCTCGTACCACGCTTTATCTTTAGCATATTCAGCAAATTCCACACATCACTCGCCACGGCCGGAACCGGCGCGCTCAAGCTCAAACTGCCATCCTGGCCGCGACTGGCTAAACCGCAGCCCGAAGAATCTGATGAGGAGCAAGAAGACCAGGACGAAGACGAAGAATACGAGTACGAATATGAATACGAAGATGAGGAGGAAGAAGAAGACCAGGACGATGAAGAAGAGGACGAAGAACTAGAATCCGACCAAGACGAGCAAGACGAAGCTTGCGACGAAGCCGACGAAAAAGCCCGCCAAGAAAAAGCTGAAGAAAAAGAAGCTCAGCGCGAAATGTCATTGGCTAACGTAAGTCAGGCCTTGGCGAAAATGCGAGGCCATCTCGCCGCTCCGCCGCCAGCTTCAGCGTCCGCCAACGAATACTTCCCAGGCTTTGAGTATCCGCCCTTGGAATTGCTCGAAGACCCGGAAGTCGGTTTCTCCAAAGCACAAACCAAGCACGTCAAAGCCCAAGGCGAAATCCTGCAAAAAACCCTCCGGGAATTCAATATCGACGCGACCGTTGTGGACGCCGACACCGGACCGGTAATCACTTTCTTCGAAATCCAATTGGCGCCAGGCGTCAAAGTCAGTCAGATCGCCAATTTGGCTAATGATATGTCCCGCGCTCTAGGTGCCCCAGCCGTGCGAGTCGTCGCGCCGATACCGGGCAAGAGTACCATAGGCATCGAAGCCCCCAACAGCAAGAAAGAAAAAGTACGCATCAAAGAACTGTTCGCCTTGGCCAATAAGAAAGTAGCCAAGATGAACATTCCGTTGTTCCTAGGCAAAGACGCCAGTGGCGCCCCGCTGATCATTGACCTAACCGCCATGCCTCACTGTCTGATCGCCGGCACCACCGGTTCAGGTAAGAGCGTCTGCTTGAACAGCATCATCCTCAGTATCCTGCTAACCCAACGGCCCGATATGGTCAAGCTCATTCTGGTCGATCCCAAGATGGTTGAAATGAACGCCTTCCGCGACGCCCCCCATCTAATGTGCCCGATCGTCACCGAAATGCGCAAAGCCGAACAAATCCTGGATTGGCTGACCCAAAAAATGGACGAACGCTACGCTCTCTTAGCTGAAGCCCACGTCCGCAATATCGAAGGCTACAACAAGCTCGGCGAAGAAGAAATATACAAACGCTTCTGCCCGTCCAATGATGCCGAGCGTGCCAAAATCCCGCTGCGACTGCCTTACGTCGTAATCATCATCGACGAGCTGGCCGACCTGATGATGACCTCCGCCAAGGAAGTCGAAGCGTACATCATTCGCCTGGCCCAAAAGAGCCGTGCCGTCGGTATCCATATTGTATTGGCAACCCAACGTCCGCAGGCAACAGTCGTAACCGGACTTATTAAGAGTAATCTGCCCGCGAGAATCTCGTTCCGAGTCTCCGCGCGAATGGACAGCCGAATCGTTCTCGACCAAAACGGCGCCGAAACCCTTTTGGGACAAGGCGACATGCTCTTCCTCCAGCCCGGCACCAGCGAACTGATTCGAGCCCAGGGTACGTTCCTCAGCGACGAAGAAACATACAGCGTCATGGAACACCTAACCAACGTAGCCAAGCCGAAGTACAATCCGGAGCTGATGCAGCTCAATACCGCTGATGTCACGGATATGGAAAAAGACGAGTTGTTTGACGAGGCTGTGCAGATCGTCCTTGAAACCAAACGTGGTTCAGTATCGTTGCTGCAACGCCGCTTGACCATCGGCTACTCGCGTGCTTCCCGACTGATCGACCAAATGGCAATCGCCGGTATCGTAGGCGAATACAAAGGCTCTCAAGCCCGCGAAGTACTCATAACCCAGGACGACTACGAAGCCATCCGACGTCAGATGTTCCAGGATGCCCAAAACGGCTATAGTGATCTGCAGGAAGATCAAGCACCCCAAGCCGCCGTCCCTGCCAACGGCGACACGCCTGCGCCCGAATTACTCCAGACCGAAGCCGCGTACAATGAAGTCGCTCCCACCAGACGCGATTTCTGCATCGCCGACGATGAAGATGATGATGAACCGCTGGTCCCAGGCGTTGTCAGCGAATTTGCCCTCGATACCGATCCTGACATAGAACGCGAAAGCAACACCGCAACCATAAACACCGCCGAGCAAGAAAACAAAACCGGACCAATCGAAGACAACACCATAAACGATGATTCAGACATAGCACCAACCACTACCCTAAGAAAGCCCACACCAACTACGCATATGAACATCCCTTTCGATGAGGGCGAAGAAGTGGATGAGGATCTGGATGAGGAAATCGAAATCGCCGACCAGAACGAATACGATGACCAAGACCAAGAATCCGACCAAGACAACCCTCAAGACAAACACGGAGAAATAAACAACATGTACGAAGACGAACAAGAATACGAAGAAGGCAATGACGAAGGCGAAGATGAAGGCGAAGATGAAGAAGAATACGAAGACGAGATAGACGAAGAAGATGACGAAGATGAATACGAAGACGATGATGAAGAAGAAGAATACGAATACGAAGAAGATGACGATGACGACGAAGAGTACGAAGACGATGATGACGACCTGGACTTCGACGAAGACGACGATGAATATATAGACCAAGACCAAGAACTATCGACCGAAGACACCTCAGAAGATCAGGACGAAGAAGAGCCCGTTGACAATGATGAATCAGCCAACAAGGCCGCCCCAAACAACCAACCCGTACACTAAACAATGGCTGGATATAAACAGTATTGAAATCCGCGTTATCGTCAAACGCCGACCCTCGTTTCAGTGCCTCGAGACTCTTTTCATAGGACTCAACAAAAAGTACCCGCTATGCTCGACAACCTAATCACCATAAATTTCGTCGCCCTGGGTTGCCCGAAAAATCTCGTGGACAGCGAAAAAATGCTGGGGCTGATCGTCGAAAATGGTATCGCCATCGTTTCACCCGATGATCAAGCCGATGCCACCCTAATCAACACATGCGGCTTTATTGAATCCGCCCGCCAAGAAGCCTATGAACACATCGAAGCCGCTCTGGAAGCCAAAGCTAATGGCGACGTCAACTACGTCATCGTCGTCGGCTGTCTCGCTCAGTATTATGCTTCAAAGCTTATCGACCGATACCCCGAAATCGACGCCGTAGTCGGACTAACCGAACGCGACAATATCCCAAATATCATCCGCGACCTCGTTACAGCCGATTCCCCCAACCCCTCGCCCATCGTCATTACACATCCTTCACACGGCATCACCAACGACCAAGCAAGACTGCGTATCACCGAGCCATATAGAGCTTATTTGCGTATCAGCGAAGGCTGTTCTCAAGGCTGCGCTTTCTGCAGTATCCCCCGCATCCGAGGCCCCTTTCGCAGCAAACCCCTTCAGACCGTTCTGGATGAAGCACAAGAATTGGTCGCCGACGGCGTAACCGAACTAACCATCATCGGACAGGAAACCACCAGCTACGGCCAAGACCTAACACCAAAAGCCACTCTCGCCCAAATATTGCAACAACTGGACCAACTCTGCGATCTGCGTTGGGTAAGACTGCTTTATGCCCATCCCGCCAGCCTGACCGACGAAATCATCGACGCCATCGCGCAGTGCGAAAAAACCCTGCCTTATATCGATCTACCCCTACAGCACATCAACGACCGAATGCTTAAACTGATGAACCGTCACATTGACCGCGCCGGCTGCGAAAACCGCATCCAAAAATTACGCCAAGCCATCCCCAACATCACCATACGCACCACAATGCTCGTCGGATTCCCATCCGAAACCGACGCGGAATTCAACGAACTGCTGGAATTCGTACGCCAAACTCGCTTCGACGCATTAGGCACATTCGCTTATTCGCGCGAACAAGGAACCGCCGCTGATAAACTCGCCCCCCAAGTCCCCGAAGAAATCAAACAGCAACGCCTGCAAACCCTGATGCTCGCTCAACAGGAAATCGCCTTTGATATCGCGGATTCATTGGTAGGCAAAACTCTAAGCTGCATCGTCAACCAGGAACTGGACCCCAAATCGATTCTCACCTTCAAGCCCGCCAAGAAAAAGAAGTGGTATCTCGCCCGCCATCAAGGACAAGCCCCCGAAATCGACACCGAAACCTTCCTCTGCGCCCCCAAGCAAACCGAAATCATCCCAGGCCAAATCGTCAAAGCCAAAATCACCCAAAGAGCGGAATACGACCTAGTAGGCGAAATCACCAACTAGCAAGGTATGATGAACTCTCAGCTCATGCTGTAACAACCAGGGACATTCACCGCCCCCTAAAACAAATATATCACGCCCCTCCATCAAGGCGCGATAAACGTATCAGCCTGCGAAGCCGGCACCTCTGTGCCGCTGTACTGCGTTACCGATTCTATCGTATAAATGTCATCCAACCGCTGGCCGGCGTAACGCTCCTGCTCGAACTGAACACTTCTGTCATTGCGTAAAACATTCTGGCCCCGGCCCGCGTGATTGGGAGAATTGACGCCGAGAAGTCGGCTATTGTGTTCCAAATCCAATTCTCTTGCACCGCGCCCTTCAAAATCAGCGAATAATGGATTGCGATCCGCCATGAGCGCCGCGTTACCCAAATATGCCACTTGCGCATCACTTCCATCAGTCATCAAACGACTGCTGTACCCCACTTCCGTACTGCATCGAAAATCAACTATCGTCGCTTGGTTGGTGTTGCGATCGACACTTATGACCATTTGCGTACGGAACGGAACACCAGGGCAGAGAAAATCCTTAGGCCTGGCATATCCATTACGGATCAGCAAAAACATATTACGAGTGTTCGAGCCCGCCTGGCCCACATACCACGGTTCATTGGAACTTCGCGCCATATAAGGCAGATAACCATCGTAGTCCGAAGCATAACTGGCATACGACCCACCCAAAGACCCCAACTGATTCGCGCACGCGATCTC
The DNA here is from genome assembly GCA_016928435.1 of Sedimentisphaerales bacterium. Taxonomy (GTDB): domain Bacteria; phylum Planctomycetota; class Phycisphaerae; order Sedimentisphaerales; family SM23-30; genus JAFGKT01. The sequence continues at coordinate 4,823 of JAFGKT010000023.1, read as the reverse complement.
TTGACTGCGCTGCCGGGCATAATGTAAAGGAGTCTGAGATACCAAAAACACAATCATTATGCTCGCAGCCACCGCTATAACATCACGCATAGAACCCAGTATCCATCGGCCGCGACTTTCACGATCACGACCGCGCTGAGCGATAGCCGCTGAAGCTTTGGCCATCCGCTGCGCTTGTTCGTGTTGAGCGATAAAATCCAATGTCTTATCAGCTAAACCGCTAGGCGCCTCAACATCCTGCCAAGCGCCCAAAGGCTTCAATGTACGCTGCAAAGCCTCATCTAAAGACCGGCCCTCGTCACCAGTCAAAAGCTTCTCAGCTTCGGCGCGCAAAGAATCGTCAGCAATACCCAAACGGTAAGCTAACAAAATATCCATATTGTCTTGGTTTCTCTCAGCCATATATACTACTCACTCTTCTCACTCGAATCCTTATACATCTTGGCAAAAGCCGCTACTGCCGCGTGTAATCGCGACTTAACCGTTCCTAACGGTATGTCCAATGACTGCGACATTTCCTTATAAGACAACTGTTCAAAATAAGCCAAAATCAAAATCTCACGCAAATGTTCCGGCAACTCACTAACACAATGACGCACCAATTCTTGGTCTTCACGCTGCTCCAATATCTCCGGTGCGGTCGTATCGTCCCGCATCAAAACATCCCAAAGCTCGCTGCTGCCCGTATCGTCATCCAGTGCTGTAATATGCACTGCCGGGCGTCGCCCATGATGACGAAGCAGGTCACGAGCCTTGTTAGCGGCTATCGTATATAACCACGGTCGAAATTTACGGGAAAAATCAAAACTTTCTGATGCGATATGTACTTGTAAAAAAGTCTCCTGAAAGGCCTCCTCGGCCAAAGAGTTTTTACCTAAAAAACGAAGCAAGAAATTATACAGCTCCTTTTCATAACGATGTACTAATTGGCCAAAAGCGCTCTTTTCGCCGTCATGGTACATCCGTAGAAGCTTTTCGTCACTGACTTGCTTCACTCGCTCTGCCATCCTTACTTACGCTGTAACGGCTTGCCGGTTCTCTATATTACACACTTTTGTGCTTTTTTTTGCCGACACAGACCCTAAATTACCTAAATTACTACAATCGCAGCCTTTATAGTTGATGCTCCCGACAAAAGTACTGCTCGACCCGATAAAACGTTGTTTTTCTATTAATATCAGGGCCGGTCGGACCTTTTGACGCCGGCGTCATAGTTACTCAAGATTGTCCAAAAACCTCGATTTTAGCTCTCGGGCCGCTGATTCCACATCGTCCGCGGAAATCACGGCCTGACAAACCGCCACACTTGTCGCACCAGACTCAATAGCCTGCCCGGCATTGCCCGCCGTTATCCCCCCTATCGCAACTATCGGTATAGTGACAACTTGCGAAACTTCACGCAGTCGGTCCACCCCGCATCGATCAACACTGGGCTTGGTAGCGCTGCCAAAAATCGCCCCAAAAGCCAGATAATCCGGTTCCTCAGCCACCGCTGCCAGCGCTTCATCCATATTATGTGAACTTTTGCCCACAATCATATTATCCCCGGCTACCTGGCGGGCTTCGGCAACAGAAATATCATCCTGGCCCAGATGCACCCCGTCCGCGCGCGCTAAAACCGCCAAATCCACCCGGTCATTCATAAAAAATAGAGCCCCGGCTTGCTTGCACAATCGGCATACCTCATCAGCTAAGGCCAACAATTCACGGTCACTTTTGTTTTTCTCGCGCAATTGAATACAGTCGGCGCCTCCGTCCAGCGCCGCCTGACAAACATCCAGTATATTTCCATTGCAATATTCTTCAGTCAGCAGCACATATAACTGGACCCCGCTGAAACGCCCGCGACAGGCACTTTGGCCCAGTTTTTTCTCGAGTTGATACCCCTTATACCGCAAAGCCTCCAAAGAGGCCGCGACTTCAGGATTATCGATCTTGCTGTACTCTTCCAGACACCGCAAAGCCTCCGACAACCGACGCCCCGCAGCCTCAACCACCGCGAAAGCATCCGCTCGACAGCCCTCGGCCTCTGTGCTTATTGTGGTACCAACATCCCGGGCCGTATCTCGCGCCGCCAACAATTGTGCATTTTCGCTCAACTGCCCCATACAACCACGTAATTGATGACGCAGCTCTTTAAATCCACCGGATAGGTGTTTATTATCCAAAACAAACCGCGCGTAGTCTTCCATCACCCGCAGCGCCTCTCGGGCCCGGTTGAAATTCGCGTCAATCAATCGTAAAACACGTTTATCCATCCGCGTAATTATACCAGAACCATCCAATTCCGCAATAAAGCCCTTTAAGCCAATAAACCCTCATAATCTTGCTCGTATGCCATACGTACAGGCGTGATTTGAGCTATTTTGCGGGCAAATCATGGCTCAGTCTTCTTTTATCGCCAGTAAAGCTTAACAAGCTACCCTGTTTGCCGCTATAATACCCGTATGACAGAATCGAATAAAAAACCAACGTCCTCCAACGAAGAACACCCGCTCTCCGCTGAAAAACACGACCATGGCTGCACCCGTCGGCTCCCAGCCTGGCTGAAGCGTCCCATTCCTAAGGGTCCCCAATTTGAACACGTCATCGAGACCTTGAAAAAGCTAAAATTAGAGACGGTTTGCGGCAGTGCGGCGTGTCCCAATCGAGGAGAATGTTTCTCCCACGGGACGGCGACATTTATGATTATGGGTGCCAATTGTACGCGTAACTGCCGGTTTTGTGCTGTTAGTCATGGCACTCCCACGCCTTTGGAGTCGGATGAACCACAAAGGTTGGCTCAAGCGGTGGCGGCGTTGGAACTCAAGCACGTGGTTATAACATCGGTAACGCGTGATGACTTGCCTGATGGCGGTGCCGTTCATTTTGCCTTGGTTATCCAGGCTGTGCGCCAAAAATGTCCCAAGGTAACCATTGAAGTACTGACCCCCGACTTCCAATTCGACACCAGCTGTCTGGATACCGTTATCAAAGCACAACCCGATGTATTCAATCATAATGTTGAAACCACACGCAGGCTCACCCCGGAAATTCGCAGCGGCGCCGACTATGAACGTTCGCTGGCGGTACTGAATTACGTCGCTGAGCAGAAAGGCCCGATCGTAAAAAGCGGCTTTATGCTCGGTCTGGGTGAAACCGATGAGGAAATCCGCCAATTGCTTCACGACCTTCGCAGTGCTGGGGTAACCATGCTGACCATCGGCCAATACTTGCGTCCGTCTGAGCAAAACCGACCCGTCGCTAAGTTCTATCCGCCCGAAGAATTCGACGTAATTCGGCAAATCGCTGAAGATATGGGATTCAACCATGTTGCCGCGGGGCCCTTCGTCCGAAGTTCTTATCATGCGGAAATCAGCTTACAACAGCAATCCCAAAAAGACCAACCGCAAAAATCATAGCTCTAAAAAAACATGAATCGTACCAACCACCAATTGCGTTTAGTTATCGATCCGCCCTTGGCCGGGGCCCACAACATGGCGGTTGACGAAGCGATACTCAACAGCGTCAATGACCATACCGCCCCGCCTACGTTGCGATTTTATCAGTGGGATCAGCCGACCATAAGTTTGGGTTATTTCCAGAAGTTCGCCGAGGTGGCGGACCAGCACAGCGATGTCGCCCGGCTTCCCGTGGTTCGGCGTCAAACCGGAGGCGGCGCCATCCTCCACGACGACGAACTAACCTACTCCTTGGTCCTGCCTCTTGACTTGGGCAACCAACACACCGACATCGAAAAACTCTACGGCATCGTACATGACTCTTTCATCCAATCATTGGCGTGGTTCGGCATCAACGCTGAGTATCGCGGCGGCGACGACCGAGGCAACGCCCAGCGCGGCCCATTTTTCTGCTTCGCCCGCACCCATCGTCTGGACCTCGTCGTAGGCCCCGACAAACTGCTCGGCAGCGCCCAACGGCGCATGAAAAACGCTGTCCTGCAACACGGCTCACTCATCATCCGCCGTCATTTCCCCCAGCAGCCTGCCGCGGAAGCAGCTCAAATAGCTGAGCAATCCAAAAACTTTTTCGATCTCGACAAATTAATAGAACTAACCGCCCAACAGATTGCAGCGCAACTAAAACTGGCCCTGGAAATCGCCCCGCTCACTGCTTTGGAAAAGGCGTTAGCCCAGCAGTTCGAAGACAAATACAATGGCGAAGATTGGACCGAACAGCGTTAGGGTCGCGTGTGCAAGCGAGTTGCACACCCTACGGCCTGAGTTGCTCAGGGGACCGCGTGGGTAACTCTGAACAAGATGTTCAAAATTACCCACCCTACCGAGATCGCAGCATAAAGGAGGTCGCAAAAACGCGCTGGGAAACGCGCAGAAACAAGCGAGTGCGCGCCCGCGTTACGGGGGTAAAAAATGGGCGCAGAATGACATAAGTGCGCGGAATCGCGAAGCAGGAATGAGAGAGTTGGCGGGATACGGGCGCGCTTAGTGTGGCAGGTGAGGGCCAAGGAACGGCAGATGAGATGCGCGATTGTTTACCGGGAGCGCACGGTTGTAAGGCAGCGGGGAAAAAGGTGTTCAGAAATCGACTGAAATGAATGAGTTTTGATCTGTTTTGGCTGGAAATGGGGCAGGAATATTCAGAAATTCGGAGGTTTTTTGGGGTGGCTGATTTTGGGCGGTTTGGTAGGTAGCGGAAACGAGAGAACGGGGAGTTTTATCCGCAGATTGCGCAGATTTGCGTAGATTTTAAGTTTGCCAGGGGCGGGGCATGAGTATAAATGGGGACAGGTAATTGGTTGGGATTAGTAGCGGCAATGAGTTCTAACCCCCGAACATGAAGTTCGGGGGCTAACGGTAATTGTT
>JAFGKT010000022.1 GCA_016928435.1 Sedimentisphaerales bacterium | reverse complement strand
TTTTAAAGAGCTAACGATGAGACAATACGTAAAATCTCATCCAAATATTACCTGGGCAAAAACCTAATTTCGGGCAACACGCCCTGATAGTCCATCCGGAACTGCGAATTATTGACAAAAAACCATAATTGACTTATTTCGGCAAGTATGTTATTGAAGCTCTTAAAGGCCGGTGCGCGAGCTAAGTTATTCAGTTTGCATGAAGAATCGGCAAACCGTTTGGTCGAGCATGTGCGTTATACTGCAACATGCTTGTCATATTACAAATTGAACAATTGTTGAATTGCTCTTTCAGGTAGGAGAATCAATTATGAAAAAGACTACATTTGGTGTAATCGTCGGCAATCGCGGGTTCTTTCCGGACTCTTTGGCTCAGCAAGGACGCAAAGACATCCTCGATGTTCTCAAGCAAAACGGCTATGGCGCGGTGACTCTGAAAACCACCGACACCAAGTTTGGCTCAGTTGAGACTTTTGAAGACGCCAAGAAATGCGCCGCTCTTTTCGCGGAGAATAGCTCCGACTTGGACGGTATTATCGTTACCCTGCCGAATTTCGGTGACGAAAAAGGCGTGGCTGAAAGTATCAAGCGCAGCGGCATTGATGTGCCGATCCTCATTCACGCTGAGGCTGATGACCCCGGCAAAATGTTGATCGCCAACCGACGCGACAGCTTCTGCGGCAAAATAAGCGTGTGCAACAATCTGCGGCAAGCGGATATTCCTTATACGCTGACCGAAAAACACACGGTGAAAGTCAAGTCAGCTGCGTTCAAAAAAGACCTGAACAACTTTGCCGCTGTTTGTCGGATTGTGAACGGCATGACCAACACTCGCTTTGGCGCTATCGGGGCTCGGACCGGCGCGTTCAATACGGTCCGTTACAGCGAAAAACTGCTGGAGTTGGCGGGGATCGGCGTGGAGACCATCGACTTATCGGAAATGTACGGACGAGCCAATGCTCTGAGCGATGATGACAAGGCTGTAAAGGCCAAGATCAGTAAGATCAAGAAATACGTGCCGACCGACGGCGTGCCCGCTGAGTCGCTGCTGCGTATGGCTAAGTTCGGCACCGTCGTTGACAGTTGGGTTGCGGACATGGACCTTAACGGCACAGCAATTCAGTGCTGGACCAGTCTGCAGGAACACTTTGGTATCGCCTCGTGTACACTGATGAGTATGATGAGTGAATCGCTGATGCCCAGCGCCTGCGAAGTGGATATCACCGGGCTTGTGGGCATGTACGCTTTGCAGTTAGCTTCGGGCGAACCGAGCGCGATTTTGGACTGGAACAACAACTACGGCGACAGTGATGACAAGTGCGTTCTGTTCCATTGCAGCAATTTGCCCAAGAGCTTTTTCAAGTCTGCCAAGATGGACTATCAGGAAATCATCGCTGGTTCGGTGGGCAAAGAGAATACTTACGGCACGATTGTGGGGCGTATCAAGGCTGCGCCGGCTACGTTCCTGCGGACTGCCACCGATGACGCTGACGGCATGATTACCGCTTACGTCGGCGAAGGTAATTTCACCAATGACAAACTCGACAGTTTCGGCGGGTACGGCGTGATGCAGATACCAAACCTGCAATTGCTGATGCAGCATATTTGCCAAATGGGCTTCGAGCATCATGTGGCGGTGAATATGTCACAAACCGCTGACGCTGTCACCGAGGCTCTGGACAACTACATGGGCTGGGATATTTACCGGCACATATAAAAACGGTGTTCATATAATGTGATAAAAATGACATACCTTGCTTGAGTTTGGGGGCTAAAAGGGGTAGCAAAAACGCGCGGAATTGAGGAGCGGAAATGAGAGATTTCGTGGGATACGGGCGCACATGACCGGTAGGTGGGCGTTAGTGGTCGGCATGTGGGATGCGCGAAGGTTTTTCGGGAGCGCCCGGTGGTGGGACGGGTGAGAAAGGGGATTCAAAAATGAATAGAAATTTGTTGGTTTTGATGGGTTTTGATTAGAAATGGGGCGGTTTTTTTCAAAAATACGATGTTTTTTTGCGGTGGCGATTTTTGGGAGGTTTGGTCGGTATTAGATTTGCGCAACGGGGAAAAATTCACCGCGAAAGATCACAAAAGAGAACCACTAATGGGCACGAATATTCTCGAATAAGAATTAGCTGCCAGGGGCATGATAGTTTATCGAATGTGACAGGTTGATGTGTGAAGAAACAAGCGAAAATGAATTACGTTTTTTGTTGCGTGCGACGATAGACGAAAGGCTAGGGACCGCGTAGGTAACATTGAACAAGATGTTCAAAATTACCCACCCTTGTTAGGGGTTAGAGTTGTTCTTTGGTCAGGGACGGCGGGCATGGCCCGCCCTACCGGGGGCAGTTTGATTTTTGGTGATTAGTTTTTGATTAACAGGATGTTGAGGTGCGTAGTAAATGAAAAACTCACATGAACAACAAGAAGTTTTGGGATAGTATTACGAATAAAGGCATTATTGGTTCATTGGTGGTTGCAAGAGCGTGAACGGTTATAGCTTTTTTTCTCAATTCAAAAACAATTAATAGAGGTACCCTCTATGTTTAAAGACCTTATTTTGCGAAATCGCAGTTACCGCCGGTTCGACCCGACAGGGATTATTAACGAAGCTGCCTTGCGGGAGTTGGTGGAGTTGGCACGTTGTTCAGCCTCGGCGGCGAATTTGCAGCCGTTGAAGTATAAATTGACTAATGATGCTGGGCTGTGCGCCAAGGTATTTGAGACACTGGCTTGGGCGGGGTATCTGACCGATTGGTCCGGCCCGGCGGAGAACGAACGGCCTACCGCTTACATTACCATATTGACCGATACCAACATTGCTAAGAAATCCGAATGGGACCAGGGGATAGCGGCACAGAGTATTTTGCTGGGTGCGGTGGAAAAAGGCTTTGGGGGGTGCATGGTTGGATCGATCAAACGTGAAAGTTTGGCGAAGATATTGGATTTGCCTGGCCATTTGGAGATCGGGTTGGTTATCGCTCTGGGTAAACCCACCGAAGAAGTTGTACTTGAAGATGCTGATGATTCAATCAAGTATTACCGCGATCAGGAATCGGTTCATCATGTGCCTAAGCGTAAGTTGGATGATGTGATTGTTTGATAATAGCATATAATCTTGGGGATGTGGGAAAACGGGGGTATTATCGTTATAATCGTTACGGCTAGTCCAGACGCTACAGAATATCTTGCTCATTTCAACTAAATTACCCAGTTTGCTTGCCTGGTGAGGATTTGTTTTTCAGAATAGAGGTGGAACATTTGATCGGCGTCTTCTGATTCGATACCAGGATTCGTCCGGAAGCGATCGATCAAGAACAGATAACCTAGGCCCAATAATAAGTCGCGATTGCATCAGGTAGTGGTCGTTGGCTTCATGGGCAACAATAAAGCGTGCACTGGGATGCATGGAACCGTAATTAGGTTCCGAACGCCTACACTTAACCGTGGAGGTTAGACACATGCATTCCAGGAACAAAAACAAAAGAACTGCCCGCCGCAACGTTCGTCGTCGTAATCAATTCACTCTCGAACGACTCACCCCCCGCCAACTGCTCAGCACCACCGCTGACTGGCTCGATTTCCTAGGCCCAATCGAAATTGATGAGTACAGTGGCTTTGACAGTCCTGAAAGCTATGTCAACGCTTATCTCGATGACTTGAACAATGGTTACGGTCTGCCGGCCTTGGAATACATTGACGAATTCGCGGAAGATGCGGACATGTTCGCGCCGTCAGTCGCTCAGACCACTGAAGACGCGACGGATACCGAACAAGCGTACTTTGGCAGCACGATTCCCGCGGCTGCGTCAAGCCAAACTTCGGTTCTATTTCTGGATTTTGACGGCGCGGTAGTTACCAGCCGTATAGGTGATTTCAACCTGGGCAGCTCCTCTATAACAATACCGGCGTATGACTTGTCATTGTTCGGTTGGGGTGGTATGGAACAGGAGTCGATCAACCAGATCATGCAATATGTCAGCGAAGATTACGCTGCTTATAATATCACCGTCACTTGCCAACAGCCGACGTCCGGCGAATACACCACTTTATATGTGGGCGGGACAAATGACTGGTTCCGGCCCGGCAGCGGCGTGATCGGCGTAGCGACTTATGATATCGGCAATCGCGACGACAGCAACTACGGCTTCGCCTTCAGTGAAGAATTGGACATTTACGCTCAATACTCTTATGGTGACGTCGGCCGATTCAGCGAATACTTAGCGAATTTGATTTCCCATGAAGCTGCGCACACCTATGGCGCCAATCATGTAGATGATACCGCCGCCCTGATGAACCCGTATTTGCCTCTGACGCCGCGTAGAAACATGTTCGGCAGCGGCGAAATACCCGGCACCACTTCATTTCAAGATACCGAACAACTGATGGCCAATAATCTAGGATATGCCGGGGCCAGTGATGATTACGGTGACAACTTCAGCAGCGCCAGAGCCATCAATCTTACCCAAGTAATCAACGGCATGTTGGAACGCCGGGACGACGTGGACGCCTTTTACTTCACCGCGACCGTCAGCGGAACAGTGGTCGTCGATGTGACCACTCCCGAATACGGCAATCTGGATTCCACCCTCAGCATCTACAGCTACAACTCGGGCAGTTTCATAGCGACCAACGACGATGACGGCAACAGCACTGACTCTTGTGTATCATTCAACGCCGTTGCCGGCCAGCAATATTCTATTTACGTAGGCAGTTCTTCAAGTAACTCCAACGGTTCATACACCCTTTCCTTCGGTAATCCCGATCCGCACCCAGCCCTGGTCGTTACCGACAGCATAGGCAACAGTTCGGACTTGCGGATGGACTTTGGCGCGGTAACGCTGGCTGATCATACCGCTGTGATAACGTTGACCAACGACGGTATGGAAGATTTGGTGATTTCACGTCTGACCAGTTCAGGAGCGTTTGAACTGGACCATACCAGCAGCGGACTCACCTCGGCGGATGACATTGTGATCGCGCCGGACAGCAGCTTGGATGTTACGGTAACGTTCAGCCCTGAAACCTACGCCAACTACTCCACCTACGTCATAATCGAAAGCAACGATCCTTATAATGAAGACGTTGTTTTGACCTTAACCGGCAATGCCCCGTTACCGGTACCAGACATTACTTTGAGCGGCAGCACCTATAACGCGGCCGGGCTGATCGATTTCGGCGATATCCAGCGCGACATCCAAGCCACCCAAACCATCACCATCACCAACACCGGTACCGATACGCTGACCATAAACGGCGTGGGTTTGAGCGAACCGTTCACCTTCACAGCCGGTTTCAACGGCTCAGCGATCGATCTTCCGGTAGGTGATAGTGTTGATCTGACTATCGCGATTACCCCCACGCAAGGCGAAACTCTCAACGGTCGGCTGACCTTGCTGACCAACGATCCGGATGAGTCGGTAGTTTCGGTTGTTTTGGTCGGTCAAGCGGTAGCACCGGAAATTACCGTACAAGAAACGGCTCAAATCCCCAACGACAACCAAATAACTCTCGACACCATCTACGTGGGCGAAACCATCAGCGAAATCGTAACGATTTCCAACACCGGTGATGATAACCTGACCTTGACGGGTCTAACCGTTGACGGCGGGTTCACCATCGATACCATGCTCGATCCTAACAACGCCGGCAGCCAATTGGTATTGGCTCCTGGTGAGACTATCAACGTGACGGTCGGCTTTAATCCTACCGAGGCTGGTTCCGCAACCGGTACTTTGACCATTTACAGCAACGACGGTACCAATAGCCAAGTTGATGTCGAGCTTCAGGCTGAGGCTTTGGCCGGCGGTCTGGAAATCATCGAAATGGACGGCAGCGATGACGGCCAATTGGACCTGGGACCGATCGATATCAATCAGGACAGCAGTGTCGCTGCTTATCGTTTCTGGAACCATAGCGGCAGAGAAGTCACCGTACGCTTGGGCTGGGCCCACGGAGATGATTTCGAGCTGGATAACGATTACCTGGTCATCGCTCCGGGCGCTTCTCAGATAGTGAATGTTGTAGTCGATACCAATAATGCTTCTCGGTTGAGCGATACGCTTTGCTTTACCAGCACCGGCCCCGGCGCCACCAGTGACACACTCGAAGTTACCGCGGACGCCTATGCCACGATCAGCCGGCTCAGCACCTATAGCTTTGTCGATCACAGCGGCGACCATGTACGCCTGAGTTTGAGCGGCGGCGCAGCCCAGGTGCGTTTGGGTGAGAACGATCGGCCTGACATCGAATCTATAACCTTTACCAACGCCTCCAGCAACGCGGTTTTGAGCATTATGAATCTGGACCGCGGCACAACCGAACTGGGAAGCATTACCGGATCAGCTGACCTGCAAATGATTAACGCCAATGTACAATTGGTGGGCGCCATCGACATTGACGGCGATGTTGACTATCTGCAATTGGCGGGCATCAGCGGCGACGCGGAGATCAGTTTCTCCACCGACAGCGCCTATCTGCGTTTGGGTACGGTTTCAGCCAATCCCAATATCGACATCGACGGCGACATAAGTCTGCTTTGGGCTAACAGCTTGGGCGGCGGATCGCTTGACGCTGACAGCATCGGCACCATAATCGTCGCTGACGGCATGAATATGGATATCAATCTGATCAACGGCGGCAACAGAGTCATTATGGTGCAGAACGGTGATCTATCTGGTAATGTCACCGCCAATGGTTCGATCGGATCGGTCTTTTTGTTCAACGGCGACCTGACCGGATCGCTCAAGGCCGCTTCGGATATCAACTTTGTTTATCTGCCCAAAGGCACCATCTCCGGCGAATTGACCAGCAGCGGCAGCATCAAGAATATCATGGCCGCGAATGTGCGCCAAGCCAACATCTCGGCCCTGCTGAGCGTTGACAATATGTTAATCCAAAACGATGTGAGCGACAGTATGATAGCCATCGGCAACTCCCGGGCGGCTTTCGCTCAAACACCATTGGCTTCGGAAGTGAACGCTCGCTTGGGATTTTTGCGGGTGGGCGGCACCTACAGCGGCAGCAGTATCGCGGTGGGTGTCTCTTGCGATGAGCAAGGCGATTTGCTGCACGGTGACCCAACCGCCGCGGCCGGCCAAGTGGGAACCGTTATCATCAATAACGTCGAAACCCAAAACAACGATAACCCGTTCGGCCTCGTCGCCCGCGACAAAATCACCACCATTCGCGTAAACAATCAGACTATAAATACCAGCTATAACCAAGATGACTTCTACGTGATGACTTTAGCTGATTAATAAAAACAAAAATCTGTTCCATATAGAAAAGTTGTGGCCTCCACTGAACGATCCTTGCTTTTGTTCCAAAAGGCACCGTTCATCTAGGAGATCTGTGTTCCTACCGCGGCTTGGTTGATTTACCTGGATTCAACCAAGCAGCGGTTTTTTTTGCGCGTACCCTACCAAACACGGCTCGCGACCAGTCCATACAAAAAAAAGAGCCGTGAGTTTTTCTATAGGAAATACCCACAGCTCTTCAATTCGTCAGTTCAAGGCAATGATTGTCTATCTTATCTGCCGTAGAGCCACTGTGACGCGAACACCGCGAAATCAGCGAGATCGACATCGCGATCATCATCAAAATCCATAGGCAGAGGATCCTCGTGGGTAACATCATGGAAACCAGCCAACACGCCTGGACTTAAACGCAGCGAATCTTGACCGGAAGGATAGAAATCACCGTCAACGCAAGCCGGCCGAACAGTGAGAATCGGAGGCGTACTTTGCCATGGATACAGTTCCGTGGTCGTGAGAGTAAACGGCAGAACCCGGTGGATACCAGGACTGCCTAGGCGGTCCTGGAACGTAAACAGCACCCAAGCATCAACGGAAAAATCAAAGGTGCCGCCTTGGGAGTGGGTTCTGTTAATAGTCATCTGACCGGCAGAAGAACCCGCGGTGTGCAAGGTCAAAGTGACATCGTAGAGCTTGGCGGGCCCGGTATCGAACGTGACTGTGATCGGCTCAGTACTGACAAGGTTCAGCGCTACCAGTTCGATATCCACCAGTTCCGTTCCGATGGGAGCGTTGAAGGTAACGTCATCCAGCCTTTCAACGATGGTGTCAGCCAAGGCATTGTCCGGGTCCACGGGTGAACCGGTCATGCACACCTGCCCCTCAAACGGATCGGAGCCCGGACCAAAGAAATCGGAAGGTAACGGATCGTTCAAAAAGTCCATCTCAGCCCGAGGCGTGGCCCAGTAGTCAAAGCCGGCCTGGATCACATAAGGCTCAACGCAGTTGCAACTGATATCAATTGTGCCGTCCGGTAGAACCGTTTCTTCCTGATAGCAGACGTAATCTTCGCCGCATCCGCCGGTGCAAACAGGCGGCTCGAACCCGCAGCCGGTCTCCATCAGAATTGTTCCGGTGGTCGTACCCATATAGCCATCCAACGGACTGCCCGGACAACCTTCAAATTCGATCTCGTAGGTAATGTCAAAGAAGCTGTCCACCGCGAAATCGCCGCTGGGCAATTGTGTCAAGGTTGTTTCACCAGGACAGGGAAGGCTATGGTAGCTGCCGGCCCGAATGCGGAAGGCACAGAAGTCCGGGTCGCCGAAAAGTTCACCTTCTAACCGGTATATAAGCGCATCGAATTTCTGCACCGGATCGCCCGGAGTGCGCGGGGCCGTATGCACTTCACAACCGACCGGAATATAAAGCGTACGGTTATAACCAGCTAGATCGCCAGTGCCGTGAACCTGCAATGCTAAGGTTGACTCAAAACACTCAAAATTACCGCCCAAGGTGCCGCCGACCCCTTCACACTGGCCCGGTGACAAAGGCATCGAACATACCGGACAGGAAGGAGCGCAACACAAGAAGTCGCCCCAAACGCCGGGCATTTCCAAAGTGGTGCCCGGCGGCAGACCGTTGATAATCATGAATACCTCATACGGACTGAGATAGTTACATCCAATAGGAGGCAGTGTGGCTGTGCCCGAACCGTTATCAGGCAAAACACACGGATTGGGACAATCACTCAAAATTGTGGCATCCACATGACAACCGCCCGCATCGCCGCAATCACAATCAGTTACCACCACATCCCCGGTAACCGGATCGTAGTTGACTGCCGTGGGCATACACTGCTGGTCAAGTTCGACACAAGCCTCGGGGTTGCAGGCCAAGCCGTTCGGCAGCGGCGCGCAAAGAGTAAGCCCCTCGGTCTGCATCCGAATCGTCGCGGTAGTCGTGCCCATGTAGCCGTCCAACGGACTGCCCGGACAACCCTCAAACTCAATCTGATAGGTAATATCAAAGAAACTGTCCACCGCGAAATCACCGCTGGGCAATTCCGTCAAAACGGTTTGGCCCGGACTGGGCAAACCAAAATCGTTACCGGCTGTGATACGAAAAGTGCAGAAGTCCGGATCGCCTAACAATTCTCCAAACAAACGGAACACACAGGTTTGGAACGATTGTACCGGATCACCCAAAATCCGCGGCGCGGTATGAACCTCACACATCACCGGTACATATAGAGTTCGAGTGTATCCCGCTAAGGCGCCGGTGCCTACGACGGACAACTGCAAAGTGGATTCAAAACAATGGAACCTGCCGCCCAGCGAACCGCCGTCTCCCTCGCAATCACCCGGCAACAGGGGAACCGAACACAAATAGCAAGGCGGATCACAACAAATAAAATCTTGCCAGATGCCCGGCATCTCAATCGTGGTGCCGGCCGGCAGACCATCGATAATCATGAACGCTTCATCCGGGCTGGTAAACTCACAACCTATAGGCGGCAAGGTGATTGTGCCGGTACCGTTGTCCGGAAGAACGCACGGCTGAGCCCAGCCGACCACCGCCGAAACCAAAACCATCACCACTGAATACCAAAAGGATTTTCTTAGATTTGCCATGGCTGATTCCTCCAGAAAACAGCTTTGTTATCTTTAAGACATGCATAAATACCCAGACCAAACCTTAATTATACCAAATACAGCCAGATGTCGCAATAGAATTGCTGTGTTAGACTGTTGATAAGACATACTGGATTCAGTTGCGCTGGAATTCGCCGGTTCAACCCCCTTGCAATCGCAAAACCGCGACTTCCAGCCTACCTATCAATCCCATAGATAATATAGAAATGCCCCCCACTTTCGCTGTTTGTTTTTTGTTTAGAGATCATACCACTGTTCGATAAGAAGTGTCAGAGTTTCCGGGTCGCGTGCGGCCATTAAAGACATTTGCGCTTTTTTGCGATCCGGATGACGGCGGCAGTAGTTGGCCAGGAACTTGCGAAAATACGGTATCGCCTTCTTCGGCGGATACAATTGCAGTATACGGCTCCAATGCTCCAGAATCACCTGCCCTTGCTCATACAATGTCGGAGGCGTATAGGTTAAGTCGCCCTTAACTGCAGCGCGGATTTCCTCGAAAATCCACGGATTACCTATCGCTCCCCGAGCCACCAGGACGCCGTCGATACCCGTCTCGCGAAAACGCTGCACAACGGTCGGCGCATCGAAAATGTCGCCGCTGCCAACAATGGTCATTCCGGGCAGTCGGCGTTTAAGCTCAGCCAGAATCTGCCAATCCGCTTTACCTCGATAACGCTGCAGTACCGTTCGGCCATGCACCACCAGGGCGTCGATACCGTCGGCCGCGGCATGCTCAGCTATAGTCCAGAAAGCGTCCCGATAAGCCGTGTCATCATCATAAGCGATTCGCAGCTTCATCAACAACGGACACCGCACCGTCTCACGCACCTTGCGATATATCGCTATTACCTGATGGGCGTTTTGCAGCAGCGCGCCGCCTCGGCCTCGACGCAAAACCTTCGGTGCCGGGCAAGCGAAATTCAAATCGATCAAATCATAACCAATACCACACAATGCTTTGGCCGCTTGGGCCATCTGCTCAGGATTACTGCCCAATAACTGCCCGCCGATCGGATGCTCGTTCTCCCCCACCGCGAACACGGGTTTACGCAGAGCTTTCGGGTGCAGCGTAATTTTATCCAGCATTACCCCGGCAAATGTCATCGGAGCTGAGTGCTGCCGGGCCAAAGAACGCATCGCCCGATCAGTATAGCCGCTCAACGGCGCCTGATACATCGGGGCATCCAGCACAATATCGCCCAACTTCAAAGTCTGTGGTAAACACGTTCTTGATTGATCCGTCATTGTAGTCTCGCAGATGATTGTTTGTTCATCGCCCAATACAAACTTCATTATTGCACGAACCACGCCCCCTTGCAAGCTGCCCTGTGCCATGGGCGATTTCGCGGAAATTATAAAGAACGCAAAATAATGATAAGTTCCCCACGGCAAACAGCTTGATTAAACTTGACCGCACAACAATCTGAAACTAAACTACGGGTTTTGTGCCGATAGGGTTTTTTCACTGCGCCCGCATCAGCCTTTCACGTAAATGCAGTAATAACACACAGATACATAAACAACCACACTGGAACATAGCAATGGAACAAGACAGTGTAAAAATCGCTTTGATCGGCTTCGGCACCGTTGGGGCCGGGGTCGCCAAGATAATCCTCAAAAACGCCGACCATATCGCCCACAAAACCGGCATAAAACTGGAATTGGCCCACGTGGTCGATACCGATCTGACCCGCGAGCGTCCGGTGCAACTGCCTGATGGATTGCTGCACAGCGACCTGGACAAAGCCATTAACGATCCGCAAGTTGATATCGCGATTGAGCTTGTGGGCGGCACCACCTTCGCTGGAGATTTGCAGAAGCGGCTCTTGGCGGCAGGCAAGAATGTCGTCACCGCCAACAAGGCGCTGTTGGCTGAGCGAGGCCAAGAAATCTATCAAGTCGCCCGTGAAAACAACCGCTGCGTCGCCTTCGAAGCCAGTTGCTGCGGTGGTATTCCCTTGATCGGGGCGATACGCTCCGGCTTGGCGGCCAACAAAATCAGCGCCATGTACGGCATTGTAAACGGAACCTGCAACTATATTCTCAGCGGCATGAGCCGCGAGGGCAAAGACTACGCCACCGCGCTGAAGGAAGCCCAAGACGCCGGCTTCGCCGAGGCGGACCCAACCCTAGATGTCAATGGCGCCGACAGCGCCCACAAATTGGCGATCCTGGCTTCGTTGGCTTTCGGTGTAACTATCGATTACAACGCTATAGCTGTGACCGGAATCGAGGGAATCAATCTCAGCGATATCAAATACGGAAGCGAACTTGGTTATGCCATGAAACTGCTGGCCATCGCGGAGCAAACCGAAATGGGATTGTCTTTGCGAGTTCACCCAGCCTTCATTAGTTACGATGAACCACTGGCTCAAGTATCCGGTTCGTTCAACGCCTTGAGCGCCTTTGGTGACGCTGTGGGTCACACCAGCTATTATGGTCGCGGTGCCGGGATGATGCCCACCGCCAGCGCCGTTGTTGCTGACATTATCGAGGTGGCCCAAGGCAATGCCGGCCGTTGTTTCGCCGGCGCCGCGGCGTTTGGTCGCCCAGGCCGGGCACCGTCGCTATGTCCCAACGAGAAAGTTTCCAGCCGATTCTATCTGAGACTTTCCGTTGTGGATCAAGCGGGAGTTTTCGCTCGGATCGCCGATGTACTTGGTCGAAACAAGATCAGTATTTCCGCTCTGCTGCAGCATGAAAGCGAATCCAGCGACAAGGTACCGGTAGTGATCATGACCCATCACGCCCTGCAAGGCAACATGGAAAAAGCTCTTGAAGAACTGGCGCAACTGGACGTGGTAAACGCGTCTCCTATTTGCATCCACGTAGTAACCCCCCCGGTAGATGAATAGATATGAAATACGCAGTAATCATTATGGACGGCGCCGCGGACGAGCCTATCGAAGAACTACAAGGCCAAACCGTGCTTGAGCGTGCCCACATACCTTACACCGACACGGTTAGCCGTACCGGCAGACAGGGTTTGGTGCGTACCGTCCCGGAAGGCTTTCCTCCCGGCAGTGACGTCGCTCAGATGAGCATCATGGGTTATGAAGCCAAGGACTGTTATTCCGGCCGAGCGCCTTTGGAAGCAGCGGCTCAAGGTATCGAGACTGATCCATCCGATTGGATTTTCCGCTGCAATTTGGTGACGACCGCCGACGGCGTTATGCTGGACCACTCGGCCGGGCACATCCAAACCGTACAAGCAGCCCAGCTAATCAAAGACATCAACGAAAAACTAGGTTCCGAGGAAATAACCTTCTATCCGGGGGTAAGCTATCGGCACTTGATGGTTCATCGCGGAGGGCCGTTCGACTGTCAATGCACTCCGCCTCACGACATCCTCGACCAACCTTATGCCAAGCATCTGCCGCACGGCAAAAACGCCAAGCAGCTATGCCATATCATGGAACAAGCCCAAGAGATCTTAGCTAACCATGATATCAATACCATCCGCGCCGAACTGAACGAAAACCAAGCCACTAATATTTGGCTTTGGGGCCAAGGCCATCGTCCTCAGATGGAAAGTTTCCAGAAAAAATACGGCGTCAAAGGCTCTATAATCACCGCGGTTGACGTCTTACGCGGTATCGGTAAATTGATCGGCTTGAAAGTACTCAACGTCGAAGGCGCCACCGGCTACCTCGACACCAACTACATCGGCAAAGGTCAAGCCGCCATCGAAGCCCTCGAAGCCGGCGACGATATTATCATCGTTCACGTCGAAGCGCCGGATGAAGCCGGCCACGGCGCGCTGCTCCAGGAAAAAATCCAAGCCGTTGAACAAATCGACAAACATATTGTCGGACCGCTGCTGCAGTGGCTCCAAAATCAAGACGAATGGCGTATTATGGTATTACCCGATCACCCAACTCCGGTTCGGCTGCGTACTCACGTCGATCAGCCGGTACCGGTGGCCCTGGCTGGAACCAATATTACCAGTCATCTGGGCGAAACCTACAGCGAAGCTAACGCCGCCAAAGGCGGTTTGCGTATAAGTCACGGACATGAATTAATGGAATACTTTCTTTTTGGGAAAGGATAATGCATCGATGGACCTGATAGTAATGAAATTCGGCGGCACAAGTGTAGCCGACGCCGAGCGCATTCGTCGCGCCGCCCGCCGCGCGATCAAAGCTAAGTTGGATGGGCAAAAAGTTGTCATGGTTGTTTCCGCCATGGGCAAGACCACCGACCACCTGATAGCCTTGGCCGGCGAGATTTCCAGTGACCCGCCTCGTCGTGAACTCGATATGCTGTTGACCACAGGCGAACAAGTCAGCATAAGCCTAATGGCCATGGCTATCAATGACGCCGGTCACGAAGCCATCAGCTTGACCGGCGGCCAAATCGGACTCATCACCGACGCCGTACACAGCAAGGCACGCATTCAAGAAATTCAAGCTGACCGAATCCGCAAGGAACTGGACAACGGCAAAATCGTTATCGTCGCTGGTTTCCAAGGCATCGACAGCACCGGCGAAATCACCACGCTCGGCCGCGGCGCTTCCGACACGACGGCGGTGGCCTTAGCCGCAGTACTGGGCGCCAAACTCTGTGAAATCTATACCGATGTGGACGGTGTTTACACCACCGACCCGCGCATGGAGCCCAAAGCCCGCAAAATCGCCCGAATAAGTTATGATGAAATGCTCGAACTGGCCAGTTTGGGTGCCGGAGTTATGCACTCCCGGGCCATCGAGTTTGGTAAGAAATACAATGTAAACATTCACGTTCGGTCCAGCTTCAGCGACACCGAAGGAACTCTTATTACGCACGAGGTAGAGCAAATGGAACATATTGTAGTATCAGGCGCCGCTGTCAAAAAAGACTTGGTTCAGTTCGTTTTGGTGGGTCTGCCTAATGAGCCCGGCGTAGCCGCGGAATTATTCGCCCACGTCGCCAAACATAACGTGGTCGTTGATGATATCATCCAAACCATCGACGAAAAAGGAGCAGCCAGCACCAGCTTCACCGTCGAACGAGGCGACCTGGCTGAGGGCAAACTTGTCCTGCAGGAGATCGCCAAGCAGTTCAACGCCACCCGCGTGGTGTGCAATGACCCGGTCGCGAAAGTATCCGTGGTCGGCGTGGGAATGCGCAGCCACACCGGCGTGGCTCAGAAAATGTTCTCCGCTCTCGCGGAAGCCGAGGTGAACATCATCGCTATCACCACCAGCGAAATCAAGATAAGCTGCATTATCGACCCAGGAGACGCCGTCAAGGCTCTGCAAGCCATACACGCGGCGTTTGATCTCGACAAGGAAGCATAAGCTAATCGCGGTATCGAAACCCGGCGCGCGCCATACCCGAACATCACTGAGCATAGCAGCCGCCGAGGATTCGCAGATTTTCTCAGCCCTAACCACTATACAGCCATGTGCTGTCGGAAAGGCTCAAGATGAACTATGCAGTTATTATGGCAGGTGGATCGGGACAGCGACTGTGGCCCCTCAGCCGTCAAAGTCTGCCCAAGCAAATCATTGAATTGCACCAGGGCAAATCTCTTCTAAGACACTGTGTGGACCGCATCCAAGATATTTTCAGCGCCGACCGCATCCTCGTGGTGACCAATGCGGAATACGCTCATGTTGTGAAAGAGCATTTGCCCGAACTGCCTCAAGAGAACATTCTCGGCGAGCCGATCGGTCGTGACACCGCCAACGCGATCGGCTTGGCGGCCACGGTCCTGCACAAACGTAATCCCGATGCCTTCATGGCTGTTTTCAGCGCCGACCATATCATCGAGCCCATCGAGCCGCTGCAAAAGGCTGTCAAGCAAGCGTTGAAATTCCTCAAGAGTCATCCCCAAGCGCTGTTTACCTTCGGCATCAAAGCGACCTCGGCCCATACCGGTTTCGGTTATCTCAAGCGAGGCGAAAACAGCGTTTCCAAAAGCTCCGATATTTTTCCCGTGGAAGCCTTCAAGGAAAAACCCAACAAGTCAACCGCTCACAAATACCTCCGTTCCGGCAAATACTGCTGGAACAGCGGTATGTTCGTTTGGCGCGTCGATACCATCCTCGAAAACCTTGGTCAATTCCTGCCCCACAACGCCGACCGCTTCGCGAAAATCGGGCAAACCTATAACACCGATGCCTGGGACGAAACGCTCCAAAAAGAATTCCCCGAAATGGAGAAAATCAGTATCGATTTCGCCGTGATGGAACACGCAAAACATGTTTACATGTGCGAACTCGACTGCCATTGGGTTGACGTCGGCTCCTTTACCGCCTTGGCGGACACTATCGGCACCCGAGACGATGAAGACAATGTCACCGCCGGGCAGACTCTCTGCAAGTGGTACGAAAGCAGCCGCAATATCGCGATCAGTCATTCGCCCGATCATATTATCGCTACTATCGGTGTCGAAGACCTCATTATTGTCCATACCGACGATGCCACCTTGATCTGCCGGAAAAACGACGCTGACTCCATCAAAGACCTATTGGCTGACATGCGTGAAGACAATAACTTCCGACGGTACCTCTAGCCGCAACTGCGATATCATAGTTTTCAACAGTCAAAATATGCGTTACCTGGCAATCGATTACGGTCTGAAGCGAGTGGGCCTGGCAATTTGCGACGCCCAGGAAATCATCGTCTCGCCGCTGTGCCAACTCGAAATGCCCAAAAAAGGCGCGACCGCTTTGATCTCACAAATCGAGCAGACCATCACCAAAAATCCCGTCGATGGCGTCGTCGTAGGTTTGCCTTACAACATGGACGGCAGCGAAGGCCCCCAAGCACAGCGCACCCGCCAATTCGCTGTTGCCCTCGCTCGCTCGATTACCTTGCCGATATACCTCTTTGATGAACGCCTCAGCAGCGCAGCCGCTGATGAAATGCTGCAAATCGGCGAATTTACCAACAAAAAGCATAAGCAAAGGCGCGATATGATTGCCGCGTGCGTTATCCTGCGCGATTTCCTTGACCATAATTCAACCAACCCCATAGCTCCGCTTGATCCCAACCCAACTTCTAAAGAATCATGACCAAATTCAAACAAAACCTATGTATTCTTACCGCCACCTGCCTAGGCTTGGGCTATCTTCCCATAGCTTCAGGAACTTGGGGCACACTGTTGGCTGTCGCAGCATATTGGCTGATTGTCTTTGCGGCACCTATGGCGTGGCAAATTCCTTTGATAGCGGTCGCGTTATTAGCTTCCTCCACCGCGACCATTGCGGTGACTCCTTGGGCGGAAAAATATTGGAACAAGAAAGATCCCGGCCGGGTCGTCATGGACGAAGTGGCCGGCTTTCTCCTAACGGTATTAGTAGCTCACATTTTCTTTCCTGCCGCCGCGACCAACATTTGGCTCTTCAGCCTCTGGGCTTTTATCGCCACCCGGGTATTCGATATCATCAAAATCCCACCAGCCCGCCAACTCGAAAAACTCCCTCACGGTTGGGGCGTACTACTCGACGACTTATGGTCGTCACTTTACGCCGCGGCATTTCTCTGGATATGTTTTTATATCTGCCCGGGATTGTTCGGCGCAATGAACTAAAATACGCTCTAAGGGCTGGCTTAGCTCAAAAAATACTTTCGCCACAATACCCGGCAAATTATGAACAAGACAATATCCCCCCACACCGCTTTTCGCGGGAATTGAAATCCACCCCCATTACGCCCCAATATTATTAGACGCCCCCAACTGCTGACGATCAATTGCCCCAACAACGCGCTATCTCTTCAGCGAAAACAACGATTGAGTTTTCAATATCACCCCTTGTTCGGGCAACAAATGAAACACGTGTACATGCAGCTCTTCCACCCGCGCTTCATAGTCCACATAGCTCAACGCTGTCAAATCATCTTTGGTCCACTGCGAGTGTGAAACCAACATGCCGCGTTTTTTCCCCATCTTCTTAAGATCATCATGGACCTTGCGATAAAGATTGTCACTGACCGGTTCCACTTGGCTGCTAAAGAAATAATCCATTCCCCCGATCAACTTGCGCTGATGATTCTTCTCGCCTCTAAAGTCAAAGTGATCCACCAAACCGCGTTGCGGCAATAACTGATTCGACGGACAAACCAATTCCGTCAAACACTGCCCGTGAGCGAAAACACTTATCACATGACTACAACCGGTAATCCACAACATCGCTTCGTAATCGCCTTGGAAAAACCGTCGCGAATTGTAAATGTCGAACAACTCCGGATGCACCGGGCGATCAAAAAGACGAAACATCAACTCGCTCAGCAGAACTTGTTTGGTATGAGAGGCCATATAAAACTTCCATTATTTCGTATAATAAACGACAAAATGTATAGGCGGATTATAACCTCAACCGATATATAACAACAAGTGTTTTTCCGCCTTTTCAGTACTGATAATCGCCTTTTTTAATCCACATCCTGTAAACGGCATAAATACGCTCAAACCAACAATGGCATACTGGGGGCTTTCCCAAAACTACGCGGTTGTCACCTGCCGTCTATTACAATGAATTTCCCACGTCCAAAATACCAAAGCTGCTTATCTTAACAACAACGCTTGGTTATCGGTCTTTCGCCAATATTTCCAACATTTGCTTATACGCCGCCGCCCCTCCAGCGACAGGTTCCAAAATTTCATCTCTATAATTGCCGCAGTCGATCGGAAATATTTCGTTGCCGTCAACCGAACTTACCTTTCCTCCCGCCTCAGTCACAATCACCGCACCCGCGGCAATGTCCCACAGTTTCACCTCCCATGAACAGGTCCCAGCAAAACACCCCTTGGCAACATAGGCGTAATGCAAAGCGGCACTGCCCAAACCTTGGTAAACATATTCATGAAAAACCTCTAGCGCGAACGGCTTGACACCGCCTCGCTGTCGTCCCGGCAAAGCTATCATGCTGTTGCCATGCAAACCCTCATCGCTGCACCTTATCGCTTCGCCGTTACAGTACGCCCCGCCCCCTTCCCAAGCATAAAACATCTCTCTGGTAACCGGAACATAAATCACGCCGATTACCGGCCGACCGCCCCGCATCAGCGCCACGCTCACACAGAAAAAAGGCAACCCATAAGCATAATTACGCGTACCGTCTATCGGGTCGATAACCCAATAACAATCACCGCCGTCGCCGGGCGGCTTGCGAAATACATCACCGTCGGGGCCCTCTTCCGCCAATACCCCCGCTCTGCTGTACAGAGGCTCAATTTCCGCCAAGATCATCGCCTGGGACTCACGGTCAATTTCCGTAACTAATTGGCTCTCGCTTTTTAGTTCGTGACCCACCGAACCCAGATGAGACAGCGCGTAATCCCCCGCTCTTCGGGCCGCTCCTTGAACCAAATCACATAATATCCGCAAATCCATATCAATAGCTCCCCAACCTTCAATCACGATAACTGTCTAACAATAAAACACTAGCAACTACCCTTAACGTCCGGAAACTAGGCAGTAATAACTATCAGGTAGGCTCATATGCCGGAGCAATTATCTCCAATAAATGCAACCCAATATCAATATGGATTATAGCAAATGTCATCCACACCACAACCTTCGCCCACTCGCAAGCTATAAAAACCGCCTATCACCGCCGAGTTCAACATGTATAAAATGACTCATAGCTATGAAAACGCAAGACTTACAAACGATTTGTCCTTGACACCTACTGCCCTTACGATTAGATTTGGATACTCATGGAGAAGCTGTCCGAAATCATACGGTAGGCCCATTAGGCGACATAAAGAACGTCCGATATCACCAATTCATAAATCAAATACTGGAGACTCAGCC
Organism: Sedimentisphaerales bacterium; assembly: GCA_016928435.1. Taxonomy (GTDB): domain Bacteria; phylum Planctomycetota; class Phycisphaerae; order Sedimentisphaerales; family SM23-30; genus JAFGKT01. The sequence goes on along the minus strand of JAFGKT010000022.1, from coordinate 28,234 downwards.
ATGACTACCTTGACCACTAGCAAACCGCACTATTTGATTCGCTGTGCAATCCTCGCGGTCTCGGCGATTGTTGTCTTTGCCGGCTGTCAGCAAGGCGAAATCCAAACCGCTCTCTACACCGATTCCCACGGCCAATATCCCGCGAGGGAATACGAAGACGATCTCTGGCTGCTATTCAAACCCGAAGAAGGCCAACGTTTTGTTTACGTCAAATGGCAAGACATTGACCTTTTCCGCATTTCCTTATTGGATCATCAAGCCATCTCCGGCAGTCCCGACCAATTCAACATCTTAATCGAGCCTTTGATCAACCCTCAGACCATGGTCCGACAGCAAGTGGCCCAAAACGTTCGGGCCCACGGCGCGTTCGAGGTTAATGTGGCTGAGTCGCAATGGCAAAACTTCACCATCGAATCCCTAGGCCAAGTCAGCATCCTGCTCGACGCCACCAATTACGGTGACGCCCGCTTGGATCATCTCCGCATAAACTTCGAGCCCGATTTCCTCCAGCGAGTCCGCCGTGCCGTCGCAGGTCCCCCAGAGAGCGTTCCCGAAGGCTGGCGTTTCCCCGTACACACCGTATTGGCGGAAACCACCCAGCAAAACATCATCAACATGACCGACTACCAAACCGAAACCGACTTACGGCTCGACATCGCCAATGATGTTCAACCATCCATGGAATTCGCCGTCAGCGCCCGCCCCACATATCAAGTGACTCGTAATATCACCATCCGAGAAAGCTGGGAATATTGGCCCAGAAATCCACGTGACGCCAGCCCAGCCGCCCCAGCTCGAACCAGGCCTCTATCTTCATCCACACAGCCCACCACAACCCAACAAGAAGTCACCGATACCCCATTCACCGGAGACCTGCAGCCGGCTGCAAACGTCACCATCGAATGCCAGGTCTTCGCTCCCGAACTGGCTCAGCAGCCCCAGGCTCTTGTCAATGCCCAACGTAACATATTCACCAACAGCAACGGATACGCCCAACTCGATCTGCGACCTTTCCTCTTTGTTTGCGATATCAGTCAAATTACCTACATCGAGATTCGTTATCGCGTCGCCGACGACCCCCGCGGACAATGGCTCCGCCGACGAATCGAAATCAACCAACTTTTCCCTTGGTATGAACAAAGCATGATCTAGTCAACTTTCATCTAAATCGTTAAGACATATTCAGCGCTTTTCGCTCAGCAAACTAAAAAACCATTTGAGGCATTCGTTATGAAAACCATCCTAACACTCGCCGTAGTAATTATCGCTTCTGTCGCTTGGCCCGTTGCCGCCTCCGGGCAAGGCAGCCCCCAGGATGAATCAACGCCTTTGGTGTTTGAATATCAAGGACTGGTGCCCCCGGAAGTGGTCGACGCGCTAGAGACCGCGGCCCGCTCGGCCATAGAAGACGCTGCCCGCGAACCGCAGGTTCACGCCGCGGCCTATAATCTGCTCGGCATCTGCTATTACCTGCGAGGCCGATACGAGCCGGCCCTCGAAAACTTCGACCAAGCTATCGATATCGAGCCAAGACGCGCCGCCTTCTACAGCAATCGCGGTATCATCCACCGCCGCCTCGGAAATTTCGACCAAGCCCAAGCGGACTACCAACAAGCTCTTACGCTGGACCCGCAGAACAACTACGCCCATAACAATCTCGGCTGGCTGCTCCTGCTGCAATCGCAAGATCAATCGCCTCACACGTATGACCCACGTATGGCTGAGCAAGCTATCGAGCAACTGCTAGACTCACAACTGCCTTTGGCTAGCGTGAATCTAACCGCCGCGTATTTGCTGATCGATGATATCGACGCCGCCCGAGCCGCTCTTCCGGACGACGATCCGGAAATGCTGTTCGTCACCCGTCAATGCTTGCTCGTAAACGCCGGAGAATTGGCCCGCGTCGCCGGAAATTGGAGCCGTGCCCGCCAACTATACGAACAGGCCTACGAACTGGGTCAGCGCCGCAATCTTCCTCCCGCCGATCCGCGACTCAACGGCGCCGCCGGGACTAATGCCGACAATCCTTGGATACTCCAACGGCTCGGCCTGGCTGAGTATGCCCTGGCGGACTACACCAACGCCCAACTTCACCTAACCATGGCAGCGGAAATATTCAACGGCGACATTGCCGGGCGCTACGCCGCCATCATGGCCCACCTTGCCCAACGTCATACCAACCCCCAAGCCGTATTCAACACCGATATCGAAACTCCCGCTAGTTGGATCGACGCCCTCGAACTCTACACCGCCGGCCGAATCAGTCAACGACGACTGAACCTCATGGCCGGAGATGATGACCAAAACGCCCAGGCCGCCAAGACCTGCGAAATGCACTTCTTCATTGCCCAACAACTGCGTCTCGATAATCAACTCGATCAAGCCGACCAGCATCTGCGACAGTGCGTCGCAACCGGATTGGCAAATACCAAACTGGAAATCTCTATAGCTGCCGCGCAATTGCAGCACAGCGACGATCGTTAGCATTAAGTGTCATAAACCATAGACTGACTTTGCCATGGCCCAAGCCAAAAGCAACAACACTGCCAAAACCACCATCCGAGTTGCCATAGTATTGGCCACTCTGACCGCCGTGGTATCTGCGCAGCTCGCGGCCGACCAGACAACTGCTCAATACTCTCCCCCTGTGTTCCGTGAGTTCTTCGACGCTATTTTCGCTGCCAATGCCACCGATCAGACCCGCGAACAGATACTCACCGAAATGGTCGCATCCGCCAAGCAAGCCGCGCAGACCAGCCCCGAAGCGTTCACCGCTTGGGAAAACGCCTACGAATCCGATACTGAAGTTTATATCGGTCGTTTTGAACGATCCTATTCCAATCTTAGCCAACAACTCAACTGCCAACTGCGACTGCTCCACGCCGCTGTTCTGCTCGAACAAGGAACCGCCGCGAATATTAACTCCGCGCGATTCACCCTGACCCAATTACTCAACGAAACCCGAAATACCGGCCTTGGCACCCTAGGCTGGACCGCATGGAAACGTCATTTTTATCGTCGCACCTGCGCGTTCATGACCATCGCCAATCTGCTCGACCCCACTCAAACCCCACGTGATTTCACCAATGACAACTTCACCGCCGAAGACTTACCCACCACATTCAGTCTTCGCGCCGCTGTGTCTGAACTCTATTCCGACCAACTAGGCCGACGCGACGGCGCTCAAGCCACGCAATCTACTATCTTCGCCGACCTATTCCAAATCCAAAACTCACTGGAGACAATAGCTGTCGATGTCGAGCCCGCCGATCATTTCTGGGAGAACCCCGCCGCTGAGCAAATCCTTGCCGACGCTTTGGCTCAATACGTATCTCAGCTCCAAATCCTGCTGTCGAACACAACTGCTCCCAACTTCAGCCAACTAGAAACTCTCACCCAACGCTATAATACGCCCCCCGCCTTGGCGCCGGACATCAACCGCTTGCGAGCCATACAACGCGATGCTCAAATTCGTCAAACTTTCAATCTATGGAGTCAAGACCCTTATTCCGACGTTGATCGCGGCCGACTCATCGCGCTGTTTGAAGGCATGAGTTTCCCACCCCAAAGCGATCTGGCCAATGACCAAGCCACCTTCTACACTGTATTGCGCACCGACGGCTGGCGCGCGCGAGGCTTGGTATTGCCGCCCGACCGTTTTGAAATGAGACAGCTCCAGGACTATCGCTCGCAGTTCAACACCTCTGAATACGCGACTTCCACCACTGAACTATACGCCCGCGCGGTCGCTGACTTTATCCTGCAATTTTCCGATTGGCAAGCCGCCAACCCCATCCCCGCAACCACACCGGCTGACCCCAACGCAAGTTCGCGATCCTACGTTTCCACAGCCGACAACATCATGGCCGATGACGATGTCCCCATGGCTTCGATGCAAGTAAACTCGATCTCTCGTTATGTAGAAGTCCCGCCGCTTTTGAGCGACGCCGTCGATCGCCTCACCGCCCTATACCAAGACAACTCTCAACTCCACAACGTCCTCAAACGCGCTTGCCGGTTCTATAGATTACATTATGAACTGTACCTGCTGCAACTGCGCCAACCGACCAATCCTCAACCATTCCGCGACCTTTACGAACAAGCGGTGCAGCTCCATAACGAAGTCGAGAACGACACCACCGCCTGGGACAATCGCAATTGCCTTACCAGTGCCTTTGCCCCCCTCGTGGACGCTGCTCAGGAGCATATCCAAGACGCCGTCGCCAATGCCGAAACCAACTACCAGCAGACCATAACCAGCCATCTCGAAAGACGCGACGCCGCCGCGGCCGACCAAGCCTACCAAGAATATCTGCAATATCGCAGCCAACAAAACATCTCTACCGACATTCGCGAATTCCACCTGCAATATCTCAGCCGACTGCTCGAAATCCATCAACTCGACGGCAACTACCAGCAAGCCTTCCAAACCATCAACTCCGCTCAAAGTGACGGTTCCCTGTATCAACTCGCCCGGCAGCGCGCCGATCTGCTGCTAAGTCTGCTGCGCCAAGCCATTCGGGATTGGCCCACCATCACCGACCCAACTGTCAACCTATACACCATCGCAGCCGCTATCAGGCCCGAACTCACAGACACCGCGCCGCTCGACCAAATTGTCGCTGAGCTTTGCCTTCGTCACCAAGCCATCCTTTCCTTCAGTCCCAATTCGCCAGTGGCCGCCGTCCTGCAAGGTCAAGCCCCTCAGCCGTCAGCGATACAAAACCACATCTCCTACTTCGCCCGGCAACATTCCGACGACGCCACCTCTTACCTGCGCCAACTAGCGCAATTCGTCCTTATCAATAACGCCTCCCATCAACCTAACCAATGGTCCCAATGTTACGATCTAATTCGCGAATTTCACTTTGACTATGGCGAAGCCCCGGTAGTGCCGGGCCTGGCTCCCTTGAACCTGCCGTCCGGCCGATCGCTAATCACCGACATCATTCGACAAGGACTCGATTACCGCCCAGATCAGCCGCTCGCTCAACTAACCGACATCCGGCAACTGCTCGCCGAAGACATCGAACAAGATTATCTGCCCTTGTCCGACGACACCTTGCGTCAGCTACGTCGCCAGTGTTATCTGAGACTGCAAAACGAACGCGCCAGAAGTATCTGCGACAGTTCCGACCCTATGCGATCTTTCTCTATATTCGACCGACCTGACTACCGCACCTCGCCCGATTGGGCGGACGGCCGGTTCATCAATGTTACCAATCCTAATCCTCAGACCGACGGTGACGCTGCCCAATATTGGCCTCAAGCATGGGCTATTCTCCTCCAGCAGGCTGATACCGTCGATGAGTACAGGTCTTTATCCCGCGAGAATCTGCTCGATTTTCCGCCCGAGCCAGTTGCCCAAGCCGCCATGCTCATGGCGATCCGCAACGCCTCCGACCCCGCTCGCACCCAGGAACTGCTCGACTGCATCGACATGTTCCAAGGCGCCGATAAACCGCAATTTGCCGATCACCAGTTTTGGGCCGCGACCTACGCCTACCTCGCACATAACAGCACCGCTTCCAACGAGCGAAAGAACGCGTGGAAACAACTGGCCGTTGACTATCTCGCTCCGCAACAGACAAACATAACCGACCCCGTCCTCGCCCAGCAGTTGGCTTTATTGCTCTACGAACTCGCCGCCGAAGAAACCGACCCGGCCAACCAAGCCGCCGCTTTCAATCGATGCCTCAACGCCATTGAAAACGCCCCCACACCGCTATCCAACAATGTTCTGATCACGGGCCTGCTCGCCCTGCTGCAGGAAAACTTCACTCATGTAACAACCGCTTCGCAGTTGGACCAAAACCTAAACGACTGGTACAGCCAACATCGTTCCGGCCGCCCCGCCGACTACCAAACATTCCTCCAGCACCTCAGCCAAAACCAGTCCGCTTTGCCCTTGGGCACTCGTAACCGCCTGCTCATTCTTCGCGCCCTGCATGCTCTCAATATTCCTGCTCAAGACGATAGCGATACAGAATTGGCCCTTCTGGAGAACACCGACCTAACCCCCATCTCAGCCAACGCGTTGGACAACTTAATCGGCGATGAGCCGCAGCTCTTTCGGCAAATCCATGCCCTTCTTATCCAGCATGTCGCCTCCGACAATCCAGCCGCCATGAACGCCGCGCTGCGCAAGCTCATCCGCTATTCCGCCGACTTGCAAGACATCACAAACCAAATCAACGCTCTGCCCATAATCCTACAGAATCCCACCGCTCAAATCGCTTATGCTATCGAAGATTACCCCGTTGCCGCCGCGGCATACGGCCGGCTCGTCCAAGACTTCGACACCGCCTCGCTCAGTCCCGACCAACGCGAAACTTTCCGCCGCTGGATCGAAAGCAGTATCCATGCTGATCTTCCTCAAAACGCCGCTTTGCCTTACGACCTTGACGAACGCGTCCGCGATCTTTGCCTAACCGAAGCCGAACACATTTTCAATCTGCCCTTGAGCAGCAGCCAAGGCGCCGCCGATATCGACGCGACCGCCCGAAAATGGGCCGCGCTCAACCTGCTCAACTTGCCCTATCCGCAACTGCAACCAGGACCAACCGCAACCGTCGCCCAACATTACCCCACGATGATCCTCGAAGCTCTGTGCGAAATCGACAATTCCTGCCGATCTATCGCCAACCAATACTTTATCAATGTCGCTCGCCTCTCTAGTCAATCCGACACCTCCGATTCCGAGCAACTCACCCTTGATGACAGATTCTACCAAGCCCGATTCCTTATGCGGCCGCTCAACCTCGTCGTTGGTTATACCAGAACTTGGCAGATTGTCCGTTGGAATCGCACTGTCTATGATAGTACTTGGGAGCAAGATACCGCTTGGCCCAACCCGCTTTGGCATTGGTGGCTTAACGGCAGTCCAGCCGACTTCAACCAAAACCTCGAGCAATGGCTTCAAAACGCTTCCGGTCAATACTCCTACAGAGATGTCACCGCCGAAGCCTATCTGCTCTTGTACCTTAAAACTCAAAACCCCCAGGATCTGCTCCCAGCCGTCAACTCATTCGCGTTCGGCAACCCCGAATACAGCGCCGCTCTTTTACTATGGCATCATCTAAGTCAAAACCATTCACCTTAGGAAACTCAAAATATATCGCAACTATCGCCCTGTACCCAATCAGGCTTAACCGTAAATCATAATCATAAACAACCATGCAATCAAAACCAGTTGATTCAAATACACTGCCCAGGAGAATAGCATGATATCTCTCTTCATCGAAACCGGCATTCAGTACGTTGATCTCGAGGAACAACTCGACATCCAGACCGACCCGCAAGCCAACGTACCCAATCCTTTCAACATCGCCGAGGATGGAACCGTCACCCCCTTGAAAACGTCAAGCCATCCCATCGATGGAAATTACGATGAAACCGCCGGGGACTTCGGTCAAATGGGAGGGTTCCTCGACGAAAACGAATCAGCCGACAACGCCTTCGATTTCCAAGGACCATCTTCCGGACAGATTCACTGCTCCGCTTTTGACGCCCTTGATGTCTTCAGTCGCCGCTGGATCCCTATTCCCTACCAAAGCACCCATCCGTTCTGGGTCCGGCTCTTCCTCGAACCCGCCATGGGCCAAAAGACCACCGTCTATCGCGTCGTACTGGCCTGCGACACTCACACCAGAACCAACCAACGCAACGACGAACTAGGCCTGCTGCGCGATCGCGAAATCGGTCAATCGTATAACATCAACCCTGAAATCGCTCATTTTTGGGACCACCCCGAAGTCCAACAGCTTACTTATGCCGCCTGGCAAGACTGGCTCGCACGCACCCAACCTCAAGCCGACCCCACCAACATCACCGCGCTCGACCTCCAAAGCAAACCGTACGCCGCCGTAGCCAAGCTCTGGGCACTGGTCCGCTACCTCGCGGGTAAACTGCCCGAAATCCAAATCTCAATGGGCACCGAAAACGCCCCCGTTGACGCCCACCTCGTACTCGACCTTGGTAATTGCCGAACTTGCGGCACCATCGTCGAAACGCCCGGCAATAACGAAGGCCCATTCTTTGCCGCACTCGAAATGAGATCACGCGACCTGCCCTGCCGCAAAAATACCAAACCGTTTGAAACCCATATGGAATTCGTCCGACCGCGATCCGCTCATGGAAACATCAACATAAACGAACGCTTCGAGGGAATCTCCCTCATTCGGCTCGGAGACGACGCTATCGAAGCCGCAACCGATCGACCCATCACCGGTATGCTCAGCGGAATGAGCAGCCCCAAACGTTATCTTTGGGACAGCGGTCCTCGACCCACCGACTGGTGCTTCACCGACCTCGACTCGCGCGGTACCTGTCAACCAATCGCCGGGGATGTCCTGCGCTATATCGACCCCGATCAGCCCTTCCGCAAACCCGAAGTCGCACTCTTGGCTAGTCCCCCATCGCCCCGCTACAGCCGAAAAACCGGACTCATCTTCGTACTCGCCGAAATCCTCGATCAGGCCTTTGCGCAGATGAACAGCATCAGTCATCGCTCCAACATGCCCATCGTCGGCGGACAAAACCGGCGTCGAATCTTCCGCAGCATCGTCTTGGTTTACCCCTCAGGCATGACAACTCTAGAACGAAAACAACTCGAACTCGGGGCCCGACGCGCCCTCGATGTCTGGTTCGATTCCTATCGCGACCCCATTGCGTTCAGATCCGGCGACAGCGATCTCCATCGTTCGCCCCCTATCCAGCCCAAACCAACCGTACAAATCAACTGCGACGAAAGCACCGCCGTCCAAATTTGCTATCTGTACGGAGAGGTCCAATCTCGCTTTCAAGGCGACTCCGATGTATTCTTCGCTACTTCCGGACGGCCGCGAAACGGCGTCAACACCCTGCGACTGGCTAGTCTCGACGTCGGAGGCGGCACCACCGATCTGGTCATCTCCGAATACAAAACCACACCCGGCGCAACCGGCTTCACCTGCTTGGACCAAACCCTGCTGTTCCGGGACGGCATAAACCTCGGCGGCGACGACATAGCCAAAACCGTTCTCACCGAAATCGTCTTCCCCGAAATCGCCAACCAGCTCAACATCCCCGTCAAAGAATGGCAGCGTTTCTTCTCTCAAACCATGGGCGCTATCGACCCCGCTTGGGAATCCGTTCGACGTCATCTGGTCAGTCAACTTTGGGTTCCCCTCGCTCGCTATTACTGGGGTTGGACCGAACACGGCCAAAGCGAAGACTACGTCACCCTCAGTCAAATCTTCCAGGAAACCCATTACCCCACCGAACTGCTCAAACGCTTCAACGAATTCCTGCCCAAACTCACCAACGGCACACCAGTTGACATCAGCACCGTGCAGTTCTCACTCTCAGCCGAACGGTTCAACCAAATCGTCCGTAAGGTGCTCAGCCGTCCTTTGTATAGCTTCTGTGATGTTATCGCTCAGTTTGATTGCGACCTTATGGTCGTCGCCGGACGAGCCGCCGGGTTGCCCGAAATCATGACCATGCTCACCGAGTATTGCCCGCTGCCGCCGGCGCGCATCGCCAGTTTGCAGGGATATACCGTCGAAGGAAATTGGTTCCCGTTCGCTCGCGATGGAGTCATCACCGACGCCAAGAGTTGTGTCGTTGTCGGCGCCGCTATTCATTTCCTGGCCACCACCGTAGGCGGAAACTTCTGCCTCCACCCCCAAAACAAATGGGACGCCAACACCATCATCGGCATCGCCCAACCGTTGCAGCAGGTCATCCGAGAGAACAACGTTCTCTTCCACCCAACCCGCGACAAAGTCGTTACCGACAGCATCGTTTTCCGAGGCAATCTATGGCTCGGATGCCGCAACATCGACGACGAAAGAGCCTATGCCAACGCTCTCTACGAAGTCTGTTGGGTCCCCGCTATTCAGCAAATGATCCGCAACGGCAGAATCACCGCGCCACTGGCGCAAATCACCCTCGCTCAGGATCAAAACGACCCATTCAAAATCACCGTGCAGTCCGCTCAAGCCCAGACCGGCTCGAACGTACCCATAAATCGCAATCATGTTGCCGTGAAGCTGCACACCATTTACAGCGACGATTATTGGCTCGATACAGGATGTTTCTATGATTGACAAAACTAATCAGACAATGCCCAATACTGCCCCGCGCGCCCAAGACAGACTCGATGTCAATCTGCTGCCCGCGCCACTGGCTGCCTGGGAAAAATCCCTCGACGCCACCATAGCCGCCCAAACCGTAAGGCAGGTCGCTCACTGGCTCAGCTCAATCCCCGGCCAGGACCCGCGCCGAGTCGCCAAGGCCGCCGCCGAACCGTCACTGCAAGATGCTATCCTGGCCTTCGCGCAGTTCTGCAGTCAAAACCAACATCTGCTCGCCAAACCAACGCCACAAACATCACCTGCGACTGCCGCGCCGCCGGTAAAATCCACGCCCCAAACCAACCAACAACCCGCGAATCAGCAGCAGGAAGATATTGTCTGGATCGAGATGGTCCCTGACCTCAGAATCGTCGAATATAACAGCTTGCGAAAACTATGCACCCACGCTCCCGCCGACCTCCGCAAAAACGCTCTCATATTGCGATCCGTACTGCACCTGTTCTTTAACGCTAAATGGTCCGTGCCCGGCGAAATCCAACTCAGCCTCGCTTTCCAAGCCGGTGAGCTTATCTGCGGTCTCTGCGAAGAACTCGAACCGGCTATGCGAAACACTATAATGGCGCAAGCCTGCAAATTGCTCAATTCCCAACCTGAATTCGGAGCCCAGTTTCGCGCTCAGTCGCTCACCGTACCAGCCGGATTTGATACCGCCGTCTGCGAAAATCCGCAAGGAACCCGCCGAGGCAACAGCGTGGAACCGCTTTCGTTCTATATCGTACGCCAACATAACAACCAACCGGTACGCCGTGCCCTGGTTAGGTGGGTTTAGTATTATACGGGAGTCAGCCCAATGACAGAAATCCGAACAACTTTGCCGCCCCAACAAAAGTTCATCAGCATTACGCCTAATCGTAAGCTCTCGCTATATTGGGATATCGCCAAGGTGTACTATGGCAAGATTCTCGCCCCGGCCAGCCATGAATCGCCCGACGGCCGCAGCCTAACCTGGAACGTGCCCGGAAAAATAATCACCAACGACGCTGACACCCGAAACATCGACCAAGCCCAATACCTCCTCGAAGAAGCCAACCAACAGTGCGATCAAGCCCTTTTCACCATCGAAGACATCCTCAAAAACCGCCAAGCACACAACGGCTTATACTCTTGCACACCCGAAGAATACGCCAAGTTCCAAGGCCTAATGCCCCTGCAGCCCGGACAAGCCGCAAACGCACCCGAAATCCACATCCCAGCCCGGCCCCTGCGCGATGTCTATACCATCCAAAAAGAATTACGCGATTCGCTCGACCCCAATAGACTTGATTTCCGGCAGGTAATCCAAACCGATAAAGGTCCATACATCATCGGCTGGGGAACCACCTCCTTTAACTGGAACCTCGAAGTACTCGAACCAGTTGCCCCAGAAAAATTCGACACCGTCGGACCAGGCCGCACCAAAACCGATAAAGTAATAGTACCACCTCGCAAAAAACGCCGATGGCCTTGGTTGCTGTTGCTTTTACTGTTGCTCCTGGCGCTGGCGGCTTTCCTAATATGGTGGTTCTATTTCCGCAAAACCCCCATGCCCTATCAAGCCTACGACACCACCATCGGCGCCGAAACCTTCCAGGTCGTCGGGTTCCTTGAACTGCCCGAATTCCCCGACAGTCCCGTATTCGACGAAGACCAAATCGATTGGATCGCGCGAGATCTTTATCGACCCTATCGCGTTTACGACAGCACCGTAGGCAACGAAGCGCCTGAAGCGCTCGAATTCGCAGGCAGCGGCCTCGAAATCCTCTTCCCAACCGAGCCGACCGTAACCGCCGCCACCGTTCCGTATCAATCTTACGATACCACATTCGGCAATGAAGCCTTCTCGTTCTTCCTGGATCCAGGCCGAACCGAACGCGACTGGACCGATCCACGCAATTACGACGACCTCCTTGGCACAGCTGCGCCAATCGGACCAATCGGGCCCACTCTGCCCGATATCGAACTGCTAGGCTTGGCGCAAGGATTCCGCGTAGTCGCTCTGCCGCCCAGCAACCCGCTCAGCCCAGCGCCCCGGCAATGGCAAAACATCGAACCCATCGAGGAAATCTATCTCCGTCAAGCCACCGCCGAAAACGGCCAACCGCTCATCGACATACTTCTGCCGCCGCTGTCGGTCATGCCCGTAACTGCCGAACTGAGCGACGGACGTCAATTCGCTATTACCCGCGGAGACCAAAACGTTATCTGCCGAATCCAGGGAACCGGCAGCAGATTCTTCTACTTCCTCGGCGTCGAACTCAGCGAATATGAACAACTCGCCCAGGATCAAATCCAAATGGAATTCCTCGACGCCCAAACCGAACAGCCTCTGCCCGGTTGGCAACACACCAACGAACCTATCGTCCTAACCAGAGACGATCCCGAACGAGGCCTCCGCGAAAGATACTTCTACGTATATTATATCTCCCAAGATGATATCGCCCAATTTGCCGGCCGAGAACTCAAAATCAGATTGTCCAACCGCATGGGACAACAAGTCGATGTAATAGCCGTAATCCTCCGACCTGCGACCGCCGACCTGTAGCACCCATGAAAAAAGGATACCAAATCATGAAAAACCACCTGAAAACAAATCGCAATCCTAATCGTAAATATCGCACACCCTTTCTCTGCCTGCTCTGCCTAACCCTGCTCATCGCGGTATCACCATACGCCCTGGCTCAAGATAGTTCAGACGATCCCAATACCATCAGCAGCGCAACCAACCCCGAAACCGCCGACCCCAACCTGACAACCGGCGGCATCGAAATCCTCCGCCCCGATGACAACCAACCTTGTGAAAACTGCCCGGATTCCGACGCATCTGATCAAACCTCCTCGGATGAAACCGGCGGCATCGAAATCCTACGCCCCGACAACAATCAACCCTGCCCCAACTGCCCCGATTCCGATCAATCCTCGTCGCGCCCCGACCAACCATCGCCCGATGAAACCGGCGGCATCGATGTCATCCAACCCGACGGCAATCAACCTTGCCCCAACTGCCCCCCCGCAGGACAACAACCGCCCATAGGTAACCAGAACCAGCCGCCTATCGGGCAACAAACGCCCATAGGCAACCAAAACCAACCACCCATCGGACAACAACCGCCCATAGGCAACCAGAACCAACCACCCATCGGACAGCAGCCGCCCATAGACAACCAAAACCAACCGCCCATCGGACAGCAGCCGCCCATAGACAACCAAAACAATCAAGAAGACAACCTCCCCAATGAACCCGGCGGCTACGTCCAGCAACCTCCCGCGTCCCCCGCGTGGACAATGGGCCAACAGCCCGCTCTTATACCCAGCCAACCCATTGACATCGACGCCCCCGACTCTGACGCCGTGCCCGAACCACCCAGCCAGCCACCAGCTTACTTCAACCCCAACAGCATGATCGACGGTTTTCTAATCGTCTATGACCAATCCGTCGCTCCCAATACCACCCGGTGGCAAATCACCCCCGACGAACACCTCCACCTGCGCAGCACCCAAACCGACAACTCACCAGGCATCGATCTTATCTGGCCCGAAGGACCCGGCGGCGGCAACAACTACACCCATCTCGACGGCGCCCTAACCGACAACCAAGGCGACACCATCGCTGATTTCTGGATCGACCCGCGTAACGAAGCCGACGGCTCCTACTGGCGCTACTTCGACGGCCAAGACGTCAGATTCCTTCATTGGGTAGGACTCGAAATCCCCAACGCCCAAGAAGCCCAGCAAGCCCTCGAACAATTCACCTGGCGACTTATCGAACCCCAGCAAACCCCGCGCGATTGGCGGCCGATCCACCAAGTACTCCGCTATCGTCGAACCGATGCCTCAGGCACCGACGACATCCGCTACGTACTCGTGTACCTTATGCCCGTCGATTCCCTGCCTCAAGGTTATAACCCCGTCGAACTACGCCTCGTCCATCGTTCATCCGGAGTGTTCCTCGGAATGGATCGTCATATGATGTTCGTCGATTGAAACGCATACTAACGGAGAACCGCAGATGTTTACGGTTATTAACATCGAAGCTAAACAAGCAGTCAAAACGCCGTCCGGCGATCCTCTGCATCAGCAGTACGAATACCTCCGCCTGTTCTTCGGCCGATACCTCGCCAACGTCCGCTGCGATCAATCCGGAGCCTTTCAATATCTAATACCACAAGGTGTCATACAGGACAAGAAACCCGAACCCGAACGTATCCGCCAAGAACTCGCCGGACTAGAATGGACCCTCAAAAGAGCCCTCCGCGAAATCCAAGACCCTCAATACGCCCGTTCCGCTGGACGCGTCCAATTGCGTCGCACCATGTCTTCCATCCTCGCGGAATGCCGTATCGCCGGCTCTGCCCATGATGTCTGCTTCGACCAAAACGGTAACCTCCTCCTGCTCAACTGGTGTACCGCCGACTCACCCAACACCCAAAAACTCGCTGAGTGCGACCCGCGCGACGTTATCGCCAAACTAGCCTATGCCTTCCAGGTCCAGCCTCCGCCACCCATCGATGAAGCCAGGCTGCATACTGCCGCACCCCACGCGAAAACCGCTGCGCCCCCGCAAACCCTTATCGATCCCAGCACGACCCCGTTCGGCTCCGACAATGCCCAAAAAGCTAGGGGCAACAAGTCACATTTGGTAACTGTCATCTTCCTCATGGCACTGGCCGTGGCTGCCTTCATTGTCGGTCACTACATTGGCCACAAACGCGACGCCGTCACCAACAACAACGGAGCCCTTCAAATCCGCGACCTACAAACTCAACTCGACAACACAGTCCAAGAACGCGATGCCGCGCGCCAACTTATCGAACAACTGCGCCGACAACCCAATAATAACCAAACCAGCAACAATACGCCCCCCAATCAGAACGCAGCTTCCATAACCCAACTCATCGGAACCATCGACGGCGATTCAACCCGCGCCGCCCTGCTTTACAATCAACAAACACCCTCTCTGACTCTATGGCTGCCATTGCGCAGCAACCCTCTGCAAAACGGCTTCAATATCGTCCGGCCCGCAGCAACCGGACAATCACAATGGTGGCTCGTCCATGAAACTCAGATATCAACCGAATCCAACCAGCTTCTTGATAGTGTAACCTTCAACTATCCCAACGCCCAGCACACCCAGACCGCTACCACCGCTTACACAAGACTATGGTAAAAAAACAAATTTCATAAACACAAAACAATAATCGTTTTAGTCATTCGCTCTTATGAGTAACAAAAAACAATGGAGTAATTAAAGTGAGCCCTCAACCTGCTAACATACAAATGGAACCAGCCGATCGTGATCTCCAAAACCGACTCAAGGCTTTTTGCGATGCCCTTGTTGACGCCGAAAACTACGTCGTCAAATACAAGCCCGTTAAATTGCCCACCATCCGTCAGTTGAGCCGCGAAGCCTTCTATGCCCATCGCGCCAGCCAACGACGTCTTTGTCTGGGGCTCTTTGGTCCGTCACAGGCCGGTAAGTCATTCCTGATTGGCGATCTCGGACGTGGTGCGGAAGAGACGCTTCGCGTTTCACCGTCAGGCTCCGCCGATCAAGCAGTGTCGTTCCTCGACCACATGAATCCCAATAAGGGCAACGAAGCTACCGGAGTCGTCTGCCGATTCACCACCCAACCACAGATGATCCCAGAACGCAGCAACACCTTTGTCGCTCGGCTGCTCTCCCAGGCCGACCTCATCAAATGCCTCGCCACCGGATTTGTGTACGAATGTGATTTCTTCGATACCGAGGGACTTCATCAACGCATAGACGACATCTTCGAACAGTTGCCCACCGGCGATGGAACCGACCCATTCGTCAAAGTCCTCGATGACGCTTGGCAATACGTCGAAAAAACCTTTGCCAGTCATCCATACTTCGCGCCGTTTATCAGCAAAAACAACCTAGAGAAAAACATCCGTCGGCGACTCGGGGATGTCGGACGCATTTCACCTAGCCAACGAATTACTCTCGCTTCTATGTTCTGGGGTACCGGAGAATTACCCTCCATCGATAAACTCTATCGCCATCTTTCCCAAACCCTAGACAGTCTCAAAAACTCCGAACACATCGAGATCGATCGCGACGCCATTGTCGCCGAAGCCGTTGACCCCAAACAACCAGCCTCACTCGTCCAGGATTCCGCGATCTTGATCGATATAATGACCGGAGCCCGCGGAAACACCAACGTTTACTTCGGAACCGATGCTCAGGAGTCCGCCTCCATCGAAAAAGCTACCGCCAGCGCTTTGCTCGCGGAACTGTCTCTGCCGGTCTATCTCCAACTTTCATCCGAAAACCAACATATACTCAATCACGCTGATATCCTCGACTTCCCCGGCGCAAGGGCCGGCAAAGCCGGAGGTGGTAACGGCATCAACAAAGATCAACTCGCCGGTGAAGTCGCCCGAAACGAACCTCTAATCGAAATCCTTAAACGAGGCAAACTGACCTATCTCTTCGACGGCTATTGCGCCGAACGCGAAATCAACGTCCTCGCCTTCTGCGTTGACACCATCCAAAACTTTGAGTGCGCCCAAGCTCCCAGACAAGTCGAACGATGGATCAAAACCCGCTATCCACGATTTGATAAACTCCAGCAGGCCGAACTCGAACTGCCCTCGTTGTTCCTGTGCCTGACCAAGTTCGACCGCCGAATCGTCAAGTCCAAAGGTGTAGGCGTCGAAGAACGATGGGCCACAGCTATCGAAAAAGTCCTCAGCATTTTCGGCGCCCGCCACGGCGCGTCAGCCAGCCTCACCGATACCCAACTCGATATGATCCCCGTATCCGATACCACCGTCCATCCCAACAAGATGCCATGGATCACTAATTGGGGCGCTCAGCCCGACCGCTGCTTCGACAACATATATTGGGTCCGCAATCCCGATTTCCCGGAACACGGAATCAATCCTAAAGTCGTCGAAGATTACAAAAAACAATATGAACAATGCGAACTAATCGTCAAATTCGTCGGTGATCATCGCGAAAAATGGCTCGCCGCCACACCTCAGTCCGTGGACGGAAAAGACCTCGAACATACAGGCGTTCAATTGCTCGCCCAAAACATCGTCAAAAAACTCCTGCCTGAAATCAAACGTCATGAGCTAACCGACCAGCTAACCGTACTTATTAGCCAACTGCTTGAAAACTTGCCCGAATATATGTCAGGCCCCGCCGACCTCGAAAAACAACAGGAAAACGCCCGCCAGGAAGCCCGCAAGATGATCGACCTCATGCGACGCCACGAAAAAGACTGCGAGTTCGGACCGCTCCTGCAAACTCTTAATCTCCCCGCCGACATCGTCCAAGACCAGCTCGACTCCATCGCCATCGATGTCGTACCAGTACTCATGGATCAGCAAATCGATGAGTTCATTGACAGCATCACCGATAAATGGCTCCAGCAGGTGGAAAACGCCCTGGCAGATACCGTCGGAGTCGCCAAAATCCTCCACGAAAACTCCAGCGCCATTGATTTCTTCGCCGAACAGCTTGCCATCCGCGCCCGAAGCCCAGAGTTCCGCGATGAATTCAAACAAAGCATCAGCTTCTTCTTTGAAAACGCCCGAGGAATTGATTCTTTCCGCCAACCCCTCACCGCTATATGTTGCCGTAAGTGGAGCGATCTCGTCGTCGGGCTCGGCTACAAAATCGAACCGCAGGAGAACCCAACCCTGCCGCCCAAACTCACCGGAAATGTCCCTTGGAGCCGATACATGACCCATTGGGATACCGGCATGGAAAAACTCTATATCGAAAACTGCTCCAGCGATGCAGCCGTACCGAAAGGCAACGACGAACTCGGAAAAGTCCTCCAACAAGTCGAGGCCGTTAAGTCACAAAACTAAGTTTATTATCCATATTGTTCTTTCGTAGCGCGGCTTTTTGCGCGTCCGTGAACACCTATAATCTTCGGAGTCCGTCGATGACCGAAAACCTCAAACAAGCTCTCTTGTCCTTGGCTCAATGCCTCAGTCTGCCCAACCACCCAGGCGGTTCTATACCCATCCCCGTCGATACCGCTGATATCGACGCTTGGCGCAACGCCGTCGCCAATAATTCCGACAGCCCGCTATGGCAAGACGATGCCCACAATCTCCGTATTATGCTCCATATTGCCCGAAACCATCCCCAATTCGTCGAACATGGTATGTGGGGCATGGAAACTACCAGCGATAACGACATCACGGACCCATCGCTCGCCATCACCAGAGCATTGTTGGATTATTGCAAAAAACCCGCTTGGCTCCGTATCCGGCTCGTCATCCTCGCTTATATTCAAGAAAACAAAATCGTCCTTGATGCCTTTACCGCTCAGTTCGGACTCGAACAAGGAGAACTCCTCAAATTACGCGACGCCGCTCTCTTACGCTACATGGCCAAAACCCACCCCGAACTCTCCGAAGACGCCATGTTCAATGACCCCACCGATCGCTCACTCGCTTCTGTAAGGTCGTCGCTCGATGATGTCCTTGACGCCGAAAAACGTGAAATCCTCACCGGCAGCGCAGATGTACGCGAGATTCTCGAACAAGCCAACATCGATATTGATGCCTGCGTAGCCGCCGACGTAGCTCTCGATTACGCAGCTTCCCGAATAACCCTTGATGACCCCAAAACCGCCGCCCTCGCCGACCTCGCTGCAGATCTGCTCCTAAGCGGCAGCCCAATCACCGATTTCTTCCCCGATACCGACAACGAAAAACTCATACGGGCCCTGCTCAAGGGCGAAACCCAACTGCTCGCCCAGATCGCCGACGGACGCAACCTCATCAAGATTATGCTCAAGGCTCTCGCGCAATCCAATACTCCAAAAGCCGCGCCGCCCGCGTGGCTCGAAACCGTCACCAAAGACTATTGGACCCCTTTCACCAACCAGTTGCTCAACCGCACCGGACCCGCTTGGCTGCTCGACGCGATGTGCCTGATCGCCGCGGTCAGAAACGTAGATAAGGAAACCCCCAATCTTCCAGATTTCCTCTTGCCCTTTGAAAACGCCCTGCAATTGCTCGCGCCCGCGCCAGGCCAAGATGAACTCGCCGGAAAAACCCGACTGCAAATGCTCTGCGAAGCCTTGCTCGATCTCGATGTCCAGCAATTCCGCGCCAATATCCTCGAAACCCAGCAGATACCACTCGCAATCAGTATGCTTTGCAATCCACCCGTTACCGATCCCGCAACCATGCAACTGCTAGGCCTTGAAAAAAACATCGATATTATCCTACTCGAACAATGCCTAACCTCACAAGAACCATCGCCCGGCAATGCCAAACTCCAACTCGTGTACGACCTCATCAATCACGCCCTCCGTCAAAGAAAAACCACCAATGACGCCCTGCTCAACCTCCTCGAGTCTGCACCCGAAATCCCATTCACCAAAGCCCAACTCATCGAAAACCTGATGCACGGTAATTCCGCCGCCTTCGAGCAAATTCCCACCGCCGACCTCATTCGCTTCCTCCAGCAATACCGGTATCAGCTCGAAAGCGAAAACATAAACTTCGCGCCCCTTAACGGCATCGATGCCACCATCGCCACCCTTAGAGAAACCCACTATCACGAACTCCTCGCCCAATTGCCCACCGACGTTGCCCGCAACGACCATAGCGCTATCCAGGTCATCTGGCGCCGAATCAACTCCGAAGTCTCCGACAACGACCTCACCAAAGCCTACGATGTGGACCGAGCTTATCTCGATCAGCTCCAAAGCGACTTCTATCAAGGAGTGCTTCCAGCTCTTGCCGGCGAAGTACCCGTCAAAGTACCCCCGCCCATCAATATTCAATCTGTTGAAGGCGAACGAGTACGCAGCACTTTGCTCAAAATATTCACTCGCTTGAATCTTCGATTGGCGCTTTTGGTCATCTTGATCGGAGGATATCTCGCCTTTCATTATTATATTCTATCCCAACCAACCGCCACCGCCGACGCTGCCCCTCCAACTGAGACTCCGCAGCTATCCACCGACGAGTTCTTTGCCGAACTTCCAACTATGCGGCAGATCGAATCCCAAGGTCACACAATTCTAATTGCTCCTTTGGCGGTAACCAATGCTGAATTCCAAGACATAATGTACGCCCCCGCTTCGCTCGACGCTGTTACCGGAGCTACCGGCAGTCATGCCGTCAAATTCGTTACCTATGAAGAAGCCCGGGAGTACTGCCAACGCTGGACCGATTATGCTCACGCACGCTGCCCGCAAGCCTTTATTGACAACCCCGGCTACGTCTTCCGCTTGCCCTTCGCCCGCGAAGCAGCCCTGCTGCCCTGTCAACCGCTCCAAGAGCCCGCCGTCGATGCCGAGTGGATTTCGGTAGATAATCCCGATTCCGCCTGTGTCGATAGCAACGGACAATCTCCAATCAACGCTCAACAGTGGCAGTGGATCGAATCCCGTCCCGTTCGCATGTTCCAAGGTAACTCCGATTGCCGTCCTCTTGCCGAGGATAGGACAACTTTCCGTATGGTCTTCGCGCCCGCTAACATGGACACTAACAATGAATAGCCCGCAAACCCAAGCCGATTATCTCGCGCTCTTTGATGCCGCCTTCAAACCTGGAGTAACAGGCGAGCAGAGAACGTCTTTGCGCTTTGAAATCAGCCGAGGTCCCGCGGCCCTCCTTGATGCCGTCGCCGAACGTCCCGCACAAACCAACGCCTTGCTCGCAAATCCCCAAATGCCGCAGCTTTGGGGCGATTGGCAGAACATCCCCAACCTCGATTTCTCCCAAACCGTCCTATTGGGTATTCTACTGGCCCGCAGAAACGAACACCTCCTCAAACGCACCGATGTCGCTCTGCCCGCGGCCCTGCTTTGGTACAAGTCCGCACTCGCGTCAACTATAATCGACCCCAATAATACAATTGATATCCTAAGCCAAGCTGAAAGTGTACTAACCCCCGCTGTCCAAGCCATCACCGCGCCCCAGGCAGGCCTGCTCCTCACCTTCACCTATAGTCTCCAAGCAATCTACGAAAACCAAACCACTAGACCTCTGCCTCAGCTCAAGAAAAAACACTCTAATATCCTTCGCAACGTTATTTGGCCTCAGCTCAGCATCCTTAGACCCCAACAAGCGTTGACCCTGATCTTCGATTCGTTTATCGCTACCAAAAATATCGACGTCCTCAGCGCCGGATTCATCCAACTGCTATCGTCCAGTTCCGATGAAAACATCCCATACCTCGGACATGCTCTTTCGCCCAACACCCTCAATTGGATCATCGATCTAACTCGAATCAGCCAAAGAACAATTACCGACCGAGCCGCCGATAACCTCCACCTGCTAGTCAAAAACGTCGCCGCGTCCGCGTCATGCACCACAGAAGAACAACGTCACGAACTAATTACCAACGCTCTCGATTTTGCCATCGGAGCCGCTAACAATAATTAATCGCAATCTCAAAACCAATACTACGGAAAACTTACAATGAACGACGCAGCACCAGCAACCTCTGCCCTTGATGCTAAAAGTCAGCAAAATCTCGAAAAGGTTATTCGCAACGCGCCCAGAACTTGCGCCTTAGTCGGCTTTCCCAACTCCGGTAAAACCGCTTATCTCACAGCCATGGGTAAAGTCCTTGAAGGCCCCCAGTCCAACGGCCTGTGGCGCATCGTCGGCTCCAGCAAAGACATATTCATGCACGTCAATGAACTGCTTAGCTACGAGGATAAACGCCGGCAATTTGAACAACAGCAGTTCAGAACCGAAGAGGATCTCGCTGAATGGCGCGCCACCGAAGTACACCTCGCGCCAAAACCACTCAATCTCTTCAACGCCCGGCGAAAAGGCCTACTGTACCGAAAAACCAGCGCCTTCGATACCAGCGGCGAACAATACCTCGCTATCACCCAAACTCAAGCCGATGCCTCCGCGCTGACCCCAACAGAATTCTACGCCGAAATCCTCCGCGAAAAAGTCCTACCTAAGTGCCCCGGAATGCTCGTACTCGTCGATTGCGATCTGCCGCCCGCCAAACTCTCCGAACAGGTGAACCGCTATCATGTGCTTTTCGACCGAATACACGGTTTCGGGTTCGGCGAAAAAGAAAAGGACCAGGGCAAAGACCGCCCCCGCCAGTCAACCCGAAAAATCCGCAAGCAGCTACCATTCAACCAGCCTATACCCATCGCCTTCGCCATTACCAAAGTGGACCTGCTCGAAGACCGACAAATTACTCTCCACCCCGAAGATTGCGCTTTCCTGCAATACCTCAAAAAAAATCAGCAAGACCCGTCTCATCACGGCATTCGAATCAGTAACAATGGCCAAATTGCCTCATACAATATCAGGACCGAAGTCTTCCTTGACCAAAAACGCTTCCCCGAGGAAGCCGCACAGGCCGTCCTCCACGACTTCATCCAGCAGCACATGAGCGACCTCGCTAATCTCATGCTCAATATGAAAATGTCCGAAATGTATCAGGTCAAAACTTTCGCTATATCCGCTTGGGGTAAACCGCTGCAGCGAGGCGCAGACGGCGTCGAAGTCCGACCTTCCACCGAAGAAATCGAACCCGCAAGAGTACTCACACCGCAATTCTGGCTCCTCGAGCAGATACATCGTAATTGGAGCCGTAATCTGCTAACCAAAGCCTTTGGATGGCTCTGCACAATTATGATCATCCTGCTGCTTCTAGGACCAGGCCTATATTGGTCCACAATGAAGTGCGCTTCCTACAACATAGAAAAATATCAGCAGGATCAATTCCAAAACGAATCAGCCCTCGACGCTGCCTATTATTGCCTTGCCCTCAATAACAACAGCCCATTTACCCGGTTCGTACAGCCTCTATGGGAGCCCCAAGCCCAACAGCGACTCGTCGATCAGAACATCACCGTTATCGAGGCCCTGCTGGAACGCGACGGCGAAAATGACAGAGAACACGCTGCGTCACTCATCAACCAAGCAGCAAAGCTCGGAATAGCCATACCAAATATCGGCAACTATCACGCCGCCGTCTTACGTCAAGATTTCCTTGATGCCCTCGAGCAAGGCGACCTCGAACGCATCTTCGTCACCGACCCCGCCGACCCCCAAGGCGATTCCATAGCCCAGCGATGGCTCACCATACAGTCACGCCGCCAACCAGCGACCTACTTCAATCAGACCGTCGCTCTCTTGGCTCAACCGCTCGCCAGCCCAAGGTTCTCAGACAGCCGCAAACTCCCCGCTCATCAAGCATTCCTCCAAATCATCGATAGCTTTGATGATCGGCAATTGAACCTAGAAGCCGCTGATGCCTTGCCCACACCACCGGCCATACTCGACCTGCCTGCCCGAAACGCCTACTATTACAGCCTGGCCCAGAACCTGCTCCAACAAGGACGCAATCTCATTCCTACCGGAACATTCGAAGATATATACGACGTCCAAAACGACCCGTGCGTCATCGCGCTCATCAATGCTCGCCAAATCCTCGCCAACGCCGACCTCGCTGCCCGGCGATCTGCCGATAGATCGCTCATGCAGCGATGCTACGAGGCCAGTTGGCAAGTCAATCAACAATTGTTCCAAATCTATGTCAATGACGCCATCAATCGCAACGTCGAAAACAACCAGTTCGATCAGCTCCGTGAAAATTGGTATCAGGCGCTCCAGGTCTTTCAGCGATGCCCGGGACTTAAACGCCAACTTGAACAAGCTGCCCGCCGATTGGTGTATTCGCTCCGGCATAACGCCCGCAGCAATATGCGACTTATCAGCAATTCCAGCGATAACTGTCAAATTCAGGTCGCAAATGCCATCAACGCCATCGACCAAGCCATTCGCATCCATCTATTGCTCGACTACACCTACGAAGTCGCCGAACTGCAAACTCTAGCTGCCATATATCGCTTTCAGAGCATCAATTGCATGAATGCACAAACTCAAGATTCCATCCATCAGATTCTCCAGCAAGCCAAGAGTATCTGGGCCGAAGCCGAATTGACCCTGCTCCAATCCGATCGCGGCCGCGAAATATATCAACAAAGTTACGATGAACTCACCGATATCGCCGTGCGACTCTACGAATCAGGACGAGTCAACATCCGAGACCTCGACCCACCCGTTGAAATGAGAGGTATTATCATCCGCAGTATCGACAATCTAATCGAACAGCATAACTACGACTCACCACAAGGCGCTATCGCGCAACTGCGCCGCGAACTCCAGCGATCACCTGATATCACCGATCAACACCGCCTTCGTCTTCGTTCGCAATTCGTGCGATTGCTTCAGGTCGTAACTCAGTCATTCGCTCAGCCCAATCTCGATCCTGACCTCGCTCAGCAGCGCCTCCAGCAGCTCGCTCAATGCGCCGCCATTCTTGGCCCAAACGATCTCACCCCAGCCGTCAACCAACTCGACCAACACCTCGCCGTCATTCGCGACATGGCACTTGTTACCCATCCCGAACACAGCTTTTATATCGACCCCACCGAAGTGGTCGTCAACAACTATCAACGCTTCCTTGCCGAACTGCCCAACCAGGTCCCCGTTCCTTACTATAATGTCCTTCAGCCCAACGGCTCTAATGCCGCTGTACGCCTTGGCGACCCAGAGTTCGGCGACTACAGCGCCGCCAACATCGGTAACTCACCCATAGTAGGAGTCTCTTACAACGACGCCCTCGCCTTCGCGCAGCACTACCACAAACGTCTCCCAACTTTACGTGAGTATCAATTGCTCGTTCAGAACATCCCGGGAGACTTAGACCGGTTCGCCCGACTCGGACAAAATGGTGCCGAAGAAAACGCCCCCGCCAATGTCAACCTCCGGCAAACCGGAATCACTCCAGTTGACCGCCACTTCCAAGATGAGTTCGGACAAATTCTCGGCATCGCCGGTAATGTTAGAGAATGGTGCGTCGATGCAGGCCAAATCCCAGCATTATTCGGAATGTCATATTTCCGCGCCGGCGCCGCCGATTGGCACCTAAATGCAGAAAATCGCGACCCCGAATATCGTGACCGCTACTCCGGATTCCGTTGTGCCGCGGATGTATTGCCCCAAGATTTCCATATGCCCGCTGTTCAACCAACCACGACAACCACACCCTAAGGAACCTATACATGCCCAACCAGCATGCGTATTTCGCTCACGGCCATCCCAGCCAACACGATGCCTATCAGTGGCTCTTCGCGCCTACCGGCGCCGAAAGCGACTTACATGCCCTTTTTGAATTCTCCGATATCTTCGGCGACACCGGCGGCGCCCGCGAAGATGCCGCCTGCCCATCCATCGGCTCGCTGTTCGCCGGCTTCAACCTCCACAATTCCGTCATAGCCTATGTCGCCCAGCGCCGAGCCCTCCTGATCCGCCGACCGGAACTGCTCAGCCGCGGCGGTTTCCTCCGCGAAGGCATCATCCAACCAACCACAACGCCCAGCCCCGTACTGCGGTACATC
Organism: Sedimentisphaerales bacterium; assembly: GCA_016928435.1. Lineage (GTDB taxonomy): Bacteria > Planctomycetota > Phycisphaerae > Sedimentisphaerales > SM23-30 > JAFGKT01. The sequence goes on along the minus strand of JAFGKT010000022.1, from coordinate 2,727 downwards.
GCGGCCCTTGCGCCCAAACCAACTATCGAACAAATCGAACAAACCGCGCGCAAATTCAGTGCCCAACTAAACCAACTCCAAAGCGTCCAACCTTTGCTTCAGCTCTTCGCTCCTGACGCTCCCAATCTCGCCGCCCTCAAGCCTGTCGCCGCCCGAGCCATCGCTGCGTTTGCCGATTCCTCACCCGAAAAACACATATGCTTTATTCTCCCCCCCGAAAACACTAATCTTATTCTGCCTCTCGCCTTGGCCATCGATGAAATACTACCTGATTTCAATCGTCAGCGAGGCTTTGTTCTATGCACAGGCCCCGTAACCGCCTTCAATACCCAAGTCGCTCAGAAACTTGACTTCTCCCTGTTCGCCGCCGATCCCCGTCGAAATATCCCCGCGCCATCCGAGGACATCACCGTTTGCGATCTGCGATTGCGACCCAAGCACCAACCACCACTCGTCGATAATCTTCTCCAACTGTTCAGCCAAGACCCCCAAGCCGTCGCCGCGTTCGCCCAATGGATCCAAAAACGACTCAGCCAACAAGGATTCAGCCAACTAACCGATCTGTTCTGGCAAAGATTCGCCCTGCGCAGCAACACCCGCCCATTCACTATCCAGCAATTCCTCCAAACCCTAAACACCACACCCTTGGAAACCCTCGACCGAAAAAGCTTCCTCAATATCTTCCAATCAGTTGCCGGCCAACCGCAAAACTCCCCAGCCCGCCAACAAATAATCAACGCCCTCAAACCCACAATCCAAAAACAACCCGCCCTCGTCACCTGGCTCTTCGACCCCACCGTCATCCAGCATAAGGACCTCCTGCCCGAAATCACCAAAATCATCCAAGACCTCCATCAATCACCGCCTTAGCCATAGCTCGCCCAACCTAATCGTCAATCAGCCAAAAACCAACATCCCTTTGAGAGCCGCAAAAAATGAACCTCATAAAAGCAAAAATCCTGCTCATAGCACTGCTCGCCTCATTCTTGCCCCTAGCTTGTTCCCAGATCGACATCCACCGAACCGAATGTGCCGTGCCTTCTCCTAATGCGTCTCCCAATGTGCCCCCGCCTTTTACCCCCAACGCTACTTACGACCAAGCCTGTCTCGCTATCCATAACCAAAGTCAAACCAACGTCACTGTCACTCTTACCCACAACAACCCCGCCGCCTTCGACATGCAAAACACAATCATGCCTCAGCAGACAGCTTATTTCTTTGTCCCAGCAGGAAAATACCACGCCACCGAAACCTACCCCGTCAACATCGAACATCAAGGAAACACCAACTTCCAGAAAGGACGTTGCTATGAATGGCTCGTTGGTCAAGAACCTCAAGACAACTAATACCGTCCCAGCCCTCACCTTAACCATAATCGTCGCTGCCGCGCTCGCTCTAAATCTAGGCTGTGAAACCACGCAGACATATGATGGACGTCAATCCAGCGATTACGCGCGTCTAACCGTCGAGAACCGCACACCCTGGCCCTGCTCCGTCGCCATTACCCCTGCTGACAACCATACCAACCAATCCGCTATCTGGGCCGAAATTCAATCGCAACACAGCTTCACCTGGGAACTAGTGCCCGGCAATTACCAACTCAACGCCGTCGCGCAAGACGGCGCGCAATTCCAAAACGCATACTACGCCCAGCCCAACCACCATCAGCGTTGGCCCATAATGAGCAACCAAAGCCCATTACATAACAATTAAATATACTGCCCCCTTTCGGAGTTGGACTATGCCTCAGGAGATCGAAAGAAAATTCCTCGTCGAAGGCGACCTTTGGCGCCAAGACGCAGTCGCTTCTTCACATTGCGTGCAGAATTATATCCCCACCTCAAACCAGGTAACCGTCCGCGCCCGAATCATCGACAACCACGCATTCCTAACCATCAAAGGCCCAACCCAAGGAATCTCCCGACTCGAACTCGAATATGAAATCCCCATCGAACATGCAAAAAAAATTCTCGATGAGCTTTGCAATGCATCGCCCATCGAGAAAACCCGCTACAAAGTCCCTTACCAAAATCAAATGTGGGTAGTCGATGAATTCCTCGGTCCCAATCAAGGTCTTGTACTCGCAGAAATCGAACTAACACACCCGGACCAGCCAATTGAATTGCCGCCCTGGACCAATCGCGAAGTATCCACCGACTACCATTATCATAACGCGTATCTCGCCAGAGTCCCGTTCAACACCTGGCCGGCCAATATCGAATAACATCACTGCCACCGGTAGGATGGGTCATGCCCACCATCCCTAATGATTCACACTCAAAATTCCCCAGAGCCCCTAGCAAATCGACCCAAATAGCAACCACCTAATCTTCTCGCCTATAAGACAAAGCCAAGCAGAACATCAAGGCAATGCCATTACCGCACAATGCGATCGCTGCGAAGAATAAGCCGTACTAATGACAGCCGTTTTGCTAGGAACACTGGATGTTTCCCAAACTCCATTAGCTAGACAGCAAATATATCAATTTATGCTTGTTTATGGATCACGCGGCCCTCTGGCCCCTACCGCGATGCTCCAACACCCTTGTCACATTCACCTCATCGGCAACAAAACCCGCAAACATAAACAATATCCCCCTTTTCTTAATATATTTTACACTAACCCGTCCCCAATATTCTCGGACCTTCCGCCCCAACCCTTAACAACATCCGCGCGCAAAAATACCCCACAAAACCATAATACCCCGTCACCTAATACCCCCCCCC
>JAFGKT010000021.1 GCA_016928435.1 Sedimentisphaerales bacterium | reverse complement strand
TCTACTTACTACTCTCTACTTTCAAAAGGAGGAATTAAATGGCTTTCGCATTTGAGAAACTTCTCGTTTACCAGAAAGCCCATCGACTCTGCTCTACAAATTAGCCCCATGACCTGCTCAGGGGGTTTTATCTCACGACTTCAAAAAATCACCGATCAATTAGTCATCTTAAACGCCCCCTCAGTATTTGCGAATGAACTTTTTTCATCCCCCAAATTCACACAGCCACCGCAATCCCGCCACACCCCATTTACCTTGCTCGCCCACCAATCCTTCACTCGTACTGGCGATCCGCACCGTCAGCTCGTGTTCGCCCTCAGCAATCTCAGCAATATCAAAACAGTAAGGCCCCATCACCCGCCTGCCCAAAACCTCACCATCCAATAGCACCTCGATCGCGTCTTCCCGCAGCAACTGCACTTCCAACCCCCGCACATGTTTTGCCATCCGCTCATCCAAATCCACCCGCGTGCTTAACCGCGCCGTCCCCATATATTGCGACCAACCCCGCTCCGCTAAATCCGCAAACCCCACCGCCGGTTTTTCCCTGCGCGTCTTCAGCCGACCGCCGGCCAACTCAAAATCACCTGCCGCGAATATATCGCAAGCAGGCATCATCATCCCATCTCCATAAAACGCGTCGTTCACCACCTCTGTTTCCCATCGCTCCCATCGCAATCGCCCCTCGACCCAATTCGCCCCCTCGCGCGCCGCCGCCCCAATCTCCACATAAACGCAACTCTTATCCCAAACCACACACTCCTTAGCCCCAGCCAAATCAACCGCCTCACCGTTCACCGTCAGCGACTCCACCAATTCCCGCTCGAACACCAGCCCCAACTTCTCGAATCGCTTAGCACAAACAAACCGCCCCTTGAACTTTGCCCCTTCGCTGCCCCGAAAAGTGTTCGGCACTCCGTTCATTCGCTCTCTGCCCACCGCCCAATGCGCTGCCGCTATCCACCCTTGCTCCTCATGTTCAAACTGCACCTCCTCCAGCGCCGCCAAGTTCACCTGCTCCGCCGCAATCTGCCACTTACCTTCTATCGCCACTGGCTCCACCGTCACCGCCTTGTTTTCCGTCATCGCCCCCGCCGAAACCGTCAAATACGCCGTGTCGTATTGCCCCATCAACCGCCGCCAATCTCCTTCAATCTCGTCAATGTCCCCATCCACCGGGTCCCACTCAAACAACCGCTGCTCGGTCCCAACCTTCACCTCCACTGCCCGCTCCCCTGCATTCCGCAACACCAACAGCAACCCATCCTCAAACTCATACTGATAAATTCGCACATCCCCATCATGTTCAATCTCCACCAGCTCCGCCCAACTCGCTGGCTCCGCCTTCAGTTCCGCCGTCATCTCCGCCGCCCCTTGCCGCAGCACCTTACCACCTTCCGCTGCGATCCTATCCAACACCGCGTCACTCTCCGCGAAGTACGCCAAATCCCCGCACGCCAATATCGCTTCGTATTCCGCGTGCGGATACACTATCTTCCCGTCCGCCACCTTCGCTTCGCCCAACATCTCCGGGAACACAAACTCAAACATCTCACCCGCTGCATAAACCGCCAACCCCACCTCATTCATTACCCGGCTTGTGCGATCCTTACTCTCACCCCGCGTAAAAACATCCTCCTGCTCCAATGCGTTCTGCGGATAAAGTATCGCGTACCGCGCCTTCCGTTTACCCAACGCCGCGATCCCCACCGACCGCGCGAACCCGTCCCGAAACTCACCATAAAACTCCCACCACGGCGCCTCGCTGAAAATCGGCGGCCAATACGTATGCTTCCGAACTCCCCGCTGGCTCTGCTGGAACCCCATCAACGCGATATCGTTAATCCCATGCAGCCCAAACATCTGCCCCTCACGCAGCATCTGCCCCAGTGTCAACGAAAACCCCGACACCCCATAAGCCTCGCAATATGTCTTCTCCCGCCCCGTATGCTTGGTAATACTAGTAACCACCATTTCCTCGATGAATCGCTCGTCCGGCTCTCTGCCCCCGCCCAAATAATCGATCCCCGGCTCATCCATCTGCCCCAAACTCATGTATGCACTGCCCGCAAACCGCACATGCATCAACAGATGATCTTCCCCCAAATGCCCCGTATATTTCACCCCATGCGCCTTACACCACCGCGCCATCTGCCCATGGTAAGCGTCACAATGCTTCGCCTTTATCAACTCCCAAAAGTCCCGCTTCACCCGCGCAGGCTCCGCCCCCGTCAACTCCGCGAAATGCTCCTCGACATCATAACCGAACCGCTCCTTGAACCAACCCGGCAACTCCGGTGTCCAAGGCAAATCAGGCGAACTCCAAAAAGACAGATCACTATCCAAACAGCCTATCCGCGCCGCCGGCTCATCCGTAAAAAATCCTACCACCACCTCATCAAACAACTCCCCCAACTCCTCATAAAATCGCCCATGCGTCATCTCGATGAAACAACCCATCGCCTCTGCGCTCAAAGTATTCACATACCCCCGCGGACTCGTCGTCCAAGGCGCCCCTATACAATTGTCCATCACTCTGTCACACCGCCGCGGCTCAACCTTAACCTTACCCTCCTCATCTTTACTCACGTGCAGCAGCCAACCGTTATGCTCCGGATGCTCCTCTAGTAACTTCCCCCCCGCGTTGCCGCTCGGCCAACCGTACTCATCATATATCCAAACCTTAAGCCCCCGCTCTTTCGCCAACTCCAGCGCCAGCCGATACCGTTCAAAAAACTCCTCCGACAAATACTCCAATGTCATCCCATGCACCGGATGAATCAAAAACTCCCGCACATCATTCGCCGCCATCTCCTCGATCGTCGCCTTTATCCCATCCGGCTCCATCGCGTCATTCCAAAACCAAAACCCGCTCGGCCGATACTCCCAGCAACTACCCAACCAATCCTGTGCCAATGCCTGCAATCTAGCCATCTATATACCTACTAAAAAATCAACGCCACAGATTCTCTGTCAGCCAATTCTGTTTTCGAACACTCAAACCAACTGCTCCCGTGTCCACTTCAATGCTTCCTGTGCTGTCGAATCATCCGCTCGCCCCACACACCCGCAGCTCTGCAAAATACACCCTCGCATATCACCCCCGCACAAACTAGGCAAAACATACTCTGCGTAATGCTCCCGACACTTGCCCTTATACTTATCCCCCCGCGCCACATCATTGGTATCCACAAAAATCGCTACCTGCTTCCGCGCCCGATTAAAAGCACAATCCTCATCCGCCGACTCCGGCAACTCAAACTCGCCCGGCCCCGCGTGTAACTGGATCGACCGAATATTCTTGATCTTCAACACATTGTCCAAATTATGCCTATAGTCCCCGCATGAATGCAAATGTATTCCCCCGAATGCCTCCCCCAATTCGCTATTATAAGGCAACGCGAACTCCTCATACATCGCCGGACTCAGCATAACCAAAGGCGTATCATCCGCTAAACACAATCCGATATTCTCCGATATCGTCGGAAAATTCGCTCCCGGATAACCCGGATGCTCCATCTGTTCCAAATGCTTTGTCATAAACTCCAACGTATAATCCGTAACCATTCGACAAATATGATGCACCGCCTTCGGATTCGTCACGCAACCCATCATCAATTCCGTCGGCTCCACAATCTGCGCCGCCACCGAAAATGGGCTCTGAATGTCCAGTGTCCACATCGGAAGCTCCGACCCCAACTTCCGCTGCGCAAAATCTACCCACTCGAACTGCCGCTTAATCGTCGGCACTTCCTCCAGCTTCCGTGGCTTCAAATCAAACACCTGCCCAATATCCCCCACCAAATGCCTCGCCCAAGGCGGAGCGTTCCCCACAAATTCCACCTCACAACCAAACGCCTCCGCCACCATTACCACCGTGCAGTAGTTCGCTATTACCGCAGGCCAATCATTATCCGTGCCCGCCAACCCGTTTGCCCAACCCACCGCGTTCGCCAGCATATTCTCCAAATCCTCATAGCATTCCTTGCTCGAAAACGGTTGCCTTCCCACACCCGGCTCAACCACCGGCACAACCCCATCGTTCTCCCGCCGATACGCCGCCGCCAAACGCGCATGCGCCAACCTAATACGCTCATTTTTCGGATCAAAATTCAAACTTGTCGTAGCCCGTTCTGTCATGGCCATATCCTTTAATCTAAACCTTACTTATTCCAAGCTCTTGTGCCGTCAAGCATTCAAACCACCGACTATAGCGCTACCAATCACCCCTCGCAAGCATATTCTAACAAACACTAACTTTGTCGCCAACTTACTCTTTATGGCCACAACGACCACTGCAAGCCTCGCAATAAAAAATACTTACGTCATCCTTTCTCTTTCGTTGTCCAAGTTCTCCACAACCTTTCATCCTTCAACTTCGCTCCCAATCCCAGTTTTACGTGCCCTACACCTCACAATGGTTTATAATAAACCAGCCATGGAAAAACCACTATATCCAATCTTCATCGACCTTTCCAACCGCCAAGTTGTGGTCATTGGCGGCGGCAACATCGCCACCCACAAGGTCCAATCGCTCCTAGCCACTAAAGCCGAAATCGTCGTAATCGCGCCGCAGCTTACCACCGAACTACAACAGCTCGCCCAGCAGAATCGCATCACCACCCATCAGCGCCCTTACCAGAGCGGCGATCTCGATTCCGCTCACCTGGTCATCTGCGCCACCAATCAACCCGACATCAACCAACGCGTCCGCGCCGACGCCGATGCCATCCGAGTTTTCTGCAACGTCGTAGATGATCCCCAACACTGTAGCTACTACACCCCATCCGTCGCTCAGCAAGGCCCCCTCACGCTCGCCGTATCAACCACCGGCATATGCCCAAGCCTCGCCAAACGTCTCCGCCAACAACTCCAGCAGCAGTTCGGCCCTCAATACGCGAAACTCCTGCTCACCCTCGACCAACTCCGCCGCCAACTCAAAGACCAATTGCCCCACGACCCCCAAAAACGAAAAACCATTATCGAAGCCTTTCTCGACCAAGCCCTGCCCCTGGCCGAAAAACAAACTGATCCCGACTTCGCGCCTTTGTTAGCGCAATGGAGCAAGCCATGAATTTCCCAACCACCAGACTCAGCCGTTTACGAGCCAACCCCGCACTCCGCCGACTAGTACGCCAAACCACCCTCGATGTTTCCAACCTAATCATGCCTCTCTTCATCCACCACGGCAACAACATCAAAAACCCCATCCCCTCCATGCCCAACCAGTTCCAATGGTCTGTCGATCGCGTCACCGAGTTCGCCCGACAAATCTACGACCTTGGCATACCCGCTGTTCTCCTGTTCGGCATACCCGCCCGCAAAGACCCCATCGGCTCCGATACCTGGGACGATCAACAAGGCATAATCCAAAACGCCCTCCGCGCCTTAAAGTCCGCCGTCCCCGACCTGCTCTGCATAACCGACGTCTGCTTATGCGAATACACCGACCACGGCCATTGCGGCCTGCTCACCGAACGCCAAGGCAGCCAAATCATCGACCACGACGCCACCTGCGAAAAACTCGCACTCCAAGCCATCAGCCACGCCCGTGCCGGTGCCGACATCCTAGCACCGTCCGGAATGATCGACGGCGCCGTCGCTTCCATCCGCGCCGCCCTAGACGAAAACGAATTTAAACACATTCCCATCATGTCCTACGCCGCCAAATACGCCTCCGCATTCTACGGCCCATTCCGCGAAGCAGCCCAAGGCGCACCCCAATTCGGCGACCGAAAAACCTACCAAATCGACCCCGCAAACTCCGATCAAGCCCTACAAGAAGTAAAACTTGACATCGATGAAGGTGCCGATATCATTATCGTAAAACCCGCCCTAAGCTACGCCGACATTGTCCACCGAGTCAAAACCACCTTCAATGTCCCCGTCGCAGCCTATAACGTCAGCGGCGAATACGCAATGATCAAAGCCGCCGCCGAAAAAGGCTCACTCGACGAAAAAGCCGCTACCATCGAATCACTAATCAGCCTAAGACGCGCCGGCGCCGACATCCTAATAACCTATTCCGCCCCCGACATCGCCCAATGGCTAAAGTAGGGCGGGCCATGCCCGCCGTGGTACCGCCGGCATCTTGCCGGCATTGTTGTGACCCGAAAAACATAACAATTATATCGGGTGCCCGCCCTTTCACGAAGTTAAAGGGTGAAAAACTCATTGCGACAAACTGAAATTACCATGACCCCAACAGACATAATAATCGGTACCCGCGGCAGCGAACTCGCCCTCTGGCAAGCCAACTACGTCAAAGCCGCCCTCCAGCAGCACCACCCCCAGCTCCGCTGCCACCTGCGCATAATCCAAACCACCGGCGACCGCTCCCTTCACACCTCACTCGCCCAAATCGGCGAGGTCGGCCTATTCACCAAAGAAATCCAACATCAACTCCTAAAAGACCACATCCACATTGCCGTCCACAGCTTCAAAGACCTGCCCACCGAACGACCCGAAAACCTCGAAATCGCCGCACTCTGCGACCGCCGATACCCCGCCGATGTCCTCGTCAGCAAAAACAACCTCACACTCGACCAACTGCCCCCCAATGCCGTCGTACTCACCAGTTCCCTGCGGCGCCAAGCCCAACTGCTCCATCGTCGCCCCGATCTCCAAATCCGCTCTATCCGAGGCAACGTTCTAACCCGCCTCCGCAAATTCGACCAGTCCGACGCCCACGCTGTCATCATCGCCCACGCCGCCCTCCAACGCCTCAGCCTCACCGACCGTATCACCGAAATCCTCGACCCCGCCGACTTCCTCCCAGCGCCCGGCCAAGGCACACTCGCCGTAGAAATCCGATCCGACAACCCCCAACTGCGCTCAATCGTCGCCGATATCGACGACCCCGATTCCCGTGCCGCCGCCACCGCCGAACGTGCCGTTCTCGCCCAACTCCAAGGCGGCTGCCAAGTACCCATCGCTGCCTACGCATACATCACCGACGACCGCATACACCTCCACGCCCTCGTCTCCGACCTCACCGGCACAACCCTAATCCGCGCCCAAGACTCCGCACCCATCGAACAACACCTGCAGCTCGCCCAAAAACTCGCCCAACAACTCCGCGACCAAGGCGCCCAAACCATCCTCGACCAAATCACCGCCGACCAACCAGACTTGTAAAAAATCGGGTGGCACCCTTTCACGAAGTTAAAGGGTGTAGAACTCCCAACCCTATGGATAACGTATTGTCCAAATAATAAAATTGGCTTCATCACCATGACCAACCAAAACCAAAAAGCTAATGCTTCTCATCCCGCCTCAACCCCTGCCAAAGTCTACCTCGTCGGCGCAGGCCCAGGCGACCCAGACCTCATCACCCTCCGCGCCCGCGACCTCATCGCCCAAGCCGACGTCATTATCTACGACCACCTAATCGCACCCAGCCTCCTCCAATACGCCCAACCTGATGCCGAGCTAATCTACGTCGGCAAACAAGCTGCCCACCACAGCCTACCCCAAGACCAAATCAACCAACTCCTAATCGACAAAGCTCAACAGTTCCCCATCGTCGTCCGTCTAAAAGGCGGCGACCCATTCGTGTTCGGCCGGGGCGGTGAAGAAGCCCTCGCACTCGCCGCCGCTAACATCCCCTTCGAAATCGTCCCCGGCATCACCGCCGCCATCGCCGCCGCTGCCTACGCCGGCATACCTGTAACCCATCGCGATTTCGCCAGCCAATTCACCCTTATCACCGGCCACCAAAAAAAGGGGTCAGACCCCTTTTCCGCCGATTGGGCCACTCTCGCTCGCACTCCCGGTACCCTAGCCTTCTACATGGCCGTCAAAAACCTACCCAACATCTGCGCTCAACTCCGCACCCACGGCATGGCCCCCGACACCCCAGCAGCCATCATCCAATCAGGCACCACCCCCGACCAACGCACCATCGTCGCCAACATCACCGACCTGCCCGATCTCGCAGCCCAACAAAACATCCAACCGCCCGCCATGCTAATCATCGGCCCCGTCGTTCAACTTCACTCCCAACTCGCCTGGTTCCAAAAACTCCCTCTGTTTGGCCAACACATAGTCGTCACCCGCGCCCGCCATCAAATCAGCTCCATGGCTCACCAACTCCGCCGACTTGGCGTTGCCGTCATCGAGTTCCCCACCATAAAAATCACACCGCCCGCCGACCCCATACCGCTAACTGCCGCCATAAACCACCTCCACCAATACGATTGGCTAATCTTCACCAGCGTAAACGGCGTCGATGCCTTCTTCAACCAGCTCCGCGCCACCAACCTCGACGCCCGCCATCTCGCACCCGTCAAAATCTGCGTCATAGGCCCCGCCACCGCCCAACGCCTCCAAGATTTCCACATCACCCCCGACCTCATCCCCCAACACTTCATTGCTGAGTCCATCGTCGAAGCCCTCGAACAAACCATCTCCATCCCCAACACCCGCATCCTCCTCGTCCGCGCCGACATCGCCCGACCCGACCTCAGCCAAATGCTCCAAGCCCGCCAAGCCCTCGTCACCGATGTCCCCGCCTACTCCACCGTCATCGACTCCTCCTCCTCAATCGACCAACTCATCTCCGCTCTCCAGCAAGATCAAATCGACTGGATCACCTTCACCAGTTCTTCCACCGTCCGCAACTTCTTCCAACAGATCGATCCCCAACTGCTCGCAGGCAAAAAACTCCGCCTCGCCGCTATCGGCCCCCAAACCGCCGCCGCCCTCCAACAGTTCAACCTAACCCCCCACGTCCAAGCCCAAACCTACACCATCGAAGCACTTATAGACGCCATTTGCACTTATCAGCCAAACAGCCTATAATCCACGTCTATAATGTGCCCATCAACCCCTGACATCCAACCGCCGCGTTTGATCGCCTGGGAGATCACCCGCCGCTGCCCCCTCAATTGCAAACACTGCCGCGCCGCCGCCCGCGACCAAGTCTATCCCGACGAACTCACCACCGACCAATGCCTTCGCTTGCTCGACAACATCGCCTCCTTCGCTAAGCCCATCATCATCCTAACCGGCGGCGAACCCATGTCCCGCTCCGACATCTACACCGTCGCCCGTCACGGCCACAACCTCGGCCTCCGCGTCGTCATGGCACCCTGCGGAACCCTCATCAACCAAACCACCATCCAACAAATCATCGAAGCCGGCATCCAATGCATCTCCATATCCCTCGACGGTGCAACTGCCGCTTCCCACGACGCCTTTCGAGGCATACCCGGCGCTTTCGACTCCGCCCTCAATGCAATCCGCCTCGCTCAATCCCACAACCTGCCCTTCCAAATCAACACCACCATCACCCAGCACAACCTCGACGAACTCCCCGCCATCCTCAACCTCGCCACTGAACTTAAAGCCGTAACCTTCAACCCCTTCCTGCTCGTCCCCATAGGCCGAGGCAGCGACCTCGCCCACCAAGCCCTGTCACCCGAACAATACGAACAAACCCTCCAATACCTCGCTCAGCAATCAACCACCGCCGCCATCCCCATCCGCGTAACCTGCGCCCCGCACTACCAACGCATCATCCGCCAAAACAAATCATTCGCCATCCCTGACGCCGCGCATCCCCAAACCCCAACAAAATTCCAAACCGGCTGCATGGGCGGCAAAACCTTCGCCTTCATCTCCCACACCGGCTCCGTCCAAATCTGCGGATTCCTCGAACAATCTGCCGGCCAACTAACCCAAAACAACCTAGACTTCCAAGCCATCTGGCACAACTCCGACTTCCTCCGCTCCATCCGAGCCGTCGACGAATACCAAGGCAAATGCGGCTTCTGCGAATATCGTTACGTGTGCGGCGGATGCCGTGCCCGCGCCTTCGCCCTAACCGGCGATTACCTCCAATCCGAACCCTTCTGCGTCTATCAACCCCAAGCCAAACCATAAACCTCGAACCTCAATCATGAACGAACAAACCCAACAACTGCTAAACCTCATCCAAACCAAATTCCCCATTCATCCGCGTCCCTTCCTCCAGCTCGCCCAACAGCTCAACACCACCGAATCCCAAGTCATCCAAAAAATCCAGCAGCTCCAACAAGACCAAATCATCCGCCGCGTCGCCGCTATCTTCGACGCCGCCCATCTCGGCTATGTCAGCACCCTCGTCGCCGCCCAAGTCCCCGCTGACCGCCTCGATCAAGTCGTCGCCGACGTCAACGCTCTCCCAGGCGTATCCCACAACTACGCCCGCGACCACAAACTCAATCTCTGGTTCACCCTCACCGTCCCTCGCGTCGCATTCATCGACCAAACCCTACAAACCCTACGCCAAGACCACCAACTTCCCCAAATCTTCTCGCTCCCCGCCCAAAAAATCTACAAACTAAACGTCAACTTCAATTTCTCTCCCGTGTCACCCATGCGTCCCATCCCTGACGCTACCAATCCCTGCAAGCCTCCGAAGCACACCCCAACCTTAACCCCCATCGACAAAGCCCTAATCCGCCGTCTCCAGCAAAACATCCCCATCCAACCCGAACCCTTCAACCTCATCGCCGCCGAACTCAACACCGACATCTCCTTTGTCCTCCAATCCATCACCACCTGGAAAGCCGCTGGCATTATCCGCCGCTTCGGCGCCTCCATCCACCACCGCCAAGCAGGCTTCAACGCCAATGGCATGATCGTCTTGCAACTCCCCGACCAACTCCTCGACCAAGCCGGCACCCAGCTCGCCCAATACTCCCAAATCAGCCACTGCTACCATCGCGCCACCGCCCCCGATTGGCCCTACAACCTCTACGCCATGGCTCATTGCCGCACCCTCGACGCCCTCAACCAACTCACCGCCCAGCTCACCCAAACCCTCAAACCCATCCAACACCAAATCCTCATCTCCACCGCCGAATACAAAAAACAACCCGTTCAATACTTCGCGGAGTAACTCATGAACCCCTCTCAACACGAACAACTCATCCAGCAAGCCCAAAAAATCATCCCAGGCGGCGTCAACTCGCCCGTCCGCGCCTTCAAATCCGTTCAGGGTGTTCCCGTTTTCATGGACCACGCCCAAGGCGCCTACCTCTACGACGTCACCGGCAAACAATACATCGACTACCTCGGTTCATGGGGCCCCTGCATACTAGGCCACGCTCACCCCGCCGTCCTCGATGCCGTCCACACCGCCATCGATAAAGGCCTCACATTCGGCACCGCCACCGCCGCTGAAATCCAACTCGCCCAGCGAGTCATCGAACTAATGCCCAACATCCAAATGCTCCGCCTCGTAAACTCCGGCACCGAAGCCACCATGTCCGCCATCCGCCTCGCCCGTGCCTTCACCCAACGCGACCGCATCATCAAATTCGCCGGCTGCTATCACGGCCACGCCGACAGCTTCCTCGTCCAAGCCGGATCCGGCGCCACCACCCTAGGCACCCCCAACAGCCCAGGAGTCACACCCGCCACCGTCGCCGACACCCTAACCGCCCACTTCAACAACATCGATTCCGTCCAAAACCTCATCCAATCCCATCCCGACCAAATCGCAGCCGTCATCGTCGAACCCGTCATGGGCAACGCAGGCGTTATCCCGCCAACCAATAACTTCCTCACCCAGCTCCGCCAACTCACCACCCAAAACAACATCCTCCTAATCTTCGACGAAGTAATGACCGGCTTCCGCGTAGCCCTAGGCGGCGCCCAGCAGCTCTACAACGTCAAACCCGACCTCACCACCCTAGGCAAAATCATCGGAGGCGGCTTACCCATCGGCGCATTTGGAGGCCGAGCCGACATCATGCAAATGCTCGCACCCGCAGGCCCCGTCTATCAAGCCGGCACTCTATCAGGCAACCCAATCGCCGTCGCCGCAGGAATCGCAACCCTAAACCAACTCAACCCCCAAATCTACATCGACCTCGAACAAAAAGCCCAACAACTTGCCCAAGGTATCCAGCACAATCTCGACTGCCTATCCCTTCCCTACCAACTCCAGCGAGTCGGCTCCATGGCTTGCCTATTCTTCACCGACCAACCCGTCACCAACTACGCCCAAGCCCTAACATGCTCCACCGACACCTTCGCCCAATACTTCCACGCCATGCTCCAAGCCGGTTTCTATTTCCCACCCTCCCAGTTCGAAGCCTTCTTCATCTCTTTAGCCCACACTCCCGACCAAATCGCCGCCACCATCACCGCCAACCATACCGCCTTAGAATCCCTAAATCCTTAACCATCAAAAAACCAAGATTCCGTGAAATATACGGCCCCCAAAAAAACAAGCCCGGGAGTAGCCGCAAAAGCTCATCCCAGGCTTGCACGTAATTGCTCAGTCTCAGTTGCTGTGTTCCAAATCGAACAAAAACTCTACTGTCGTTCAATCATATAGAACACATAACCATAGTATTGAGAAAACTCTCGATGCATCTCAATTTCCAGATCGGTAAAGTCTAGAAGCTCCTTCTTTTGAGCGTCTTGATCATGCTCTTTCCTGAGCTGCTTTGCCCTTTCGCTAAGTGGCTGATAGAAGTTTTCCCACCAAGCCGATTCGTCCAAAATAAAGTGATCCAAAACCCCAAAGCCGGTTTCAGCAATTGTACTCAACTGACTGCTTATATCCGCCAGATCAGGACATGGACCTGTAATAAAATCGACACATTTCTGCGGCGCACCTGGACGCAGCCAAGCCATCTCGCTAAAAGCTGCCAATCCCGAAGGTTTCAGCAAATCGTGAAATAACTCAAGAGCCTTCCTAAAGCCTATCGTGAATATCGCACCTTCGCACCATATCAAGTCAAACGAGCCCGCTGCCAAGTCCAAGCACCTGGAATCTGCCAAATGCGGTTGAATCTTATCAGCGACTCCGTTTTCTTTCGCTCGCCGTGCCAATTCATCCAGGAACGGTTGATGGTTGTCAACCGCCAGAATCTTTGCGTTCAGGCGTTGGGCCAATTGAATTGTCTGACAGCCGTTGCCGCAACCCAGATCCAATATCGCCAACTCCCTCTCTGTCTGCGCAGAGCATCGCGGCAGCAGTGTGTCGAGAGCCTTATTGGTAGAAAATGCATTACCAGGACCAAGACGTGGCAGACTAGGAGCGAAAATTTCATAAAAGAACGGGGGAAGTTTGTTATTTTTATCCATTGATCTAGAATTCCTCTAATAATTGTCAAAAATAGGTGTTCAACAAGCAGAACAGTGCCATTAGACGCAGAATCAGCCTGTCAAATTACGAGAATGGGAAAAAGGCAGAAGCCGACCTACTGCACATAGTATAGTGATACCATTTGCGCCAAAAAGCTACTGATAGGGTTCGACTTCTTTTAAAGAACAATTACCATAAGACCCCACTATAGACAATGGCTGCGATATTGTCAATTCCAAATCGCCTCTGCCCCGCCAACGTAACGCAAGCAGCCTTGCTTGCGACACCGGGTGGCACCCTTTCGCGTAGCTAAAGGGTGATCGAACACAAATCACCTATTATCAGTCAATCTATCAGAGCGCTCGACCCGCTGCCGCGCCGCTGGACCAAGCCCATTGGAGATTATATCCACCCAGTTGCCCCGTAACGTCGAGAACTTCACCAACAAAGTAAAGATCGGCTATGATTCGCGACTGCATGGTCTTGGACGATATGTCCTCGGTGCTAACGCCGCCTACGGTGACCTCGGCTTTGTTGAAGCCTTCCGTGGTTCGAGGCCGGAAGGGCTGGCGGTTGAGGCTGTCAGACGCTTGCTGTATTTGCTCCAATGAACACTCTGCCAGGGTTTTCGTGGGAAAGTAGCTCTGCGACCATTGTTGCAGTATCCGGTTGGGCAGATAAGGGGCCAACACTCTTTTTATCATTGCCGAACCATTGTACTGTTTCTGTCCCAGGAGAAATTGATATACGTCTAGGTCAGGCAGCCAGTTGATTTCAATCTGGTCGCCTTCTTTATAATAGCTCGATATCTGCAAAATAGCGGGACCGCTCAGGCCGTTATGCGTGAACAGAATATTTTCCCGAAAACTCTGTTTCTTACAGCGGACAACTGCTTCGACCGTAATCCCCGTCAGATTGCCCCATGCTTGCAGATCGTCCTCGTCGTACCGTAGCGGAACCAGGCCCGGCCGACAAGCGACCACGCGGTGCCCCAACTGTCGGGCGATTCGGTAACCCAGGTCCGTAGCACCGATTTGCGGCCAAGTCAGGCCTCCCGTGGCTACCACCAAAGCTCGCGCCGTTATGTCACCCTTGTTGGTGTGAACCACAAAACCATGAAAATTCTCAATCGATTTAACCTCAACCTGAAGCAAAAACTCGACGTTATGACGGTTGCACTGCTTTATAAGCATATCCAACAAGTCACGCGCCGAGTGGCGACAAAAAAGCCTGCCGAATTCCCGTTCCTCGTAGCCAATATTATGCTGTTCGATCATGTCGATGAAATCGGCATTGCTGAATTGCGCTAGTGCGGATTTGACAAAATGCGGATTGCTGCTAATGTAATTGTCCGCCGAGCAGTGGCGGTTCGTGAAGTTGCATTTGCCTCCGCCGGATATGAGCAGTTTGGTCCCCAGCTTACTCGAACGGTCCAAAACGATGACGCTTCGCCCTTTTTCCGCCGCCTGACTCGCGCACATTAGCCCCGCCGGGCCGCCGCCCAGGATTAATACGTCGGTGTTTATTGCCGTGGGTTGTTCCATTTTTGCTTCTTTGAATGGCTTATTGCTTTTGCCGGGCCCGTAATAGCTTAACCCCCGTCGCTTCGTCCCATTCCCGCCTTGCGCTCACCCCTTCAATCTCAATAATCGTAACTTCCAAAATCAAAAACGTACTCGCGCCGCCGCGCGGACAACCAACCACCGTCTCGTCCCCTTTACCAATCGCCGCGTGCAGATGCAGCGTCGGACCATCATCCCCATCATAAATCGTACCAACCCCCAGCGTCTCGCCCGGCCCTTCAAAAGACTTGAAATTCCCCACAATCTTAGGCTTCTCCTGCTTCGGACCAACCACAACCTCAGCCTTCCTGATACCGCCAGTTATCAAAACCGCCCCCGCCTTAATCCCCTCATCCCGCGCCAACTGTTCCAAACTCTCATACAAATCATCCCCCTCAAACAACCGCGCCACTATAACCCGTCCCACTCGTCCGCATTGATATTCCATAATCAAACCTCCACATACTTTCACAAATTAGCCCACTGACCCGTCAGGGGGTTTTATATCACCAATCTCAACAAAAACGCTAATTCTAACCTCTTAT
Organism: Sedimentisphaerales bacterium; assembly: GCA_016928435.1. GTDB lineage: Bacteria > Planctomycetota > Phycisphaerae > Sedimentisphaerales > SM23-30 > JAFGKT01. The sequence continues at coordinate 17,884 of JAFGKT010000021.1, read as the reverse complement.
CCGCCGCCCAGCAACATTTCAGCCAAATAACCAAATAAAATCCCAATCACAGATTCATATCGCCCTTGCATTACCCTCTCACTATGTTAAAATCCCCCCTGAATTGACCGCACCAAAGAACAAAGGAATAGGTGTTAAATATGAACAGTCGCGAACGTTTCCAAAAACTCATGGCATTCGAACCCGTCGACCGCCTGCCCGTCCTCGAATGGGCCCCGTGGTGGACCGACACCATTGATCGTTGGCGCAAGGAGGGTCTGCCCGCTGAGGCGCAAACGGTTGAGGAAATCCGCGATTATTTTGGCCAAGACAAACATCGCCATATCTGGTTCCGCCCTAACACCCCTGAGCACGATCACGGCATGGGCCTTATCAAAAACATGGACGATTACCAGAAAATCAAGTCCACTGTATTTGGCGATACTTCAATTGATTTTCGAGGCAATGGTATCGTTTCCGATGCCGAACTCGAAGCCTGCGCCCAAGCCCAAGCCAACGGCGAAATCACCTGGATCACCCTCGAAGGCTTTTTCTGGTATCCACGCGTATTGTTCGGCATCGAGCCCCACATGTACGCCTTCTACGATCACCCCGAGCTAATGCACCAAATCAATTCCGACCTCGCTGATTACCACAAGCGTATCCTAGCTAAAGTTCGTCAATATTTCCAACCAGACTTCATGACCTTCGCCGAAGATATGTCCTACAATCTCGGCCCCATGCTCTCCAAAGATGCCTTCGACGAATTCCTCAAACCATACTACCAGCAAGTCATCCCCACTCTAAAAGAAATGGGCACCACCGTCATCATCGATAGTGACGGCCTCATCGATGAACTCATCCCCTGGTGCCTCGATGCCGGCGCCGAAGGCTTCCTCCCTCTAGAACGTCAAGCCGGTGTCGATCTCAACAAACTGCGCCAACGCCATCCCCAGCTCCGTCTCATCGGCGGATTCGATAAAATGACCATGAACAAAGGCGAACAAGCCATGCGCACCGAGTTCGAACGCCTCCTGCCCGTAATGGCCCAAGGCGGTTACCTGCTATCCGTCGATCACCAAACCCCGCCCGGCGTATCATTCGACGACTACAAACTATACATGAAACTACAAAACGAATACGCCCGAAAAGCCACCCAATAACGTAATTCCTGTGTCAACCGAAACATGGGTTACAGTTTATACCTACGACATGGGTGACACTTTTTTGGGGTTAGGGTTGGGTGGCGGTTGGGTTGACTTCGAATTCTACGCGGGCGTCGGCGATTTTTTGTGCGGTTAGGTCTTCGATTCTGACTACGACTTGATATTGGCCTGGTGCCAGGGCGGGCAGGTCGAGGGCGCCGCGGAGGAAGAAGTCATGACGTTGATTGAACGAAGGAATATCGGTGACATCGTCGGCGCGTTGTGCTAGGACATCGAAGTTGGAGTTGTAGAAGGTGATGGTGGCTCGGAGTCTGGTGAGGTATCGGCCTTGGGCGTCGATTTGGCTTTGGAAGTTTTGTAGTTCGCAATAAACGAGTACTCTTTGTGGTTGGCCTGATGCGAGGGTGGTTTGGGGGATGACTTCGTATCGGCCGAACCCGTCGACGCGGGAGCATAGTTCAACCTTAGCGATATTCAGATCTGCATTTTGGGCGACTTGGCTAGTTAGCTGTTGTAGGGCTTGGAGGGCTTGATTGGCGAGTTCGGGGTTGGATTGGCCTTGTTGGCCGGCGGCGCGGACGGCGAGCATCATAGCGTCGGCGACTTGTTGCGCGCGGGCTTGCTGTTCGGGAGTGAGATTAGGGATTTCGGTATTGGTGTTTTCTTCTTGGCTGTAGGTGGCATGGAGGAGTTGGAGAGCCAATTGAGCGGTGTAGTTTTCGGGGTCGTCCGCGATGAGCCGTTCTAGAGTGGTGATGGTCTGCTCGACACTATCAGCGGGGTCGGGCTGGGCAGCGGGTTGCTGGACGATGATAGTAGGAGTTTGGTTGGGCTGAGCGGGGACAGAAACGTTGGTGAGGTGGGCGGAGAAGTCGGGCTGTGAGTTGGCGGTGGACTGGCTGGGTTGATGATAGGTTGGGTTTACCGAAGCGGGCATGGGCGGCGGCGGAGTGGTAGTGGTAACTGGCTGAGCGGGCGTGGCAGCGATAACGCTGACGCCGGTGACGCGCGGAGTTGGGCTTTGATAGTTTGGGTTTTGAGGGGCGGTGGTGTAAGGCTGTTGGTTTGGGTAGGGGTTTTGGGCGGCGTATTGGGGCTGATTGGGATAAGGTTGTTGGGTGGGCTGCTGAGGGTTGTAATTGTTGGGGTTGGCGACTTGCGTGGTGTCGGGGCTGTTGAGGTAAGGGTTGGTTTGCGGCGATGGTGCGAGATACGGATTGGGTTGGGTCTGATTATTCGGCTGAGCGGGTTGGGCTGATCCGGTTGTTCCATAAGGAGGCTGTTGTGAGGCGTCGATTTGGCGGGGATAGGGAGACTGTTGGAACATATCGCAACCAGCAAGAGCGAAGATGAGCAGAGCGATTAGTATCGCGAGAATGATGAGGTGGTGGTTGGGTTTACGCAGATGGTGCGAGTTGAGGTGTGAATGAGTCATTTTTATGTAAGCCTCCATGCTTATGTTATACTGGATTCGGCGCCTTTGCGGGAATGAATCCTTTCATTGGTCATATTATGTTAGAGACCCGATTAAGTCGGGTATGATAAATTTAGTTATCCGGTTTTGGTTCGGGGTTGGGTACAGAATTTTAGGATTAGTTGTTCGATTCCGAACTGAGCGGTCATTCCGCCGGACTTTGATTGGTAATCGATGTTCATTAATTGACGTAAGATGATAGCTATATTAGCGAGATTGAGGGTTTGGGCTTGCTTGATGAACTGTTCGGGGTGGAGCCATACGCCTACTTGCTTGGGGACAGAGGCGGGCGATACGCGCTGGTCGAGCAGTATGCGAGCGTTATAGAGGCGACGGAAATGCCAAGCGAAGGCGCCGACGACGGTATATTGAGCGTCGCGGTCCTGGTTGAACATTTTTTCGAGTTGGGTTAAGGCGACGGTGGTTTTGCCGGCGGTCATGGCGTCGATGACATTGAAGACGTTGTATTGACGGTTTTGGCCTACGAGGGCATTGACGGCTTGGGGGGTGATTTTGTTGGTGGGTTTATCGGGGTCGGCGAGATATACGGCGAGTTTGTCGATTTCGCTGATTAACATGCCAGGCTCGTCGCCGATGAGTTCCTGGAGGAGTTGGGCGGTGGTCTTGGCGAGGGTCAGTTGATGCTGGTCGCGGGCGTATTGGGTTAGGAACTCAGGGATTTGGTAAGGTTTGATGGGGTCGCAGGCGACGATTTTTCCGATCTGGGCGGTTTTTTTGGCGAGCTTGGTGGTTTTGGGGAAGCTGTCCGCCATGAGCAGCAGTATGCCGGTCGCTGAGGGAGATTCGAGGTAGTCTTCGAGGGCGGAACGATACTTGGTGATGAAAGGGTCGGCTTCTTTGACGACGACGAGACGGCAGGGTGAGAGAAAGGGCAGGGTGCGGAGTTCATCGAGGACGTCGGCGATTTGGACGTTGGCGCCTTCGTAGGAACTGAGGGAGACTTGGGGGTCGGCATCAGCGAGGATTAGGTCGATGAGTTGCTGGACCTGGTCGGCGGCGCGGCGTCGGTCTTTGCCGGAGACTACGTATATGGGCAGTTTCGCGGGTGTTGAGTTTGTTGTTTTCTTGGCGGCCATGATTATGGTGAACTGGGTTCGATTTATTGTTTGTGGTTTTAAGGTGGATTTATGGGCGATATTGACTGATTCGTTGTTGGGCCATTTGGGCGACGGCGGGCATTGATTGGGCGGCGCCGTTAGCGGCGATCTGCCAGGAGTCGAGTGCCAGGGTGCGGTTGCCCATTCGGTCGGCGTTGTCGCCGCGTAGGAGCCAGGCGTGCCAATCTTCGCTATTGATGTTTAGGAGGTGGTCGAGGGCTTGCTGTGCTTGTGGGTATTGTCCTGCGGCTTGATGGACATGAGCGAGTTGACGGAGGGCTGCGGTGGTGTTGGGTTCGAGTTGGAGTACGAGTTCGTATTGGTGTTGAGCTTGGGGGTATTGGCCGAGGCGGTAGTAGGCGTCGGCGAGGGACATGCGGGTTTGCAGGCTGGTGGGGTCGTATTGGAGAGATTGCTCGAAAGCGTAAACGGCGTCGGGCCATTCGAAGCGTTGGATGTGGAGTTGGCCGCGATTGAACCATTCGTTGGCGGCTTGGGTGTTGTAGTTTTGCGGTTGAGGGATGACATTGGGTTGATCGGGCTGGGTGGTGGTGATGGATACGTTTTGAGGTTGAGGATTGGCTGATGGGGTTTGTGTTACTGGAGTTGAGACGGGGGCGGTGGTGGTTGAGTTAGGGGTTGGGTTGATGTTTTGGGTTGGGGCGGCAGGTTGCGTTTGGGTTGGTGCGACGGAGGTGATATTGATCCAGCCGGAGTATTCGGTGGTGCTGTTGCCGGCGTTGTCGATGATGACGGCTTTGATTAGCGTTTGGCCTGAGAGTTGGGGTGGGAATTGCCAATTGTATTCGCCGATCGCGGGCATTGGTTGGTGGATGGGGGTCCAGGCGGGGTCTCCGGGCTGCTGGTAGAAGAGTTGGACGGGATTTTCGGCGAGATTATGGTCGGCGCCGGCCCATTGGACGCGTAGGGTGCGTTGGGCGTATTCGGGGTAGTTTTCGCGGGGGCTGTAGAGGAAAAGCTGGGGGCGGAATGAATCGACGAGTACGGTGACGTGGGCTGGGGTGTCGAATGGGATGATTTGGCCGTGATCTGTGGGGTATGGATTTAGGTTTTGGGAGCGCTGCTGGTAACGATCTACGGCGACGATTAGGATTCTGTATGTGCCGTCGCCTGGCGCGACGAATGAGGCGGGGCTGGTTAGGTCGGAATCGTAGCCGTAAAGTTGATAAGAGCTGTCGGGGGTGGCGTACCAGATTTCGACGCGGTCGAGATCAGCGGGGGCGACATCTTGGATTTGGTAGGTGAGCTGGAGGTTTGGGCTGCGAACGATGGTGCTGGGAGCGGACTGCGCGGGGGCTGTGGTGCGGTAGAGGTTTGGTTGAGGTTGCTGGTATGCGGCTTGGGGTGGAGTCTGGGCGATTGCCAGTGGGCCGACCATAATAATCAGAATTATTGCCATTACCAGTTGGAAGGATGTGTGAGATTTTGGGTTCATGGTAATACTCTTGGTTGTTTGCTGGGCTTGATGCTTGGGTTAGAGCGGGCTGAGCAGGTTGCTGGGTAAGCCAAGCATGGTTAAGACGTTTAATATAAGATGTTTACCGCATAATAGAGATTTAGGCAAATATAAAAGCGATTGTGTGGTCGGATGGTTTTTCGATGCTGATATTTGGGTTTGATTTTGGGGTTTTTAGGAGCGTTGGGGTCGGGCGACGGGTGTGAAAAACACAATAATAGATTATCGGACTTATCGGGTTTTCTGTTAGCAAAACTTGAAGGAAAGAATGGCCGTGAGAAGTCGATTATGGCGTAGATTACTATAAGGAGTATGACAGTATATTTGAAACCGCGGATTTCGCTGATTGGCGCGGATTATGAATTCGTTTGCCAAATGCGGGGCAGGTACGGATATGGGTTTGGTGGGCTTTTTCCTATTTGGTTTTGGACAGCATAAAACAGACGGCGGGCATGGCCCAGGGGGGTTATTGGGGGTATGCTGGTTGGGGGAGGTAGCCGTGGTTTGCTAGGATTAGGAGGATGTCTCGGGCGACGGGGGCGGCGGTTGTTCCGCCGTGGGCGGCTTCGGGTAGGTTTTCGGTTTGGATTAGGACTGCCAGGGCGATTGCGCGGTTGTCGGGGGTTCTTGCGAAGCAGGTAAAGAGGGCGTTGGCGGTTGAGCCGGTTTTGCCGAATAGGGTTAGTTGGTCGGTGGTCCAGGGTATGGGGTTGAAGGCATCGTAGCCGGTGCCTCGTGGGTGGTAGATTACTGCTTGCATGGCATCTTGGATTAGTTGGATGTCATGAGGGCGGGAAGCGACGCGGTCGGGGGGTTGCTGAGCGGCGGGCATACGAACGAGGGTGGGGGGTACGAATACGCCGTCGCGGGCGATGGTTGCCATGCTGTTTGCCATTTGGAGAACTGAGGCGTCGAAACCACCTCGACCTATGCCAAGGAATCGGAATTCGCTGAGGGAGGGTGGGGGAAGATGGCCTGCGGTTTCGTCTAAGGCGTTTTCGGCGGCTTGGGCGATTTGGGAGTTTGGCCAAGCGAGGATTCGGCGGCCGAACCCTAGGCGGTTGTAGAATTCTAAAAGTTGTTGGTTGTCTGCGAGTTCGGCGATGCGGATGAAGTAGGTGTTGCAGCTTTCGCGGATGGCTCGGTGGAGGGCGATATCGCGGTGGCCGTTTGGTGACCAGCATTGGGGCGGAGGTTTGGAGTCGTCGCGGGGTGGACAGAAGAAAGTGGTGTTTTCGTTGACGATGCCGAGTTCGAGGCCTGCGAGCAATAGTGATGGTTTGCTGGTTGATCCGGGTTGGTAGGGCAGGTCGAAGGCGCGATTTACCCAATAGAGATTGGGCATTTGGAGGGTGATGAGATGGTAGTTTTCGGTTTGGTAGTAAGTGTTGAGGTCGAAGGTTGGTATGGAGACGGCGGCTCGGACTTCGGCGGTGGGGACATCGATGACGACGGCGGCGCCGATTTGGCCTTGGGTTTCGAAGAGGTTTTGGATGGCTCGTTGTAGTTCGATGTCTATGGTGAGGTAAACGTCTTGGCCGGGCAGTGGGTCTATTCGTTCGACGATTTGGTGGTCGATATCGTAGCGGACGTATCCTCTTTGGCCTCTGAGGTATGGTTCGAAGGCAGCTTCTATGCCCCAGCTTCCTTGTCGGTCGTCGTTGCGGTAGGCGTATAGCTGTTGGGGAGTTGGAGGATCGTCGAGGGTTTCGGCGCAGGGGTCTGGTGATGTTGGTCCTAGCTGGCCGATGATGTGGCAGGCGATGTCATTGTAGGGGAATTCACGTGAGGTGGTGGAGCGGATGGTAATGGGGCGGTTGGTGTCGGAGGCGAGGAATGAGCCGACGAATCCGGCTTCGATGTCAAGAGCGATAAAGCTGGAGATATCGTGGAGGGCGGTATGAGGCTGGTGCATTTCGAGGATGTCGCATTGGCTGATGAGGTAGAGCTGCTGCTGAGGGTCTGGGATAAGCCGTTGGAAATCGGCGGTGAGTTCGGCGATGTTAGCGGCGGGGGTGTAGGTGATGTCGGGGTGGTTGTCGTAATAGACGCGTCGGGCGCGGGCGAGGCGTCGGTCATAAACGCGATTGTTGATTTGGTCGATGGGTTCGAGGAGTTGCTCGACGGGGATGCGGCAGGCTTGAGCGAGTTCGGTGATGAGTGAGTTAGCTTTTTCGAGCAGGACCTGGCGGATGGCGGCGAGCGGTATGCGGTTGTTGACGCTGTGGTTTTGGATGATGGATGAGATTTCGGCGTCGTTGAGATGGAACCGGCGGGCGAGGTAGCTGCGTGCTTGGTTGTGGGGCAGGCCTGTTTGGTTTTCGCCGGAGAAGAAGCGGATTGCTTGGATGTCCCAGAAGCGTGGGTCATAGATACGGGTGATATCGTAGTGGAGGCAGAGGTCGAAGGCGGGTCGGTCGAGTGCGATAGGTTTGAGGTTGCAGTCGTAGATGGTACCGCGAACGGTTTCGAGGAGCCGGCCGGGCCGATCGAGGAATTCTTGAACGTAGGTGTTGTACTTATCGGCACAATGTATCTGGAGCCAGGCCAATCGGGCGACGAGCATCGCCATGGTCAAGCCGATGATTATGAACAGGATTTTTAGCCTCTGTTGGAACAATTTATCGTACTTGGTTTGGGCGACCCCGGGTCAGGGGGGATGAGATGGTTTTGGGAATTATTGGGATTATTTTTTTCTTTGGCTAGAACCCCCTGACGGGTCAGGGGGCTAATTTTGTGTAAGGGTGATGGTGGTTTAGTTGTTGGTTGGCGCGGTGATTTGGGGGACGGGCTTGGTTGATGAGCGTCGGAACTGGATGTATGTTGGTTGAGGTTGTAGTCTTTGTGGGTCGTTTGAGCTGGTGGGCCAAGCGAAGACGAGGTTGATGGTTGCGGCGCCGGAGAAGACTTGGCCTTGGTCGAGTTTATATGCTACGAGGGCTTGGGGTACGGTGACGGTGATATCTTCGCGACTGTTTTCGGTACGCATGACGTTGCCTTGTTGGTCGGTGACGACATGAGTTAGAGATTCGTTGATGAATACACCAACTGGGTATCTTATGACGGTATCTTCAGGCAGTCCTGACGGTGAGTTACCTACGAGTCGGAAGTTAGCCATGGGGACACGGATTTTACCATCTTCGTCGGCGGCTCCAGGTTGATCTCCGGCCCCGGGCGAGAGTCTGACGGTTACCATGATTAGAGTTTCGTTCATATCGAGATCGATAGGTTGAGCGGGCATTAGCCGGGTTGTGACAGCTTCGTCGCGGTCGGCGCTTTCATCGGCTTGAAGTACCGGGCAGTCGTAGTCGAAGAACTGAGCGGCTTGGACGGCAAAGGAATCATCGGAGGCGGTATTGCGTGATCCCGGGGTGAGGGTGATGCGTGAAAGGTACAGGTCTCTTAGGAAGTTGGAGTTGACAGCGGCGAAGTTATTTTGGCCTGAGAATGTGGAATCGGAGGCGTTGGCTATCACGGCGAGTACGAAGCCGTCGGGATTGGGGAATAGGCTTGACTCATTTTGGTAATTTTCGTGGTCATCGGCGTATCGGTCGAACATTAGGAACGAAGGGGAAATGGGCAGCAATTGGAAGGCGACGGCGATGACGCCAACAACGGTGAGCGCGAATACAAAGCCGCAAATAGCGGCACCGACGCGGTCGATGATAAGTACGAAGTTCATATTGCCTCGAATAAGGCGGTCGAAGATTTCGCGCATGATAATGAATGATGCGATGAATAGGACGAGCATGGAGATGGTTTTGGGCGCGAGCCATTGGAGTCCGAATCCGGTGAGCAGTTGGGCGAGCGGCTCATAGTAGTTGAAGCTGATGATAGCGGCTACGAGTCCGAGGACGGCGTTGATGAGGGCGCTGAAGAGTCCTTGTTTGAAGATTTGCCAATAGGTTATGAGGCCTATCATTGCACAAGCGAAGAGAATGGCTAACACGGTGGTTCTCCTTGAGATTTATGTTTCTAAGGCATTAGGGCGGTGTTTTTACTCGGCGGTTTTTTCGGTTGCGGTGTTGGCTGCGGGTTTTTTGGTTTTTTCCGCGGTTACACGAAGTACTTCCTGTATGCTGGTAGTTCCGTCGATGACTTTTCTGACGGCCTGTTCCTGTAGGTAGAACATACGATCTTTTCGACACTGAGCGCGGATGGCGTTAATTGGCGCATCGTCGCGGATGAGTTGTCTGATGGCATCGTTGACAAAAAGGGTTTCAAAGACGGCGGTTTGTCCGTAGTAACCGGTTCCTTGGCAGTTAGCGCAGATTAGCCGATTGCCTCGTTTGTCGTATTCGAATTCGGTGGGCGGGCGATAGAATTGTTTGATTTTGTCGGCGGGTAGATTAAGTCTTTTGAGCATGTTGGCATCCGGGGTGTAGGCTTCTCGGCAATCGGGGCAGAGTTTTCGTATTAGTCTTTGGCAGGTTATTGCCAATAGGGTATCAGCGACATATTGGTTGCGGTTTACGAGTTTGAGCCACTCTTGCAGGGCGTGGAAGGTGCTGGGCTGGTTTAGTCCGAAGTATATTCGTTTATGTTCGCGTGCGGCTCGGGTTCCGATCATAGCCATTTCGGCTGAGTTGCAGAATCCGACAAGGATAATATCGGGATCGGATCGCACGACAGATTGCAGGCGTAGATGAGCGTCTTTTGGGTTATCGCCTCTTTGCATCACGTTTTGGGTGATATTGTCGAGGTCGTAGAGTTTTTCGACTTCAAAGGTGTTGATATTTTGGGTGAAGGCGTCGTGTTTTCGGATGATGCTGTAGAGGGTTGAGGTTACGCCGTTCTTTGGTGTTCCGCAGATTAGTACGACGCCTTCTTTGCCTTGGATGATTTCTTCCATGGCTTGTAGCTGGTCTGGATGGAAGCCTAGGGCTTCTAGGCTACGTGATTGCGCTTCCTTGATTTGTTCCAAGATAAGCTGTTCGCCTCTGGTGCTTCCGGCGGTTTGTATGCGCCATTGGGAATTTTCTCCTTCGACTTCGATAGAGAAGCTGCTGCTTTGCGGTTTGCGTCGATCTTCGACATCGAGATTTGCTACTGCTTTTAGGTAGGCAATGGCTTTGTCGAGGTCTTCTCTAGTTCGGTTTGGTACGGGTGTGGTTACTCCGTCGATGGCATAGTGGACTTTGACTTCTTCGCCGACGGGCAGGAACTGGGCTATGACAGCCCTTCGGTTCCACATATCGTACACCATTTCCTCGGCGGCGACGAACCCTTGATATTCGCTGTCTTGGTTGGCGGGTATTGGGAGTCTATTACCGTGATTGGAGATGAAAGTGAATCTTCGGTCGGTTTTTGAGGTTTTTTTATCGCGGGCTAAAAGTGCTTTAATATGTTCGGCATTTAGGATTTGTTCTTCTTGAGGGACACGGCCGTTTCGATGGAGCAGGTATATAAATGAGACGGTGATCCATACGACGATGAACAGTGGGAGTGTTACGATGAAATAGACGGGCAGCGTGAACCAAGGTAGGATGGCCGCTATGCCGCATAGCAGATAGACGTTGTTCCACAAGCCGCGATTGGTATGTACGACTTTAGTGTCGCGGTTGATCCACTGTCCGACCCAGGCCCATAGGCCGAATACGACGACAAAGGTTATGATTTTCGCAATATTGAAATACATTCCGCTGGGGGTCGTTGTTTGCGCCAGGATGGAATTTAGCATTGGTTATTGCTCCAAGATGCAATCGAGTATTAGTTATTGGTTTGTGGAGAAGCCCATTGGTTTTATCCGAGGATTCCGCCGCCGCCGGTGCTGATGCCTTTGAGTGCCATTTTCAGTTCGTCCGGATTGGGCGCGTGGGCATAAGCGGTTTTGAGGTCGATATATTCTTGATTGATGAGTCGTTTGAGGCACTCGGTATAGTCTATCATGCCGTCGGCATGAGAGGATTTGATTACGGATGTTACTTCTACTTCTCTCTCCTCTTCGATTAGTTTTCGGATGGAGGCGTTAACGATCATAATTTCGACGGCTGGTACTCGCGAGGGTTCTTTTCTGATGGTGGGCAGTAATCTTTGGGTTATAACGGCTTTGAGGTTACCGACGAGAGCTTGTCGGACCATGTGTCTTTCGACCTGAGGCGTTAGGTCGAGGGCTCGGGCGATGGTTTGGTAGGCGTCGGTGGAGTGCATTGTTGCAAAGACGAGGTGTCCGGTTTCAGCGGCTTTTAGGCCTGCGTTCAGTGTGGTGAAGTCGCGCATTTCTCCGATAAGTACGACGTCGGGGTCTTCGCGCATAAGTGATCTAAGGGCGTCATCAAAATTTGGGACATCGATACCCACTTCGCGCTGATTAACGAGGGCTTTTTGGTCTTCGTACACGAATTCGATAGGGTCTTCTATGGTTATGATGTGGCAGGCTCGATTACGATTGATGTAGTCGAGCATGGAGGCGATGGTTGTACTTTTTCCGGAGCCGGTTACGCCGGTTACGAGTACTAGTCCTTGGTGGAACTCAGCGATTTTTTGGACGGTGTCGGGCAAGTGCAGGGATTCGAAGGGGGGTATGATACTGGTGACGCGCCGGGCGGCGAGGGAGACTTTGCTCCTTTGGCGGAAGATATTGACGCGGAATCTGTCGGTTCTGCTGAGATCGTAGGCGAAGTCGAGGGCTCCATGTTCGAGGAAGAATTCTCTTTGCTCTGGGCTTAGGATTTCGAAGACCATTTCTTCGACTTCGGATTCGGAGATGACATTTCCGGTGGTTCTTCGGAGTTCGCCTTTGGATCGGATACGAGGCAGTTCATCGCCTTTGATGTGTAGGTCTGATGCTTGGGTTTTAACGACGGCATTGAAGTATTTATCGAGTGCGGGGCGTTTTCCGTCGGCGAGTTGTTTAGAGATAGGTTGTTTATCCACTCTTTATGACTCCTTGGTTCATTTTGATTAGCGAGCGTGGCCTAGGTGGTTTTTGATTTTAGGTATTATAGTCAAGATTTTGGTATTTTTAACTGTTATTTTCGTTCTATGAAGTCTTGTCGTACTGGTACGCCTCGGTCATTGAGGAACTGTTTGACTTGGCTGATGGTGTAGTTTCCGAAGTGGAAGATGCTGGCTGCGAGGGCTGCGTCGGCCTTACCTTTGGTTAGTACGGCGAACATATCCTCGGGGTTTCCTGCGCCTCCACTAGCAACAACCGGGAAGTTAACGGCATCACTGACGGCGGCGGTCATTTCGAGGTCGTATCCGGCCTTGGTTCCGTCGGCGTTCATGACATTTAGTACGATTTCTCCGGCGCCATCTTGTCGGGCTTTTTTGACCCAGTCCATAACAGCGATGCCTGTTGGTTTTCGGCCTCCGTTGATATAGACTTCCCAGAACTCTTTTCCATCGCGCATTACTCGGTTGGCGTCGATGGCGAGGACGATACATTGGCTGCCGAACCTGAGTGCAGCTTCCTTGATGAGATTTTGGTTTAAGACGGCGGCGGAATTGATGCTAACCTTGTCGGCGCCGCTATTTAGCATTACCCGTATGTCGTCCAGAGTTCGGATGCCTCCTCCGACACATAGGGGCATAAAGACTCTTTCGGAGGCATCTTTGAGGATATCCAGGGTAAGGGCGCGGTCTTCGTGGCTAGCGGTGATATCGTAGAATACGAGTTCATCGGCGCCTTGCTGTTCGTATCTTTTAGCGCATTCGGCGACACTGCCGGCGTCCACGTGTTCAAAGAACTGGACACCTTTTACGACCCGTCCCTTATCGACATCTAAACAGGGTATTATTCTTTTTGCGAGCATATTAGGTTAATTCTGGTTACGGCAGTATTTTAGGTTTTTGTGACCTGGCTGCTAAGGAGTTTGCAGGTTTGTATTGCTGGTTCGAGCAATCCAGGTCAGGTAGGCCCGGTATTGTATTTACGACACCCGGCGTAAGCCAATTTTAGTGATAATGGCAGTTCAGGCAACACAATTTTGGTGTATTACAGCTTTTACGTTTGACAGTGGGGTTATAGTATTTTAGGATTACGCGGATTGGGCCAATTAACAATTGGTCAGAGACTATCGGCGGGGGGTTCGCGGCCGATGATTTATCCATAAGGATTTGTTGTTAGTTTTTCTGGGGAATTGGACGTTCTGCAGAAGTAATGCAATACAAGCATATTTTAGTTTGACAGGAGAGTTTTTTGATGGCAAAGCAGATGGTTTACTTTTTTGGTAATGGTAAGGCTGAGGGCAAATCCGCGATGAAAGCGGTGTTGGGCGGGAAGGGCGCTAACCTGGCAGAGATGACGAACCTGGGCATTCCGGTGCCTCCGGGTTTTACGATTACGACGAACACCTGCGCGGACTATTATTCGTCGGGCGGCAAATGGCCTACGGGTTTGAAGGCTCAGGTTCAAGCGAATCTGGCGAAGATGGAAAAAGCGATGAGCGCGAAGCTGGGCGATGCGAAGAATCCGATGTTGGTTTCGGTTCGCAGTGGTGCTGCGGTTTCGATGCCGGGCATGATGGATACGGTATTGAACTTGGGTTTGAACGACAAAGTTGTCGCTGGGATTATCGAGAAAACGGGTAACGCTCGTTTCGCTTATGATTCGTATCGTCGTTTTATTGACATGTTCGGCGATGTGGTAATGGGATGCCATCACGAGCATTTTGAAGAAGCGTTGACGGCGCTGAAGAAGAAATACAAAGCGGATCTGGATACCGACCTGAACGCGGATCAACTAAAGGAATTGGTTGAGAATTACAAAGCGGTTTACAAAAAGCACAAAGGCAGTATGTTTCCGCAAGAGCCGATGAAGCAGTTGGAATTGGCCATTAACGCGGTTTTCAAGAGTTGGAATGTTGATCGGGCGATTCGTTATCGCGAATTGAACAACATTACGGGTTTGAACGGGACAGCGGTAAATGTTCAAGCGATGGTGTTTGGGAATATGGGTGACGATTGCGGGACGGGCGTATGTTTTACACGTAATCCGAGTACGGGCAAGAAGGAATACTACGGCGAATTTTTGATGAACGCCCAGGGCGAGGATGTGGTTGCTGGGATTCGCACTCCCTTGCCGATGCAGGGTTTAAAAAAGGTCAACGCTAAGATTTACAAGCAATTGACCGATCTGATGAATGGTTTGGAAAAGCACTACAAAGACATGCAGGATATGGAATTCACTATCCAGCAGGGCAAGCTTTTCATATTGCAGACTCGTAACGGCAAGCGTACAGCGGCAGCGGCGGTGAAGATGGCTGTCGATATGGTTAAGGAAAAGCTGATTGACCAGAAGACCGCGGTTTCCCGTTTGGCTCCGGAGCAGATCGATCAATTGCTTCATCCGCACTTCAAAGCGGGCTGCAAACGCGATGTTATCGCCAAGGGTTTGCCTGCCTCTCCTGGCGCGGCTGTTGGTCAAATAGTATTTGACGCTGAGACTGCTGAAGCCTGGCGTATCGCTGGTAAGGATGTGATTTTGGTTCGTATCGAGACGAGTCCGGAAGACATCGGCGGGATGGATGCCGCGAAGGGTATTTTGACTCAGCGGGGCGGGATGACCAGTCACGCGGCGGTTGTGGCTCGCGGGATGGGCACTTGCTGTGTCGCTGGTGTAGGCGCATTGGATATTAACTACAAGAGCAAGTCGATGAAGATCGGCAAGCTAACGATGAAAGAAGGCGACTGGCTGAGCCTGGACGGGACGAGCGGCGAAGTAATGAAGGGTCAATTGCCGACTGAAGCTCCGAAGCTGAGCGGCGATTTCGGCAAGATCATGACTTGGGCGGATGGTATTCGTAAGTTAGGTATTCGCACGAACGCTGACACTCCGGAAGACGCCAAGCGGGCCCGTGAGTTTGGCGCTGAAGGTATTGGTTTGTGCCGGACTGAACATATGTTCTTTGAAGGTGATCGCATTTGGGCGGTACGTCAGATGATTTTGGCGGCTGATGATTACGCTTTGTTGAAGGACAAGATGCTGGTTGTGGAGAAGACAAGCAATGATCCGAAGCACATGGCGGAGCTGAAGAAGCAAATTGCCGGTCCGTCGAAGATGTTCAACGGCGCGTTGGCGAAATTGCTTCCTTATCAGCGTAAGGACTTTGTGGGTATTTTCACGGCTATGGCAGGTTTGCCGGTTACGATTCGTTTGCTGGATCCGCCGTTGCATGAGTTCTTGCCACAAGACGCCAAGAGCCAAGCTGAAATGGCGAAGCGTTTGAAGGTTCAGCCTTCGGTAGTCAAGGGCAAGGTTGAAGAATTGCACGAGTTCAATCCGATGCTGGGTCATCGCGGTTGCCGACTTTCGATTACTTATCCGGAGATTGCGCGGATGCAAGCTCGGGCGATCATCGAAGCCGCTATCGCTGTAGGCAAGAAGGGCAAGAAGGTATTGCCGGAAATCATGATTCCTTTGGTTGGTACGGTGAAGGAATTGTCTTTTGTCAAGGAACATGTGATTGATGAGATCGAGAAGGTGTTCAAGGAAAAGAAGACGAAGGTCAAGTACATGGTTGGTACGATGATCGAGATTCCGCGGGCGGCATTGACTGCTGACGAGATTGCTGAGGAAGCGGAATTCTTCAGTTTTGGCACGAACGACCTGACGCAGATGGGTATGGGCTTCAGCCGTGACGACGCGGGCAAATTCCTGGCGGAGTACACGAAGCTGGGGATTTACGAGAAAGACCCGTTCCAAAGTCTGGATCAAGAAGGTATCGGCAAGCTGGTTAAGATCGGCATTGATTTGGGCCGAAGCAAGAACAGCAAGCTGAAAGTTGGTATCTGCGGCGAACACGGCGGCGATCCTTCGAGCGTACATTTCTGCCATAAGGTGGGTATGAATTATGTAAGTTGCTCGCCGTTTAGGGTTCCGATCGCCCGTTTGGCTGCGGCTCACGCGGTTTTGGCAGAGAAGTAGCAAGTAGTTTTTTGCTGATATAGAGTTTTTGAAAGCCCTCGGTTTTTTGGCCGGGGGCTTTTTTTGTGGTAACCGTTCACAATAAAACGAACCACGAATGGGCACGAATGTTCTTGAATAAGGATTAGCTGCCAGGGGCACGGATTAAGCACAGGGGGTTTGTCTGGAACACAATGTAGGCAATGAGGTCAGGGAATTTTTAACCGCGAAAAACGCGAAAGACGCGAAAGTAAGATAGCTGCCAGGGGCATGACAGAAGCATGGGGGTTTGGTCGAAGGCATAATTGCAGCAAAAGGTCAGGGAGGTTTTATCCGCAGGATTACACAGATTTTCGCAGATTTTTTGGATTTGCCAAAGGCAGTGATTTGGCACAAGGGATTTTGTCGGGGATGTAATGAGGGTGATGTGGTTCGGGAAGCCAGCAGGATGCCGGCGGTACGTGGTTGGGGTTTCTCACTCTTTAGCTTCGCGAAAGGGCGGGCACCCGGGTGCGCTTTGGGTTCTGATGGATTGGTTTTTTTTGTGGCGAAGTTGGGGGGTTAGGGGTTATTATGTTGTTGTTATAGTCTGAGGAAGATAGTTGGGACGCTCGTTTGCCCTAGGTTTAGTATTATGAAGAAATGTCCCTTGTGTGCAGAAGAGATTCAGGATAACGCGATAGCGTGCAAGCATTGCGGCGCGATGTTTACGCGGGGCGGCAGCAGTGTGGGTGGCTCGGGTAACGCGAAGGGTGGCGGCGGTAATGTGGTTGAGGTTACGGGTGGCGGTTTGGTGGGTGGTCAGACTTATAATACGCTGGACGAGACGATCAGGCAGACGGGTCACGCGACGATATTAGCGGGTCAGTATCGGATTATGCGCAAGGTCGCTGAAGGTGGTATGGGGGTGGTGTATCTCGCGGAAGATCTGGAGATGGGCAATCGCGAGGTAGCGGTTAAGGTTTTGTCGCCTTTGCTGACCCGGAGCGAGCGTGCGATTGAGAACCTACGAAGCGAAGCGATGCTGGCTCGTGAGCTGGACCATCCGAATATCATTCGGGTATATGGTTTTCAGTCGAACGACGAGATCAAGTTCTTGGTGATGGAATATTTGGATGGGGTTACACTAGAGAAGAAGCTGCTGAACAGCTCGGGCGGGCGTTTAGGGTTTGTTGAGACGTTAGCGGTTTTGGAGTCGGTGGCGTTGGCGTTGGACGCAGCGCACAGTCATGTTCCGCCGGTCATTCATCGGGATCTGAAGCCGAGCAATGTGATGCTGCTGCATGATGGGCGGGTCAAGGTTTTGGATTTTGGGGTGGCGCGGGAGATGCACGATTCTTTTACGATGTTGACGGGCGCGAGCGATGTTTCGGGTACATTGCCCTACATGAGTCCGGAGCAACTAAAGGGAGTTCCACCGATAGCGGCGATGGACATTTACGCGTTGGCGGTGATGGCATACGAGTGTTTGAGCGGTGATCCGCCTTTTCATCGTGGTGATATTCAGTATCAGATTTTGCACGAGCAGCCTCGTCCGGTGGCGGGGGTAACGGGCAGCGTGAACGCGGTGCTGCAACGTGGTTTGGCGAAGCAGATTGAGAAACGTCCTAAGACGGCGTTGGAGTTTGTGGAGTTATTGAAGGGTACGACTAGCGGTTCGAAGGTTTCGGCGCCGGCTGGTACGGAGAGCGTCGTGGGTTCGGGGGTGGATACTGATACAGGGAAGATATCCAGAGCGGACGCAAGCAAAGCGATGGAGCAGATTTCGGCGGGGGGATCGAAGCTGAAATGGTCGGCGGTGTTGTTGGTGCTATTGGTTTT
>JAFGKT010000020.1 GCA_016928435.1 Sedimentisphaerales bacterium | reverse complement strand
TCCTTGCTGGTGGTAAAAGGTGTTGTAGAGTAATTTGGCAATGAAAATAACGTTTTTTGTTGACGAATGGCGTGATGTCATAGATACGTTAGGGGTTAGGATTGTTCTTGGGTCAGGGATGGTGGGCATGGCCCACCCTACGTTGTTGGTTTGGTGGAATCGCGTGTGCAAGCAAGTTGCACACCCTACGTTAGGGGTTAGGATTCGTTGGTCTTTCTATTCAGTTTGTTTCTATGACCCCCTGACAGGTCAGGGGGCTAATTTGTTGTAGAGGTTTTCTGAAACTGCTTTAATTCTTTTGCAACGCCTTGGTTAGGGTTTCGACAATTGCTGTAGTGTCGAGTCCCGCTTGGGTGAGTTGTTCGCTCCGTGAGGCCGTGGCGATGAAACGATCCGGAATCGCCAGCCGCACTATCCGCCTGGTGTCGAGTTTTTGCTCTTGCGCCGACTCAAGCACCGCTGCGCCGAACCCGCCCACTATACTATGATCTTCCAAGGTTGCGATCACTGTTTTG
This sequence comes from Sedimentisphaerales bacterium, assembly GCA_016928435.1. Lineage (GTDB taxonomy): Bacteria > Planctomycetota > Phycisphaerae > Sedimentisphaerales > SM23-30 > JAFGKT01. The sequence continues at coordinate 53,658 of JAFGKT010000020.1, read as the reverse complement.
CTGTTTGCCGTGAGCAGCTCAGCGATAAGTTTTTCATCTATCGGCTTGGCAAAACGAGCGCTGACTACTCCAACATCAAAGCTGCGTTTGCGCAGTTGCTCAGCGGCCTCGAGCGCGTTTTGCAATAGCGACCCGTAAGCCAAAATCACCGCGTCCCTGCCGCTTTGCACTGTCCAGGCGCGTCCCTGTTGAAAAGGCGTGACTTCTTCGGCAAGTTCTGCCGGGACCATATCGCGCGGGTATCGAATCGCGGTGGCGTTGGGGGCATTGAACGCGAAATCCAAGGCCCCGTTTATCTCCGCTTCGTTTGCCGGCGCGATAAGATTGATGTTCGGCAGCGCCCGCAGCATCGCGACATCACAAAAACCATGATGTACCGCACCGTCGCCGCCGACCAGCCCCGCCCGGTCCAAACAAAACACCACCGGCAAATTCTGCAAAGCCACTTCCTGAAATATCTGATCGAAGCTCCGCTGTAGAAAAGTCGAGTATATCGCAACCACGGGCTTTAAGCCTTTCTTGGCCAGCCCTGCGGCGATGTCCACCGCCGCCGACTCAGCGATGCCAACATCCAATACCCGTTCGGGGAATTCCCCTCGCAGCTTCGCCAAGCCCGTGCCGTCAGGCATCGCAGCGGTTAGTGCCATAATCCTATCATCTTTTCGCATTTTCTCCGCCAAGGCGTCCGCGAACGCCGACGTAAAACTCTTGCCCACTCGATCAGGAAACTGCGCCGTTTCGCCGGTCACCTTAAAGGCGCTGGGGCTGTGGAAGGTGGTTGGGTCTTTGGACGCGGGCGCGAAACCACGGCCCTTTTCCGTTTGCACGTGCAGTAGTACCGGATGGTCGATGTCCTGCAGTGTGCCCAGCAGTTTGATCAGGGCGGGCAGATCGTGTCCGTCCACCGGGCCGAAATAAGGTATTCCGAGCTGTTCGAATATCTGCCTTCCCAGCAGTGCCGCCTTCATGCCTCCTTTGATCCGTTCCAGCGTATCGTGTAACGCCTCACCAATGGCCGGCAGTCTGCGAACCATCAAACGCGTCCGACGCTGCAAATCTTCATATGAACGCGAAACCCGCAATTGGGTAAGATACCGGGCGAAAGCACCTTCGGTTTTATCGATCGCCATGGAATTATCATTAAGGATAATCAGCATTTGCCGATTCAGCAGATTGGTATTGTTCAGCCCCTCAAAAGAAAGCCCGTTTACGATCGACGCGTCACCGACCACCGCGATAACTTTTTCGTCCGTCTGGCGCATCTGCGCGCCCAAGGCTATTCCTAATGCTGAGGCTATCGCTGTGCCCGCGTGTCCGACCGCGAACTGATCCGCTTCGCTTTCGCTCGGTGCCGGGAATCCACTGATGCCTCCCGATTGACGCAGCGAATCGAACTTATCCGCTCGCCCGGTAAGAATCTTATGCACATAACACTGATGCCCCACATCCCACAAGATTTTATCATGGTACGCATCAAAAACGGTATGCATGGCGATCGTAAGTTCCACCACGCCCAGATTGCTGGCCAGGTGCCCGCCGGTTTTGCTCACGGTGTTTTGGATAAGTTGGCGGATTTCCTCAGCCAACTCACCTAATTGATTCATCGTTAGCCGACGCAGGTCGTCGCGGTTTTTTATTTCAGGAAGATATGACATTACAGAAGATTTCTATTTTTAAAACGCTTTAGCTGGATATGTTATTCCCGCGAACATTTCGCTGCACTTGTAGTGCCGGGAATTCGGCGTTTGCGTTATATGAATATGAGTACCACAATTTCAAAACGCTTATTTATTGCGTTGGTTTACTTTTTGCGCTAGTTCGATCAGCGACTTCGCTGCTTGGCCTATTGGTTTTATCGCGGCCACGGCCTGCTCTATCAAATCGTTGGCGTGTTGGCGGGCTTGTTCGATACCGACCACCGCGGGGTATGTCAGTTTGCCTGCCTGTTGGTCTTTTTGGGTTTTCTTGCCCATCGCTTCGGCGCTGCTGGTGACGTCCAGCAGATCGTCCACAATCTGAAACGCCAAGCCCAATTTTATGCCGTAGTCGCCCAGCATATCCACCTTTGCTTGATCCGCTCTAGCCGATATCGCGCCCATGCGCGTCGCGGCCTGGAACATCATCGCGGTCTTGTGTGTGTGGATGGAGTTGACTGTATCCAAATCTCCGTCCACGCCTTCGCTGAGTATGTCTTGGGCTTGGCCGCTGATCATACCTGCCGCCCCGGACGCGTTGGCCAATTCCACCACCAATTGCCTGACTACGTTGTCATACTGTACATGCAGTGCCAACAAATGAAACGCGAAAGTCAACAAAGCGTCACCCGCCAAAATCGCCATAGCATCGCCAAAAACTTTGTGGTTGGTCGGCTGACCTCGTCGCAAATCATCATCATCCATTGCCGGGAGATCGTCGTGGATCAGCGAATAAGTATGCACCATTTCCAGGGCGGCGGCTGCGGGCATCGCCACAATGTCCTCACCACCGCAAGCCTCGCACGCCAGCAGGCACATCACCGGCCGCAACCTCTTGCCGCCCGCCTGCAAACTATAATACATCGCCTTGCGCAAGGTCTCCGGTATCGCCGATTCCCGCGGCGTTAGGTACCCTTTCATGGCTTTTTCTAGTTCGGCGACCGCTTGGTCATAGCGATCTTCGAATGTCAAAGGGGTGCCTTTATGCTCGGTCATTTTGTCTTATATCCTTGTCATTAAAAGCGTTGCAACTGTCAGTTTCTGTTGCCGGCTATGCCTGGTTCAGCATTGCCGACCATTTTGCCTGTCCAGTTGCCCTATTCATGCACTTACCACACAAACTAACCATTTTATGGCTTAGCGATGAATTGTTCAATCTGTAAATAGTTCCCCATTTTTGACATTTGACTAGCTGTGCCGGGGGCAATAGCCACTTTAATCAGAGCCCGAAGCGGAATATCTACCAATGTGGTTCGTACCCGGGATTCTTCCGCCCCGATCTATATTGATCACCTTAAAATTTCCCATCCCAACCAACTGCCGTTGGTCAATCTGTCGGCGTGGTTGTTTCGCTATTGGTCGGATTACTCGCCCGGTTAATTGCCCGCAGCAATTGTTGATGCACTTTCAGCGGCGTTTTGCAGTGTCGCCATACCGCTTCGACTCGCCCCGTTCCCGCTGTTGTCAAAGCGATATTTCCCAAGTTCAAAATTCTCTGCCAAAAGCTCATTACCAGAAAAGTGTTTTGGATGTGCAGCAGTGAACATTGAAATATGTCGATTGTGAATACCCCGCGAATCCGGATTACCCGCCGGTTGGTCAGCACATACGTTCGGCTGAACCACTGCAGCAAAGCGAACGCCACTCTAGCCACCGCGAACGTACCGGCTGCCTCTACGATATAAATCTCCCGCCCTTCGGTGTCGAATAGTTTCGAGGCCGTTATCGCTGTGATAATCACCACCACCGCGATTACCACCACCCGAAAACTCAGAAACAGCACCGTCCACAACGAAGGCTTGATCGCGAATATCACCGTTTCGTCGTCCGCCAGTAAATCGCCCGGCAGCAGCTTATCGATATTACTCTGATAATCCGACGATTCGGCCGTCTCGCCTGCGGCCTTGGTGTTCTGGATTTCATCACTCGAACTCATATCCCAATTATACCCACTGTCTCCCAAGCGTCAAATAGTTCCCATCCCCTCATTTTTTCGGTCCGTCAAGTAACACTGGAAATTCCGTCGCGTTTTTGGCACAATATAACCATGAAAACCATAGTCACTGGAACCGTCGGGCTCGATAAGGGTCCTTTTCTCGACAAAGTCGCTCGTTGTGCCACGCAGATGGGCCATGACCTCACCGTTTTTCACGTTGGCAGTCGTATGTACGCCGAGGCCCCCGACGTTACCCCCGGGCGCATTCTGGACGTGCCCATCTCGCGTCTTAGTACTCTGCGCCGAAGTGTCATCAAAGACCTTATCACCCAGGCTAAAACCACCGAAAACATTGTCGTCAACACCCACGCCACGTTCCGCTGGAAGCACGGGCTGTTTCCCGCCTTCGACTTCGACCAACTCCGCCAATTCGACGCCGATCTTTACGTCTGCCTTATGGACTCCGTTGACGCCGTCCACGCTCGTCTCGAAGCCGAGCATTCCATCAACCATTCCCTAAAAGACCTGCTCGTCTGGCGCGAAGAAGAAACCCTCGCCACCGAAATGATGATGCTTGGCTGTCGCGGCTTCGGTGGTTCCGCAGATGATGCTTCATCTCGTCCTGATAGCAAACCCCCGGCTCGTTTCTTCGCCCTGGCTGTCGGCAAAGACAACGCCACCGCACACACCCTCGCTCAATTAATGTTCCAGCCGACCACGCCTAAAGTCTATCTTAGCTTCCCCATGACCCATGTTGCCGCCATGCCCAGCGTTCTCGCTGAGATAGATACTTTCCGCCGTTGTATCAGTCAACATTTTGTCGTTTTCGACCCCGCTGACCTCGAAGAAATGGACCTCTACCAAGACGCCCTTAAGGCTTCCCAATCAGGCCAAAAGTACATGGACAAGGTAGTTCTGGGCCGATCCATGCGTTTCGATGTTGCTGAAATCTTGCTTGTCGCCGGCGACATCCACGGCCAAATCTACGCCCGCGATTTTATGCTCATCGACCAAGCCGACATGATCATCAGCTTTGTCCCAGAACTGCCCGACGGCAAACCGGCGCTGTCAAGCGGCGTCGAACGCGAACTCCAACATGCCCACGAAGCCGCCAAAGAAGTTTACGTTGTCTGGCGCCCCAAAAGTACTCCTTCGCCCTTTGTCACCGAAACCGCCAACAAAGTTTTTCCCGACATCGATACCGCCCTGACCTACTTTGAAAGCCACAACTACACCAAAGCCCGCCCCCATTGCCCGTCGTCACAATCCACCCTCTTTCCCGTATGGTAAAGCCTATGACCTCTTCTTCCTTAACCGCCGCTCAACTCGCTGCCTACATCGACCACACCTTGCTGGCTCCGCATGCTGTCCCCGCTGACATCGAGCGTCTCTGCCAAGAAGCCATTCAATATAATTTCGCCGCGGTGTGTATCCATCCTTGCCATCTGCCCCAAGCTGTGCAATTACTGCAAAAGCATCCAACGCGTATCGGTACTGTAGTCGGCTTTCCCTTCGGCACCAACACCACCGAAATCAAAGCCGCTGAGGCTCGCCAAGCCATCGACCAAGGCGCCCAGGAAATCGACATGGTTGTCAATTTATCTGCTGCGCTGACCAACAATCAGCAATATCTGGCCCGCGATATTTCCGCTGTTCTAGCTCCGTGTCGTGCCGCCAACCCGACCGTTACTCTAAAAATCATCCTTGAAACCGCTGTTTTGCCCACCGACGTAAAAATCATGCTTTGCAAACTGGGCGCAGACCTGGCTGTGGACTACCTAAAAACCAGCACCGGCCTACATCCTGCCGGCGGAGCGACCCTCGAAGATGTCGCCCTGCTCTATCAACATCGAGGCTCCTGCAAAGTCAAAGCCGCCGGTGGCATCCGCACCGCTGACCAAGCCCGCGCCATGATCCAAGCCGGCGCATCCCGCATCGGCACCTCCGCCGGGGTCACCATCGTCACCACTTGCAACTAGATCCGCCTGCCATCGGCCAACTCTGTGTCAGCCGTCGCTCGTAGGGCTGCCCATGACCGCCGCTGCCCTCTTGACATTCGCAACTCCATATTATATCATTATCTAAGAGGATAACCGTAACCCAGGAGACCAAGCCATGAAGACCATGCTCTCATTAATAGCGATATCTTTGTTGCTGGCTGGTTGCAGCGACCACTACACCGTCTCCATCGACTCGATCAACAATGGTTCTTTCGATCCGGATCAGCTTTGTTATATCGATTCCGGTATGCCGGGCGTAACCGTCGATGATCTATACTTCAAAGAATTCTCCATCTATGTTCAACGCGCGCTCGAAAGTATCGGCTACATTGTGGTCGATAACCTCGACGATGCTGAGGTGTTAGTATTGATGGATTACAAAATGTCAGGTCCCCAACAGCAAAGCTATACCACCGATCGACCGGTGTATGGCCAGATCGGCGTAGCCATGGGTGGTGGTTGCTGCGGCGGCGGTCGTTTTTATCGCCCAACCTATGGAATAATCGGTACTGTCCCTGTTACCCATTACTACACCACCTACGAAAAACACATCTCTCTTACCGCGTACGATTGGCTCGAAAAGGTCAACAACGACACGGACGTTATGCTTTGGGACACTGAAATAGTAAATGTCGGCCGCAGCGACGACCTACGAGAAATCTTCCCCATTATGATCGCCGCCGCCAACCCCTACATCGGAACCAATACCGGCCAAAGAGTAGAAGTCGAACTCGAGGAAGACGACGACGAAGTCGAATTCATCAAAGGTATCTCCGACGGCGACGATTAACCCATCAAAACACCACTAAAGTCAACCTCCGACCAAGTCACAGCAGCTCTTGTATGCTCACTTTTTTGATCCGGAAATCATAAATCTTCCTGGGGTCCTTGCCTGCATATCCTTTTTTGCCTTTGGCTTTATTCGAAATATAAAGCTATATTGTAAAAGGCTTTACGGATTTTCTCGATTTTTTATTTGATTATTCCCTGAAAACTAACGATAATAATTATGAACATATGTTCATAACTGTACATAGAGGTAGATATGCCCAGACCTTTCAAAAACAGATGTATTAACGCTCAGCCGACATCGGTGGTCTATAAACCGGCGGGCGTTCCTGCTCGGCAATTGGAGTGGGTCACTTTGGCTTTGGATGAATTTGAAACAATTCGTTTATTAGACCATGTTGGATTGGATCAAGAAAAAGCCGCTGTCGAAATGGGTGTTTCTCGACCCACAGTGACACGTATCTATGCTTCGGCCCGTAAGAAAATCGCTGATGCTATCGTTAACGGCCAGGCAATTTGTATTGAAGGCGGACCGGTCATTGAAGCATCGGTATCTCGAGGCTACGGCGGATGCGGCCGTGGGCAAGGCCGAGGACGGCATCGACATCGGCACGGCAATCCAAACGAGCAATCTTCGTTTTGATCGCTCGAATATGCACAGGATAACCGAAAACATTAACCTATTAATGAAAGGATGTTATTATGCCTAGAGGTGATGGAACAGGACCTGCCGGACAAGGACCACGCACCGGACGAGGGCAAAACGCTAATAACCGCCCACAAGGGCAAGGCAGAGGGCGGCTAGGCGGACCATTCGCTGCCGGACCAGGCGGAAATTGCGTATGCCCACAATGCGGTGCCCAAGCACCACACGTTGCCGGCCAACCATGCAGCCAAATGAAATGCCCAAAGTGCGGCATTGCAATGACCAGAAATGTATAACAAGTATTTTGTAATAGAAAGGAGTTTATCATGCCTAGAGGTGATGGAACAGGCCCTGCGGGTATGGGGCCAATGACAGGTAGAGCTGCCGGATATTGTGCCGGCTACTCAGTGCCCGGATTCGCTAATAATGCTGTCGGTGGTAGAGGGTTTTTTGGTAGAGGTCGCGGCGGCGGCGGCGGCTTCGGCCGGCGCAACCAGTTTTACGCGACCGGCCTTACCGGTTGGCAACGCTTTGGCGCAGGTGCACCATTTTACGGGGCTGCGCCGTTCCCGACGCCCGCAGCACCAACCAAAGACCAGCAACTTGACGCCCTAAAAGCCCAAGCACAATACTTCAACGACGCCCTCGACGATATCAAACAACGTATCGCCGACCTCGAAGCCGAATCCAAAAAGTAACTCGTTTACAATCATCCCAACAGCAACATAGGCCTCACAATAAAGGGGCCTGTGTTGCTCTACTGCCAGGAGTCTATCATGAAGATCGCTATTACCGCAACCGAACCCACACTCGACGGTACCATAGATCCCCGTTTCGGCCGATGCGCTTACTTCATCATCGTTGACCCCGAAACCATGGAATTTCAAGCCCTGCCCAACGCCAACAGCGCTCTTGGCAGCGGCGCCGGTATTCAATCAGCTCAACTCATCACCGACAACGACGCCCAAACCGTACTAACCGGCAATTGCGGCCCCAAAGCATTCGCTACCCTCAATGCCGCCCAAATCCAAGTAATCGTAGGCGTAACCGGATCTGTACGCCAAGCCGCCCAAGACTTCGCCCAAGGTAAACTCGCACCCACCAATTCCCCCAATGTCAACAGCCACTTCGGTATGTCCGACAACAACTAAATCAAAATACAGAAAGCCAAAATATGAAATCTATACCCGCCATCGTCAAAGAAGCTATCGCCAAACAGGATATTTTTCCCGTAGCAACCGCTGACACCAAATCCAACCCAAACATCGCTTACATCAAATACTTAAAACTCATCGACGACCAAACCGTACTCATCGCTGACAACTACCTTTGCAAAACTCGCGACAATATCATCAAAAATCCCCAAATTTCCTTTGTTGTTCTCGATTCCGAAAAAGGCTCCTTCCAAGTCAAAGGCTCCGCCCAACGACTAACCGAAGGCCCACTATTCGACGAAGTCCAAACTTGGGTCCCCGAACAACTCCCCCGAGCCGCGGCCGTAGTTATGAAAGTCCAAGAAGTATTCAACGGCGCCGAACAGCTTGTCTAGCCACCACTGTTTTTATATCCCAACAACACGGAGTGCGATGGCACTTCTGAGTGTTTATTTTGACGTTCAAAACCGCGAAAGTTGACCACGGAGTCATCATGAATCAAACATTCACCGCTGTGGAAATCCAAATTGGCTATCATCCCGACGGGTTCCGCATAGACAAAACCGCCCAGCCGCTCAACCGTTACACCAAATGGACTGTCACCGACCAAAACCAATGGAATAACCCTGCCCCTGTCTGCTTCGACTCTCTGCCCGCCGACGGCTGGATCAAAGCCGATCGTTTCGACTGGGACTCAACAGAACCAACCAAGGAGTAATCATCCTATGAAAATCGCCATCGCCAGCGGCAAAGGAGGTACCGGCAAAACCACCATCGCCACTAACCTTGCCTTTGTGCTCGCCCAACAAGACCGCCAAGTTCAACTGCTCGACTGCGACGTGGAAGAACCAAACTGCCATATTTTCGTCAAACCTGAATTTCAAACCAGTATCCCAGCCACCGTAGCGGTTCCCCAAGTCGATCAAAACAAATGCACCGGCTGCGGAACCTGCGGCCAAGTCTGCCAATATAGCGCCATCGTCTGCGTTAAAGGCAAAGTCCTTGTCTTCCCGGAACTGTGCCACAGTTGCGGCGGATGCCAACGCTTCTGTCCCGAAAAAGCTATTTCCGAAACACCCCGCGAGGTCGGTATTGTAGATATCGGCCCCGCCAAAAGTTTTCACTTTGTCCAAGGTCGTCTCCATATCGGCCAGGTTATGTCGCCTCCGCTAATCAACGCCGTCAAAAAAGCCGCGTCCAAAACCGATATCACCATCATCGACGCGCCGCCAGGAACTTCCTGCCCAGTTATTGCAGCCGTCAAAGACACAGACTTCGTTATTCTCGCCACCGAACCGACACCGTTCGGCCTAAACGACCTCAAACTCGCCGTGGAAATGATACGCGTTCTCAAAATTTCCTTCGCCGTGGCCATCAATCGCTGCGACGTCGGCGACCTGGCCGTCAAAGAATATTGCAACCAAGAAAACATTCCCGTCATACTAGAAATTCCCCACGACCGCAAAATCGCCGAAGCCTATTCACGTGGCGAACTAGCCTCGGAAAAACTCAAAAACTACGCTGACCTATTCACCCAAGTCGCCGGCGACCTAACCAGCCAAATAGCAAACTCACTCATCCAGCAATAATTCGGAAACTTAATATCATGAAAGAACTCGTAATAATAAGCGGCAAAGGCGGGACCGGCAAAACCAGCATCGTCGCTTCATTTGCCGCCCTGGCCCAAAACAAAGTCCTCGCTGATTGCGATGTGGACGCCGCCGACCTCCATCTTGTACTTGACCCCAAAATTCAACACACCGAAGACTTCAGCGGCGGAAAACGCGCCGAAATTAAATCCGAAACTTGCGTTAATTGCGGCGCCTGTTATCAAGCCTGCCGTTTCGAGGCTGTAAAAAAAACCAAAGCCCCCGATAGCGTCACCGGATACAATTTCACCATCGACCCCATCTCCTGCGAAGGTTGCGGAGTATGCGTAAGAGTCTGTCCCGTCGATGCTGTCAAATTTGAACCAGCCCTCAACGGCCACTGTTACCGCTGCCAAACCCGTCACGGCCCCCTAGTCCACGCCAAGCTCGGAATCGCTGAAGAAAACTCCGGTAAACTCGTAACACTCGTTCGTGACAGCGCCAAAAAAATCGCTGAAGAACAAAATCTCGATCTTATAATCATCGACGGCTCACCAGGTATCGGCTGCCCCGTAATCGCCTCCATCACCGCCGCCAACCTAACGCTAATCGTTACCGAACCAACCCAGAGCGGCCTGCACGACCTAGAACGTGTCGCTGCTCTAACCAAACATTTCGGCATCCAAACCCTTATTTGCGTTAATAAATGGGACCTCAACCCCGACGTCACCAACCAGATCGAACAACTAGCCCAAAAAAATAATCTTACCGTCGCGGGCAAAGTCCGTTATGATAACACGATCACCCAAGCCCAAATCAAAAAACTATCCGCCGTCGAATATACCTCCAACGGCGCCGCTCAAGACATAAAAGAACTATGGAATAATGTTGAAAAAACAATAAAAAATCAAAACTAACTTCCACGGAGAACCAAACATGAAAATCGCTATACCGTTAGCCGCCGGACGACTCAGCATGCACTTTGGCCATTGCGACCAATTCGCCCTTGTTGAAGTTGACGACCAGACCAAGCAGATCATCAAAACCGAAAACCTCCAACCCCCGGCCCACGAGCCCGGCGTACTGCCTGCGTGGCTGCACCAACAAGGCGCCAATATCATCATCGCAGGTGGTATGGGCCAACGTGCCCAGCAGCTTTTCGCCCAAAACGATATCAAAGTTGTCGTAGGCGCATCTGTCTTGTCCGCCGAAGAAATCGTCCAAGCATATCTGGACGGCTCACTCCAAACAGGAAGCAATATTTGTGATCACTGAAAAACAACAACGCTGCAACTGCGTCGGTCAACAAGTGCACCCCGACTGTGTCGTATGTTCGCCTAAAAACACCCAAGGATTGAGATTAAACTTTCATTCCGCCCAAGACGGACAAGTTGTCGCGGAATTCAACTTTGACCAAAACTACCAAGGCTATCCCGGCATACTTCACGGCGGTGTTGTCTCCGCCATCCTCGACGGCGCCATGACCAACTGTCTATTCGCCCAGAACCGTGTCGCCCTCACCGCTGACTTGCGTATCCGTTATCGCCATCCTGTGCGCACCGACCAACCCGCGAGCGTACGCGCCTGGATAACTCGCACGACGCCGCCCATCTTCGAAGTCAAAGCCGAAATCACCCAAAACCAACAAGTCACCACCATCGCCACCGCCAAATTCATGGAAGACCTCAAACTAACTTACAGTGCCAAATCATGACTAATAACTGCTGTGTAACCATACTCGTTGACAATACCAGCAACCGCCCCACATTGTTGGCTGAACACGGTTGGGCTGTATGGATCGAATACCAAGACCACAAAATCCTATTCGACACCGGCCAGTCCGGTATCATCCAAAACAACGCTGAAATCCTCAACATCGACCTCTCCCAAACCCAAGCTATCGTCCTAAGCCACGGCCATTATGATCACACCGGCGGACTAATGCGCGTTCTCGACAATTCTCACCAAACCGACCTATACCTGCACCCCGACGCCACGAAATCCAAATACAGCGCCCATCCCGACAAGCCCATCCGCAACATCGCTATGCCCGCCTTCACCAAAATCAACCTGACCCAACACCCCAATATCGCCAACCTCGTCTGGACCAAAAAACCAACAGCCATCATACCAGGCATAACAGTCACCGGTCCCATCCCCCGAAACTCCGACTTCGAAGACGTCGGCGGATCCTTTTTCCAAGACTCCGACGCAACCAAGCCCGATCCCATAACCGACGACCAATCCCTATTCCTCGAAACCAACCAAGGCCTAGTCGTCGTCCTCGGCTGCGCCCACGCGGGCGTTGTCAATACCCTCGACCATATCGCTCAACTAACCAGCAAAAAAGAATTTCATACCATAATCGGCGGAATGCACCTCGGCAACGCATCACCTCAAAGAATCGACCAAACCATACAAGCGTTTCGCCGTTACAACATCCAGCAAATCATCCCCGCTCACTGCACCGGAACCAATGCCGCCGCCAAACTCTACCAAGCCTTCCCCGATAAATGCATCACCGCTTCAGTCGGCGCCACCTTAGAATTTGAAACAACCCCAACTACCGCCAAAACCGAATAAGCAATCAAAAAATGTAGGATGGGCCTATCAGCCCATGCTGTTAAGACCGCAACCAACCACAGGAGTCAACCGTGTCATCTTTCATCTTCGGCCCTGTACCATCCCGTCGTCTAGGCCGATCGCTCGGCATCGACATGGTCCCTTTCAAAACCTGCACCTACGACTGCGCCTACTGCCAGCTCGGCCGCACCACCAACCAAACCACTCAATGTAAACAATGGGTTCCTCTCGACACCCTAATCGAACAACTCCAATCCCGCCTATCCACCAACCCCGACTATATCACCCTCGCCGGATCAGGCGAACCAACCCTTTATACCCCCCTCGACCAACTCATCACCCGCATCAAAAATATTACCGCCATACCTGTTGCCGTGCTAACCAACGGATCACTATTGTCGCGCCCTGAAATCCGCCAAGCACTCGCCCAAGCCGATCTCGTCATCCCCTCCCTTGACGCCGGCAACGACCGCACCTTCCAAATCATCAATCGTCCCTGCCCCGAAATCACCTTCGCCGACATGCTCCAAGGCCTTATCGATTTCCGCTCCGAATTCACCAACCAATATTGGCTCGAAGTCTTCATCATCCAAAACCTAAACACCTCCGAATCCGAAATCCAAGACCTCGCTTCCTGCATCGGCCAAATCAAACCCGACCGCGTCCAGGTAAACACTGTTACCCGTCCCCCAGCCGACGCTGAGACTCTCCCCGTTCCCCAAGACCAACTCGAGCAAATCGCCCGCAAGCTCAGCAACAACGCCCAAGTCATCGCTGACTATAAAAATGTCCACGATCAATCAATCTTCACCGCTCAGCGCGACGACGTTCTCAATATGATCGCGCGCCGTCCTTGTTCCATCGAAGACATCGCCCAAGGCTTAAACCTACACCGCAACGAAGTCCTCAAATACATCGAAGAACTCTCAACTCAAGGAAAAATCAAATCCCAACTCCAAAACAATCGACTCTACTACACCGCCGCAACTCCCAATTAATACAAACATTAATTCCTATCGAAAGAGTAGCATATGAAAATCATCGCCCTCAGTTGCAGTCCTCGTAAAGGCCAAACCACCTACAAAGCCCTGCAAATCTGCCTACAAGCCGCCCAAACCGTCGATGAATCCATCGAAACCCAAATAATCGAACTCGCGGGCCTTGATATTCGACCCTGCAACGCTTGCGGTGCCTGCAAAAATGCTCTACAATGCCCCATCCAAGATGACTTTGCCTCTTTGATACCGCACCTGGCCGACGAGGACATTGCCGGCATGATAATCGGTACCCCCGTTTATCTCGGCTCCATGACCGCTCAATGCAAAGCATTCTTGGATCGCAGCGTTATGTTTCGTCGTAACGGTTGGATTTTTCGCAATCGCGTGGCAGGCGTCGTCGCGGTCGGCGGAGTACGCAGCGGCGGCCAGGAACTTACCATCCAGGCCGTGCAAGCCGCTTGTCTTTGTCACGATATGGTCTGCGTCAGCGACGGACAACCAACCGCCCACTTCGGAGCAACCTTATGGAACAATCCATCCGAAGGAATCGATAGTGACAACTTCGGAATCGAAACCGCGAAAAACCTCGGCAAAAGAGTTGCCGAACTATCCCTAAAACTGACTTGTCATTCCCGTGCAGGCGGGAATCCAGTAAAGTAGAATGGGCTCATCAGCCCATGCTGTAAATTCACAATAACCAAGAAAGCAAAACCCTAATGTCCCAATCAACCCCTAACCAAACCAACCCCGACTCTCACCAACAGCAAATGGAACAAGAACGCCAAGAACTTCGCGAACGCACCAGCCAAATCAAACACAAAATATCCATCTTCTCCGGCAAAGGCGGCGTCGGCAAAAGCACCGTGGCTGCGAACCTCGCCTTCGCTCTGCACGAGGCCGGCAAAACCGTAGGCCTGCTCGACATCGATATTCACGGCCCCAGCATCCCCAAACTCCTAGGCCTCGAAGGACATTCCATCCAAGGCAGCGACGAACACGCCATCGAACCAATCGAAATATTTCCAGGCCTAAAAGTCATGTCCATCGGATTCCTCCTGCCCAGCCGTGACGACGCCATAATTTGGCGAGGCCCTATGAAATACAACGTCATAAAACAATTTATCAAAGATGTACTATGGGGCTCACTCGACTATCTCATCATCGATTCACCGCCCGGCACCGGCGACGAACCGCTCGCCGTCGCTCAACTACTCGAAGACGCCGACGGAGCCATCGTCGTAACCACTCCCCAGCAAGTAGCAATCTCCGACGTACGCAAATGCGTCAACTTCTGCCATAAAGTCAACCTCCCCGTACTAGGCGTAATAGAAAATATGAGCGGCTTTGTCTGTCCCCATTGCCAAGAACACGTCGATATCTTCAAATCCGGCGGCGGTAAACAAATGGCACAAGAAATGAACGTCCCATTCCTCGGCGCAATACCAATAGACCCCAACATCGTAACCGCAGGAGACAACGGCCAATTCATCAAAAACACCGCCCAACCCCAAACCTACAACGCATTCAACAACGCTATCCAAACCATCCTAAAACTATAATATACCAACAACCACACCGGACACATTTAATTCCCCCCACGGATTATCGCCCAGCGTAACTCCTAAAAAACTTTCTGTTTTCATTTGCTTTTTACCCAAACATGAGGTATCCTCTAAGTAAAGCTGCTAACCGCAGTGGGACATTCAAATATAGATTGTGTTGAGTTTCATACGCTCCATCATAAACCGCAAGTCTGATAGAGAAAGCGTGTGGTAACTTGGCGCTCTTTGTCTAATGATAAAGGGCGCTGTTACTTTTACGTTTCTCGAAGGCTCTTGCGGGCCTATGATGGGCGTGATTTGTAGCAGCGCCCTTTTTCATGCGCCCCCTGTTCGCGCATAAATAGGGACATCCAGACACACTGAGAGGCAAACGAGCAGCAAAGAGAACCGGTGCAAAGTTCCGTTTAGGGTTTAAGCATGGGCGTGGTTGGGGCCCAAGCTTAACCCTCCTTTAGCCCAAAAATGACGGTAAATTTCTCTTGACAACCTAAGCAACAACCCATATACTGGCACTATTATAGGAATATAGTTTTTTTACCAGGAGGTCTTTTCCCGCCACAAGTTGGCATTTTTCAAAACCAAATATGTAAATTCACTGTAACCAGTGAGCGTCCTACGTTAAACCGCTAATTTAATTTTGAGGGATCGCACAGTGGCCAGTGCCCAGTATGGGCACTGTCTGCTAGTGTCCCTCAACGGCTTTAGCGGGCCGAACGTAGGCTCTAGTGGCGGTGCCTTAGTTTTTTGGCACTCGCCGATAACAATACAAAAAATTGGGGTCGGGATAACTACCAATTTTTGAAAAGGAGTAACGAATGAAAAATATGTTTCTAATCTTGATGCTGTTGTTATTAATCACAGCCCAATCCGCTTTAGCAAATACTTACCCCTACCCGCTAAACTGCGCGGGCACCTATGATGAAAACAGTGATGTCTGGGAACATGATTTCGACCTGGGTGTCACTTTCACTGAAATAACCCAGGTATCCATCCAATGGTCAGGTGAGGCGACAGCGGGGATTTTTATCTACAATAATCCTCCTGGTGAAGTACTTGTCGATAGTGAGATGCTAGCGACCTTGGTACTCAATCCGGGATTTGCTACTGCTGTTGCCGGAGCAGGTGTAGCTGAATATCCCGACCCGGAACAATTTAGCTGTGAATCAATATTTACCGGATTGTCTCCTGATGAAATTGCTACTCTGTTAGATGGTACCGGCAAAATCATCATTGAGCGTAATCTTATAGTAACATCCATAGGAGGAGGCAGCTACTTGTCTCACGGCGAAGTTTCTCTTAATGATGCAACACTGATAATTGAAGGTACCCTTGTGCCGGAACCAACCGGTATGCTAATGCTCTTATTGGGGACAACATCGCTACTGCGAAAAAATAAAGACGTGTGAATGGCTGGGGGAATTTAAACCTCGTTTTCGCGAAAGGAGAACGTTATGGGTTTTATGTTGCGCAGATTCTCTGCAATTACTTTTTCAATTTGTATTTTTGCATCTATTGCTTGGGCAGATAAACAGACTGCTGTCCAGCGTTTTGACCCAGATAGTTATGTACCCGGTGAACTAATGATTCGTTTCGCTCCCCAGCGTAGCGGTGAAGTACAAAATCGGGCTACACGACAAAACGCATTACGTAACACAATCAGTAACGCACAAATAGCACAGGATTTTCGCATTGTTGAAGGCCTGTCTTTAGTTCGGTTACCTGCGAATATTAGTGTTGAAAAGGCAATAAGCCAATTGAGAGCAAGAACAGATGTCTTGTATGTTGAGCCAAACTATCGAGCACAGGCTTTTGCAACAGAGCCAAATGATGTTCAGTTCAGCAATCTATGGGGGCTTCACAACATTGGCCAAACCGTTAATGGCATAACCGGCACTGAAGACTGTGATATCGACGCTCCCGAAGCTTGGGACATTATAACCGATGCCTGCGACATTGTTGTGGCGGTAATCGATAGTGGTGTTGATTACAATCACCCTGACCTTGTAGCCAACATGTGGATTAACGAAGCGGAATATTACGGCGACCCAAATGTTGATGATGACAACAATACCTATGTCGATGATATCTACGGTTATGATTTCTGCAACGACGATGTAGACCCAATGGACGACAACGGCCATGGTACCCACTGTGCCGGCACTATCGGCGCAGTTGGCGACAACGCCTTGGGCATCACCGGCGTTTGCTGGCAAGTGCAGATTATGCCTATCAAGTTTCTCAATGCCCGTGGTGGTGGAAGTTATGCTGATGCTGTTGCAGCCATTGAATACGCCACTTATATGGAAGTAGATATTATGAGCAATTCATGGGGTGGAACAGGAGATGCACAAAGTGTAAAAGACGCTATTGAAGCCGCAAACCAAGCGGGCATTATCTTTGTTGCTGCGGCAGGTAATGAAGGTTGGAACAACGATAATACGCCAATATATCCCGCAACTTATGATTGTGATAATATTATCTCTGTCATGGCCACTGATCAAAATGACGAACGGGCTGGTTTCTCTTGCTACGGCCAAACATCTGTTGACTTAGGCGCCCCCGGCGTAAATATTTTAAGTACTGTGCTTAATAATTCTTATGATTATAAAGACGGCACCTCCATGGCTGCTCCTCACGTTGCCGGAGCATGTGCTCTAGCCTGGGCTGCACATCCTGATTGGTCCGCTGACTACCTCAAGAGTGCGGTTCTCGGCAGTGTAGACATCCCGTCCACTGCTCTAAATTGTGTATCCGGTGGCAGACTCAACTTAGCTACGCTAGTGAATTACAAACCGCCGCTTATCTCTCTCTCCGTTACAGACAATATCGCCCTTGACCCCTGTGACCCCTGCTATTGCGGCGAATGCGCATCCCTCAATGACTTCATCACCTATACCATAAGCTATGCTCCCGATGCTTGTGATTACTACAGTGTCGAAGTTACCGACTACCTCCCCTTACAAACCTTCTATTCGCCTCCCGCCGACCCCAACACCGGCCAATACGACATCCTTAACCAAACCTACACTTGGGGCGAAGGCACCGTTTACGGCCATGATCCATGCGACCCCAACATTATTCGTCACATCACTGTCCAGGTTAACCAACTCGCTGAACCATGCGGCGTAATCGTCAACCGCGTCACCATCGAAAGTTTCGGCGACCCCGAATCCTTCACTGTCGATATCGAACAGACCCCCGTCTGTTGCTGGGGTGGTGATGTCATCTATGTCAATACCAATGTTCCTCTCACCAGCTTCGAGACCGGAACTTCCTGGGACAACGCCTACCGCAACTTGCAGGATGCTATCAGTCGCGTCGAACGAGGTTGCGGCCACGAAATCTGGCTCGCCGCCGGCACATATTCACCAGGAGCCGAGAGTACAGATACTTTTGAATTACCAGATGGCATATCAATCTATGGCGGCTTTGTCGGCAATGAATCCAATCGAAATGATCGTGACCTCATTGCCCATCCCACCTATCTAACCGGTAATGATGTCTGCAATACTATAATAGATGTCGACAACTGTAGTAGTGGTGTAACTCTTGACAGCCTTATCATTGGCAAAGCCGACTCTCGTGGTATCTACTGTGAAGATTCCACCCTTGCCTTATCCAACTGCATCATTGCCGAAAACGATGGTGACGGTCTCGATGTTCATAGCTCCACCCTAACTCTCAACAACTGCGTAATCGCCCACAACGGCGACGATGGCCTCTACTGCTTTGGTAATAGTTCCGCTCCGCAAATCACCAACTGCAACATCCACGATAACGCCGGCCACGGCATCAACGCTTACCGTGCTTACCCCACTGTCCAAAACACTTTCATCCACAACAACGGCGTCAACGGCATCTACCTCTACAACCCCTCCAACGCTCCCGTCATCCGCAACGCCACCATCGTCAACAACTTCGCCGAAGCCATCTACCTCGACACCGGCGACCAACCCGACATTACCAACTGCATCCTCTGGCACAACAACGATAACAACAGCTACCAAGACCTAACCGGCTGCGTTGCTTCCTATTCTTGCCTCACCTACTCCGCCGACCCCAACATCATCGACTACGCCCCAACCCCCGACCCCAACGACAACATCCGATGCAATCCGCTCTTCGTCACTGCTGATTTCACCATAGGCAATTTCCATCTCGACCCCTGCTCACCCTGCAAAGACCTAGGCGACTCCGCTCCCTCTTACACCAACGAACTAGACATCGATGGCCAATCCCGCGTCGTCAACTCCCTTGTCGATATCGGCGCCGATGAATACGATTGTTCCGAAGTCATCAACTCCAACGACCAGACCGGCGATGGCCGAATCAACCTTGCCGAGTTCTACGAAATCACAACCATTTGGCAACTATCCAGTGCCCAAGCCGACCCCAACGACCCCAACACGCCCAATTGGAACTCTGCCTATGATTGTGACAACAATGACTTCATAGACATCGTTGACCTCTGCGACTTTTCCGCCACCGACTGGGCCTGGCAAGCCTGCTACCACAACAGCCCCGCTTGGCCATTTATGTCAATGTCTGTAACCTTCCCACCTGTCACCGAAGAATCCAGCGCTCTTTCCGCCGCCGTCATCGAGCAATACCAACGCAGCGTTTGGCGATCAATCGCTCCGGAGTACACCCCAACAATATACGAGCGAGTCTGGCAGCTGGAACAAATAATCGATTGGCTCGAAGATATCTGGATAAACACCCCGGGCATCCAAGAAGAAGTTGATGAAGAAGGCTTCTTCAACATGCTCTATCAAATCCAGGACGAATTGGAATTGCTTTACTCCCAGTTATAATCTTCATCGATCAACCCCAAAAAATAAGCGCGCGCCTGCGTCAATTTAGCGCAGGCGCGCATTCCCGCTACCGACCAAACCGCGCAGAATCAGCCACCCCCAAAAAACGCTTCATTTTTGCCAAAAACCGTTCCATTTCTGGCCAAAACCGATCAAAACCGACGAGTTTTTGACGATTTCTGAACGCTTTTTTTCCCACTTCCCACCATCGCGCGCTCCCGGCAAACCTTCGCGCATCTCACCTCCCGCCCTTCTGCCCCCACCTACTATATTAAGCGCGCCCGTATCCCACTGATTCTCTCATTTGCGCTACCCCCAAAACCACCGCACTTCCGCTCTATCGCGTGCGTATTTGCCGCTACCCAATTTCAACGTGTTCTTGCCGTTAGCGCGCAAATGCGTTCTTTTTGTGTACTTTTTCTAAGGTTCTGTTATAGAATACTTTATGTCGTGGCGCGTGAATTGCTGGATTTACCTTGCATCGTATCAATAATAAGTTAGATTATCGATAATTCATTCGAGCTAACCTGTTTGTTGGGGTTTCCTAGTATGGTTCATTCGACTTCAGCTTCGGCATCGACTGCCGATCAGCCCCGAGCGGTCAAACGCCACGACATTCGTGACGCCATTCAACGGTTGATTCTCGAAGGTGAGTTTACTTCCGGTAAGCGATTGGGACAAAGAGATTTAGCCCAGCGGTTCGGCGTGGCCCAGGGGCTTGTTCGCGAAGCGTTGCTGGAGCTGCAAGCCTGTGGTTTGGTCGAGATCGTGGACAATCGCGGCGTATTCGTTCGGCAACTCGATATTCCCGCTATCATCGAAGCCCTGCAAATCCGCCAAATGCACGAAGGCTTAGCTGCCCGACTCTGCTGCCAACGCACCACCCGCCAAGACATAGACGAGCTTCGCTCTATCTCTCAACAGATGCATAAGTTAAGTAAGGAAAATAAGTTAAGCGAAATGTCCTGGCTCGACCGCCAATTCCATCGCCGTTTGCTTGAGCTTTCGGGCAATAGTATGCTGGTTCGTTTGGCGGATTCGTATCTTATTTTAGGTAAAGCGGTTAGGGGCGGGCGCGACCCGGATCAGGTTTATGCTGAACATCAGGCTTTGCTGCAAGCGATAGAGGATGGCCAAGCCGACCAGGCTGAGCAGTTGGCCCGGCAGCACATTGATCTAGCCCAGCAGTCTCTACGGCAACAACTCGAGCAAGGTCAGACTGCACCTAAATGGCTGGGAAAACAGCAATAACAGTGATTAAAGATTGATGGGAGCACATCATGGGTGAGACATACAGACGCGGCGATCCATACGAATTGGCTGGCAAGCGTTTGGCGTTTGTTAATTGGAGTTATGTTCGGCCGACAGGATTCGGTTGGTTTGACCAGGCTGGCAAAAATGTTATGGTGGTCGGCGACCAAAAGTTGGGCGAAGCTGAGTTTCGGCGGTTCGAGCCGGCCTATGGCGTGGAAATCGTTGTACGTGAGGCACATACAACCGAACCCTTGATCCAGCCGCAACACAGTTACGAAGCGGGGGGAATTCAAATTGGTACGATTCTAAAGGACGGCGGAATATATCGTATGTGGGCCAATGCCGGGTGGGGCGACCTGCATAAAAGAGGGACACACAAAGGCTATTGTTATTACGAATCCGAAGACGGCTACGAATGGAAACGGCCGAATTTGGCATTGGTGGAGTACGAGGGCAGCAAGGATAATAATCTGTTGGCGTTCGGCGGGGGCGGTGCGGTTTTTGTGGACCCGTCGGCAGAGCCGTCGCAGCGTTACAAGATTGTGTACACCGCCGAGGATATAACCGATGATGAGCTGGAGCGTTATGTGGCAGCGGGCGGAGAAGTGGACCCGATGGCCAAACGTTCTGATGTGGACATTAGGGTAGGAGTCCGGGCGGCGGTTTCAGCTGATGGTTTTCAATGGCAGCGTTTAGATCGACCGGTTTTGGTGGCGCATGTGGATACGGAGTTGGTGGGCCACTATGATAGCCATCGCCGTAAGTACGTGGGGTATTTTCGTGATTGGGCGGAGTTGCGGCAAGCGGAGCCTTACGCCAGCAGTGATGAAAAGGCTGATCGCTGCCGATGGTTGGCTAGCGGCCGCCGGGCCATAGGCCGATCCGAAAGCGAGGATTTTTCCTTGTGGCCTATGCAGCGGATAGTGCTGGACACATCTCCGCAAATGTCGCCCAGCGAAGTGCTGTACACCAATTCATGGACCACAATACCAGGTGCCGCGGATTGCGAGTTGATGTTCCCTGCTATATGGGATACCTCGACGGACACTACGAGTATCGGGATTGCTTCGAGCAGTGATGGCGTTATGTGGAATTGGTTGACGAATAAACGCGTTTTGCACACCGGCCCGAGCGGACGTTGGGATGGTGGTTGTGTGTTCGGCGGGGTGAATTTGTTGGAACTGCCAAACGGCGATTTTGTTTTGCCGATCACCGGTTATAGTGTGCCGCATAAGTACCCGCGGGTACACGCGGAGCGAAGGCCCGGATATGCGGTTTGGTCCCAAGGACGATTAGTAGGGATAGAGGCGGCACAAGAAGGTGGGTTTTCGACGAAGTATATCATTGCCCCGGGCGGGAAGATGACTATTAACGCGGCGAGTTCACAGGCTGGTAAGGTTTTGGTGGAAGTGGTGGGGTTGGATGGTAAGGTGGTGCCGGGGCGGTCGTTTGAGGATTGTGTGCCGATTATAGGCGATTGCCACGGGCAGGAAGTGCGATGGAAGGGACATGATGATATAGGAGTCAACAAAGGCCAAGCTGTTATGCTGCGGTTCAAGTTGGACCGGGCCTGTGTTTATTTCGTGGACTTTGAGGATTGAAGGTGCGATCACACGGGTAGAAACGCATTGGTAGATTGACCTTTGGCAGGTGGTTGGGGAATGGGGCTTGTTTGGTGTTCGATCGCCCTTTAACTTTGTGAAAGGGTGCCACCCGGAGTTGGTTGGAAGACGACGCTTGGCGTTGGTCGCTGTCAGATAGAGATAGCGACTAGTGTAACCGAAACGAATTCCGAAAGCAGTTTTAGTAGATTTCGGGTACGAAGGTTTGATCGGACATGGGTGGGCGGACATAGCCGGTGTCGTCTTGGCGCGGAGGCAATTCGATGGGTTTGGGGGTGAGGTCTTCGTAGGGGATCATGCTTAGCAGGTGACTGATGCAGTTTAGGCGAGCCTTCTTTTTGACGTCGGCGTTGACGACGTACCAAGGGGCCTGCTTGATGTCGGTGTGAGCGAACATTTCGTCTTTGCACTTGGAGTAATCGACCCAACGGCTGCGGGATTCGAGGTCCATGGGGCTGAGCTTCCAGCGTTTGGTGGGGTCGGTGAGGCGGGCTTGGAACCGGCGTTCCTGTTCTTCATCGCTGACGCTGAACCAGTATTTGATGAGGATGACGCCCGAGCGGATGATCATACGCTCGAACTCTGGGCAGGTGCGCATGAACTCGGTGTATTGTTCATCGGTACAGAATCCCATTACGCGTTCTACGCCGGCGCGATTGTACCAACTGCGATCGAACAGGACCATTTCGCCTGCCGCGGGCAGATGGGGGACGTAACGTTGAAAGTACCATTGGGTTTTTTCTCGTTCAGTGGGGGTGCCCAAAGCGACGACCCGGCAAATACGAGGGTTGAGGCTTTGGGTGATGCGTTTGATGACGCCTCCCTTACCGGCTGCGTCGCGACCTTCAAACAGAGCGACCACTTTTAGGCCTTGGTGCTTGACCCATTCTTGGAGTTTGACGAGTTCGATTTGCAGCCGAGCAAGCTCTTTTTCGTAACGCTTATTGGTGAGCTTTTCCGGATTCTGATGGTTATCTGAGATTGTATCTTGGTCTTTTTTCTTGCCTGTCTTTTTGCCGTTGTGTTTTTCTTTTTTGCCCATGGTATTCTCGTTTTTTGGGGTGGCGACAGTAATCATGGTTCTCACATCCAGAAATGGTCAAGGCTATTATCGGACGATAGCTGTCTCTTGTCCAGCGTTAAGCTGCACTTACAGAGTATCGGCTTTTTGGGAGTTGATATTGGTTTTTTTGAGATGCCTATGGACGAAGCGGCGTTGGGCTGATATGAGCGGTAGTGTGGCCGCCGGTTAGGGATATCCGATGGGCGGTGGAGAGTCGAAATTCGGACGTTGGAAGTACCTGATGCCAGTTATTGTCACACGCCTTAATTAGCGTGCAAATTCAAGTTGGTCAAATTCCAAGTCTATTTTATCGAATAATCGGTATGTACGGTTACCGAGAATTTACTGTGGGGTTTGATGGGCCAATTGCAGCCTCCGGCGACTTCGATTTCCATGAATCCTGATGGATCGCTGTAGAAACTCAAACATACACCTTTGTCTGTGGGCGTTTCTGATGGGTCGCGGTCGGTGATGTCGATGTGTTCCAGACCTGCGCTTAAAGGGGTAATGCTGCGCCGCACTATCAAGCCGGATTTAGCGTTGCGGAACTCGATCCACGGAACGCTTTTGTCCATGCCTATCTGATAGCGTGAGCCGGTGCCGTCGGTGGCGCTGTGCCATAGATCGCCTTGGAGTGTTCGTCGAGCATCGCTGGGATCGTACATATCCCAAAAAGAATTTTGACCGGTGTTGGGGAATACCACTTCGCAGCCGGGTCCGCTATCGAACTGACACAAAGACCATGGAACTAAAGCGCCCTGTTGCTGGGTGAGTGGTTTACTGCCCAGGTATTCGATGCTTTCGGTTGTGGTAACGCTGATGGCGTTTTCGGAATTCGAGAAGGAAATTTCGCGCTGGAAGATTGTGGGTACGCCTAAGCCTTGATTGTTTATCAGGTCTATTTCGGCTGCTATAGCGGCAGTGGCGGGCGAATGTTCCGTCAGCATATAACGCGCCGCTGTCAGGGCTGGGGACACGCGCCATCTACCGATGGCGTAGTTGTGTAGCCTAGGTACGATCCTTCCGGGCCGGGCCAGAAGCCGTCACCGCCGGGGTTGAGATATTCATCTTTGCTGCATTGGCCTAGAATCGCTTTGGGGTTGACACGATTGATGATTTTGCCCCGCAGAACGGTGAACAGTCTGCCCTCAAGATCCAGGCCCGCCAATACGCCCGCGGATTCATCGCCGATCAAGTGATAACGTTTGCCCGCTTGTTTGAATAGTTTTATTGTTTCCTGTAATTCCATAATAGCATCTTCTATGTTGCGAGGTTCAGTATTGTTTAGCCAATTCTTTGCAGGTTAGGAATCGGGCGTTCATTTGTTTTAGGCTCTCGACTAGAATGTCGAATTGTTCCAGTGCGTATTCGCCGCAATTTTTGGTAATAAACGAGGCGGGTTTGACGCGTGCTTCGCCGAAGTCCAGCCAGCCGGTGGGCATGGCATAAAACTCCCACGGGTGAAAATAAAAACATACGACCGGCCTGACTCCTCGCTTTGCTACATAATTGACAAAGCCGTGGACCTTTTTCATAAGTGCCGCGGCGCTTTTTGTCCGCCACATAGGCCATTGGTCGCGGTCGCGTTGGTATTTGGGGTCTTGGCTTTTCATTTCCAGATCGCAAAAATTGGGAATCTCCACAATCTTCATCCGGCCCGATTTGGTCCAGTCCGTTTTGGATGGATGATAAGGCTCTATTTTGTTGCGATAAAAGTACAAGGGCAGCGAGGCGTCACTGGTGTAGCCGAGTTTTTCCAATACATTCACTACGGTTGTGCTGCCCCATAGCCGTGGACAGCGAAAGCTGATGGGCTTAACGCCGCTGACCTGTTTCACCATTTTAGTGGCAATAGTGAGTCGGCCTTCGACTTCCGCGGGCAATATCGGCCAATTGTTGGGCAGGGGGAAGAGCGGATCGCCCAGTGTTTCATGATACAAACCGTGGCAGCCGGTCTCGTGGCCGGCGTTATGCACTTGCTTGACGGTTTTGGGATTGTTCTCCGCGGCGTGTCCGGTCCAGAAATATGTCGCCTTGATATCGCGGCGTTTCATGATCGAGAGCAAACGCGGCGTGCCATGCTTGACGCCTTCATAGAAAGGCGTAAAAGAACCAATATCGGTTTCCATGTCGATTCCGAACACTACATCGAACTGCGGATTATCTTTATTAGTCATTTGGTATCCCTTGATGGCTTCGGTGGGCATATTTTTAATTTCGAGACTCGTGCTGTGATTCAGATGGGTATTCTACGGCATAAGATGGATTATTTCAATGGTTTCCAGATGGGGCAGTTCAATGATTATTTCGACAGGGTCGGCGACGTGTAGGCGGGGGGGGGCAGCTTGGCGGAGGACATATGGCGAACTATGCTTGAGGGCGCAAAGAAGGTTCGCGGTTTCCATCGGCGCCATTGCCGCTTGGGGCGCGTTGATAGACTATTTATGCTTTTGCGGCAGCGAAAAAGATATTGACCGAGCGGTGTTCCTCGCTAAGATAAGTAATGTTACGGATTTAGCGAAAGGAACATTATTTATGTCAACATTGAGCCGATTTATCCGCCGGGTGGTGTGGTCGCCGAGGGTTTTTGAGTTTTGGCAACGGCTGGGCGTGAACGTCACCCGCAAGCACTTTTACAGCCCTATCCCCGACACACGCGAGATTCGTAAACGTAAGGATTTTTTCACTCGCCGTTCAGCGATGCCCGGTGTTGATATTCGCGACCAAGCACAATTGGAAATGCTGGAAAAGGTTTTCTCGGTCTATAAACCGGAAATGACTTTTCCCGTTGAACGCACCGATTGCCCTTATGAGTATTATTTGAACAATTCGATGTTCGGCATTCAGGACGCTTGCGTTTTGCACAGTATGGTAAGGCACTTCAAGCCGCAGCGAATGATCGAGGTCGGCTCGGGCAATTCCACTTATGTTACGGTTCGTGCCGGGAAGCTCAACCACGCTGAGGGACATCCGCTGCATCTGACTTCAGTCGAACCTTATCCCAAGCCGATTCTCAAGACCGGCTTCAAAGGCTTGGACGAACTGATAATCAAAAAAGCTGAAGATGTGGATATGTCGCTGTTTGAGCAACTGGGCGAAAATGACATTTTCTTTATTGATTCGAGCCACATTGTTCGGCCCGGCAGCGATGTGAATTACCTGTTCCTCGAAATCTTACCTCGGCTAAAACCGGGCGTCGTGGTACACGTTCATGATATTTTTCTGCCTTATGAATATCCGCCGCGTTTTGTTTTGGACAATGTTACCTTTATGAGCGAACAGTATCTAATGCAAGCGTTTCTGTGCCACAATGAATCGTTCGAGGTTTTGTTCGCCAATTACTATATGAAGACTACCCACACCGATGAGTGTAATCGGTTCTTTGCGCCGCCGGCCGGTTATCGCGACCGGTGTCTGCCCACCAGCTTCTGGATGCGCAAGACGAAGTAGCAGCAGGAGTGTTCTAGAGATAGGCCCTGGTAGGACAAAATCACGCGTAAATAATGTCTTCGATATTGTCCGCTTTGATCTGTACAGTTTTGGCGTTGATCTGTTTATAATTGGCGCTGTTTGCGGCTGCCTCAGCGGTTTCGGTGAACAGGAATCGTTTTTCTAAAACGAACGGCCCCTCCCATATGAGCGGCGCGATCGGGTCGGAGTTTTGCTTTTGGATCGCTTTGGTTATGGCAGCTTTGATGAGAGCGTGGACTTTGGCGGGGGATAAAGAAACAGCCGCCAATCGTGAGATGCCTTGCTTTACCGCGGCGGTTGTAATGTTGGGGATCAGTTCTTGCACTTCGTGACATGCTGTGTCATCGCCGCTGAGAAAGATCATCGGTATGCCATGCGCTCCGCAGAACAGTGACCATTGCGCTATCTCGCCGATAAATTTACCGTTGAGTTTGTAGTATTCGATTGTCGCGTCGTTCTGGGTGTGGTTCAGATTGCCTTGCGGTACACCAGCCATAGAATGTTGGCCGATCATTATGCCGGCGTCACAGTCGGAAGCGACTTTCTTAAAAGTGCTTTTCCAGGACATTATCCGGCCGTGCAGCAGTTTTGCCTCCGGGTGCAGCGATTCATAGTGAATACCGCCGGCGCCGTGACCATCGACAACGATGATTTCCTCTACGCCGGCTTCCAACATGCCTTCCACCGCGGCGTTGACTTCGGCGGTCAACAGCAATTTCGCTTGTTCATAATACTTGCCGTTGCCATAAGCCTGCGATTCAAAATCGACCACTCCCGCCACGCCTTCAACGTCCGTGCAAACAATCACTTTTTTGACAGTCATTTTGTATTCCTTTGATCCCGCAAAAACACCTGATAATTCCTCAGCGTAAAGTCGCCGCCGAGCATATCCGCTAACCTCACAATATCAAACTTACCAACCAGCAAAGCAAATCTCAACGGTTTGCCTTTGTATATTATCGTTAATACGGATAAATATAGAAAATATCAACTCCCGTCAAGCTCAAAAAAGACAACGAATTAAACGAAAGGATTGTAAGAGCCAGTGGACTCATAGTCTGGTTCACTTGTCCATCTGTATTTGTTGCCGATAGAGCCGGCTTATCCACTTCACTCCCAGCAGGCCGGCGATTATGTCGGCTGCGGCGATGCCGATCAATATTCCCGTGTACTTACCCAAGGCCATGCCCAACATAGCCAAAGGCAACTGCAAGGCGAACGAGCGGATGCAAGTGTAGCTGATTCCGTGGTACGGCCGATTGATCGCGTTCATGGAGGCGTTGGCGTTTTGCCCCATGCCGCGCAGGCCGAATACTATTGGTATGATCCAGAGATATTTTACAAGGTAATCGCGCACTATAGGATCTTTTGTGAAAATCGGCGCGATCCAGATTGCACCACCGGCAATTCCCACAACGCAGGCTATTCCCCATATTGAGGCTACAATGTTCGCCAATCGCTGGGCCTTCTGTACCCGTTCATATTGCTTGGCTCCCCAATTCTGACCGACAAAAGGGACTAAGCTGGTAGCCAAAGCCAATATTGGAATCACCGCGAAACGTTCCACTCGCACGCCCGCGCTGACTGCCGCCACGGCTTCTTCGCCATAGGTGCTTACCATACGCATCAGAACACCAAAGGCGACCGGCATGAGCATGTGAGTGGCCGAAGCAGGCAGACCCACATACATTATTTGGCGCCACGAATCCCACAACTGCTTACCTGAAGGCAATTCCGCCGTGAGCATCCGCTTACGCAGACCCAATATATAAAGCGAAGCTATCAACGCCAGCGCCCGACAGAAGACCGTCGCCAACGCTGCCCCTTTGATTCCCATTGCCGGTATGGGGCCCCACCCAAAGATTAAGATCGGATCCAGAACAATATTCAAGCCCAGGTCGATTGTCATTATTATGCTGGGCGAAAGCGTATCACCGGTGGAGCGTATCGCGTTATTACCCACCATGGGAATAATCAAAAAGGCGATGCCGATGTACCATATCCTCATATAGTCCATCACCAACGGTAAGGTATTTTCGTCGGCTCCCAACGCTTGGAACAAAGGCCGCATTGTGGCCAAGCCCAGCACGATCAGGGCTCCCACCAGCAGCAATGCCAGCAGAAGTGCATCAACGGTTAGCCGTTGTACGCGATGATGATTCCCTGTACCGATCGCCCGTGACAGGACAGAAGCGGTCCCCATGCCGATCCCCATCGACAGACCAAATGCCACCATTGTTACCGGGAACGTATAACCCATTGCCGCCAAGGCGTTCGTTCCCAACCGGCTGACAAAATAAGTGTCGGTAATATTGAATGCCGCCCCGGCCAGGAAACCGATCAGCATGGAAGCAGCCATCTTCAGCAGGGCCGGGGTGATGGGGCCGGAGATCAGAGTCGCGTGGTTGGTTGTATCTGGGGATGCTGCCGATTTCAAAATTCATTTCTCCGGACGCCGGCTGTTTGCTCTTCTATTCCAGAACGAATTGCTTTGATTCCCGCCAAGGAAAAACGCGTGATATGCGTTGCTAGTTCTTTTAGTTTGCTTTCTGTCGCGATTGTGTCGGTTAAGTGCAACATTCGTCGCAGACCCAAAGCCATACACTGATGGATCACGCTCATTTGGCAGTAGAAGACTTGGTCTTTGGTCGCTCCCGGGCCTAGAAGTTCTTTTATCAAAGCCTCCGTGCGTTGGTGCAGAGGACCGATCACATCCCGCTTTATGGCGGTTATCACTTCCGTAGGATTTGCCAACTCCATGATCAGCAGTTTGCCGGATATCCCGAGTGTGCCTGTATCCAACATACGGTGTAATGTTGATTCTATTAGTGCAGCCAAACGCTGCTCTGCTGGTGCATCATCCGGTAATCCCCCGTCCGGCGGATACACACGCAACGCTTGCTCAAAGGCGCGGCGCCAAACTTCAGCGTATAACGTATCCTTAGTACCGAAGTGATAATTCACAGCAGCGATATTGCTGCGGGCTTGCTTGCATATTTCCGCTACGGTTGTGTTTCGGTAGCCTTTTTCCGCAAATACTTCTGCCGCCGCTGCCAACAATTTGTTCCGACGGTCCAAACCGTCTTTGCGAATAACCATATATTATGCTCCAAATTCTATTAGATACTTTAATTATTCACTTTAACTATGTCAAGCCCGGCGTCTTGTGGTTTTGTCAGCATTGATTATCGGACCTATGAATTTGTTCTCGAACGGTGGAATTGTGTTGGCTGATGCAGGTTTTCGGTGGGTTTTTCTCTCTGAGTTGGTGGTTGTTTTGTGTTGAAGGATGGCATTTTGGGTTAAAGCAAATATTGCTCAGAAATTGTTTTAACGCAAAAACTCACATTTTTAGACTCGATATACCGTTATATATAGAAACGATCTAAGCCGCATGGGTACGACTACTAACAGGATATTTGTAAACTCACGCGGAGAATATGGTATGCCCAGAGGTTGTTTTACGCTAACTCTTCTGGGATAGTAGGCTTAAGGCCGTTTCGTTAGGCAATGCCTTTGGAATCCGCCCACAAAGCGGGAAATAGGCGATTTATTGGATATGATCCTGATCGACCGGCGGTGTTGATTAGGTAAACGGATAGAAGTTTTTGTGCTTTTGGCTTGTAATGACACTGTTATGCGCGTTACATTTTCGCCATTAGTATATATCCGGATCTTTGAGCTATTCTATGTCTATGGGCAGAGTTAGTTATTTTGATTGGGATTGCTTATGAAGACGGTCGATAGTCTGGGATCATTTCTTACCGAGCTATCGGCCGTGGTCAAACTGGGAGTAAATACCAAGGTAATTTTAGCGACACGCCGACCAAATATCGGTGTGTGTTTATGTCTATTTGGTGCGATTAGGCTGGGTGGCAGTCTGCGTTGTGCGCAGTCGGCGTTCGGCTAAGTTGTCCGGAAAGTGAGGATTTACAAATGTTAGGATTTCTTGGAATTGATGATGGTTGGGTTAGCGCAGCTTATTTGCTCTGCATGTTGAGCACGTTGCTGTGTGTGGTTTATGGCTTGATAAACTGGAATCGCGGCGAGGCAGAAGTCAAACAGGAAGACGCTGAATGGGCTGCGCACGAAAAGCAAGTGGAAGAAGAGCTCTAGATTGGGCTTGTGGCTCAAGGCGTCACCGGAGTTGCTCGGAAATTATGGGCGCCGATATTTGGGTTTTCAAAGTGTGTGTTTAGACGCCGGCGATGTGGGGGCATAAAGGAGTATAATATGTTTGGTGGACATGCAATGCTAGCGGCAGTGAAAATGTCGGAAGTTATCGTTGTTATCGTATATTTGATGGTGGTTGGTTATTTGGGCTTTTTGGGCTTTCGGGGCACGAAAAGCGAGACCGACTATCTTGTCGCCGGTCGCAAGACTCACCCGTTTATCATGGCTTTGAGTTATGGAGCCACGTTTATCTCCACAAGCGCTATCG
This sequence comes from Sedimentisphaerales bacterium, assembly GCA_016928435.1. GTDB lineage: Bacteria > Planctomycetota > Phycisphaerae > Sedimentisphaerales > SM23-30 > JAFGKT01. Next base: position 22,042 of record JAFGKT010000020.1, on the reverse strand, counting down.
TTGGTTTCGGCGGAGTGGCTGGTATGTTCGGCATGAGTCTGCTGTGGCTTACTTTTCTTAATATCTTTGTGGGTATTTTTATCGCGTTTGTGGTTTTTGGCGGTCCGACCCGCCGCATGGGCCATCAACTGGACGCTCACACCTTCCCCGAATTACTGGGCCGGCGTTACGGCAACAGTATGTTCATTCAGGTTTTTTCCGGGTTGGTGATCTTCTTGTTCATTCCGCTCTATGCCGCCGCGGTGCTGATAGGCGGTTGCGAGTTCATCTCTTCCCAATTCTCCATCGATTACGATGTAGCCCTTTTGGTGTTCAGTATTTTGATTGCCGCCTACGTTGTGGTCGGCGGTCTCAAGGGTGTTATGTATACCGACGCGCTGCAAGGCTCGATTATGTTTATTGGCATGATTATCTTGCTTATCTGGTCTTATGCGGCGGTGGGGGGCATAACTGCCGGACACCAAGCGCTGACAGACTTGGGGCAGGGGCCGAATATTTTTGGAGGCATCGGATTTAAGGGATGGACCGCGATGCCTGAGTTTGGCTGGGGTGTGGCTATGAAAGCCGATGGGGTAACGCCCAATCCGGATGGATATAGCCTATGGTGGATCGTCGTCAGTACGATTACTCTTGGTGTTGGTATCGGTGTATTGGCTCAGCCTCAGTTAGCGGTTCGCTTCATGACCGTTAAATCCAAACGCGAACTCAATCGGGCTGTGTTGGTCGGTGGTATTTTCATTCTCATCATGACCGGCGTCGCCTTTACCGTCGGTTCGCTGAGTAATCTTTTCTTTCACGATAAAGATTTCGTCGCGGGGCGACTCGTGGATGTATCCGGCAATGGTTCAACGCCCGCCGAGTTTGAGTGGGTAATCGCCAAGGAAGAGCGTGACATCAACGTTGGTCCTGATGGTGCGTTACTGAATCCGGCTGTTGACAACACTGATCTGAAATGTGTTCCTTGTATTGTGTTGCACATTGACACCGCAGATGACGAGGCGGCTGATACATTTCTGATTTACCGCGGACATGGCGGCGTGGCTGCCATCATGCCTCGAGCGGAGATCGGAGTTTTGGCTGATGGTGTTGTTCCAGGTGAAGCACAACAGACCGACGTTCAAGCCTGGCTGGCCGACGACGGTGATATCATGTCACTCATAGGGCAAAACGTGGGTGTGCTTCCGCGGGCGACGGCATTCACCCGAGCCGTGATCCAGAAGGGAGACTACTTCGCGTTCAATACCGGCAGTATTATCCCGACTTATATAAAGGCGGCGATGCCCGGCTGGTTTGGTTTGATCTTCTTGCTGACCCTTTTGGCTGCTGCTATGAGTACTCTTTCCAGTCAGTTCCATGCTGTGGGAACCAGTATTGGTCGTGATGTGTATGAACAAGTCACGGGCAAACACGGCAAGAGCATTGTTATCACTCGTGTTGGTATCATCGTTGGCATTATCCTCGCGGTGCTTATCAGTCACTATGCTCGTGTCGGCTATATTATCGCGCGGGCCACGGCTATCTTTTTCGGCCTGTGTGCCTCGGCGTTCCTGCCGGCCTTTGTCGGAGGATTGTTCTCCAAACGTGTTACCCCCGCCGCCGCCAAGGCTAGCATTGTGGTTGGTTTTATAGTCTCGGCATTCTGGCTGCTGTTTATCAAAGACCAGGAAGCCCGCGCTTTGGGTGTGTGTAAATTCCTGTTTGATAAACATTCGCTTCTGCTTGGCCACCCCAGTTGGCCTGTGGTCGATCCGATTGTCGTGGCTTTGCCTTTGTCGATTCTTACCTTTATTGTGGTTACTCTGCTTACCAAGCCCTGCTCTGAAGAACATCTAGCCAAGTGCTTCAAGAAGTAAAGTATTGTTGGTAGTTTGCTAAGTTACAGTTTGGGTCCTGCAGGACTTGATCGCTTTTGCGGTTGAGTTCTGTTGGACCCTTTTTTTTGGTTTGACGTTCTAAAGCGAGGGTCTTTCGGGCAATTTTGGCGGTTCTGAACTGGGCAAAAGTATGGTTGATTTGATCGGCCAAATAGGATACAATATGGCCTCTTTTGCTAAGCTTTTAGTGTGTCAGTTGTTATAGGAATGTTGTCAGGCTTGGCCGTGCGTCAAGAATTGGTTTTTTCCTATCGGCGTGGTATGGATCAGCTAAAGGCTTCTTGAATTTGCTGGAATAAAGTATGCCTGCTTATGTATCGGTGGTAACATTTCGCGTGCGCTACAGTGAAACCGACCAGATGGGAACATTCTACAACTCGCGGGTTCTGGAGTGGTTTGAGTGCGGTCGAACTGAATACCTGCGTGAGATCGGCCTGCCTTATTCCGCTATCGAGCAGCGTGGACTGGGTTTGCCGTTGGTTGAGGCGAAAGTCAAGTATTTGGGCCGGGCTGCGTATGATGATCTGTTACGTATGCGATGCAGCGGTTGCCTTTCGGGCCGAGCGAGAGTGCGATTCGATTTGGAGATAGAACACAACGACGGCCGAGCCGTCGCTTCCGGATGCACCATTCATGCGATCACCAACAGACATGGCAAAGCGGTGCGGCCGCCCCTTTGGCTCAAGGAGGTTATCGATAGAGTTCAAGAATCTTAGTTGATAACTCGGCTTGGTTCTGCCCAGCCGATTCACGATTCACGATTGACGCTAGAAATCTCAAAAACTTTCATCTCAGCTATTGCCGAAAAATCAAATAAGGAATTGTCATGACCCGAATGCTACTCAGTGGTAACGAAGCGGTGGCCCAAGCGGCGTTGGATAGTGGAGTCAACTTAGGGGCCGGCTATCCGGGCACTCCCAGCACCGAAATTCTCGAACACTTTTCCGCCATCGGCGGCGCGGCCCAGTGGTCCCCCAACGAGAAGGTCGCATTGGAAGTCGGTATTGGTGCCGCTTTTGGTGGGGCCAAGGCCCTGGTCACCATGAAACACGTGGGCTTGAATGTTGCCGCGGATCCGCTGTTTACGGTTGCTTATACGGGTGTATCCGGTTCTCTGGTTATTATCTCGGCTGACGATCCCGGCATGGCGTCCAGTCAAAATGAACAAGACAATCGCAATTACGCCAAGGCGGCCGGCGTGCCGATGCTCGAGCCTTCCGATTCCCAGCAAGCTTACGACTATCTCGCGTTGGCTTTGCAGCTTTCGCACCAATGGCAGATTCCTATTATATTGCGTGTGACCACGCGGATATGCCATTCCAAAGGCATTGTCAATACCGCGGATACAAAACTCTCTCCCAGTGAATGTAACTTCCAACGCGATATCCCTGGCAGGGTGATGGTTCCCGCTTATGCTCGGCCGGCGCATCGTCGGCTGCGTGAGAAACTCAATAAAATTGCCCAGTGGAACGAAGAAACCGAAATTAACGAAATTATTCCCGGCGGCAAGGAACTCGGTATTATCACTTCCGGCATCAGTTACGTCCATGCCCGCGAAGCTGCACCGGAAGCGAGTTTCCTTAAGTTGTCGATGACCTATCCGCTGCCCCTGAACAAAATCCGCCAATTCGCTGATAGTGTTCAGCGCTGCGTTGTTATTGATGAGGGCGACCCTTATTTGGTTGACGCCATTCGCGCCGCGGGGATATGCGTCGAAGGCAAAGCCGACCTTTACCGGTTCGGTGAACTCAACGTCGAACGGGTCAAACGCATTCTGGCTAACGATACCACGGCCGAGCCGGCGCCGCCCAAGGGCAAGCCGCCGCAACTTTGCCAAGGCTGCCCGCACCGCCATGTGTTTGAAGTATTGAGCGCCAAGAAGTGCATCGTCGCCGGTGATATCGGTTGTTATACCTTGGGCGTTTTACCTCCATTTGAAGCTATGGATACCTGTGTTTGCATGGGCGCCAGCATTAGCGTGGGCTTGGGTTTGCGTCATACTTTGCCGGAAGACCAAGCCCGGCGTGTTGTTAGTGTTATCGGCGACAGTACTTTTGTCCACAGCGGCATAACGGGGATTGTCGATATGGTGTACAATCGGCCTAAGACAGGCCATGTCGTCTTGATCCTCGACAACAGCACCACCGCCATGACCGGCCTGCAGGAACATCCCGGCACCGGACGACTGCTCAATCACGAGCCGGCCTATCAGTTGGATTTCGCCGCGATGCTAACCGCTATGGGTGTCGATAATGTACACGTACTGGACGCTGGGAAAGAATCCGACAACTTCGAGCAAATCCTAACCGACAGTTTGGCTTGCGATCAAACCACCGTTATAATCGCGCGAAGGCCCTGTATATTGGCGGCCAAGAAGATTCGGGAATACCAAACCAAGCAGGAAAACGCCTGTTAGATCAAAACTGCTGCGCTACGCGGCTCCAATGAGGACTTATCACTCAATGTCAGATCAAGTAACCAACATAGTAGTTGCCGGTTTAGGAGGCCAAGGGGTTCTTAAGGCCTCGGATATCATAGCTGAAGTCGCTTTTGCCGCGGGGCTCGATGTCAAAAAGGCTGAGGTTCATGGTATGAGCCAACGAGGCGGGTCTGTTACCAGCGATGTCCGCTTCGGCCAGGGGGTATTGAGCCCCATGGTTCCCGCAGGGCAAGCTGATTATCTCGTTGTACTCGACGAAACCCAAGTCGAAAACAACAAAGCGGTCCTGAAACCTGAAGGCGAATTGCTCACCATCGCTCTGATTAATCCCAGCAACCTCAAAAACAAACGCACTATCAACGTCGCAATGCTGGGCGCGCTCAGCAAACGTTTTGATATTGATGAAAAACTATGGACCGATACCATAAAAGCGAATTTGCCCCAACGCCTGCATGAGGTCAATATGGAAGCGTTTGCTTTAGGTCGGCAAGTGGGCTAGTAATGTGTAGATGTGAAAGGAGTGCCTTGATATGGCCAGTTCAGACAAGTGTGCGGCGAAGTTCAACCCGGTAAGCGCGCCGGATTATTTGCCCAAGAAACAATTGCAATCTTTGCAGCTCAGTCGTTTGAAGATGATTGTCCAACGGGCCTATGATTATGTGGCTCTGTTCCGGCAAAGGATGGACCAGCGCAAGGTAACCCCCGACGATATCCAATCTCTGGATGATATCACCAAGCTGCCATTTACCGTCAAAACCGATCTGCGTGATACTTATCCATTTGGCTTGTTTGCCAGTCCCATCAGTGACATTGTGCGTCTGCATGCCTCCAGCGGCACCACCGGCAAACCGATTGTCGTGGCCTACACCCAAAAAGACATCGATGTTTGGGCCAGCGTTATGGTTCGCACCTTCGCGGCGTGCGGTTTGGGCGCCGGCGACATAATCCAAAACTCCTACGGTTACGGCCTATTCACCGGCGGGCTCGGCGCTCACTACGGCGCTGAATCCCTCGGCGCCACAGTAATACCAACGTCCGGCGGCAACACCGACCGGCAGATCATGGTCATGAAAGACTTCGGTGTAACCGCCATCTGCTGCACGCCTAGCTATTTCCTCCATCTGATCGAACGTGCTTCCGAGATGGGCGTTGACCTTAAAGCCCTACCGCTGCGTGTCGGCGTATTCGGCGCTGAGCCTTGGACCGACAGCATGCGAATCCGCATCGAAAAAGGCGCCAATATCAAAGCCTTCGATATTTACGGCTTATCGGAAATCATCGGTCCCGGTGTCGCCTCGGCCTGCTGCGCTCAAGAAGGACTCCATATTTTCGAAGATCATTTCTATCCTGAAATCATCGACCCCGAAACCTTGGAACCGCTGCCCGATGGCACCGAAGGCGAACTGGTATTCACTACGCTCAGCAAACTCGCGATGCCCGCGATTCGTTACCGCACCCGCGATATCACCGAGATTATCACAGAACCTTGCTCGTGCGGCAGAACCATTCGGCGCATCAAACGTGTCGGCCGTCGCAGCGATGATATGTTTATTATTCGCGGTGTTAATGTATTCCCCTCGCAGATCGAAGAAGCCTTGCTGGCCGTGGAGGGAACTCTGCCCCACTATCAAATTGTACTGACACGCAAAGGCGACCTCGATCAAATGGAAATTCAAGTCGAAGTTACCGCCGATGTATTCTCCGACAAGGTGCGTGCTTTGGAAGAATTGCAGCATAAACTGGGTCAATCCGTGGAACACACCTTGGGTATCCGGGCGAAAATCAGTTTGGTTCAACCCCATACGATTCAACGCAGCGAAGGCAAAGCCAAGCGGGTTATCGATAACAGAGATATGTCTTAGAATCCTTAACAAAACAGCGAAAGGATAAATCATGAAAATCAATCAACTCTCGGTGTTTTTGGAAAACAAACCAGGCCGACTTTCCGAACCGTGCGAAATCTTGGCTGCCAACGGCATCAACATCCTTACTTTGTCATTGGCTGATACCGAACAGTTCGGCATATTACGCCTTGTGGTCAAAGAATGGGAAAAAGCCAAACGCGTCCTAGAGGAAGCCGGCACCGTCGTCAATGTTACAGAAGTGGTCGCCTTGGAAGTCGCTGACAGGCCCGGCGGGTTGGAAGATGTTCTCAAGGTCATCGAGTCAGGTGATATCAATGTCGAATATATGTATGCCTTTACCACGTTCAGCAAGAACAAACGTGCTATTTTGGTGTTCCGTTTCGAAGACGCCGACCGAGCCGTAGCCTATCTCCGCGATCACGACGTTAACGTAATCGATAGCGTGTCGCTGTACCAAAACCTTAAATAAATCTTGTTGTCCACATAGTCATTCCAAAGGTGTGTCATGAGTGATTTTGTCTGCGAAAATCGAATACTGGACAAAGACGAAACTCTGGATCGCGCCCAACTGCGGGCCCTGCAATTGGAGCGGCTGCGCCAGTGTGTCCAGCGTGTCGCCGATGTTCCCTTCTACAAGGAAATGTTCCAGCGCGAAAACATTACCCCGGAAAAAATCAAAACGCTTGACGACCTTAGACGTATCCCTTTTACAACCAAAGCAGATTTGCGCGAATATTATCCTTTAGGTTTTCTCGCTGTGCCCCGCAGCGAAATCGCCCGCATCCACGGTTCTTCCGGCACCACCGGCAAACCCACCTTCGTTGCCTACACCGCCCAAGATCGCGCTACCTGGGCCAATCTGTGCGCTCGTTTCTTGGTAGCAGGCGGCTTACGCAGCGAACACCTTGTGCATATCGCTTTTGGCTATGGCTTATTCACCGGCGGATTTGGGTTGCACTACGGCGTTGAATATGTCGGTGCCTCGATTCTGCCCGCGGCGTCCGGCAACACGCCTCGTCAAGTCATGCTGCTGCAAGACCTCGCCGCCGATGTGCTGATCTGTACCCCCAGCTATTCTCTGCAAATCGCCGAGGTCGCTCGCGCCCAAGGTGTCGATCCTCGCACGCTGCCGCTCAAATACGCTCATTTTGGCGGCGAACCTTGGACCGAAGATATGCGTGTGCAAATCGAACGTGAATTGGATATCCTAGCCTTTAACAATTACGGCCTAAGCGAAGTCATCGGCCCCGGAGTGTCCGGCGAATGCGCCGCCCGTCAAGGAATGCACATTCAGGAAGATCATTTTATCGTTGAATGTATCGATCCGGAAACGCTGGAACCGGTTCCCGAGGGCGAGCAAGGCGAACTCGTCTTTACCGCCATTACCAAACAAGCCATGCCCATCATTCGCTATCGTACCCGTGATATCGCCACCATAACGTCCCAGCCCTGCGTGTGCGGCCGAACCACCGCGCGCATGAGTCGCGTCATTGGTCGCAGCGACGATATGCTAATCATTCGCGGCGTAAATGTCTATCCGTCACAAGTCGAAGAAGCTCTCCTACGTGTCGATGGCACCGCGCCTCATTACCTAATCGAAGTCGATCGAACCGGCAACTTAGACGACATCAAAGTTCACGTCGAAGTTCATCCCGAAAGCTTTTCCGACAAAATGGCCCAGATGCAAGCATTGCGCGAACGAATCGCCGCCGAAATCCGCAGCGTCACCGGCATCGGTATGAAAGTCGAACTCGTCGCGCCGCGGGGTCTGGAACGCTCAATGGGCAAAGCTGTCCGAGTCATCGACCATCGTCGCGAAAAAGGCACCATCTAAAACTGTTGTTCCAGTTTTTTGCCAACTATTTATCCAAGCAACAACATCGCTGTTATTCCCGTCGTTTCCGCAATCCAAGTAAAGCCCCGATCGCTAGCAAGCCCATTGTTGTCGGCTCTGGTACGTGTTCGACCCATAGCGTATCTCCGCCGGAGATGCCCCAAGACCAATCGACGCTGGGCAAGTGTACGTTCGCGGACGAATACGTCCCCGAGATTCCTCCGTTGGCGATCAGCACATTGAATCGGCCCAGAGGCGCTGCAATGCCGGGGTCTGCCACATAGAACTTTCCGTCCAGCGTAGCTGCCCCTGAGATATTGATTGTGCTGATCCCGTCGGCATCAAACACCGAACTCAAAATGCCCATGCTGTTTTGGCAGTAGCTGTCCATTGTGATCGTCGCGTCGTTGCCTGTCACCTTAAAGGTCCCTTCGTTTTCGGTGTAGTACGGTGCCCCCACCATCACATTGCCGTTGCTAGCCGTACCCCCGGCAATCTCGTAAAGCCCGCCAAAAATCTCCGTCTTACCATCGTTCAATCCATCTACTATGCTCAACTGCCCACCGGTTTGGTATAAACGCCTTCCGGTGTCGCTGCCGGTCATATAAATGTGGTTTATCGTAAGCGTCCCGTCCTGCAAGCTGTACTCTCGCCCGAGCCGCATGTAGCCGTCGTAACTGCCGCCTGGATTGTCCATGACGTCCCCGCCGGCTTGCACAAAGCTGCCGTTCAAGTACAGATCATCGAACTTCAGTGTGCCTGCATTCATTGTGTACGTGCCTTGACCGCCGACGTTTAGCATCCGCGCTTCATGCGTTCCGCCGTTTTGGTCGAACGTCGCGCTGCCGCTGAAGGCTATTATCTCCTGATACGTCGAGACCAGTCGGCCCGTGCCGCTGAGTTCATAAATGCCGTGACCGCCCGCTTGACGACCCAAATAGAACTGGCCTCCAATCCCCCTGTTTACTGTCACCGTCCCGCCGGTTTGCACAACCTTACCTGTCCCATGATCACCGATATATACCACATTCTCCGTTGTCAGCATTCCATTGCTTATGGCATATTCGCCGTAAGCGGAACTGGTGCTCCAACCCAGCGTGAAGCCTTGGCTGGTTTCGACGTCGCCGCCCGTTTGGGTGAACTTGCAGTGATCGCCGTTTGTATCGTCGCTGTGGTTGCCTATCACGATGTAAGTGCGGACCGTCAAGCTGCCGCCCGTCATATTGACATAGCCCCGATTCGTTGACACCATGTGGCCCATATACAGGCTTTCGGCTTGCTCTCCAGTATGATCGATCGTCACCGTCCCACCGTTGTTGACATGGGCACTGTAATAAGCCAACGGTTCACCATTGTCCCAATTACTCTCTGTACTCCAGTTGCCTGAGCCGACTTGCCAGTACGTATACTCCGTCGCCTCTGCAGTTGCTATCAGCAGCAAGCCCGCAACCACTACCAAAACCAATTCTAACCGCTTCATTTTTGTTCTCCTTTTCTAGTGTTTCCCAACATCAAATAACGTGGACTCCTTGTTCCGCCATTATCCCGCTTTGTGCCGGCGCAGAGAAAGACCGGCTCTCTCTTGCCAGCGTGAACTCCCTAAAGTTCAACCATGCCAGGCCAAACACCCACAAACAGCCAAGATAACAGGTTATCGGTCCTAATGCAAGTAAAAACCCACATCAAATAGGGCTGTTTCACCTGAATTAGACATGTCGGGTCTGATATTCTAGAAATGCCTATTTGCTTTGGCGGGCAGTCAAGAAACGTACGGGCAGTCAAACATAGGCCCGGCAGAATGGGCTCTCGGCTTATGCTGAATTTATCAGTGCGATCGCACCTTAGAATTGGTGTCGGCGGTACAGTTCAGCGTAGTAGCCGTTCTTTGCCAGCAGCTCCTCATGGCTGCCTTCTTCCGCGATCCGCCCCTCCCTGAGAACATATGTATAATCCGCGTTCTTCACCGTCGATAATCTATGCGCGATGATCAACGCTGTGCGATTTTCGCAAAGCCTGTCCATTGATCCTTGTATCAGCTCTTCCGATTCCGTATCCAACGACGAAGTGGCCTCGTCGAATATCAATATCGACGGTTTCTTCAAGAATACCCTGGCAATCGAAATACGCTGTTTTTGCCCACCTGACAATTTTACCCCATGTTCGCCCACCAGCGTATCAAACCCGTCCTCCAGCGACTCGATAAACTCCAGAATATTCGCGTCTTTTGCTGCTTGGATCAAATCTTCTTCGCTTGCGTCCGGCCGAGCGAACGTAATGTTATCCCGTATCGTCGAATCAAACAGAAAAACATTCTGCAGCACAATCCCTATCCTGCTTCGCAGCGAACTACGCGTAAACCGCTTTATGTCCTGCCCGTCCAACATCACCGAACCCTTTTGCGCTTCGTAAAAACGCGGTATCAGTGACGCCAACGTCGATTTCCCCGCTCCCGATTGACCCACCAACGCCACCGTCTTACCAGCCGGGATCCGAATATTGATATCCTTCACAACCCAATCATCCGCGTCATCATCGTATTTGAACCAAAGGTCCTTGAACTCGATCTCGCCGGTTGTTTCGTTCAGTTCCACCGCGTCGGGCGCATCGGTGATTTCCGGCTCCACGTCCATTATTTCCAAAAAGCGCTCGAAGGCTGTGCGCCCCTGTTGGTACTGCTCCATAAACCCAATCAGTTGCCGAACCGGCTGAAACATGAACCGCCGATACATTATAAAACCTATCAGCTCAATCAGTGTCAGCAGCTTATAATGTACCAGCAGCATACCTCCGCCGATTATCAACACCGCGTAAAACTCCATCATGAACATCATTCCTGAATGGAACGCCGCCATGGTGTTGTACATCCGAAACTTCGCGTCACGAAACTCGTCGTTTACACTGCCGAACCGGTCTATCGAGTATTGCTCCATCGCGTGAGACTTAACTTCGCGAATTCCCTGTACGGCGTTTTCCACATTGCTGTTGATGTCCGCCACGCGTTCCCGAACAGCTCGAAAAACCCGTCGCAGTTTCAGTCGAAACGAACCGCCCCATAGCAAAAGCAATGGCATTGGTATCGCCACAATCAACGCCATCCGCCAGTTCATAATGAACATAAAAACCAGCGAGCCCGTCACCATACAACTCGCCAGCAAAAAATCTTCCGGCCCGTGGTGCGCTATCTCGCTTATCGTAAACAAGTCATTCGAAATCCGAGACATTATATGCCCCGTCTTGCGATTGTCGAAATACCTAAACGATAACTTCTGCAGGTGCGCGAATAGGTCCCGCCGCATCGCAGTCTCGATCTTTGTGCCCAGCCGATGTCCCCAATTAACGTTGATAAACTCCATTACCGCCATCAGTACAATCAAAATCGCCAACAGCCCAATCCGCAGCCATACCTGCCCAACGGCTAAACCCTCCAGCTGCTCCTGCCCCAGCATCAGCACCACCAAATACGGAATCGCAACCATAAAACAAGCGCGCAAAACCGCCGAACCGATATCAACTCCAAAAAGAACCTTGTGCGGACCATAATAACTCAAAAAACGCTTAAGCATCAAAATACCTTAATCAAACCCAAATAATGGCTATGTCATATCAACGACTTATAAGCCTCTTGCTCAAATTTGTCAAGTTTATGAGTATGGTAGTGTTTTGTTGAAGGGGCGGCATAAAAGAATTGAAGAGATACTTGACAGTTTTTGCTGCGCGATTTACAAAGGATGGGTGTTGGGGAGTTTTTATGGGAGTGACAGTATGGCCAAGAAACTTTCGGATCAGCAGAAAAGCGAATACCTGCATCGTTGTTACACAGCGGTTGATGGGCTTTGGTTTATGAAGGTGGAAGATGCGTATGGTTTTGATGCGGCGCTGGACTTGGATGAGAAGGTCTGGAAGATAGTGCCTAAGATTCAGTCGCGGAAGTTGAAAGAACTGCTGGGCCACAAGGCTGGGTTGGAGGCGCTTTATGAGTGTTTCACCGCTAAGCTGGATATGGATGGGATGGAATTCACCACCGAAAAAGACGCTGACGGGCAGGGATTCACCATCAGCGTTCATCATTGTCATTGGTGTGAATTATTATGCAGGGCCAATCGCGAACATCTGTCCGCCCAGATCGGCGATCGAATATGCAATGCTGAGTATTCGACTTGGGCCAAGGAATTTGGCGATAATATCGAATATGAATTATCGCAGCAGCTATGCAAAGGCGATAATTGCTGTATGATACGTTTTATGAAGCGGTAGATTATTGTTTTTCCATGAAATACATAGCCACTTCGGCTCGGAGATTGGGCAGCCAGCGAATGGGGTGGCCGGCGGCTAAAAAGCCTCTATCCAAGCATTTCCAGTCATTTTCTCGGCAGAACTCTTCCCAGTCGAGAACGCTGCAGAAGTGCAGATTCGGGGAATTGTACCATTTGTGGGGCAAGGTGCCGCTGACGGGGGCTCGGCCGGCCAATGCCAACTGCCATCGACTGCGCCAATGAGCGAAGTTGGGAAATACCACAATCGCTTTTTTGCCCACGCGAGCGGTTTCCTGCAGCACATGAAGCGGGTCTTTGATTTCTTGAATGGTCAACGACATGATCACCAAGTCGAAGCTCTTGTCGGCATAGTGGTCGAGCCCCTCTTCAACATTACCGTGATGTACGGAAAGTCCACGCTGAACCGCGCGTACCACACAGTCTTCATCGATTTCTATTCCCGTGCCGTGTACTTGGCGCTCTTGAACGAGTTGAGCGAGCAGTTCGCCGTCACCGCAACCGATATCCAGTACCTTACCGTTCTGGATGGTTCGTTCGGCAATCCAATCGTATATTTCCTGGCGACGCAGAGTCTTTTTGGTCATGGTTCACTATCCGGGTTGTCTGGGGATCTCGGTTGTTGCCACTCGGTGCAGGAATGACTGCACCAAGGGAGCTTGTTTTTCGTAGTCCAGCAAGAAGGCGTCATGTCCATAATCGCTGTTGATTTCGTAGTAGGTGGCATCGCCGCCGGCCCGCCGTACCGCTCGGGCAATATCCTTCAATTGTTGGGCAGGATATAGCCAATCTGACGAAAACGCAACCAACAAGAACAACGAATCCTGGCAACCTTTGAAAGCCTCGGTAAGGTCTTGGTGATTGTCTGACAGGTCGAAATAATCCAAGGCTTTGGTCAGATAGAGCATGGAATTAGCGTCAAAACGATTAACGAAGGATTTGCCCTGATGCTGCAGGTAGGTTTCAACTTCAAATTCTTTTGAGAAATCGAAGCCGTATTTTTCTCGGGCGCGCAGGCGTCGGCCGAACTTGAGTTCCATGCCTTTATCGGACAGATAAGTTATGTGGCCGGTCATGCGGGCGACTGCTAAGCCCAGCCGGGGGCCTTCCCCGCCATAATAATCACCGTTGTTCCAGCCGGGGTCTGCCATGATCGATTGGCGGGTAAGCTCATTGAAGGCGATCTGCTGGGGTGAATGGCGATAGGTGGTGGCAATGGCGATAACGGACCGTACACGCTTTGGATATGAAACAGCCCATTGCAGTGCCAGCATACCTCCCATTGATCCGCCGGTTACGGTTAATAGTTCTTCGACGCCCAGATGGTCCAGCAAACGCGCTTGGACGTTCACCATGTCGCTGACAGTGACCACGGGAAAACGCAGTCCATAGGGTTTGCCTGTTTCTGGATCGATGCTTGCGGGGCCTGTTGTGCCGTAACATCCGCCTAGAACATTGGCGCAAATAACGAAGTACTTATCGGTGTCGAACGCTTTGCCCGGCCCGATCATATTATCCCACCAGCCCGGCTGCGAGGCGCCTTCCATCCATCCCGCGGCATGGGCGCCGCCGGAAAGAGCGTGGCAGACAAGGATCGCGTTGTCTTTGTTGTCGTTCAGTCGGCCGTAAGTTTCATACGCAACGTCTATCGGCCCGAATGTGACTTGGGTGTCCAGCGGCATGCCTTCCGGGCAAAGCCGGACATGCTGAGTTTGGGTCAAACCCAGGCCTGGGTATCTATCAGAGATTTCGTTCATTTGGGTTTTTCTATGGTTTGGATTGCGACTGCCAGGATGAATCACTTTGTAAACAAGTGATTATATACGCAAAAAGGCGGCTTGTATATCCTAGTAATTTACTAGGATATTGATTTTTAGGCGGATATTATGAATGGTCTGATGTAACAGTATATATTTTAGTATTTTATGTAATGCGAAGTTGGTTTCCCTCTCAGTAGTCTTTTGTGACGGCGAAGCTTCAATCTGATACGTCTTGGTGTTGGCATTTCTATTTTGGGCAATCGCCTGGTTTGTTTCGGCTTGATGGGATGGCTTGGTTGACCGCGTGCGGTTTTTGAACGGGTGTGGGTTGGACGTGATTCGTAGGCAGGTTTGGATTCAGAGCGTAAGTTGGATTGTTATTGATAGGGTAAGATATTTGGTTTTCTGTGCGCAAAAAAACAGCGCCTCATAAGAGACGCTGTTTTTAACAAGGCCTTGCACTTTTTAAATAATTTTTTAATTTTAGGTAAGGCCTGTTTTAACAAACGAGACAGCTTGCATGCTGTTTTATTTACTATTGTCGTTTTCTTCCAGCATTTTGCGCAGATAGGCGTTTTCTCTCCGAGTGGCTTCCAAATCGAAAAGCAAATACTTAATGCTCAAGCGCAGATAGTCCAGCGACTCTTGCAGAGAGGTAACACTCTTGCGTAACTCCGCGTGGCGCTGTTTGGTCTGTGAGGCTAGAAGCTCCAGTTTCTTACGTTGGGAAACGGGAAGGGTGCCGATTTCTTTAACGAGTTCGCCGAGTTTTTCTTGGAAGGTTGCTTCGTCCATTATATGCTCCTAGGCATTGGCCAATGTGGCAGATTATAATTCTCTCTCGGGCTTGAGCCCTGTTGCTCTCCCTTGTTTGTCGCCTTCGTGACGAGCTACTATGAATCAGTCGCAAAGAACATGCCAGCAGGCTTGAAGATTATTCCGGCAAAGTTGGCTGGCTTAAATACGGTATTTACAACTATTTATAATGCAACTTTCGCTTAAAAGTCAAAACACGTAATCTGTGGCGTTTGGACGGTCTGTTGTTTCAGGAACACATAGCTATAGACCCATTTTATCCATTCAAGGATGTAATCCCTTGAATATGAGGCTATTATAGATTCTGTTGTACGGTCGCAACAGTCTTCTGCGAACCCACCACGGCGTTGGCGGATTTTGGAGCCGTGGAGGTAATCGGCCTTTTCGGCCGCCGACTGCCCTTTGGTTAGGTCAAAGACATCCGTCGTTGGGCACTAACGATTATTACCTTTACAGCAAATGTATCGATAATGCCGACTTTGTTTATTATATTATAGGCTACGATGGCGTTGTGTGCGCTATGTTGCATGAGTTTTTTCGTTTTTTTTTCAAGTTGTCAGCGTCAATTGCCGAAGGACAGTAGATTATAGGACATGAACAATATCTTAGACAAAATCATAGACGTAAAGTTGGCTGAAATCGCGGCACAACAGCGCGAATGCTCCTTGGAGACTATGCGCAATATTGCGTATCAACAGCCTGCGTGCCGTGACTTTTATCGGACCTTAACCGGGGATAGAACGCATTGTATTAATGTTATAGCGGAAATTAAAAAGGCGTCTCCTTCAGCCGGTTTGATACGAGCGGATTTCGACCCAGCTAAACTAGCGGATACCTATGAAGGCTGTGGAGTTAACGCAATCAGCGTTTTGACGGACGAACAGTTTTTTCAAGGTAAACTGGAATATTTGGCGTTGGTGAAGAATCGGGTGAGTGTCCCTGTTTTACGTAAAGATTTCATTATCGATCCGTATCAGGTTTATCAGTCGCGCGCCGGCGGCGCCGACGCGATTCTGTTGATTGCCGAGGCCTTGGAGCCGCAGCAGATTGCTGAACTAGCTGATCTAGCCAATGAGTTAGGCATGACGGTTTTGTTGGAAGTGCATGAGTTGGCGTCTTTGGAAAAAGCCCGCGCGATAGGCGATTTTCCCCGAAAGGGTGATCGGCTCTTGGGTGTAAACAATCGCAATCTTAAAACTATGGTTGTGGACTTAGCGACATCGGAGCAACTGGCGGCGCACCTTGGCGGCCAGGAAGGGCTCGTGGCTGAAAGCGGAATCAAGCGAAGAGCCGATGTGGACCGTTTGGTCCAAGCGGGATTCAGCGGGGTTCTGATTGGCGAGACTTTAATGCGGGCCGAGGATATCGCGGGTAAGTTCGCGGAACTATTCGACTGAGAGTTGTCCCAAGCTATTCTTGGAAATGATCTGCGAGCTGGTCGAGCAGTTCGCACCAGTTGCTGGTCATGTCGCCGAACTCATAATCGAGAATGTCCCCCACTAATACCAAGTCGCTGTTTTCCAGAGCGGTTTTGAGTTCGCTGAGCTGTTCGGTTAATTGACCGATACGCTGGGAAACCAGTTCCGCATCCGGTATGCCGGCCATGTGTCCGCTGTTCTCTGTGGTGGTCAGGTCAACCCCCATGAGCCTGCCGACACTGAGCATGGTCTGCTGGACAGCGTTCCAGATACGCAGGTAGTCCACGAGTTTGTCCATGGCTTGGCTCGTTTGGCCTTGGCAGACGTCGTCCACGATCTGTTCGCGTTGAGTTGTACTTTCACGCAGGCCCTGGGCGATCATCGTCAAGCCTCTGTAAACCAAGCTTTTACGCGTGGGGGCTTCGATACGGGCCTCAGTGAAGTCGGTGGCGGGGCGGTCTTTCCATATCGACAGTCTCTCAGCGGTAAGGGGCTCATCATCAACCCAAATGGCTGAAATGACGTTTTCATCGTCGATGCCGGCCTCTTGTACACTGGCCAGAGCCATTCCCAAAGTCGCGTTCTGAGGGACGACTCCTTCCAATTCCTTGCTGTTTAGTAGTACTTTCATTTTCAGGTACCTGTTTGTCGTAGTACAAAAAACCGCTCATTGACTATAGTGTCGCTATTATTATCGGACATTTAAGGGGAAATAGTGCAATATAGCTCCATTTCCCGGTTCCCGGCTGATTGGAAATGAGATGAATCAGAAGTTGACGCCGCAAAGTAAAAGCGATAATGTTTATGGCTTTGTTGGGCTTGATTGTTTCTGATAGCGGATTCAGCGGTGAGCCTAAGTTTTTTGTCAGAAGGGAATTGGTGGCAAATGGATGTAATTCCTTTTAGGGGCTATCGTTACAATAGTGCGGTGGTGGGTGACTCAGCGCGGTGTATTGCACCGCCTTACGATGTGATTGACACTGCCGAGCAGGGCAAGCTCTACGAGCAAAACCCATATAACATCGTCCGAATCACCAAAGGCAAGACCGAGGATGCGGACGTAGCAGGGGGCGACGTTTATTCGAGGGCGGCCCAATATTTGCAGGATTTCATCGCCAGTTCAGCCCTACAGCAGGACAAGGATGAGTCTATATATGTCTATGCCCAGGATTTTGTGGTGGCGGGACAGCCTCATCGGCGGACCGGTTTTGTGGCCTTGGGCAAACTGTGCGGCTACGGTGAGGGCATCAAACCGCACGAGCAGACCTTGGCTGGACCGAAGGCTGACCGTTTGAATCTGATGCGGGCTACGAAAACTCAGATCGGGCAGATTTTCATGCTTTATGATGATCCAACCTGTGCGATCGATAAAATTCTGGCTCGAGCGTGCCAAGGTAATGCCTTACTGGTCTATCAAGATGACGACGGCGTGACTCACTGTTTGTTCGCGATTACCGACAAGAACGATATCGCGACGGTTCAAACCGAGATGGCCAAGCACAGTGTGTTTATCGCTGACGGCCATCATCGTTACGAGACCGCTCTGAACTACTACGATGAAACCAAAAACCCAGCCGCGGCTCACCAGATGATGACGTTTGTCAATACGCACAACGAAGGCTTGCTCGTATTGCCCACCCATCGGTTGGTGAGTAACGTTGAAAACTTCAGCGCAGCTAAGTTGGTAGGGCAGTTGCAGGAGAATTTTGACGTGGCGCGTTTGGAGTTCACGGACATGGTTGAAAAGCAGGAGAAACGCAAAGCCATGTTGGCCGCGATGGCGCACGAGTTCGAGAGCCATGAACACGCCTTCGGCGCGTATTTCGATGATGGCGCGTTCTATGTGGCTACTTTGCGCGATGTCGATTCGATGAAAACAGTCGCGCCAAACTACAGCGAAGCGTGGCGTAAGTTGGATGTTTCTATATTGCACAAACTGATTCTCGAACAGCAGTTGGGAATTGGCGAAGAAGCGTTGACCGCCGAGAGTCATGTGGAATACATCAAGGACTTTGGTGAGGCAACGGCGCACGCTATTGATCGAGTGGATAGCGGCCAATGTCAGGCATTGTTCTTTGTTAATCCGACCCGTATAGAGGAAGTGGAAGCGGTGGCCGCGGCCGGGGAGAAAATGCCGCAGAAATCCACGTTCTTCTATCCCAAGATATTCTCCGGTTTGGTTTTGAACGTATTGCAGACTGTCAATAAAGACGGCATGGCGGTTTGCTCATAAAGTAAAGTAGATGTTGTGCGGACGAATTCTGTTTTATAGGAGATAATAGATGGCACGCGTGTATAATTTCTATGCTGGTCCGGCGGCGATTCCGCAGGAAGCTCTCAAAATAGCTCAGGACGAGTTGCTCGATTTCCAAGGGACGGGCATTAGTGTCATGGCGATTTCGCATCGGGACAAAAAGTACGATGCGGTTCACTGCGAAACGATTGCGTTAGTGAAAGAACTTATGGGGCTGGGAGACGATTTTGAGGTATTGCTGCTGCAGGGTGGCGCTAGTTTGCAATTTGCTATGGTGCCGATGAATCTTTTGGGTAAGGATCAGTCAGCGGATTATGTATTGACCGGTGCCTGGAGTCAAAAAGCGATCAAAGAAGCCAAGATAATCGGCAAAGCGCGCGTCGCGGCCACGACGGAAGAAGACGGCATTTTCCGTTCGATTCCCAAGCAGGACCAATTGGACCTTGATCCGAAAGCCTCCTATTGTCACATAACCAGCAACAACACAATTTTCGGCACCCAGTACCGCCAATTCCCCAACACCGGCGCTGTGCCTATCGTGGCTGATATGTCCAGCGATATTATGTCGCACACGTTTGACCCCAAGCCTTTTGGCATTATATATGCCGGTGCCCAGAAGAACCTAGGCCCGGCCGGGCTGGCTTTGGTCATCATTCGCAAGGATGTTCTCGAACGTTGTGCTTCCGGTTTGCCTACTATGCTCAGCTACAAAACCCACGCTGAGAAAAATTCATTGTATAACACCGCGCCGACCTTCCCGATTTATATGGTCAATAAGGTGCTGAATTGGCTCAAGGCCAAGGGCGGCGTCCCAGCCATGGAAAAAGAAAACAACGCCAAGGCGAAGATGCTCTATGGCGCAATCGACAACTCCAACGGCTTCTACAAGAACAATATTCCTGCCGAAGATCGTTCGCAGATGAACGTGGTGTTCCGTTTGCCCAATGAGGATCTAGAGAAGAAATTCGTCGCTGATGGTTTGGCCGCCGGGTTTGTCGGCATGAAGGGCCATCGCAGCGTCGGCGGCATCCGGATCAGCATTTACAACGCCAACGGCCTAGACGCGGTCAAGGATGTGGTGGCGTTCATGGGTGATTTCGCCTCGGCCAACAGCTAAGGCCGCCGTTGCCCCAGGCCAAAATTTGCGTTGACAAACCATTGTGGTTTTGCGTACAATTGCTTTTTATTGAACTGTTTGGACAGAGAATTGGCAGGATAGCGATGAAAAACGCTGCAAATATTTGGTACTCTTGGTGGTGGCGCAGTCGGCAGTACGTCGGGCCCGGCCAGTGAGTATTTCTGCGTACTTTCTCTGGAATTGAAATAAACGGTCTGATGTGCGAACGTCAGGCCGTTTTTTTTGTGTAACTTTGGTGAAACTGCCGATAGGGTGCGGCGGCGAAAAAGCGAGATGTAATTATGAAGAATCAAGGACGTTACGGTCAGTTTGGCGGTTATTATGTACCGGAAGTCTTGATGCCGGTACTGGAAGAGATGGAACAGGCGTTCGAGCGATACCGCGATGACGAAGGCTTTTGTCGTGAGTTGGCGGTACTGCTGAAAGACTACGCCGGCCGTCCTACGCCGCTTTATCGCAGCGAAGCGATCAGCAAGCGAGTCGGCGCCGAGGTCCTTCTCAAACGCGAAGATCTGATGCACGGCGGAGCGCACAAGCTTAACAATACTCTCGGTCAAGGCTTGTTGGCAAAATACATGGGCAAGCGAAAACTGATCGCAGAGACCGGCGCCGGCCAGCACGGCCTAGCCACCGCCACCATCGGCGCGCTGATGGGCATGGAGGTGAAAATCTTCATGGGCGTTACCGACATCGAACGCCAAATGCCCAATGTGCAAAAGATGAAAATCATGGGCGCGGAGGTCATTCCCGTAACAGGCGCCAGCGGCACATTGAAGGACGCCATTAACGAAGCGCTGCGATACTGGACGTCGCACGTTGACGATACATTTTATGTTTTTGGTACCGCCGCCGGCCCGCATCCTTATCCGACTGTGGTAAGGCATTTTCAGAGAATCATCGGCGATGAGACCAGGCGGGAATGTTTGGAGCGATTCGGCCGTTTGCCCAACGTGGTAACCGCGTGTGTCGGCGGAGGCAGCAACGCCATTGGTATGTTTGCCGCTTTTATCGACGATAAAGATGTGCGCTTGGTGGGCGTTGAGGCCGCGGGTTATGGATTGGACAGCGGCAAACACGCCTGTACCCTGCAAAAAGGCAAGATAGGTGTTCTGCACGGCGCCAAATCGTATTTGCTGCAGGATGAGAACGGCCAGGTGATTGAGTCGCATTCGGTAAGTGCGGGTTTGGATTACCCCGGCGTTGGGCCTGAACATAGCCTGCTCAAAGATATCGGCCGGGCCGAATACGTAGGCGCCACCGATGACGAGGTGTTGGATACGTTTTTGTATCTCAGCCGTGCCGAAGGCATATTCCCGGCTTTCGAGAGTGCCCATGCTGTGGCTTGGGTTATAAGTCAGGCTGGAAAGTTCAACGCCGATGATATCATCGTGATAAATCTCAGCGGTAGGGGGGATAAGGACGTGGACGCGTTTATAAAGTATCGGCCCGAAGCCGCCCAATAGGTCTTCCTCGGAGTTAACTTTCGCAGTCTTTTACGTCCGAGCAGGCACTTACGCTGCGAAACCCGATAATGCAACTCAAGAAAAAGTGCGAAATCGCACTCGGAGTAACATTACATATGAAAACATACAAAGATATATTTGCCAAGCGGGATCGGGCTCAGTTGATACCGTTTTTTGTTCTGGGCGATCCCAACCCATCAGCATCGGTCGAGTTGATAAAGGCCGCGGTGGCAGCCGGCGCCGACGCCCTGGAACTGGGGATACCATTCAGCGATCCAATTGCTGACGGCCCGACCATCCAAGCAGCGGATATCCGCGCTTTGGAGCAAGGTGTAACTTGCGCGCAGGCGTTCGAAATGATCCGTGAGATTCGCGATGCCTGCGATGTGCCGATCGGCTTGCTGATGTACTACAATTTGATCTGCTACTATGGCAAGGAACGGTTTTATCGCGACGCCGCGGCCGCGGGAGTCAACAGCGTGCTAATAGCGGATTTGTGTATTGACGATGCCGAAGAAGTGGAGCAATTGGTTCATGCTAACGGCTTGGAGTCGGTGTATATGGTCACTCCTAATACGACCGAGCAGCGTAAAAAACTGATCGCTCAGAAATGCACCGGCTTGATTTACACCGTTGCCGTGCTGGGCGTTACCGGCGAACGAGCCCAGCTAAGCACTGCCATCGGGCCTCTAATCCAATCATTGAAGCAAATGACAGATACGCCGGTTTGCGTTGGTTTTGGCGTTAGTACACCGGAGCATTGTAAGGAATTAGCCGCCGCCGGTGCCGACGGTATGTTTGTGGGGTCAGCCGTGGTCAGAATTATCGAGGAGCATCTAAACAGCCCCGACCATGGCAAAAAAGAACTGGTTGAATTCATAAGCCGAATGCGCCAATCCCTGGAGAAAT